>NZ_CABFPH010000050.1 GCF_902141845.1 Methylobacterium symbioticum | reverse complement strand
CGTCATCGAAGGCCACATTGTGAGGCCTGACACACGTCCGATCGAAGACCCCGCCGAAATCTCAAAGATCATGCTTGCCAAACAGGGGGCATCCACACACGCCTCGGGAGAGACGCCATGCCGCTCGAGAGATACACCCACGGCTCACCGCATTACGACGCGGGCACGGAGGGCGCGATCCGCTTCCCGATGACGGACGGACAGCGCGTCATCGCCTGCGAGATCTCCGCCGAGGTGCTGCGCGACACCTTCGGCGAGGACGGCAGCGACCCGCTCGACGAGTTCCTGAGGCACCGCGCCGCCATCGAGGCGGCGGCGAGCCGCGCCTTCGACGTCGGCAGCTTCCCGAACGATCTGATGGAGCTGACCACCGCCGATTTCACCGGGGCGCGGCCGAGCTAGGGCCCCAGCGCCCTTCACCGGGGCACGCCTCGCGCGCACCGATGCCGTCATGAGGCGCGCCCCTTCTCCCGACGGAGAGAGGGCGCGCGTCGTGCCTCAGCCGCGATGTCGAGCGTCGCCGATCGGCGTCGGTCCGGCGCCGTTGGCGCGACCTACCGCCCGGTCCCCTGACCCGCGCCCTTGCCCGGATCGGGGAAGAACAGCTCGCTCTCGGTGGTCGCCGTAGCGTTGACCAAGCCGACCCGGTTCATGTAGGCGAGATAGTCGAGCATGCGCTTGGGCGCCGTGGTCCATTCATTCTGCGGCGCGCGGATGATCGCCTCGGCCTCCTCCTGGCTCATCTTGGCGCCCTCCGCCTTGATCCAGAGGGCGGCGGCGCGGGCCGGGTCGTCGCGGATCAGCTTGAGGCTGTCTTCCAGAGCCGCCACGAAGGCGGCGGTGACCTTCGGGTTGGCCTCCACGAACCGGCCCGAGGCCCAGACCAGGTTGAAGGTGTGGGGGCCGCCCATCACGTCGTAGCTGTCGAGCACCTTGCGCGCACGCGGATCCTTCAGCTCCAGCTCCTGGAAGGGCGGCGAGCCGAAATGCGCGGTGATCTCGGAGCGTCCGCCCATCATCGCGGTCTGCGCGTCGGGATGGCCCATCGAGACGGTGAGCGCATCGAGCTTGTGCTGCTGGCCCTCCCCGAACGCCTTCTCCGCCGCCAGCTGCAGGGTGAGCGCCTGGATCGAGGTCTTCACGGTCGGCAGGGCGATCTTGTCCTTCGGGCCGAAGTCCTTGATCGACTTCACCTCCGGATTGACCGTCACCAGCCAGAGCGGCATCGCGTTGAGGGCCGCCACCCCCTTGACCTTGATGTTGCCCTGCGTGCGGCCCCAGATCGTCAGGAAGGGGCCGACGCCGCCGGAGGCGAAGTCGAGGCCGCCGGAGAGCACGGCGTCGTTCATGCCCGAGCCGCCGGTGAAGCGCAGCCACTCGGTCTTCAGCTCAAGCCCCTGCGCCTTGGCCCGCTTCTCCAGGAGCTGCTCGGTCTCCATCAGGGTCAGCGGCAGGTAGGAGATGCCGAACTGCTTGGCGAGCCGGACAGTCGTCACCTCGGCCTGCGCCGCCGTGCCGGCCGCCACCAGCGCCGCCGCGCCGAGGAGGCGCAGAAGCCCCCGCCTCGTCCTGCCCTGCACCCTCATATGTCCCTCGTCCCTCTGTTGATCCCGGGTTTCGAAAGGATCACCCCTTTCGCGGGTCCAGGGCGGAGCCCTGGAACGATCAGGCCTGCATGCCCCAGCGCTTGATGGTGCGCTGCTCGATCGTCTGGAAGATCAGGTTCTCCACGACGAGGCCGATGAGGATGACGGTGAGGAGGCCGGCGAACACGTTCGGGATATCGAGCATGTTCTTGTTCTCGAAGATGAACCAGCCGAGACCTCCCGAACCCGAGGACACGCCGAAGACGAGCTCCGCCGCGATGAGCGTGCGCCAGGCGAAGGCCCAGCCGACCTTCAGGCCGGTGAGGATCGAGGGGAAGGCGGCCGGGATCAGGATCTTGCGGATCAGCGCCGGCCCCGAGAGACCGTAATTCTGCCCGACCATCTTCAGGGTGCGGCTCACCGACAGGAAGCCCGAATGGGTGTTGAGCGCGATCGCCCAGGTCACCGAATGGACGAGGACGAAGACCAGGCTGCCGTTGCCGAGCCCGAACCAGATCAGCGCCAGCGGCAGCAGCGCGATGGCCGGCAGCGGGTTCAGCATCGAGGTCATGGTCTCGAGGAAGTCGGTGCCGATCCGCGAGGCGATGGCGAGCCCGGTGAGCAGGGTCGCGAGCGCGACGCCGAGGCCGTAGCCGACGAGGAGCACCTTGATCGAGCCCCAGGCGCGGGCCGGCAGCGTGCCGTCCGCCACGCCGCGGGCGAAGGCCGCCACGGTCGCGGTGAAGGTCGGGAAGAGCAGGTCGTTGTCGAGGTAGCGCCCGTAGGCCTCCCAGATCAGCGCCAGCACCGTGAGGATCAGAAGCTTCCTCAGCCAGCCCTGGTTGTAGAGCAGCTCGAAGGTCGAGAGCGGCTTCTCGACGACCGTGCGCCCCTGGCCTGCGACAGGCTCGCGGACGATCTCGGGCCGATGGAGGGGGGCCGGCGTCATGGCGGGGCGCGGCATGAGGTGCAGACCTCTAGACATTCTCCGCCTCCCTGATCTCTTCCGCGAAGAGCATCTGCTGGATTCGGCTCTCCAGCCGCATCGCCTCCTCCGAGGAGCCGGCGCTGTTCAATTCCGCCTTCACCTCGCCGGGATGGGGCGAGAGCAGCAGGATGCGCGAGCCGATCTTGATCGCCTCCGGGATCGAGTGGGTGACGAAGAGGACGGTGAAGCGGGTCTCCTCCCAGAGCGTCAGGAGTTCGTCCTGCATGCGCCGCCGCGTCAGGGCGTCGAGGGCCGCGAAGGGCTCGTCCATCAGCAGGATGTCCGGCTCCATCGCCATGCCGCGGGCGATCGCCACGCGCTGCTTCATGCCGCCCGAGAGCATGTGCGGGTAGCTGTCGCAGAACTTGGTGAGATTGACCTTGTCGATGTAGTGCATCGCCCGCGCCTCGGCCTCGCGGCCGGAGAGCCGGCCCGAGGCTTCGAGGGCGAAGACCACGTTCTGCTTCACGGTCTTCCAGGGCAGGAGCTGGTCGAACTCCTGGAACACCATCATCCGGTCGGGCCCAGGCCCGGTCACGGGCCGGCCCTTCAGGCGGATCTCGCCCTCGGTGGGCGCCATGTAGCCGCCCACCGCCTTGAGCAGGGTGGACTTGCCGCAGCCCGAGGGCCCGAGCAGCACGAAGCGGTCGCCCGGCAGGACCGAGAAATCGACCCGGTAGGTCGCGGTGATGAGGTGGTGGGGCGTCTTGTACTGGAGCGTGACGCCGTCGACCTCCAAGAGCGGTGCCTCCGGGAGAGGCCTCTCCGGGAGAGGTACGTCGAGTCCCATCGCTTCCTCCCTGGCGCCGCGGCTTCGGCCGCGATCGTTCGCGTCCTGGGGCAGGACCTGGCGGCCCGATCCCCGGGATCATACGCCGGTCCGAGCGGTTGGCGTTCCCGCGCGGTCGGCGTTCGGACGTGCCGGGCCTGCTGTCCGTCTTCACGCCGACATCGATCCGCGCGAGACTGCTTTGTGGACGTGGCCCGGGCCATGGCCCGATCACGAAGATGCTACCAGTGGCCCCCAGAGCTGTAAAGCAGTCGGATATCTAATATAAGACAGGAATATTTTACTGGGTTTGGGACCCTGACGAATCCTGCGCCGGATCGCCCTGCCCCGCTCCCGAAGGAGGCGGATCCTCGATCGGCCCCAGCGCGACCTGCTGGATCAGCAGCGCCACCAGCGCCGACCAGCCGGTCTGGTGCGAGGCCCCGAGGCCGCGTCCGGTCTCGCCGTGATAGTACTCGTAAGAGAGCACGTGGTCGCGGAAATGCGGGTCCTCCTGCTCCAGCCGGCTATCCCCGTAGACCGGGCGGCGCCCGTCCGGCCCGCGGGTCGAGAGCGCGATCAGGCGCCGGGCGAGCAGGTCGGCGATCGCATCCAGCGACAGGAGCTGCCCTGAGCCCGTCGGCGCCTCGACCCTGAAATCCGGCCCGTAATAGCGGTGGAAGCGGCGCAGGCCCGCGATCAGGAGATAGTTGATCGGCAGCCAGACCGGTCCGCGCCAGTTCGAGTTGCCCCCGAACAGCCGGGTGCGCGATTCGGCCGGCTCGTAGGGCAGGGTCAGCGCCTCACCGTTCCAGAGGAAGCGGAAGGGGGTGTCCGCGTAGACCTTCGAGACCCCGCGGATGCCGTGAGGCGAGAGGAACTCCGCCTCGTCGAGCATGCGGCGCAGCAGCGCCTTGAGCCGATGGCCGCGCAGCAGCGAGAGCAGCAGCGTGCCCCCCTGCCCCGGCTCCTGCCAGCGGGAGACCAGCGCAGCGAGGTCCGGCCGGCTTTCCAGGAAGAAGCGCAGCCGCGCCTGGAAGCCCGGCAGGCAGCGCGTGTCGGCCTCGCCCAGGATCGCCACCGCGCAGATCGGGATCAGCCCGACGAGGGTGCGGGCGCGGATCGGGATCCGGCCGGCCTCGGTCTCGATCACGTCGTAGAAGAACTGGTCCTTCTCGTCCCAGAGGCCGCCGCCGCGGGCGGCCGCGTCCGCGATCAGCAGGAAGTGCTCGAAGAACTTCTGGGCCATGTCCTCGTAGGCGCGCTCGGTCAGGGCGAGCTCGACCGCGATGCGCATCAGCTCCAGCGCATTCATCGCCATCCAGGCGGTGGCGTCGGACTGGGTGAGCGCGCCGCCGGCAAGGGGCTTCGAGCGATCGAACAGGCCGATATTGTCGAGGCCGAGGAAGCCGCCCTGGAACAGGTTGCGCCCGGCCGCATCCTTGCGGTTCACCCACCAGGTGAAGTTGAGGGTCAGCCGGTTGAAGGCGCGCAGCAGGAAATCGTGATCCGGCACGCCGGTGAGCGCCCGGTCGAGGCTGAAGACGCGCCAGGCCGCGAACGCGTGGAGCGGCGGGTTGGCGTCGGAGAAGCCCCACTCGTAGGCCGGCATCGCCGCATTCGGGTGGGTATAGGCCTCGTCGAGGAGAAGCAGCACCTGCCCCTTGGCGAAATCCGGGTCGATCGTCGCCAGCACGATGCTCTGGAGCGCGAGGTCCCAGGAGGCGAACCAGGGATATTCCCAGGCGTCCGGCATCGAGACGATGTCGTGGGCGCGCACGTGCCGCCAATCGGCGTTGCGGCCGGACTTGCGCGCCTCCGGAGGCTTCGGCTGGCCGGGATCGCCCTCGAGCCACTCGCGCAGGTCGTAGTGGTAGAGCTGCTTCGACCAGAGCAGGCCGGCGAGCGCCTGGCGTTGCACGCGACGCTCATCCGCATCCGGGATCTCGGCCTGCAGGGCCGCGTAGAAGGCATCCGCCTCGGCGATGCGCTGCGCGAAGACCGCGTCGAACGCGGTGAACGGGTCGCCGTCCCCTTGCTCCTCCGGGCGGAAGCGCAGGCGCAGAGTGGCCTCGGCGCCGGCCTCGAGCCGCAGACGGTGCAGGGCGGCGCATTTCGTGCCGGTCCGGTCCGGATTGACCGCGCCGGCCTCGCCGCCGACCACGCAGCGGTCGATCGCGTCCTTCGGGTAGCCGGCGGGCGGCAGCCCGTAGAGCCGGGCGCCGTTGGTCTCGTTGTCGCAGAACAGCCATTCGGGCGCACCCTCCGCCGTGCCCTCCGCGAAGAGGCGCATCGGCGGCATGCGCGGGTGGCGGGCGCTCACCGTGCCGTCGGCCTCCAGGCGCAGAACGGGCCGCGCCGCGTCCCTGCCCCAGGACCACGTGTTGCGCGCGAAGAGCTGCGGCAGCAGCGCGAGGTCCGCCGCCTCCGGGCCGCGGTTCGCCACGGTGATCCGCATCAGGATGTCGTCGGGGCCGGCCTTGGCGTAGGCGATGGCGACGTCGAAATAGCGGCTCTCGTCGAACACGCCCGTGTCGATCAGCTCGAACTCGGGGGCGTCGAGGCCGGCCTGCGCGTTCTCGCGCAGCAGCCGCTCGTAGGGAAACGCGGCCTGCGGGTACTTGTACAGCATCCGCATGTAGGCGTGGCTCGGAATTCCGTCGAGATAATAGTAGAGTTCCTTGACGTCCTCGCCGTGGTTGCCCTCGGTGTTGGTGAGTCCGAACAGGCGCTCCTTGAGGATCGGGTCCCGGCCGTTCCAGAGGGCGAGGCAGAGGCACCAGTTGAGGTCCCGGTCGGCGAAGCCGCCGATCCCGTCCTCGCCCCAGCGATAGGCGCGCGAGCGGGCATGGTCGTGGGGCAGGTCGCTCCAGGCCTCGCCGTCGGCGCTGTAATCCTCCCGCACCGTGCCCCATTGCCGGTCGCTCAGATAAGGTCCCCAGCGGCGCCAGGCGGGATCGTTGCGGGCCGCGACCAGGCGGCCACCCTCCACGGTATCGAAGAGGCGCGGCGGTCGATGGGTGTACGGCACGGCCTTGCGATCGCTCCGATGGCGCGGCTCCCCGGCGATGCCGCGGCCGTTCCGACCATAGCAAACCACGAACCGCACCGATGCGCGCACGATGGGCACCGGGACAGTTGACCTGCGCGGCCTTTCCCCCTATCTGGTCCGCACCCGAGCGGAGGGAGCCCATCAGGCCCCGCCCCGGTCTTCCACCCCGTGCAAGGCACTGCCGGCCGAGGGGTTGGTGGGGGATAGTTTAACGGTAGAACGGTGGACTCTGACTCCTCTAGTCCTGGTTCGAATCCAGGTCCCCCAGCCACCACGACATCAAGGTTTTCGCTGACGTAATCCAGGCCGTGCCGCGATGGGTTTCCATTGTGGCGACACGGTCGGAGCCGTGACGGTGTGCTCGCCGAGCGCGTCGGCCCTGTCCCGTGCGAACGAGATCGCGCTGCAATCGGGGATGGCTCCCGGTCGTTGTCCGAACGCGCGCTCTTTCGCCGAACCGGCCTCCGCCTCGGCAAGACCGGCGCGGGGCGCATCTGGATCCGGCCGGCTCTCCGATCCGGCTAGCCGATCTCCGAGCCGTCGGGCGCCAGGCGGCCGGCATTGCGCGCCTCGACCAGGCCACGAACCGCCTCGGCCAGGCTCTCGGGCTCGAACGGCTTGCGCAGGAATCGTGCCGCCGCCGGCAGGGCGTCCGGCTCCGGCGTGACGATGCCCGAGACGATCAGCACCGAGACGTCCGGCCAGCGGGCGGCGACGGCCTTGGCCAAGGTCAGTCCGGTGAGCGGTTCGCCGCCGAGGTCGATGTCGGCCACCAGGACGCGCAAGTCGGGATCGTCGGCGAGCGCCGTGGTCGCGGCCTCGACCGTGGGCGCCTCGGTCACCCGCATGCCGGCATCCCGCAAGGCGCCGGCGGCGGCCATCATCTGCACCGGCACGTCCTCGACCAGGAGCACGGCCAGCGGTGCGGTTGCTGCGGGACGATTCATTGGGCACACCTCTCGCGTTGTCCGTACCCGAACGCGAACGGTTCGCGTCCCGTCCCATCACAAGGCGGCGTGGCCGGATCCGGCTCGGCCGGTCATCATGCCACAGCGGCCGAGCGCGGCATGGCCGCGCCTCGGGCCGCCCGCTACCGGTCGCGCATGGATGCGCTCGCTCTCACGATCATGGCCTCGGCCCTCACCTTCTCCAGCTTCGTCGTGCTGCTCGGATGGCGGTGAGCGCGGCGTCCCGGCCGGGTGAACCGTGGGTGCGCCCTCTCTCCGGCCCCGTGACGCCCGGCGGGGCTGCGGCGACCGCCGGTCAGGCGCGTTCGGGAGCCTCCGCCCGGCCGCTCGATCCCCCACCTCTCGATCCGTGCATCTCATGCAAAGGACTTTTCCAGGGATGCGCCTGTCGATGGGTGGGTCGCCGCGCCATCCTGGATGGGGCGCGGGCGAGCGCGTCGAAGCACGGGCCCGGAGCCTTCTGTCGTCGTTCAGCGAGCTGCCATGGTCCATGAGATGGCACGAGATGCCTTCGAGAAGCCGCTGAAGGCGTTCGTCGACCCGCGTCGGCCGGATCTGGGAACGCGCCTCATCGCAACGGTTTCGGATGGCCTGGCGGCCATCTACGGCTGCGGTCTTCTGGAGGTTCGGGACGGATCGCGGAGCGCGCTCTGGGATGAGGCCGCCGATGCGCTGTGCCGTGCGTCTCTCGAGCCCGATGCGGCGACGCTGAAGGCGGCGCGCGGCGCCCTCGACCGCCTGCTGAAAGCGGTCGCTCCGATCAGCAACCGGCGCCGCCGTGCGCTCGTGTCTGACGAACTCGCGATCTGGTATCTGATGGGCGGGGTCGTGGACGCGTCTGAACCCCGTGGTCGGCGTTGAGCCGCAGGTCTCGTCCGGCGTCCTGTCGGTCGCGCACGGGCTCGGCTCCCGTCCCTGCCGCGTCGCATCCGGAATCCGAGCTGGAGCCGTTTCCGATCGCCTTGCAGTCGGGGACCGGCACCACGTCGTCGTTCTGACGCACGCGCTTTCGCCGAACCGGTCTCCACTGTGTCGGAGCGTTCTCTCGAGATTGGACCGGCGCAGGGGCCGCGGGCGATCACGACCTCGAAGGGTCAAAGTCGACGATCAGATCTCTGCCGAGGAAAGGGCGAGGGCCAAGGTTCAACAGCCGTCGATGCAGGACGCCTGAACAGGGGCCCGCTCATCGACAAGAAGCGTTGCGCCGAACAACAGCGCCGCGAAGACGAGCAGGATCACGAACAGGAGGCGGGTCATCGCGGGCACGCTTCGATCGGCAATCTCTGCCTTGGAAGCGGAAGTCTTACCCGAGTAAGCGTTCACAAAAGCTGATGCGGCCGATCGGTTTTCGTCAGGGGCATTGTTGTCCAGACGATCGCTGCCGGGCCTCTTAAGCACGATGCGGGCCGGCTTTGACATCGGCACGATCGTCGAGCGCGGATCGCGCTCCGAAGGATCTTCGCATCCGCCTCGGTCCACGTCCTGGCGCGTGGCGGAGGTCGGCATCCGGATGGCGAGGAGCGCCACTGAGCCCGGCTCCAGACCGGAGGCCGGGCTCGCATGCATCAGCTTGGCGCCCGTTCAGTAGCCATAACCGTAATACCCGTAAGGCCGGCCGTAGCCATAGCCGCCATATCCGACCGGGGCATAGCCATCATCGTAGCCGTAGCCCGGGCCGCCATAGGCGCCGTAGAGGCCGCCGGCCGCCAAACCGAGCCCGACGCCGAGCCCGAGGCCGCCCAGGCCGTAGCCGTAGCCGCGACGATAGCCGTAACCGCCGCCGCGGTAGAAGCCGCCGCGATAGCCACCGAAGGCCGCGCCCCGGTAGCCGCCGAAGCCGCCCCGGAAGCCCGGCCCACCGAACCCGCCGCCATGAAACCCGCCGCCATGAAACCCGCCGCCGCGGAACCCGCCTCCCTGGAATCCCTGGGCATCGGCCGAAGCCGGCATGAAGGCGAGCGCGGCCAGAACCGCGGTCGAGGCAAGAGCAAGATGCTTCATCAGGATGATCTCCAATCCGATCGGTTCAGGAAAGCAACGCTCTGAAGAGATCGCGTATCCGTTCCATTATGACGCAGGTACGTCTTGGGATATGTCAGGGCGTGTCTCGACAATAACGGATGATAACGTCCGGCCAGGGGAGATGCGCCTTGTTCGGGCGCCGGCTTGCCGAGCCGGCGTCACGGCGGCGACGAGGCCGCAGCCCACGACGGATGGGAGCGTCCGTTCCAAATCTGCGGCGTCGCTTCCCGGCGCCCGACCGCATCCGCGTCCGTGCCTTGAGCGGAACGGCTCCAAGTCATTGTCTTGACGCGCTCTCCTTCGCCGAAGCGGCATCCACTTCGGCGGAAAGCGTTCCCGGCAGCCCATGGTCCGATAGCCCGGATCGTTCGTCCTGCATCGCGGCGGATGCGACGGCGAACCGAGCCCGGTCGGCCCGCTGAAGGGCGATCGATACGGCCGCTCCCACTGGGGATGCGACGGGATCCCCGGCATTGTCGGTCTGCCGTAAGGCTCGCAGAAACCACGGCGACAGCTTGGCTCGTGGCTTAAGCAGCAATGAAAGCATTGCCGGGAAGGCTAGAGCCGCCGTTGTGATGCGCTCTCGTTCGCCGAACCGGCATCCCGTTCGGCGGAGGGCGCTCCCGGTCCTGAGTTGAGGAGGATGGCCATGTCGGACGAGCGGCGCCTGTCGGGTCGGGTCGAGTGTTTCAGCGCCGGCCACATCATCGGTGATGGGGCCGTCGACCGGATTCGCTGCCTCGTCTGGAACATGTCGGATACCGGCGCGCTGGTCGAGGTCGGTGCGGAGGAGGCGGTGCCCCAGAGGTTCGATCTGGTGACCGCAACCGACCAGATGACCCGGCGCTGCGAGGTCATTCGGCGGACCGGGGCGCGGCTGGGCGTCGCCTTCGTGGGGTGAGGAGCGTCCGGGGCATTCCGAATGCGGGGGGGCGCCCGGCCCGGACAGGCCGGCGAGCCCGTCTGGATGTGCTTGGCCCGGACCGGCGATGCCGAGGCTTGCCGCGGCGCAACTTCGGACGCGGCCGACGCAACACAGGACGCAATCGTCCCGACATGCGGCTTAACCATAAGGCCGCTCACGGATGGCCGAGACACGGTCGCCGAGACGGGAGAAGTGACCATGGCCACGATGCTGATGACCAAAGGTGCGACCGCGACAGACCGGATCGTGGCCTGGGCCCTGTTGTCGGGCCTCGCTATTGCCGTGCTTCAGTACGCCGAGGCCTCGGCGCTGCCGGCGCATTTCGTCTGACGCGTCGGGATCGGAACGGGGCCGGCAGGGCTTGCGCGACCCGTCCCGGTGACCCGGTCGCCGGTCCGGCTCGCGATCCCGCTTGGGACAGCGGCGCATCACCCGTCCCGGAACGTCGGCATCCCGGTCGGGTTGAGCGGGTGAGTCCCCGGAGGATCACCGTGACCACTGACCCGCTGCACAGATACCCCAGGCCGCCCTTCGAGGCACAGCCCCAGAGCTTTCCCGGGAAGACCGGCCGGATGGTGCCCGAACCCGATCACGGCGAGGAGAGCTACCGGGGCTCGGGCCGGCTCGCGGGCAAGGCTGCGCTGATCACCGGCGGCGACAGCGGCATCGGTCGCGCGGTCGCCATCGCCTTCGCCCGCGAGGGTGCGGACGTCGCCATCTCCTATCTGCCCGAGGAGCAGAAGGATGCCGAGACGGTCGGCCAGTGGATCGAGAAGGCCGGCCGCCGCGCCCTGCTCCTGCCCGGCGACCTCAAGGAGGCGGCCTATGGCCGCGAGATCGTGGCCCGCACCGCCGAGACGTTCGGCCGCCTCGACGTGCTGGTCAACAACGGCGCGTTCCAGCAGCCGAACGAGGGGCTCGACGGCATCGCGGATGCGGTGTTCGAGGACCATTTCCGCACCAACGTGTTCGGCCCGTTCTACGTGACCAAGGCCGCGCTGGCCCACTTGAAGCCCGGCGCCTCGGTGATCTTCACCTCGTCGGTGAACTCCAAGCACCCGATGCCCTCGCTCCTCGCCTACAGCGCCACCAAGGGCGCCCTGAGCAACATGGTGCTGAGCCTCGCCCAGCTGCTGGCCGAGACGGGCGTCCGCGTGAACGGCGTGCTGCCCGGCCCGATCTGGACGCCGTTCATCCCGTCCGGGATGAGCCAGGATTCGGTGACGTCGTTCGGCAGCCAGGTGCCGTTCGGCAGGCCCGGGCAGCCGGCGGAACTCGCCTCGGCCTATGTCATGCTGGCCGCTGATGAGAGCAGCTTCACCTCGGGCGCGCTCGTCACGGTCGCCGGGGGCATGCCCATCTTCTGATCCGGGTTCCGCTCGATCCGAGCGGAGCCGGTGCCGCGGCAGGGGCACCTCCGCTGCGGGCTTGCCCGGGCCCGCAGCGGAGGCGCGGAACGCCCCGGGGATGCCAGGTTGTCGATCCGCGCCTATCCGCGCGGCTCGGGCAGCGGCATCCGGACGGAGACCCGAACCCCGTCGGGCGCGAAATCGACCGTCACCTCCGCTTCCGTCTGGGTCGCCAGAACCTTGTTGAGGAGGCGCGAGCCGAAGCCTTCGCGCGTGGGATGCGCGGCCGGGGGGCCGTCATGCTCCGCCCAGTCGAAGCGCAGGCTGCGGCCCCCGGGCCCGTCCTCGATCCACCATGTGACCTGCAGCCGCCCGTTCGGGGCGGCCAGGGAGCCGTGCCGCAGGGCGTTGGTGGTCAGTTCGTGCAGGGCCATGCCCACCGGCACCGCGAGTTCGGACGGCAGGACCACCTTGGGCCCGGCCAGGGTCAGGCGTCCGCGCTCGTTGTAGGGGTCGAGCTCGGCCCGCAGCAGATCCTCGAACGTCGCGGCCTGGGCGAGATCCTCGGTGATCAGCGCGTGCGTGCGGGCCAGAGACGCGATCCGGCCCGAGAGGGCCCGTGTGAACTCGCCGACCGAGAGCGAGGAGCGCATGGTCGCGTTCAGCACGGCCTGAACGGTGGCGAGGGTGTTCTTCACGCGATGGTGCAGCTCGCGCACCAGCAGCGCCTGCCGGTCCTCGCTCGCGCGCCGCTCGGTGATGTCGCGCTGTGTCGAGACCCAATGCGAGATCCGGCCGTCGGCCTCGCGCACCGGCGTGATCAGCCACTCGACAACGTAGGTCGAGCCATCCTTGCGGTAGTTCGCTGCCTCGCCCTGCGTGGGTTCGCCCGCTTCGAGGGCGGCGCGCAGTCCGTCGAGGACGGATCGATCCGTGCCCGGCCCCTGCAGGAGGCGGGGCGAACGGCCGAGCACCTCTTCCGCCGCGTAGCCGGTCATCCGGGTGAAGGCGGGGTTGGCGTACTCGATGCGCGGCCCCGGTTCGTCGAGTTCGGCGGAGGTGATGAGGATGGCCTCGCCCGACGCCTCCACGGCGGCCCGCAGCAGCCTGAGGTCGGCGGAGCCGGTACCCATCGCGTTTCGGTCGGCCAACCCGTCCTCCAGGAGCAGCCGTCATCGCCGGCTCGGGAGCCCGGCCCGCATCGGCATCGGACATACCGACCCAACTGCGCGGTCCTACCCAGAGTTGCGGGCCCGCGCCTCCGGACCTGCGCCCCTTCGTCCCAGGGGCCATCGCGCGGGTATCGGCCGGCCCGAGCGATCACCGGCCCGCGCGAGATCGCAGAGCGCGGCCGTCGTACCGTCCGGTGCCGGCCGGCGGCGCTCGCCGCTCCCCTGCTCTGCTGCCGGCCGCGCTACTTGCCGGACGGCGCCGCGCCGGTGCCCGTGGCCGAGTTTCCGGCACTGCCGCTGCCGCCGGCCGGGGCGCCGGGGCTGGCATTGTTCTGAGAGTTGGGGGCGGTCTGGGCCTGCGCGGTCGCGGCCGCGCCGGCGGCGATCGCCAGAGCGAGGAGCGACGTCACGAGCGGCTTCTGCTTCAGCGTCATCATCGGTCTCCGGTTCAGGGGCCGGTGCGATGGAGCATGCGCCGGCCGGGGTGTCGGAAACCGGCGGCAGCCGCGCCATGTTCCGTCCGGGCCACGGCGGCGGCGCGGCCGGGCGGATCGAGCGGAAGGATTTGTTAACCCTGATGCCCTAGCCCGGTCCCGAGAGCAGGGACGGTGCAATGGCTGGATTCCGCGACGCCCTCATCGATGGTCTCGCCCTGATGCTGGTCGGCGGCGGATTGGCGACCGCCGCGGTCAGCTACGCGCGCAGCATCCCCGATCCCGCCGTCCGGGTGGCCCGCAGCCTCCCCGCCTGGGAGGATCCGGTCACGACCGGATCGATCGGGCCGCGTGTCGCGGAGGCCGATCCGGCACGTCCGGATCCGTGGACCGACCCGCCGCCGCGCGCCTCCGGCCCCGGGGATCGCGAGCCGTTCTAACGGCCGGGCCGAACCCGTCGCCCGAATTCAGGCGTTGCTCCGGCGCCACGCCACTGGCCGATGCGGGCTCGCATGCGTCGATCGCCCGGCGCTGTGCTTTGCCAGCTGCATCGTGCTGGTCTCGGCCCTGATAGAGCGCTTCCGCTTCGGGAGCTGCTGCCGTGAACCGCGTGTCGTCCGTTCTGCTGGGATGCCTGTTGACCGTCCTCGTCGTCGCGGGGCTCGCTGTCGTCGCCGACCGCGCGGCATTGGCCCAGCTAGAACGGGAGACCCTGGCCGCGCAGGTCTGGGCGGCGGCCTCCGACCGCAGCGGCTGAGACGGAATCCCGTTTGGCCGGGATCCGGGAACGGCGCCGCCCGCTTCCTCTGCGGTGACCCCTGCTCCCACCCTCGGCTGGAGGAAGCGATGACGGCATCTCGGCGCGACCTGTTCGCCCTGGCTGCGACAGCGGCCGCTACGGCGGGCGTCCCACCGGCAGCGGCCCAGCCGGGCGCCGCGCCGATCTTCCCCCTGCCCGCGCCGACGATCCCCATCGTCGGCGAGAGCGGCGTGTTTCCCGTGCGCCGGATCTACTGCATCGGGCGCAACTACGTGGCGCACGCGATCGAGCGCGGCTCCGATCCGACGCGGGAGCCACCCTTCTTCTTCCAGAAGCCGTCGGACGCCATCCAGACCGTGGCGGTCGGCGAGGTCGCCGACCACCCCTACCCGTCGCTGACGCAGAACTACCACCACGAGGTCGAGCTGGTGGCGGCCTTGAAGTCTGGCGGCGTCGACATCCCGGTCGAGCGCGCCCTCGACCACGTCTACGGCTACGCGCTCGGCCTCGATATGACCCGGCGCGACCTGCAGAACGCCATGGCCGCGCAGAAGAAGCCGTGGGAGATCGGCAAGAGCTTCGACCATGCCGCGGTGATCGGGCCGCTGCATCCGGTGTCGCGGATCGGGCATCCGCGCGCGGGTGCGATCTCGCTCGCCGTCAACGGCACGATCCGCCAGAACTCCGACCTGTCCAAGATGATCTGGAGCGTCGCCGAGCAGATCGCGAAGCTCTCGGAGGCCTTCGCGCTGAAGGCCGGCGACATCATCTATTCCGGCACGCCGGAGAATGTCGGCCCGGTTGTCCGGGGCGACGTGCTGTTGGGCCGGCTCGACGGCCTGCCGGACCTGTCGATCCGCATCGTGTGACAGTCCCCCGCGCCCGAGGGCCTGGTCCCGGGCTCGCGAACCGGCGCGCGTGCTTCGGCTCAGGAGCGTCCTAGATCCGGCGGCGGCGTGCGCGCTCCCGCCAGAGGAAGGCGAAAAAGGCCGCGAGCGCGAAGCCGTTGAGGGCGAGGCCCCAGCCGTAATGGGCGACGCCGAACTCGTTGAAGCGGCCGAGCGTAACGTCGATCCGGTCGAGGCCGACATAGACGCCGAAGGCGCCCAGGGCGGCGAACAGAAGCGCGAAGATCAGCATGGTAACCCTCCGGATCGGCCTGCCCGCTCCAACGTCGAAGCCGCGCAAGGGATGCGTGCGCCAGAACACCGCGATGCCCTCTCACGAGCCGCCTCTGCGGGTCCGAAGACGGGCAGATGGCCTGCTTCGGGCGGAAGTCAGTTCTCGTGTGAATCTATGGCATGTTAATTCGCGCCGGCGGATGCGAGCTCTGCTTCGAGTCGCTATTTTACATTGTATGCGATCCGATATATAGCATGCGTCGCCTGGGGAGCGTGTTTGAGTAGGAACACGCTATGACTGACATGACGCCGATCGCGGACGACACCGCGGCAACCTTGACCTTCGGCCTGTTGCGCGACGCCTATCTGGATCTCGCGCAGACGCTCCTGCGGATTGAGCAAGGCTCGGCCCGCGACCTGCTGCAGGCGATCGAGAAGCGCGCGGCGCTGCGGCTCTCCGCCCTGGAAGACGAGATCTTCACGGATCCGCTGGAACAGACCGCCCTCGCCATGGCGGCCTCGCCGGTCCTGGCCGTGTTGCGGGAAGCCCAGGCGGCCTGAGCCGCCGGGTCAGACGGGCCGGGTCCCCTCCGCTTCCGGTGGCGAGGGCGGCTCCGGCCGGTCCGACCCCGCGGGCCGGGCCTTATCCGTCTCCGGCAGCTTGGGCGGCGGAATCCGTCCCGGGCTCGGCGGGGTCGGCAGACCCAGATCCTCGGTGGCCGGCGGCATCGGTTCTGGCTTCGGATCAGGCATCGTCTCGCTCCTTCGGTCGCGCGCCCGGCGCGGGCTCGGTCAACGCGCGACGGAGCCGATCGGCCGAGGCGCCCCAGGAACGGCCTCGTCGCGGGCCGGTTGTCTCCTCGAACCCGATCCGTCGAGGAGAGCGAACGATGATGCGTACCCTGTCCATGACTTTGGCGGCCCTGGCGCTCGTTGCCGTGAGCGGGCCGGCGGCCCAGGCGAAGGGCTGCCTCAAGGGAGCCGCGGTCGGCGGCATCGCGGGCCACATGGCCGGGCATGGCAAGGCCGGAGCGGCTGCGGGCTGCGCCATCGGGCACCATCAGGCCAACAAGAAGGCTCAGCAGCCGCAGGGCGGAAACGGGCAGCCGCAGGGCCAGTGAGCCGCCCCGCCTAGGCCCACGAGACTGGAGCGCGTCCCGGGATCACGGGATCAAGAGACGCGCTCCATCGCATTGGGGGTGCCGCATTGTTCCTCGCGGAAC
Organism: Methylobacterium symbioticum; assembly: GCF_902141845.1. Taxonomy (GTDB): domain Bacteria; phylum Pseudomonadota; class Alphaproteobacteria; order Rhizobiales; family Beijerinckiaceae; genus Methylobacterium; species Methylobacterium symbioticum. The sequence continues at coordinate 22,564 of NZ_CABFPH010000050.1, read as the reverse complement.
CGGCAATCCGGTTCGCGGGACGGGCTCTCAGGCTCACCCCTCAGGCGGGCCGCCTGGGCCATGGCGATGAAGTGCCGAATCGTCTGGCTCTGGCCGACGCCGAGGCAGGCATCAAGACGAGGCGCCTGAGCGGAGGCAGCCTGCCCAGTCGTCCCTGGGAGTGCGGGCCCGAGCGTGGAAGACAACGCGTGGCCTTTCCAAAGGCGTTGGAAAACAAACGCTGCCAAGGCATCCAGCATCGTCGCCTCCGCATCACATGCGCGAATCGACTTTACTTGAGTTAGCATTGCGTAGGCAAGAATGTGGTCGGTCTCCCGCGCCGGGCACTACCGCCTGGCTTGCCGCCTGGAATGCTTGCCCGGCCGCTCGGCGTCATCCACTGCATTCGAATGGGTCCAGCAAGGATCCGTTAATCCCGCAGGGCCGACCAACGTGCCTGACCTCAGCAGGCAGTGACGGGAGGATAATGGTGCCAGGTTCCGACGCGGAGATGCTCGCCCTCGTCAACGAGATCATCGAGCTGCGTCTCCAACTCGCGGAAGCGCAGGACCAGTGCGTGGAGATGGCCGTCGATGCCGGGCACCTCCTCGCCGAGATCCACGACCTGCGGCGCGAACTGGCGGCGGCCCGCAGCGAGCGCGTGCCCGGGCGCATCGCCGCGTGACCGCTCGTGCCCGGATCCGCGATGTCGCGAGCCACGGCGATCTCCGGCATCATCAGCGCCAGCCTCACGAGGATCCTCACGAGAAGGTGCGGAGGGGGATGAGCCATGCCGACGATCTATGAGGCGCACAGCTTCGCGGCGGTCGCCCATGCCGGGCAGCTCGACAAGGGCGGCCAGCCCTACATCCGGCACCTTGAGCGCGTCGCCAACCTGGCCCTGGCCCGGGCCGGTCACGCCCGCCTGGTCGACGGGCTCCCGGTCGATCCGCAGGCCGTGATGATGATCGCGCTCCTGCATGATGTCGTGGAGGACACGCCACGGACCCCCGCCGACCTCGTCGCAGCGGGTTTTCCCGAGCCGATCGTCGCGGCGGTGCGGATCCTGACCAAGCCGCCGGCCCGCACCGCCTATTCGGAGCGGATCGGTCAGGTGATCGCGGCGGGGGACCTCGCCGCGATCCTGGTCAAGATGTCCGACAACGAGGACAATCTCGGCCCGGAGCGAACCCTCCCGGACGCGGCCTTCCTGCGCGAGCGCTACATCGCCTCCTTCGAGCGCCTGAAGGCGGCGGCCGCGGCCCTCGGCTATACCGGCGTCTGATGCCGCGCCGGGTCTGATCGAGGACGACAGCCGCTATCCCAGTGGGATCGGGATGGAAGCGGTAAGGCATCGGCCGGATGTCGCTATGAGAGGCGCTTAGGCCGTCGGGGCGGCCCATCGTGAACAAGCGGACCGCTCGGCCGTTGCGCCCTGCAACCCCTCACCTCGGAGACAGCCGGATGCGCATCCCCGTCCTCGCCCTCGCCCTGACCCTGGCTCTCGCCGGCACGGCCGCCGCTCAGGTGGTGACCGGCGGCGCTGGAAATACGGGGGCGGAGATGCCGGGTGGCGGCGTCCGCCCGGCCGGTCCCGGTCCCGGCGTGGCCACCGGCAGCACCGCGACGCCGAGCAACTCTTCCGTCCCCGGCACCACGCCCGGCGTGGTGATTGGCGGCACGCCGACCGGCGGCCCGCCCGGTACCGGCGGTACGGCCGGCGGGCCCGTCCTCGGCAATCGCTGAGACCAGCGGCCGGCCAGCCCTCGATCCGGTGGGCTTCGGCCCGGTAACGGCCACCCCGTGACTGCGGCGATGTGTGCTGCGGCACCGCGCCCCGGCCTGGCTTGGGCGAAGGTGGCGGTGGCAGGACCCTGCGCGTCTCGGTCGTGCCCGGCACGACCACGCTCAGGAGGCTCGCATGACCGCTGCCCGTCCGTTCCGCTGGCTGCTCGCTCTCGCCGCCCTGTTCGTCCCGGCCACCCTGGCCTGCCGCGACGGCGGCTTGAGCACCGAAGTCGGGGCCCAGGCCGAGGCCCCGGCCGACGTGGTGTTCCGCCACTACCTCTAGAGTATTTTTCGCGGAAGTGGTTGTCGGTTCCGCGAAAGAAAATGCGTCCCGCTCAATCGACTAGATCGTCTTGCGTGATCCTTGTATCACGCAAGACGATCTAGCGCGCCAGAGCCGGCCTTCCGTATCGGCCGAAATCGGATTGCGATGCGGTGAACGCCTTCAGCGGCGGGCAATCGCGTAGGCGAGTTCCACGATCTCGGCGTCGGAGAGACCCTGCGCCACCTCGTTCATGGCCGGGTCGTATCCCGCTCGCGCATTCGACTTGTAGGCGCGCAGGGTGGCCAGCAGGTAATCCTCCCGCTGCGCGCCGATCCGCGGGATCTGGTCCTGCCCGGCAAGGTCCGCCCCGTGGCACGAGTTGCACTGGTGCTTGGCGACGAGGCCCTGCGCCGCCGCCATGCGGGCGGCGTCCGCCTCGCCCGCAGGCTTCGGCGGTGGCAGCTTGGCCACCGCATCGCCGAGCGCGCGCAGGTCGTCGTCCGACAGGCCCTCGGCCATCGCGTTCATCGGGTCGGCGACGCGCTGCTTCTCGCGGAACAGGTAGAGCTGTGTCACAACGTAATCCGCTGGCATGCCGCCGAGCGAGGGCACGCCAGCCTGGGCCGAGGTTCCGCTCTCGCCGTGGCAGGCGAGGCAGGCCGGCAGCCGCTCGGCCACGCTCTCCGCATCGGCGGGAGCCGCCTGGAGCGCGAGGAGGATGGCGAGGACGGCTCCGGCCGTAAGACGCCGCATGGATGAATCCCTGAAGGTGTGCATGGAGGCCGACGATCAGCCGGAGGGAGGCCGCCCCCCTCCGGCGTTTCGGGATCAGGGCGCGTAGCTGACCCGGTAGATCGCGCCGTTGTAATCGTCCGAGACGAGGAGCGCGCCGTCCCGCGCCACCAGCACATCGACGGGCCGCCCGACATAGCGGTTGTCCTGCAGGAAGCCGGTCAGGAACGGCTCAAGGCTCGCCACCTTGCCGTCGGAGCCGAGCTTGGCCACCACCACGTCGCCGCCGATCTTGCGGGTCCGGTTCCATGAGCCGTGGCGGGCGATCAGCACCGCGTTCCTGTAGGCGGCTGGGAACTGGCTGCCCGTGTAGAAGCGCATGCCGAGCGCGGCGGAGTGCGGCCCGAGCAAGCCGACCGGCGCGGTGAATTCCGAACAGGAATGGCCCCAGCCATATTCGGGATCCGTGAAGTCGCCCTGATGGCAGAACGGATAGCCGAAATGCTGCTTTCCGGGCTGGGAGAGTACGTTCAACTCGTCGTTCGGGATGTCCTCCGACAGCCAGTCGCGGCCGTTATCGGTGAAGGTGAGCTGCTTGGTGTCGGGGTTCCAGTCGAAGCCGACCGTGTTGCGCACGCCCCGGGCCACCACCTCGACATTCCTGCCGTCGAGGTCCATCCGGCGGATCTGGGCATGGGTCTCGGGCGGCATCAGGATGTTACCGGGTGCGCCGACCGGCACGTAGAGCTTCTCGTCCGGGCCGACGGCGATGAACTTCCAGCCATGCGCCTCGTCCTTCGGCAGATCGTCGGTGACGAGGACGGGCTTGGGCGGCGTGTCGAGGTTGTTCTCGATGTCGTCGAAGCGCCAGACCTTGGACAGCTCGGCGACGTAGAGGGCGCCCTTGTGGAAGGCGACGCCGTTCGGGCGGTGCAGCCCCGAGGCAATGACCTTGACCACGGGTTTCCCGTCGATTTGACGGATCGCGTAGACGCGGTCGAGGGAGCGGGTGCCGACGAAGAGGGTGCCCTTCTCGCCCTGGGCCATCGAGCGGGCATTGGCGACGCCGCTCGCGAAGAGTTCGACCTTGAAGCCGTCCGGCACCTTCAGCTTGTCGAGGGGCAGGCGGGCCGCCGCGGTGGGGAGGGGCGGTCCGGCGATCGGCGCGAGCTTGGCCGCGTCCGCCCCCTCTGGCCGGCCGAACAGGGCCGAGCCGCGGTCCTGCGCCGGAGCCGGCGCGGCGGCGGGCTTCGGTGCTGCCGGCTCGGCGCTGCCCGGGGTCGGCGTGCCGCTCGGGGCCTGCTGCGCGCTGGCCGGCCACGGCAGCAGCACGCCGATCAGGAGAAGACCTTTCAGGCACAGATGGCGTGACGGCATGACGATGTCCCGGTGTTCCTTTTGGCGACCGGGTTATGGATCGGTGCTTGCCTGGGGCAATAGCCTGGCCACAGCGGGATCATGACCTGATCCGGCTTTTGTCATCTCCGGAATAGCCTATGTTGCAGTGGGCCGCCGGTCAGCTTTGCGCGTGGCGGTTCAGCAGGATCAGGAGCTCGTTCTGGCCGCCGGTCCGGGTCTTGCCGAAGATCGCGCGCATCTGCGAGCGCACTGTGTGGGCGGAGGTGCCGCTGGTCTCGGCGATGGCGTTGAGGCTTGCGCCCTGCAGCAGCGCCTCGCACAGGGCCGCCTCCCGCGGCGTCAGGCCGTAAATCTGACGCAGGGCCGGCCGGTCGAGCCGGGCGCGCGCGTCGAGGTCGGTGATCGTGAGGATCGCCCGGCAGCCGTCGAAATAGTCGAGGCCGGACTTGCGCAGCGGCTGGGCGCGCAGGAGGAGCGGGCGCCGGTCCGCCCGCGCCACGGCGACCGGCCGCAGCGCCAAATCGTCCGGGCGCACCTCGGACCAGATCGCGGCGGCGATATGGGCGCGCAGGGCCGCGTTGGCCCGCCCATCCGCCGGGGCGACGACCTCGCCGAGCCGCACGGTCAGGTCCGGGCCCATCACCGCCTCGGCGTGGCTGCTGACCCGCAGCACGCGCCCGAACCGGTCGAGGAGGAGGCTCGGGGCGCGCATCGTCTCCAAGGTGTCCGCGATGCCGCCGAGGCGCGCCTCGCCCAGCTGCGCGGCCAAGGTCGCCGTGCGGTTGAGCGGCGCCAACAAGCGGCGCAAAGCGACCTGCTCGTCGGGTGTGAACGGTCCCTGGCCGGGGCTGCGCTGCAGCACCAGGGTCCAGGTGTCGCCGCCGACATCGACCAGGAGGCCGGCGCACCACTGGAAGCCGAGGGGGCGGAGGAAGTCGCTGTAAAACGGCGCGCTCCGCATGAAGTCCGGCGTCGCGAAGTCCTGATCCACGAAGAGACCGGTCTGCAGAAGTTTCGGGATGCCTCTGCCGCGCTCGTCGCGGGCCGCCCAGCCCTGACTGAAATAGGTGCCGGCCAGCTCCTCGACGCTCGTGCTCACCGGCACGCCGGGCACGCGCCCCTTGAGCGGCAGGGCGACGGCACCGCGGGACCCGGTTGCGTCCACGATCCGCGTCACCGTGTCGGTCCAGCGCTCGGGGCGCAGCGCGGACGCGATCAGGGAATCCTCGATGGTGAGAAGGGTCGCGTCGTCGAGCGGCATCGAATTCTTCGGCGGCGTCTGATCTCGTGCGGGCGTGCGCCGGGACCCGGTCTCCGAATTCCGTCACGCCCTTTGCCGAACCTGTATCCGGTCCGGCAGGGAGCGCACCAGCCAATTACAACTGAGACGCGAAAAGAAGCCCTCCGCCGCGGCGATCCGCCGGGCCGGGGTGCCCGGACCTGCGCGACCCCGCGGTCCTCAGCCCCGCGCCACCAGGTCTCCGAGGAGGCTCGCGGCCACCGTGGCTTTCGAGACGGTCAGTCCCGAGGCCGCGATGCCCTGGACGGCGTCGCGGATGCGGCTGAGGGATGCCCCGCGCGCCCGGGCCCAGGCCTCGACCGCTTCCGGGCCGGCCCCGACATCATTCACCACTTCCGCCGTGAGCTGGCGATGGGCCCGGGCGATGCCGGCCACCGCGCGCTCGAGGGCGACCCGGTCGAAGGTGTCGGAGACCGGTGCGCTCCGCGCCTGCGCGGCGAGGTCGCCGAGGCGGAAGGCGCGCTCCAGGGCGAAATGCGTCGCGGCGATCTCGACCACCCCGCTCCCGCTGGTCTCGGCCACGCGCACGATGTCGGGGGCGACGGAGAGCGCCCGCAGGGCGGCGAGCCGGCTCGCCGCCGCCTCGGGCAGGCCGAGGCCGGCGAGTTCCCGGGTGCGCGCCGAGAGCGCCGCGCGCGCCTCCTCGTCCAGCACCTCGGGCAGGGCGGCGAGCAGCGCGCTCACCCCCTCGCGGTAGCGCGCCACCACCGGGCTGATCCCGCCGGAGAGATCGATCTCGCGGATGAACCAGGTGATGCGGCCGGTGAGCAGGTCCTGCACCTCGCCGTAGAGGTCGAGCTGGGCCTGGCCGCCGATGCGCCCAGCGAGCCCGTCGATGGCGAGGTTCAGCTCCATCAGGCCGAAGGCGTCGCGGGTGACCGCGTAGGCCTTGGCGATGGCGGCGGCATCCGCTCCGGTCTCGTCGGCGAGCCGCGTGACGAGGGAGGGACCGCCGCGGTTGACGATGATGTTCGAGAGCGCGGTCGCGATGATCTCCCGGCGCAGGCGGTGCCCCTTCACCGCGTCCGGGAACCGCTCGCGCAGCGCCGCCGGGAAATAGCGCTGCAATTCCCGCTCGAAATAGGGGTCGTTCGGCACCGGGCTCGCGAGCAGCGCGTCGTAGAGCGAGAGCTTGGCGTAGGCGAGGACCACCGCGTATTCCGGCCGGGTCAGGCCCTCGCCGCGCCGCGCCCGCTCGGCGAGGGTGGCGTCGTCCGGCAGGAACTCCACCGACCGGTCGAGGCGCCCCTCCGCCTCCAGCGCCTGCATGGTGCGGGCGGCGAAGGCGCTCTCGCCGGGGCCGCGCTTCAGGGCGAGCGACAGGGCGAGGGTCTGCAACTCGTTGTTGCGCAGGACGAGCCTGGCGACCTCGTCGGTCATGGCCGCGAGGAGCTGGTTGCGCGCCGCCTCCGTGAGGCGGCCGTCGCGCTCGGGCGTCATCAGGGCGATCTTGATGTTCACTTCGACGTCCGAGGTGTTCACGCCCGCCGAGTTGTCGATGGCGTCGGTGTTCAGGCGGACGCCGGCGCGCGCCGCCTCGATCCGCCCACGCTGGGTCAGGCCGAGATTGGCGCCCTCCCCGATCACCTTGGCGCGCAGGTCCGAGCCGGTGATGCGGACGGCGTCGTTGGCCCGGTCCCCGGCATCGGCGTCGGTCTCGGAACCGGCGCGGATATAGGTGCCGATGCCGCCGAACCAGAGCAGGTCGACGGGGGCCTTCAGGATGGCCTGCATCACTTCCGCCGGCGAGGCCTCGGCCCGGTCGAAGCCGAGGGCCGCGCGGATCTCGGGCGAGAGCGCGATCGATTTGAGGCTGCGCGGGAAGACGCCGCCGCCCTTCGAGATCAGGGCCTTATCGTAGTCCGCCCAGGAGGAGCGGCCGAGATCGAACAGGCGGCGGCGCTCGGCGAAGCTCGTCGCGGGGTCGGGATCAGGGTCGAGGAATATGTCGCGGTGGTCGAAGGCGGCCACCAGCTTCAGGCTGCGCGAGAGCAGCATGCCGTTGCCGAACACGTCGCCCGACATGTCGCCGACGCCGGCCACCGTGACCGGATCGGCCTGGACGTCGACATCCATCTCTTGGAAGTGGCGCTTCACCGCCTCCCAGGCGCCGCGGGCCGTGATGCCCATGCCCTTGTGGTCGTAGCCCTGGCTGCCGCCGGAGGCGAAGGCGTCGCCGAGCCAGTGACCCTTCTCGATCGAGAGCGCGTTGGCGATGTCGGAGAAGGTGGCGGTGCCCTTGTCGGCGGCGACGACGAGATAGGCGTCGTCGGGGTCGTGGCGCACGGTGTTCTCCGGCGGCACGATCTGGCCGTCGACGATGTTGTCGGTGAGGTCGAGCAGCGCCCGGATGAAGACGCGGTAGCTCTCCGTACCCTCCGTGAGCCAGGCCTGCCGGTCGGAGGCCGGGGGCAGGCGCTTCGGGAAGAAGCCGCCCTTGGCGCCGACCGGAACGATCACCGCGTTCTTGACCTGCTGCGCCTTCACGAGGCCGAGGATCTCCGTGCGGAAATCCTCCGGCCGGTCTGACCAGCGCAGGCCGCCGCGGGCGACGTAGCCGTAGCGCAGATGCACGCCCTCGACGCGGGGGGAATAGACGAAGATCTCGAAGAAGGGCCGCGGCAGCGGCATGTTCGCCACCTCTGCGCAGGCGAACTTGAAGCTGATCGTCTCGCGCGCTCCCCCGCCGGGCGCGGTCTGGTAGGCGTTGGTGCGGATCGCCGCCTCGACGAGGTTGACGAAGCGGCGCAGGATCCGGTCCTCGTCGAGGCTCGTCACGTCGGCCAGCCGCGCCTCCAGCTCCGCGCGCAGCGCCGCCTGCGCCTCGGCCCGGTCGCCCTCCAGGCCCGGGTCGAAGCGGGCCTGGAACAGGGCGACGATGCCGCGGGCGATCTCGGGGTGGCGGCTCAGCGTCGCCGCGAGGTAGTCCTGGCCGTAGCGCACGCGCAGCTGGCGCAGGTAGCGGCCGAAGGCCCGGAGCAGCGCCGCCTCGCGCCAGGACAAGCCCGCCTCCAGCACCAGCCGGTTGTAGCCGTCGGATTCGGCCGCGCCGGTGCCGAGCGCCAGCAGCGCCTCCTCCAGCGGGCGTTCAAGGCTGGGCAGGTCGATCCCGGCACCGGTGGCGCGCTCGAGCAGCATGTCGTGAAGCCAGACCCGCTCGCCGTCGACGCCCGTCACCCGGTAGGTCCGCTCGTTGAGGACGCGAAAGCCCATATTCTCCAGGGCCGGGACCCGGTCGGAGAGCGGGAGCCCGGCACCGCGGGAGAACACCTTGAGGCGCACCTGCGCGTCGGGGTCGCCCTCGCGGCGGACGAGGTCGGCGGCGCGGGGGTTCTGCGGGCCGAGCCGCTCCAGGGTCGCGATGTCGGCGAGCGCGACCTCGGGCGAGAAGTTCTCGCGGTAGGCCGCCCCGAAGGCCTCGGCATAGGCGGCGTAGAGGCGGCGCGCCTCAGGGCCCGGCAGGGCGTCGGCCAAAGCCGCGCGCAAGGCATCGCCCCACGTCCGGACCAGGGCGCCGATGCCCGCCTCCAGGGCCTTCGGGTCGCGCTCGGGCGCGTCCGCCTCGCTGAAGCCGATGATGACATGGAGCCGCGCGAGCGGGCCCTCCGGCATGGCGGTGTAGCTCGCCGAGAGCCGGCCGCCATATTCCGCGGCGAGGTAGGCGCCGATCTTCGCCCGGACGGCGGAATCGTAGCGGTCCTTCGGCACGTAGACGAGGAGCGAGACGAAGCGGCCGAAACGGTCGACCCGCGAGAGCACGCGCACCCGCGGCCGGTCGGTGAGGTCGGCGATGGCGAGCGCGAAGCGGGTGAGCCGCTCCACGTCGATCTGGAAGAGGTCGTCGCGGGGATAGGTCTCGAGCACGGCCAGCAAGGCGCGCCCGGCATGGCTAGTCGGATCGAGGCCGGCACGCCTGGCCACCGCCGCCACCTTGCGGCGCAGCACCGGCACTTCGCGCGCGAGCGCGGTGTAGGCCGAGGCCGTGAACAGGCCGACGACGCGCACCTCGCCCGCGAGCGTGCCGTCCGCCGAGAACAGCTTGATGCCGACATAGTCGAGATGGGCGGAGCGGTGGACGCGCGCCTTCACGCTCGCCTTGGTGATGATGAGCGCCTGCGGCTCCTCCAGGAAGGCGCGGATCTCGGGGCTGGTGTCGGCGCTGGTATCGACGGGCGAGCGCCCGCGCCGCAGCACCGCGAGGCCGGGATCGCGCAGCACGCCGAGGCTCCGGGTCTCCTCGCCCGACAGGCTCTGCTCGCGCAGGCCGAGCACGGTGAAGTGACCGTCGAGGAGCCACCACAGGAAGGCGCGGGCCTCCTCGATCTCCTCCGCGGGCAGCGGCGTCGGGCCCTCGCCATAGGCCGAGGCGAGGGCGGCGAGGCGGTCGAGCATCGCGGCGCTGTCCGCATCGACGACCGTCACGTCGCGGAACGCGGCCTCCAGCCCGGCGGCGAGGCGCTCGCAGGCCGCCGCGTCGTCGATCCGGTCGATATGGATGTGGATCAGGCTCTCGCGGGCGAGGTCGCCATGGGCCTCCGCTGTGGTCTCGCCGACGACGCGGCCGAGGCGGCCGTCCGCACCCCGCTCGACCCCGAGGATCGGGTGGGCGACGAGGAGCGGCACGAGCCCCTGGACCGAGAGTTCGGCGAGGCAGGAATCGAGCAGGAAGGGCCGGTTGTCGTTGACGACCTCGACCACGCTCAGGTCCCGCGGCCGGCCCTCGCGAGTGACGGTGACCGCCCGGATGCGCGTGTTCGCCGGGTCGCCCGGCCGGCGCGGCTCGGCGAGATGGGCGCGGGCATCGAGGGCGAGGCCCGCCAGCGCATCGGCCGGATAGGGCGCGAGATCCTCCGGCGGCACGCGGCCGAACAGGTCGCGCACGAATCCGCCCGGGCCGCCGTCCCCTGCCGCCCGTTCCGCCGCGGCCTCGATCAGGTCGGTGCGGGCGGTTTTGGCCTCGGTGCTCGCCAGCGCCGTCGCGGTTTCCAGAGCCATCGTCTCTCTCCCGAATCGGGACAGCAATCGTAGCGTGGGATAAGACAGGGGCGGAGGCGAGTCGATGATGAGAGGATGACGGTCCTGACGGTTTGCCGGCGCTGACACGATCCCGTCCCGGAACGTCCCGTCCGGTGCCGGGTTGGCTCGCGAACGGCCGAGCCGACCGCCCGCCTCCGGAGCTTCCATGCCGCCCGTCCGCTACACCCCCGATCTCGAGCGGCCCGCCCCGGACGAGGCCGAGGTCCAGGCCGGGATGATCGCGCAGTTCGCCAAGATCCAGGGCACCACGTTCAAGGATTACGGCCACGCCGTGCGTGGCGTCCACGCCAAGAGCCACGGGCTTCTCACCGGCCGGCTCACGGTGCTCGACGGGCTGCCCCCGCCGCTCGCGCAGGGGTTGTTCGCGACGCCCGGCGATCACGAGGCCGTGCTGCGTTTCTCCACCAATCCGGGCGACATCCTCGACGACAGCGTCTCGACCCCGCGGGGCCTCGCCGTCAAGGTTCTCGGCGCGGAGGGCGAGCGCCTGCCGGGCTCCGAAGGGGACGCGACACAGGATTTCGTGCTTGCCAACGCCCCGGCCTTCGTGGCCCCGGACGCGGCCGCCTTCCTCCGGAGCCTGAAACTGCTCGCCGCCACCACGGACACGCCGCAGGTGTTCAAGAAGGCCTTCTCGGCGCTGATGCGCGGGGTCGAAGCGGCGCTTGAGGCGGTCGGCACCAAGAGCCCGACGGTGATCGCGCTCGGCGGCCATCCGGAGACGCATATCCTCGGAGAGACCTTCTACAGCCAGGCGCCCCTGCGCTGGGGCGAGCACGTGGCCAAGGTCGCGGTCGCGCCGGTCTCGCCGGAGCTGACCGCGCTGACCGGCGCCTCCCTGAAGGTGAACGGGAAGCCGAATGGCCTGCGCGAGGCCGTCTCCGCCTTCTTCGCCGAGCAGGGCGGCACCTGGGAGCTGCGAGCCCAGCTTCTCACCAACCCCGCGACCATGCCGGTGGAGGATGCCTCGGTGCCCTGGCCCGAGACGGAGAGCCCCTATGTCGCGGTCGCCCGCATCGTGGTGGCGCCGCAGGCGAGCTGGAGCGCGGAGAAGGTTCGGCGTCTCGACGACGGGCTCGCCTTCAGCCCCTGGCACGGGCTCGCCGCGCACCGGCCGCTCGGCTCGATCATGCGGGCGCGCCGTGCCGTCTACCCGGAATCGGCCGGGTTCCGGGCCGCCCGGAACGGCTGCCCGATCCACGAGCCGCGCAGCCTGAGCTGAGGGGCGGAGCCCCGCCCCGGCCGTCAGCGGCTGCTGGAACCGTCGCTGCTGCGCTGCGTGCAGCGCCAGCCGGCGAAACAGTTGGCCTCGTCGGCGGAGGGCACGTAGGCCGGGGAGCCGCTGTCGCCGTTCTGGCAGGCCCCGCCATCGGCCAGAACGGTCTCGTAGGCGGTCTCGCTCGAGGCCAGTACGACCTCGCCGTCGCGGGTGACGAGCGCCTTGATCGCGGAGCAGGAGAGGCCGCGCGTGCTCTGCCGTTCCGCAGCGACCGCAGGGCCGGCGAGGAAGGCGGCGAGGCAGAGGGCGGTCGTGACGGTGCGCATGGCCGGGGCTCCGGGACGGGAAGATCGGTCTCGCTAGGCCGCCTCCGTATCCGAAATGTGTCCGATGGGCCGCTCAGCGTGACGGGGCCGGTGGGCGTGGCCGCGCCGCCACGCCCGGTGTCTTGGGCGTCCCTGGAGCCCGGGATCCTGTGAGCCGGGGACCCGCGTCCTATCCGCGCCGCCGTCCCGCTCTATCTGGAGTCCCGGGCGCCCTGTCCCGCCGGCGGCCGGCGCGGGCGTCGCATCGACTGCGTGCCGCCCCGGAAAGCCGCGTGTGACCTATCCGACGACGACGGCGTTCTTCGCCGGCCTGTTCGCACTCCTCTATGTCGGCCTCGCCGGCTGGGTGGTGGCCGGCCGCCTCTCGGGCCAGACCCTGTTCGGCAACGGCGACGAGGCGCTGACCCGGCGCGTGCGCGCGCACGCCAACTTCGGCGAGTACGTCCCCTTGGCGCTGCTCCTCGTCGGCCTTCTCGAGGCGGGTGGCGCCTCGCACGGGTTCGTCACCGGCCTCCTCGTGGTGCTCTTCGTCGCGCGCCTGCTGCACCCGGTCGGGATGCTCGCACCGAAGAACTCGGCTCAGCAATTCGCCTGCCGCGGCGGCGGCATCGTCGCGACCTTCGGCGTGCTGGCAGTGGCCGCGATCGCGCTGCTGCTGCGGGCCTGAGCGCGGTCAGGCCACCACCACCTCGGTGCGGACCGAGTTCGCGATGAAGCATCCCTCGTGCGCCGCGTGGTGCAACTCGGCCAGGGCCGCCGCGTCCGGTTCGTCCCCGGCCCAGGCGATCCGGGGATGCAGCGTCACCCGGGTGACCGCCTGCCGGCCCGGGGCGATCTCCGCCATCACGCCCTCGGCCCGGTCGCGGTAGGACGTGGCCGTGAAGCCGGCGAGCCGGGCGACATGCAGGAAGGTCAGCATGTGGCAGGTCGAGAGGGCGGCGACGAGCATCTCCTCCGGGTCGACCGCCTCGGTCACGGCCCATTTGCCGACCACATGCGGCGAGGCCGAGCCCGGAACCGTGACGCCGCCGTCGAAGGCGATGCTGTGGCCGCGGCTGTAGCGGCCCTTCGCGAAATCCTCGCCCGGCCGCAGGGCCCAGCTGACCTCGGCGGTGTAAGTCGCCATCGCTGCCCTCCCAGATCCTGGCACTCAGTCCCCGTGCGCGGCCCGGCTGTCCTCCGGGGCCTCGGCCCGCTCGGACATCCCGTAGTCGCGCAGCACGCCCGCGATGCGCAAGCGGTAGTCGCGGAACACCCCGCCGCGCCCGGCGGCCTGGGTCGCCCGGTGGTGCGGGCGCTCGCGCCACGCTCGCACCGCGGCCTCGTCCCGGAAGAAGGAGAGGGACAGGAGCTTGTCCGGATCGGCGAGGCTGCGGAAGCGCTCCACCGAGATGAATCCGTCGATCTCGGAGAGCTCGTCCCGGATCGCGGCGGCGAGCTCCAGGTAGCGCCCCTCGCAGCCGGGCGCCGGCCAGACCTCGAAGATCACCGCGATCATGAGGGCCCTCCGCTGCGGCGCCGGCCGGTCTCGATCCCCATCACGCCTCCTTGCGGTCGCGCCCGCGATCCCTGTAGCCCGGGGCGTGCCCGCGATGCTTCGGTCCGCGCCGAACCGTTGCGCCCGCAGGATGGGAGGAGGAACGCCATGAAGGTCGTCGCGGATCTGTGCATCGTGCCGATGGGGGTCGGTCCCTCGGTCTCGCCCTACGTGCGGGAGATCAAGGCCATCATCGATGCGAGCCCGCTCAATGCCGAGATGCACGCCAACGGCACCAACATCGAGGGAGAGCTCTCCGACGTCTGCCGCCTCATCGAGCAATGCGAGGCGCGCCTCGCCGAACTCGGCGTCGCCCGGGTGTTCTATACGATGGCCTTCTCCTCGCGCCGCGACAAGCAGCAGGCGATGGCCGACAAGCTGAAGGCGGTGTCCTGAGAGCGCCGCGTGCGTTCCCGACGACCAGGCGCCCATGCGGTCGTCGGTCACGCCGTCCGATCGGGGATGGGGCGCAAGCCGTTGCGGCCTGCCCGGCGCGGATCCGGAAGATCCACGCCGGGCAGGCTCTGCGGCTGAGATGAAAACGTTTCCATGCAGTCCGCACATAGCCGCTCCCCCAAATGGGCGATGGTGCGGCGCAGCGCGGTCTGGCAGAAGGATTGTGCACGGCGGCGATGGCGTCGCGGCCGTGCTGCCCTTTCTTGGGCGTTTCCTCCCTAGACTTCGGGCCGCTCCTTCGGGAGTGGCCTTTTTTCTTTCGGCGAAGCCGGGGAGGGATTTAGCCTCTCGACCGCGCCCGCTCAAGCACAATGATGCGTCATCGGCGAGGGGGTGGTGATTTCCTGCGCAATTGCGCCGGATTCCCATGCTCGAAGCCGATCCTGCCGGATTGTCCCGCGCCGTTCCCAGACAATATCGGTGTGATGACGTTGCCGAATCGCGATACCCCCGCCTCCTCTCCGGATACCGGCGCGCCGAAGCTCGACGCCCTGGTCCGGGAGCGGCTCGGCCGCCATCTGCAGGCCCTCTACGAGCCCGTCCTCGATGAGAGTCTCGACCCGCGCCTCGCGGAGATGCTGCGCCAGCTCGACCGCGACCGTCAGGGCGGCCCCGAGGAGTGAGGATCGTGGGGCCGCCGTCACGGCGCACCCATGGGCCGGGCGAACCGGGGCCTGCGCATCCTCTCTCTGTCATCGGGCCGGGCCTGCCCGAGAGCCAGCTCCGCTGAGTTGATCGACGTGGTCCGGGCTGCCCCGCGCCCCGAGGCGATGGGCAGCCCGGAGGCCCGGCTCAGAAGCGCCAGGTGAAGTTGCCCTTGACGGCGTGGTCCTCGATGCGGTCGCCGACCTGTCCGGTATAGGCGACGCCGAGCGTGGCGTTGGGCGCCACCCGCAGGTCAAGGCCGGCCTCGGTCACCAGCGCGTCCCGGGCGATCGGGATGCCCGCCGTCAGGAAGGTCGGGCCGGTGCCGAAGGACAGGAGCGCGGTCGGCACCACGTCGCCGAAGGCGCGGCGGTAGCCCACCAGGGCGTGGGCCGAGACCGGCGCGCCGAGGCCGAGGTCCCAGCTCGTCTGGCCGCGCAGGCCCGCCGTGACCGCGCCGACGTCGGAGTCGCGGGCGAAGCTCGTCAGGGCGGCGATGCCGCCGGCCTCGACGAAGCGGTCGCGCCCGATCGTGACGTAGGAGCCGCCCACGAAGGGCTCGAGATAGCTCGCCGCCGCCTGGGCCGGGCGCGCCCCGTCCTTCGCGACGAGCGCGGCCGGACCGGCCTGGCCGAGGACGAACCGGTAGCCGATCTCGCCGAAGCCCTGGACGGTCGAGCCGCCGGTGCGGGCGCTGGCGGTGTCGGCGAAGCCGGCGAAGGCGATCGTGCGGCGGGTGCGGATGCTGTTGTCGGCGTAGATCGCGCCGAGCCGCAGCGAGACCGGGCCGACCGCGTAGCCGCCGTAGACGCCGCCATAGCCGCTCTCGATCGTGGCCGATTGCAGCCGGCCCGTCGTGTCGAGGCTGGCCGCGGTGTAGCCGCCGACGAGGCCGAGCGTCAGGCCGCTCTCAAGCCGCAGGTCGGCGCCCAGCGCGAAGCCGGAGATCTGGCGGTCGAAGCCGGCGGCGTTGCCGTCCGAGCGGGCGTTGCCGAAGCTGCCGAAGCCCTGGCCCCACAGGCCGAACACCGTCGGGTCGAGGATCCGGGCCGGCATCGCCACCACGGGGGCGGCGCGGCCGGGCAGGTCGGCGGTGTAGGTGGCGGGCAGGCTGCCGAAATCCAGGCCGTCGGCGGTGCCCGGCGTGGTGCCCCAGCGCAGGCGGTCGAGCACCGCCTCGCGCACGAAGAAGGCGATGGCGTAGGCGGTGGAGACGGTGCTGGCATGCACGTCGCCCGAGAGGGCCTGGAAGGCGCCCTGGGCCTCGTCGGCGGTGAGGCCGACGGTGCGCTGGTAGGCGGGGGTGGCGGGGCCGCCGGCCTGGATGGCGTCGGCGACGCCCGCCTGGTTGCGGTTGCTGGCGATGCTGGAGAAGGCGATGTCGTTGCGCGTCAGGTTCAGGTCGACCTCGGTGGGGGTGTAGGTCAGGCTCGGGTCGAGGAAGGCGAAGTTGGCGCTGACGCCCGCGAACCGGCCGGTGACGCCGCCATCCGCGGTGAGGATGGTGTAGCGGGTGCGCGGGGCGTAGGCGCCCTGGGCGGCGGTGACCTGCACCGTGCCGCCGGCGAGCGTCGCGCTGCCCGAGGCCGCGATCCGGTCCGACTGGCCCGCCGCGTTGGCTTCGACGCTGTAGACGGAGCCCGGCGCGAAGGTCGCGGCGCCGGCGACGGTCAGGGTGCCGATGGAATTGCCCGGGGCCACCGTGGCGCCGGAGGTCGCGACGACGCCGCCGACCGTGCCGCTGCCGCCGAGGCTGGCGCCCGAGCCGATGGTGACGGTCGAACCCGCGAGGCTGCCATTCACCGCCAGACGGCCCTGGGCGATCTCGGTCGCGCCGGTGAAGGCGCCGGTGCCGGTGAGGGTGAGGGTGCCGGCCCCGGTCTTGGTCAGGCTTCCCGAGCCCGAGATCGGGTTGGCCATGGCGGCATCGCCGGCCTGATCGAGGATCAGGCTGGCATTGTCGACGATGGCACCGGACCCGAAGCTCGCCGCCGAGCCGACCAGGGTGCCGCCCAGGATGGCGGTGCCGCCGGCATAGCTGTTCCGGCCGGTCAGGACGAGCGTGCCGCTGCCGGCCTTGGTCAGGCCGCCGTTGCCGGAGATGTCGTTCTTCCAGGTGTCGAGGGCGCTGTAGCCGCCCTGCGCCGCGTCCATCGTGACGGTGACCGTGCCGTTGAAGGCGCCGTAGCCGTCCATGGCCGTGTAGAGGTTGAGCCGGCCCCAGCCGTCATAGGTGTTGCCGCTCAGGAGCGGGTAGCCCGAGGGCAGTCCCGTCGTCGCCAGCACCTCCCGGCGCTGCGCATCCGTCAGGTAGGGGAAGCGGGTCAGCAGCAGAACCTGCGCCTGGACCGGCACCTCCGCCGCGGTCATCGGCGCGCTCGGGCCCACGGGCTGGAAGCCGTAGGTCAGGCGCGCGGTGTAATCGGCCTTGTTCCGGGCGGCATCGCCGAAGGCATCGGCGGCTCCGGAGGCCGCGGCATTGGCGAGGCAGGCATTGACGCTGGCTGCGCCACAGCTCGCCGCCAGATAGGCCTGGGTCTGCTGGTAGGCCTGGTAGACGGCATAGGCCCTGGTGTTGGCGGGATTCGTCCAGTCGACCCGGTTGCCCTGGGCGTCGTAGAGCGCGGCATAAATGTTGGTGGCGGCGATGGCCGTCGCCTGCATCCGGCCGCCCATCACGTCGAGGGGCGAGTGCATGCCGGCCAGGATGCGGTTGTTCCCCAACTCGGAGGCCCGCGTCAGCATCTCCTGCCAGCGCTGCGGGACGAGGAAGCCGACGCCGAGGGCCTGGAGATAGCCGGAATTGGTGTGGCCGCTCGGGAAGCCGCCATCCGCGTAGGCGTTGGTGCCGTTGACCCGCGGATTCAGCAGCGTCGGCACCGCCACGCCGGTCGAGACCCGGAACGGGCGCGGGGAGGTGCCGATCCCCGGGACGTAGTCGCCGACGCCGAAGGTCGTGGGCGTGAAGGCGCCTGCCGAATCGTAGGATCCGACATTGGGGGCCGTCAGCGGACGCCCGCCATTGGCGTCGATCATCGCCTGGGTGACGGTGAAGCCCTTCACCCAGCGTTCCGTCGTCCCGTAGACCGCCGGAACCGTGAAGTTCGACAGATAGCTCGGCACGACCATTCCGGCCGTATCGGCGGCCGACAGGCCCCGCTTGTTCGTTGCGGCGCTGTAGGTGTTGAAGCGGGCGTCCAGGGGATCGATGGCCGGGTTGGCGCCCTGGTAGCGCCCGAAGACGCGCTTCGAGGGCTCGGTGGACGCGTTGGCACGCACTGTGTCGTCGATGAATCTGACCGCCGCAGCAAGGGGGGTGGCGCTGCCGTTGCCGAAGGTCGTGCTCCCGCCATTGGCGTCGGAGCCGGCATTGAGGTTGGCGGCGTAATCCGAAAGCCTGGTCGTCGCGTAGGTCGTCGGGGTCAGGGCGTTCGGCTTCGTGCCGGTGAAGCTGGCGCCTGCCCCGGTGAGATAGGCGGAGGTCAGCGGTCCGAGCCCGTTCAGGATGCTGTAGGCTTGGCCGGTCCGATCGTCATGGATCGCCGCCAGCGTCTGATCCGCCGTCCGGCCCTGGGTCATGGCAATGACGGTCTGATAGTTCTGCGTCAGGACCGTAGGATTGCCGGCCATCAGCCCGACATAGGCGTCGAGGAGGCGCGGGATCACGGTTCCCGGATTGACCGAGGTGCTGTTCGCGAATCCGGTGCCGGGCGCAGTCGGCACCTGCTGGGCAAGTGCAGCGATCGGAATCATACCCGTCGATGCGAGCAACAAGGAAATAAAGTTCTTGGTCATGACCCACTCGCGGCCTGTTGATTGGCCTTGCGGGCGCTCTAACCTCTGGTCATGACGTGATCATGACGCCAATGACACAATTTTCGATTGAATACTGTCGTGCTTCTGTGGTTCTAATTGCAAAATCCAGGCTTCGTCGCGTCGGCGCCGTCTCCGATCGCAGCGCGCATGGGGCGGCTTCGCGCTGGTGTCCTGATGCCGGCCCGTTTGCCGAGTCGGCGCCTGCCTCGGCGGAGCGCGGTTCCGGACGCTGGCACCGAGTCCCGTCCGGTTGCGAACGGCCGCGATTCCAGGATCAAGCCGCGGCGGCCGTCCGGCTCCTCTGTGATGACGGCCTTCCGATATGCGCTCGGCCGGAATGCCCTCTCCGATGGGACAGGGCGCGTCGATCCGTGGATGTTTCGAGGGCCGATATTCGTCTCAAGCTACCGGCATCATGGATACCGTCCAGAGCGAGAACCTGAATGTCGATCTGAGTATCCTTGCCACCACTGAATTTTCCGGCACGGAAAATGAGTGGTGGAGCTGAGGGGATTCGAACCCCTGACCTCCGCAGTGCGATTGCGGCGCTCTCCCATCTGAGCTACAGCCCCGTCCGGGACGCGGGCCTTTTAGGCTCGCGCAGCTCAGCCTGTCAATTCCCGTTTCCAGCCTTTATGCGCTGCCCGTGCGGGCACTGGCGCCCGCGTCGATTCGAGGACTCCGAACCCGCGCATGTACGCCCTCCTCTGGCTCTTCGACACGGTGGTGCAGCTCTTCATCTACGTGCTCATCGCGAGCGCGGTGCTCAGCTGGCTGGTCGCCTTCAACGTGGTGAACGTGCGCAATCCCATCGTCGCCCAGATCGGCGAGGTGCTCTACCGCATCACCGAGCCGGTGCTGCGGCCGATCCGCAACCTCCTGCCGAACCTCGGCGGCGTGGACATCTCGCCCATCATCCTCATCCTGCTCTTGCTCTTCGTCAGCCGCCTGCTGCACGAGATCATCCCGCCGCAGACGCTGGTCTACACGCGCTGAGCCAGGCCCCGAGGAACGCCCCCCATGAAGACCAATCCCGGCCGCTTCTTCGAGGATTACCGCCTCGGCGAGACCATCCGCCACGCCACGCCCCGTACCGTCACGACGGGCGACGTGGCGCTCTACACGGCGCTCTACGGGCCGCGCTTCGCCGTGCAATCCTCGGACGCCTTCGCCCGGGCGCTCGGGCTTCCGCAGAGCCCGCTCGACGATCTGCTCACCTTCCACGTGGTGTTCGGCAAGACCGTGCCGGACATCTCGCTGAACGCGGTGGCCAATCTCGGCTACGCGGAGGGCGGTTTCCGCCGCCCGGTCTATCCGGGCGAGACCCTCTCCACCGTCTCCGAGGTGATCGGGCTCAAGGAGAGCTCGAACCGGCAGACCGGCGTCGTCTATGTGCGCTCGGTCGGCTCGGACGCGAACGGCGAGACCGTGCTCAGCTATTGCCGCTGGGTGCTGGTGCGCAAGCGCGACCCGCAGGCCCAGATCGGCGAGGAGCACGTGCCGAACCTCGCCAAGGTCGTCGATCCGAACGATCTCGCGGGCGCCCTGCCCCCGCTCGACGTCTCGGCCTACGATTCCGACCTCGCCGGGAGCCCGCACCGCTTCGGCGATTACGCGAAGGGCGAGCGCATCGACCATGTCGACGGCATGACCGTGGAGGAGGCCGAGCACCAGATCGCCACGCGCCTGTTCCAGAACACCGCCAAGGTCCATTTCGACAATCACGCCGCCAAGGATACCCGCTTCGGGCGGCGCCTGATCTATGGCGGCCACGTCATCTCCCTGGCGCGCGCGCTCAGCTTCAACGGGCTCGCGAACGCCTTCGCGCTCGCCGGCATCAATGCGGGGCGGCACGTGGCGCCGCTCTTTGCGGGCGACACCGTCTATGCCTGGAGCGAGGTGCTCGACACCGCCGATATCGGCCGCGCCGATGTCGGACTGCTGCGCCTGCGCACGGTGGCCACCAAGAACCAGCCCTGCGGCGCCTATCCCGACCGCCAGGGCGAGGGCTACGACCCGGCCGTGATCCTCGATCTCGACTACTGGGCCTTCATGCCGAAGTGAGGCCTGCCGGCTCCGCCGGGGCGAGGTGGCTCCGCGGAGGCCGTCAGTTCAGGCTGCCGGTTCCGCCGTCCTGCTGCGCGCGGGCGAGCGCCCGCCCGATCCGCATCAACGCCTCGCGGATCGGCGGCAGCACCTCCTTGGCTCCGTCCGCATCGATCAGCGCGTGGGCGTAGAGGAGGTGGTCCGCCACCCGCTCCAGAACCGTGCCCTGCAGGGCGTCCGGCGGTGGGAGTGGCTGGTATCGCCCGACCGCGCCGGAGGCCGCTTGCGCCGAACCGGGCTCCGCCTCGCTGATCGAGCCGAAGAAGCCGAGGAAGGTGGTGTCCGGCGGTCCGAAGGAGGGCACCGCGCCGGCATGGACCCAGATCGGCGTGCCGCCAACCGTGCACAGCCGGTAGCAGAGGGAGAATTCCGCCCGCAGCCGCGTCGCCTCGGCGAGGATGGCGCGCGCGGTCTCCCGGTCATCCTCGTGGACGACCGAGAGCCAGCCGGTCCCGGCCGCATCGGCCGGAGCCTGGCCCGTGACCCGGGTCCAGTCCGGGCTCGTGAAGGTCGCTAGACCGGACGCGTCGGTCACGAAGATCATGCGTGATCATGCACCATCCGGCACCGATCGACATTCACCTGGGATAGAGCCGGCCACGCTTGCTTGGCTCGCTGCCAGCCCCGATCCCGGCCCGGATCCTCAGTTCCGGACGATCACCCGGGTGCCGACTCGCGCCCGGTCATAGAGGTCGACCACGTCCTTGTTGGTCATGCGGATGCAGCCCGAGGACACGGCGGCACCCATGGTCTCTGGCTCGTTCGAGCCGTGGATCCGGTAGAGTGAGGAGCCGAGATAGAGGGCGCGCGCGCCGAGCGGGTTGTCCTGGCCGCCGGCCATGTAGCGCGGCAGGTCGGGGCGACGGGCGAGCATCTGGGCCGGCGGGCGCCAGGCCGGCCATTCCTTCTTCATGGTGACGGTCTTCTCGCCCGACCAGGAGAAGCCCTGCCGGCCGACGCCGACGCCGTAGCGGATCGCCGCGCCGCCGCCGAGCACGTAGTAGAGCCGGCGCTGGCTCGTGGAGACCACGATGGTGCCGGGCTTTTCCTTGCCCGACCAGGCCACGGTCTCCCGCGGGATCGCCTGCGTCCTGAAGATGTTCATGAAGTCGGCGAGCGGCCCGCTGTCGAAGGGGCCGGCCAGGGCCGGGCTCGCGCCGAGGCCGAGCCCGGCCGCCAGGGCGAGCACGGCGATGCGCTTCGTCATGGTTCTGGTCTCCTGTCAGATACGTCCGCCCGACAAGCCCAGCATTTGCGGCGGCTTCGGGCCCGGATGCCGCCGCCGGGCGTCCTGCGCGATGCCTGTGGGATCTGCGCAACAGGCCTCTTGACGTGGGCCTAGATTTCTGGGCGCGTACCGGAAGCCGCGGCTCGGTAAGGGAAAAACGCTTTCTTTCCTCGGCCCGGAATGGTTCCGTCATCCCCAGGACAGGGGGGCTGACAGGATGTCGCAGGCGATTGCGCTGCACCACACCGAACCCCTATTCTCAAGCCGTGCCCTTCGGACCCGTGACCCTCACGGCGGCCCGCGCCCGTCGTTCCGTGCATCCCGCCGCGTTGCTGTCGCTGCTCGCGACGCTGGCGCTGCTGCTGCTCGCCGGGCTGCCGGCCACTGCCGATGCCGAGATCCGGCCGAACCGCCCCTGCGCTGCCGCGAAGGTGCGCGACACCGCCTGCCCGGCCCAGCGCTTCGCCCTCCAGGTGACCTTCGACGTGGACGAGCCGGCAGGCGAGCGCAGCGGCTTCGTGGCCGCCTCCGTCGTCGCGCCCGCCCGGCAGCCGGGTCCTGCCTTCCGCCGCAGTGCCGATCCCCTGCCGCCCGCCGCCGCCGGCCGCGCGCCCGAGCGGCCGCCCCGGACTGTCTGAGCGGTCCCGGACGGCAGCGCGAACGGATCCGCGAGGCGCGTGACGCGTTTTCGGGTTGCTACCACCGTCGCCGATGCCGTCCGGGTCGACCGCCGCGTCCGACCGCGCCGCCCGCATGCGCCGGCGGCGACGC
>NZ_CABFPH010000049.1 GCF_902141845.1 Methylobacterium symbioticum | reverse complement strand
CCGCGCCGGCCGGTGCTGCTGCTGGCCCGCAGCGAGCCGGCCGAGGAGGTGCTGGCGCTCGCCCCCGACGGGCCGCCGCGGCGCTTCCGCTGGCGCGCCCGCCTGCACCGGATCGCCCGTGCCGAGGGGCCGGAGCGGATCGCCCCCGAATGGTGGCGCGCCGACGGCCCGGAGCGCGACTACTACGCGGTCGAGTGCGAGGCCGGCCGCCGCCTCTGGCTCTACCGCAGCGGTCCCCACGCGCCGGAGCGCCCGGCCGCGTGGTTCGTGCACGGGGTCTTCGCGTGAGGATCACCGTGTCCGCAGGGATCCGCATGCCCACGATGGGCCCGGCGAGCCGTGAGGATCCCCCTCTCCCCGCCTGCGGGGAGAGGGCCCCCTGCACCTCGTCGTGCATGGGGCGAGCGGTAGCGATGGTGAGGGGGCGGCACCGGAGAGGACTCTTCCGTCGACGCCCCCTCACCCCCGCCTGCCGGCTCGCTCAGCCGACGACGGAGTCGGCTGAGCCCTCTCCCCGCAGGCGGGGAGAGGGGCGCGCGTGTACCGTCCGGCTCCGGCCTGGCGCGGCGCGGCCATGACCCTTTACGCCGAGCTCGCCGTCTCCACGAACTTCTCCTTCCTGCGCGGGGCCTCGCACCCGCAGGACTACGTGGAGCAGGCGATCCTCTACGGCCTCCACGCCATCGGCATCGCCGACCGCAACACCACGGCCGGGCTGGTGCGCGCCTACGCGGCGGCGCGGGTGGCGCCGGGCAAGGCCTGGAAGGCGGGCGATCCGGAGGCGTGGAAGATCCGCTTCCTGCCCGGCGTGCGCCTCGTCACGGATGCGGGCTTCGAGGCCATCGCCTATCCGATGGACCGGGCGGCCTATGGCCGGCTCTGCCGCCTGCTCTCGACGGGCAATCGCCGGGCCCGCAAGGGAGCCTGCCTGTTCTCCCTCTCGGAGATGCTGGCCCAGGCCGAGGGGCAGGTCTTCATCGGGATGCCTCCGGCGGGCGCGGAGATGCCGGAGGATTTCCTCGCCGCCACGCGGGCCCTCGCCGCGGCGGCGCCGGGCCGGACCTTCCTCGCCGGCAGCCACGCCCGGCGCGGCGGCGAGCGCGCCCGCCTCGCCCGCCTCGCCGAGACCGCGGCCAGGCTCGGCGCGCCCCTGGTCGCGGTCTCGGACGCGCTCTACCACCATCCCGCGCGGCGCCCCTTGCAGGACGTGCTCGCCTGCATCCGCGAGGGCTGCACCCTGGACGAGGCCGGCTACCGGCTCGAGGCCAATGCCGAGCGTCACCTGAAGCCGGCCGCGGAGATGGCCCGCCTCTTCGCCGATCACCCGGAGGCGCTGGCCCGCACCGTCGAGATCGCCGAAAGCTGCTCCTTCTCGCTCGGCGAGCTCGCCTACGAGTATCCGGACGAGCCGGTGCCGCCGGGCCGCTCGGCGCAGGAATACCTCGAGGACAGGACCTTCTTCCACGCGGGCTGGCGCTTCCCCGACGGCATCCCGCCCGAGATCGAGGCGACCCTGCGCGAGGAATTGCGGCTCATCGCGACGATGGGCTACGCGCGCTACTTCCTCACCCTCTACGACGTGGTGGAATTCGCGCGGGACCGGGGCATCCTCTGCCAGGGGCGCGGCTCGGCGGCCAATTCCGCCGTCTGCTACTGCCTCGGCATCACCGCGGTCGATCCCACCAAGATCCGGCTGCTGTTCGCGCGCTTCATCTCCGAGAACCGCGGCGAGCCGCCCGATATCGACGTCGATTTCGAGCACGAGCGGCGCGAGGAGGTGATCCAGTACCTCTACGGGAAATATGGCCGGGAGCGCGCCGCGATCTGCGCGACCGTGATCCATTACCGCCCGCGCTCGGCCATCCGCGAGGTCGGCAAGGTCCTGGGGCTCACCGAGGACGTGACCGCCGCCCTCGCCGACACGGTCTGGGGCTCCTGGGGCAAGGGCCTGCCCGACGCGCATATCGTCCAGGCCGGGCTCGATCCGGGCAATCCCCTGATCCGGCAGGCGGTGGACCTCGCCACCGCCCTGGTCGGCTTCCCGCGCCATCTCTCGCAGCATGTGGGCGGCTTCGTGCTGACCCGGCACCGCCTCGACGAGACCGTGCCGATCGGCAACGCGGCCATGCCGGGGCGCACCTTCATCGAGTGGGACAAGGACGACATCGACGTGGTCGGCCTGATGAAGGTCGATGTGCTGGCGCTCGGCATGCTCACCTGCCTGAAGCGGGGCCTCGCTTTCCTGGAGCGCGATTACGGCCGCGCCTACCCGACCCTGGCCGACCTGCCGCAGGGCGACAGCGAGGTCTACGCGATGCTGGCCCGGGCCGATTCCGTCGGCGTGTTCCAGGTCGAGAGCCGGGCCCAGATGGCGATGCTGCCGCGGCTGAGACCACGGGAATTCTACGACCTCGTGGTGCAGGTGGCGATCGTGCGCCCCGGCCCGATCCAGGGCGACATGGTCCACCCCTACCTGCGCCGGAGGAGCGGCGCGGAGCCCGTCACCTATCCGGCGCCCCATCCGGACCACGGCCCCGCGAACGAGCTGCACGCCCTCCTGCACAAGACCTACGGCGTGCCGCTCTTCCAGGAGCACGCCATGCAGATCGCCATCACCGCGGCGGGCTTCACCCCGGCCGAGGCGGACGGCCTGCGCCGGGCCATGGCGACCTTCCGGCATGTCGGGACGATCGGCTCCTACGAGGCGAAGTTCATCGGCGGGATGACCGGCCGCGGCTACCCGCGCGACTTCGCCGAGCGCTGCTTCGCGCAGATCCGCGGCTTCTCCACCTACGGCTTCCCCGAGAGCCACGCGGCGAGCTTCGCCCTCCTCGTCTATGCCTCGGCCTGGCTGAAATGCCGGCACCCGGACGTGTTCCTGGCCGCGATCCTCAACGCGCAGCCGATGGGCTTCTACCAGCCGGCCCAGCTCGTGCGGGACGCCCGCGGCCACGGGGTCGAGGTGCGCCCCGTCGACGTGAATGCCAGCCACTGGGACTGCACCCTGGAGCCGGCCTCGGGGCGCCCGCCCCCCGGCGTCGCGCGGCGCATGGCGGTGCGTCTGGGCCTGCGTCTGGTGAGCGGCCTGTCCGAGGCCGCCATGCGCCGCCTCGTGGACAGGCGCGGCAACGGCTATGCCAGCATCGAGGGGTTGCAGGCAGCCCTGGCCCTGCCCCGTCACGCCCTGGAGCGCCTCGCCGAGGCCGACGCCTTCCGCTCCCTCGACCTCGACCGGCGGGCGGCGCTCTGGGCGGTGCGCACCCTCGAAGGCGGTCCTCTGCGTGGCCCGGTCGCCGCGGACGAGGCCCGCGCGCGGCGGCTCGAGGCGCCCCTGCCCCTGTTCGCCCTGCACGCCGATGACGGGCTGTTCCGCCACGAGCCGGCCGTGGACCTGCCCGCCCTGCCGCTCTCCGAGGCGGTGGCCGAGGACTACACCGCGACCGGCCTCTCGCTGCAGGGCCACCCGGTCGCCTTCTTCCGGGCGCGGCTCGCCCGGATCGGGGTGATCCCGGCCCGCGACCATCACGACCGGGGCAACGGCGCCCGGGTCAGCGTGGCCGGCCTCGTGCTGACGCGCCAGCGCCCGGGCACCGCCAAGGGCGTGGTCTTCCTCACGATCGAGGACGAGACCGGCATCGCCAACGTCATCGTCTGGAAGGACATATTCGAGGCGAACCGCCGCACCGCGATGACGGCCCGGTTCCTGGCCGTGCAGGGCCGGGTGCAGCGGGCGGGCGCGGTGGTCCACCTGATCGCCGAGCGCTTCCGCGATCTCACGGAGGAGCTGCGGGCCCTGCGCGAGGGCGGCGTGCGCCTGCCGCCCGAGACCACGGATTTCGGCGTCCCGGTCGACCGCCGCGTCTTCCGCAGCCGGGATTTCCATTGAGGGCCAGCGCCCGCACGGGGCCGATCGATCTTGGCCGCCCGGGGCCGGATCGGTCACCCTTCCGGCGAAACATACTCTCATACCGGACCTCGATGAGCCTGACTCATCGAGGTCCGCCCGCGCGCAGTGGGACGGATCTTGGCGGCGGCGGTCGTCCGCCGGACCTCGTTGATGCCGACCACCGGTCGGCATCAACGAGAGCTTGGTATAAGCCACCCGGGGCCCGATCGGCGGCTCTCGAGGAAGGCAGCGGATGTCTGCAGGACCAGCGCGCCACGTCGTCATCATCGGCTCCGGCGCCGTCGGAACCGTGAGCGCGATCGAGTGCCTGCGGGCCGGCCATCGCGTGACGGTGGTGGATCCCGGCCAGCCGGGCGGCGAGCAGGCCTCCAGCTACGGCAATGCCGGCTGGCTCTCCTCGCATTCCGTGATCCCGCCGGCCGAGCCCGGCATGTGGAAGAAGGTCCCCTCCTTCCTCCTCGATCCGCTCGGCCCCCTCTCGATCCGCTGGACCTACCTGCCGAAGGTCCTGCCCTGGCTGATCCGCTTCCTCCTGGGCGCCCGGACCACCGCCCAGATCGAGCGGACGGCCCAGGCCATGCGGACGCTCCTCGTCGATGCGCCCAAGCTCCATGCGGGCCTCGCCGCCGAGGCCGGCGTGCCGCAGCTGATCGAGCGGCGCGGCGTCCTGCACGTCTATCCCGACCGCGCGGCCTTCGCGGGCGATGCCCGGTCCTGGGCCATCCGCCGCAAGGTCGGCGTCGCCTGGCTCGAGCTCTCGGCCGAGGAGTTGCGGCAGCGGGAGCCCCACTTGCATCCGCGCTACACCTTCGGCCTCGTGGTCGAGGAGGCGGGCCATTGCCGCGACCCCGGCGGCTACGTCGCCGCCCTGTCCGAGCTGGCCCGCGCGCGGGGCGCCACCTACCGGGAGACCCGGGCGACGGGCTTCCGCCACGAGGGCGGGCGCCTCCGGGCGGTGGTGACGGAGCAGGGCGAGATCGCCTGCGACCGGGCCGTGGTGGCGGCCGGGGCCCGCTCCAAGGCGCTCGCCGCCGCGCTCGGCGACCCGCTGCCCCTGGAGAGCGAGCGCGGCTACCACGTGATGATCCCCGATGCCGCGGTCGGCCCGCGCACGCCGGTGATGGCCTCCGACGCCAAGATGATCGCGAATTTCATGAACGGGGGCCTGCGCGCCGCCGGACAGGTCGAGTTCGCCGGGCTGGCGGCGGCGCCCAACTGGAAGCGCGCGGAGATCCTGCGCGACCATCTGCTCACGATGTTCCCGGATCTGGGCGGGTCCGTCTCCGCGGACCGCCTGCGCGTGTGGCTCGGGCATCGCCCCAGCATGCCGGACGGGCGCCCCTGCATCGGACCGGCCCGGGCGACCGCCGACGTGGTCTATGCCTTCGGGCACGGCCATGTCGGCCTCGTGGGCTCGGCCCGGACCGGGCGCCTGGTCGCCCAGCTCGTCGGCGGTGCGGAGCCCGAGATTCCCCTCGCCCCCTTCGATCCCCGGCGCTTCCTCTGAAGCCGGGGGCCTGTCGCGTGATCCCGGGATCACGCGACAGGCCCTTGCAGCCCCTCGGGCCCTTGCGTGACGGGCGATGATCGCGGTGGTTTTGTATTTCATAGTCAACCGGTCTACTATGAAATCATGGCATCCGAATCGGCCCTGTCCCCCGCCCCGCGCCGACGTGGCCGCCCGCCCCGGGCGGCGCCCGCCTACGGCACATCCCGGGAGGCCCTGATCCGCGCCGGCGTCGCGGCTCTGTCGGAGAAGGGCTATTCGGCGACCGGCCTCGAGGAGATCCTGCGCAGCGCGGGCGTTCCGAAGGGCTCGTTCTACCATTACTTCCCCGGCAAGGACGCCTTCGGCGCCGTGCTGATCGACAGCTACGCGCGCTATTTTGCGCGCAAGCTCGACCGCTGGCTGCGCGACGCAGGCACGGCCCCGCTCCAGCGCCTGAGGAATTTCGTCGCCGACGCGCGCGCCGGCATGGCGCGGTTCGGGTTCCGGCGCGGCTGCGTCGTCGGCAATCTCGGCCAGGAGATGAGCGCCCTGCCGGAGGCGTTCCGGGAGCAGTTGCACGGCGTCCTGCTCGATTGGCAGGCGCGGACGGAGCGCTGCCTCCGGGAGGCGCAGGCCGCCGGGGAGATCGCGGCCGAGGCCGATTGCGCGGCGCTCGCGGCCTTCTTCTGGATCGGCTGGGAGGGCGCCGTGCTGCGCGCCAAGCTCGAGCGGAGCCCGGCCCCCCTCGACCTCTTCGCCAACCAGTTCCTGGCCTGTCTGGCGCGCTGAGCGCCGTCTCGTGGAGTGCACCGGATGTTCAAGGCGATCCTGATCGAGAAGGACGAGGCCGGCGACCGGGCCGCCCTGCGCGAGATCGACGAGGCGCAGCTCCCCGAGGGCGACGTCACCGTCGCGGTCGCCTACTCGACGCTGAACTACAAGGACGGGCTGGCGATCACCGGCAAGGGCCCGGTGGTGCGCAGGTTCCCGATGGTGCCGGGCATCGACATCGCCGGCACCGTGCGCGAATCCCGGCATCCCGCCTATCGCCCGGGCGACCAGGTCGTCCTCAACGGCTGGGGCGTCGGCGAGACCCATTGGGGCGGCCTGGCCCAGGTCGCGCGCCTCAAGGGCGACTGGCTGGTCCCGCTGCCGGAGGGATTCACGCCGCGCCAGGCCATGGCGATCGGCACGGCCGGCTACACCGCCATGCTCTGCGTGATGGCGCTGGAGCGCCACGGGATCAGCCCGGACAAGGGCGAGGTGCTCGTCACCGGGGCGGCCGGCGGGGTCGGCAGCACGGCGGTCGCCCTCCTGTCGGGCCTCGGCTACACCGTCGCCGCGGTCAGCGGGCGCCCCGAGGAGGCCGCCTATCTGCGCGGTCTCGGCGCGGCCGAGATCCTCGACCGGGCCGCGTTCTCGGAGCCCGGCAAGCCGCTCGCCCGGGAGCGCTGGGCCGGCGCCGTCGACGTGGTCGGCAGCCACACCCTGGCGAATGTCTGCGCCGCCACGCAGTACCGCGGCGTCGTCACGGCCTGCGGCCTCGCGCAGGGGATGGACCTGCCGGCCTCCGTCGCGCCCTTCATCCTGCGCGGCGTCAGCCTGATCGGGATCGACAGCGTGATGTGCCCGCGCCCCGAGCGGCTGGAGGCCTGGAGCCGGCTGGTCCGCGACCTCGACCCGGCCAAGCTCGACACGATGGCGCACGAGATCGGCCTGTCGGAGGCCGTGGCCACGGCCGGGCAGCTCATGGCGGGCCGGGTGCGCGGCCGCGTGATCGTCGACGTCAACCGGTAGCCGGTCCCGGAGCGGAGAGACGGACGGAACAGGTCACGTCACGATGACCGCGAGCGCTTCTCCCCGGCCTGGTTGCCGGTGCGGCGAAGGAGAGCGCCTCAGAACAACGGCTCAGGCCGATCGACACGCCGCCCGCTCACCGCGGCGCCCTTCCCGTGCCCGGAGGGCGTCGCGCTGCCGGACGGCGCTCCGGCGCCATCGTGAGCGCGGCGGTGGGCGCGGTGCGGCCGGGCCCTCAGCGCACGATCACCGTCGCGCCCGTCGGCACGCGGTTGAACAGATCGACCACGTCGATGTTGCGCATGCGGATGCAGCCGGAGGAGGCGGCCTGGCCGATCTTCTCGGGTTCGTTGGTGCCGTGGATGCGGTAGAGCGTGTCGCGCCCGCCCTCGGACAGGTAGAGGGCACGGGCGCCCAGCGGGTTGGCCGGCCCGCCCTCCATGGCGTGGACATGCGGCCAGCGCCGGATCATCTCGGCCGGCGGGTGCCAGGCGGGCCACTCGGCCTTGCGCGAGACCGTGGCGCGGCCGGTCCAGCCATAGGCCTCGTCGCCCACGGTGACGCCGTATTGCAGGGCCTTGCCGTCGGGCAGGACGAGGTAGAGCAGCCGCTCCTTCGTCTCGACCACGATCGTGCCGGGGGCCTCCTTGGTCGGGTCGCTCACCAGCCAGCGGCCGTAGCGGGGGTCGTCCTCGGCCTGCGGCACCAGAGCCATGAAGGCGGTGTCCCGAGCCGACAGAGTCGGATCGGGCACCGCCTTGAAGTTGCAGCCGCCGAGGAGGATGGCACACGCCATGATCGGGACGATGCGCATGTCATCCGCCTTTCGAGGCTACCTCCCCGATCCCATGCCACATCTCATGGCGGTTTCAGGAGGCTGGATAACCATAGCCGCTCGCGGCACCGGGCCGTAGCCTTGGACGTTGGCCCCGTGCCACATTGCCCGGCGCTGTTGCAGGTGCGCGACAGGCCACGCGACAGACGTGACCGGCGTATCCCGGCCTGCCGCCGGCCTTCGGGAGGGTTCAGAGAGCCGTGACGACCCTGTATGTCAGCCACCCCTCCGCCCTGGACCACATCGTCCCCGAGGGGCACCCCGAGCGGCCGAGCCGCATCCGCGCGGTCGAGCGCGTGCTGGAGAACGAGCGCTTCTCCGGCCTGGTGAGGGCCCAGGCCCCGAAGGCCGAGGCCGCCGTCGCGACCCTGGCCCATCCGGAGGCGTACGTGGAGGCGATCGTCGCCGCCGCGCCCAAGGAGGGCATGGTCGCCATCGACGGGGACACGGTGATGTCGCCCGGCACCCTCGAGGCGGTGCTCCGGGCGGTGGGCGGCGCGATGCACGCGGTCGATGCGGTCGTGGCCGGGGAATGCGCGAACGCCTTCGTGGCGATGCGCCCGCCGGGCCATCATGCCGAGCGCAACCGCGCCATGGGCTTCTGCGTGTTCAACCAGGCGGCCATCGCCGCCCGCCACGCGCGCAAGGCGCACGGGCTGTCCCGCGTTGCGCTCGTCGATTGGGACGTGCACCACGGCAACGGCAGCCAGGACATCTTCTGGGACGACGGCGCGGTGATGTACGCCTCGACGCACCAGATGCCGCTCTTCCCCGGCACCGGCGCCGCCTCGGAGCGGGGCGCGCAGGACACCATCGTCAACGTGCCGCTCCGGCCCAACGACGACGGCGCGGTGTTCCGCGAGGCCTTCGAGACCATCGTGGCCCGCGTCGACGCGTTCCGGCCGGACCTGATCCTGGTCTCGGCCGGATTCGACGCCCACCGCCTCGATCCCCTGGCGAATCTGCGCCTCGACGAGGCGGATTTCGGCTGGGCGACGCGCAAGCTCCTCGATCTCGCCGACCGCCACGCGGGCGGTCGCCTCGTCTCGATCCTGGAGGGCGGCTACAGCCTCGAAGGGCTCGGCAAGTCGGTCCACGAGCACGTGGACGCCCTGATGGGGCATTGAGCGCCCGTTCGGGCGGCGGCCGGCGGCTGCCGTCGTTCGGCGCGACCCCCTGCCCCGTCCCGAGACCCTGCCTGCGAGACCGTACGGGTCTCCGCCCCGTCGATCCGCTCCATGCGCCTCGGAGCCCCTGCGAGCGGGAACGGCCGATTTCGAGCTGGGCGTCCGGCGCAGGTTTGTATCCTTAAAACCTTACATTTTTTCATGCTGCGCTGCGGCGATAAAGTTTTAACGTCTTCACGGCCACATATTCCCCGGTCGATGCGCAATAGTGCATGCTTGATCGAAGGAGTGGAATTGCCATGCTTGGGTTTCTGTCCATAAGAGGCAAACTGATTGCTTCTTTTGGCCTGATGTTCGCCTTGGTTGTCGCGCTCGCAGGTCTTTCGTTCATGCAGATCCGGGCGCTGTCGGGCTCCGCTGCGGAGCTGGGGCAGGTCCGGCTTCCGGCCACGCAGGCGCTCGGCAAGATCCAGGCCCTCGCCCTGCGGATCCGCATCAATGGCGGCCGCCTGCTCTCGGCCCAGACGCAGCAGCAGAAGGCGGATGCCGCCCAGTCGCTCCAGCAGCGCCTCGCCGAGCTGAAGGTCCAGCAGGCCGCCTTCCAGGCCCTGATCGCCGCGCCGGAGGAGGTTGCGCTCTATGGGCGCTTCGAGAAGGCCTGGTCCGGCTATCTCGCCCTGCACGAGGCCACCATGGCCCAGGCCGATCGGGGTGACCTGTCGGGCGCGACGCAGAGCTACGACACGCAGATGTCGGACGGCATCCGGCAGGTCATCGCCATCCTGGCCACCCTGACCGAGCGCGTCGATGCCGCCGCGCAGGCCAGCCGCGCCGAGGCGGAGACCACCGCCGCGCGGGCCAACACGCTTCTGGCGGGCCTGACTCTGCTGGCGCTGGCCCTCTCGGCGGGCGCGGCCCTGCTCCTCGTCCTGGAGGTGAGCCGGCCGCTCGGCGTCATGACCGCCGCCATGCACCGCCTCGCCGGCGGCGACACCGGCAGCGCGATTCCGGCCGCCGGCCGCCGGGACGAGATCGGCGCCATGGCCGGCGCGGTGCAGGTCTTCAAGGACAACATGATCCGCGCGCGGGCGCTGGAGGCGGAGGCCGCCCTGGCGCGGGCCGGTGCGGAGGCGCAGCGCAAGGCGGCGATGCGCGAGATGGCCGACGGCTTCGAGGCCGCGGTCGGCGGCATCGTCACCACCGTGACCAGCGCGTCGAGCCAGCTCCAGGCGACGGCTGAGACCATGACGGCGACCGCGGCCGAGGCGGCGAGCCAGTCCACGGCGGTGGCCGCGGCCGCGGAGGAGACCACCACGAATGTCAGCACCGTCGCCGTGGCGGCCGAGCAGCTCGGCAGCTCGGTGACCGAGATCGGGCGGCAGGTCGGCGGCTCGGCCGACCTCGCGCAGCTCGCCGTCGGCGAGGCCGACCGGACGGCGCACCTCGTTCAGGACCTCGCCCAGGCCGCCGGCCGGATCGGCGACGTGGTGGCGCTGATCTCGCAGATCGCGGGCCAGACCAACCTGCTCGCCCTCAACGCCACGATCGAGGCGGCGCGGGCCGGCGAGGCGGGCCGCGGCTTCGCGGTGGTGGCCGCCGAGGTGAAGGAACTCGCCAACCAGACCGCCAAGGCCACCGAGGAGATCAGCCAGCAGATCGGCCGGATCCAGGGCTCGACCGACCAGGCGGTCCAGGCCATCACCGGCATCGCCGGCCGCATCCGCGAGATCAGCGGTGTGGCCACCGGCATCGCCGCGGCGGTGGAGGAGCAGGGCGCGGCGACGCAGGAGATCGTGCGCAACGTCGCCCAGGCCGCCACCGGCACCCGCGAGGTGACCGCCAACATGGCCGGCGTGGCCCAGGCCGCCGACGAGACCGGGGCGGCGGCCACCCAGGTCCTCGCCGCGGCCTCGGAGCTGTCGCGCCAGTCGGAGCACCTCAACGCCGAGGTCGCCCGCTTCCTCGCCGGCGTCCGCGCGGCCTGAGCATGCGCCGGTCCCGGCCCGAGGGCCGGGGCCGGCCTCGCCTCAGCCCTCCAAGAGCTCGTCGCCGACGAGCTCGATGCCGAAGCCCGAGAGGCCGACATAGGCGCGCGACGAGGTCGAGAGATTGCGGATCGAGACCACGCCGAGATCGCGCAGGATCTGGGCGCCGAGCCCCACCTCGCGCCACTGGCGCACGCGCTGGGCCTCCGCGCCCTCGTCGGCCACCCGCTGCAGCGGTACGCCCGCGGTGCCGTCGCGCAGATAGACGAGGACGCCGCGCCCTGCCTTCGCGAAGCGCGCCATCACCTGCTCGATCTGGCGCCCGCCCTCGATCACGTCGGCCACCACGTTGGAGCGGTGGAGGCGCACCAGCACGTCGCGGCCATCGCCGATCTCGCCCTGCACGAAGGCGAATTGCTGGATCGACTCGAAGGGCGTGGTGTAGGCGTAGCCGGTCATCGTGCCGAACTCGGTCTTGACCGGGAACTGCCCGACCCGCTCCACGAGCTTCTCGCGGGCCTGCCGGTAGGCGATGAGGTCGGCCACCGAGACGCGCTTCAGCCCATGCTGGTCGGCGAAGGCGGTGATCTGCGGCCCCTTCATCACGGTGCCGTCGTCGTTGGCGAGCTCGCAGATCACGCCGACCGGCGGGAGCTTGGCCAGCCGGCACAGATCGACCGCGGCCTCCGTGTGCCCCGAGCGCATGAGCACGCCGCCGTCGCGGGCGATCAGCGGGAAGACGTGGCCCGGGCGCACGAAATCGGCCGCGCCCATATTGCCGTTGGCGAGCGCCCGCACCGTGTTGCAGCGCTGCTCGGCCGAGATGCCGGTGGTCAGCCCATGCTTCACGTCCACCGTGACGGTGAAGGCCGTGCCGAGCGGCGCGTCGTTGGCCGCCACCATCGGCGTCAGGTGCAGCCGGCGCGCCTCGGACAGCGTCACCGGCGCGCAGACGATGCCGCAGGTGTTGCGGATGATGAAGGCCATCTTCTCCGGCGTGCAGAGCGAGGCCGCGACGACGAGGTCGCCCTCGTTCTCGCGGTCGTCGTCGTCGGTGACGACCACGATCTCGCCGCGGGCGAAGGCTTCGATGCACTCGGTGACGGAGGCGTGGGACACGGGCGGTCTCGGATTGTTGTCAGACGGGCGAGCCGGGCACCGGCCCGACCTGTCCCCGGTGGCGCAGAACGTGATCGGCGAGCACGCAGGCCATCATCGCCTCGGCCACCGGCACGGCGCGGATGCCGACGCAGGGGTCGTGGCGCCCCTTGGTGACGATCTCGGCCTCGTGCCCGTCGCGGGTGACGGTGCGGCGCGGCGTGAGGATCGAGGAGGTCGGCTTGACCGCGAAGCGGACGACGACGGGCTGGCCCGTCGAGATGCCGCCCAGGATCCCGCCCGCATGGTTGGCGAGGAAGGCCGGGCCGTCATTGCCGGCGCGCATCTCGTCGGCATTGTCCTCGCCGCGGAGCGCCGCGCTCGCGAAGCCGTCGCCGATCTCGACGCCCTTGACCGCGTTGATCGACATCATCGCGCTGGCGAGATCCGCGTCGAGCTTGCCGTAGATCGGCGCGCCGAGCCCGGCGGGCAGCCCCTCGGCCACCACCTCGATCACGGCGCCGATGGAGGAGCCGTCCTTGCGGATGCCGTCGAGATAGCCCTCGTAGAAGCGGGCCATCTCCGCATCCGGGCAGAAGAACGGGTTCCGGGCGACCTCGTCCCAGTCCCAGCGGGCGCGGTCGATCGCGTGCGGGCCCATCTGGACCAGGGCGGCGCGGATCGTCACAGCCGGGATCACCTTGCGCGCGACGGCGCCGGCGGCGACCCGCGCCGCGGTCTCGCGGGCCGAGGAGCGGCCGCCGCCGCGATAGTCGCGGATGCCGTACTTGGCGTCGTAGGCGTAGTCGGCATGGCCCGGCCGGTAGCTGTCGCGGATCTCGGAATAATCCTTCGAGCGCTGGTCGGTGTTCTCGATCACCAGGGCGATCGGCGTGCCGGTGGTGAGCTGGCGCCCGCCCGTGCGGTCGTCGCCGAACACGCCCGAGAGAATCTTGACCTGGTCGGGCTCGCGGCGCTGCGTGGTGAAGCGCGACTGGCCGGGCTTCCGCCGGTCGAGCTCCGCCTGGATCTCCTCGGCCTCGAGGGGCAGCCCGGGCGGGCAGCCATCCACCACGCAGCCGAGGGCCACGCCGTGGCTCTCGCCGAAGGTGGTGACGCGGAACAGGTGGCCGAAGGTGTTGTGCGACATGGCGCTGCGTGCCTTAGCGCCGATTGGTGCGAGTCACAAACCGGGCCGGTCCGCGATCTGGAGTCCGCCCCGCGCCTTCAGGGCCCGGTAGGCGGCCACCCCAGTCGCGAGGTCGGCGATCAGGCGCCGCTCGTCGCCGAGATCCGCGAGGCCGTAGCTGAGGCCGAGGATGTGGGCGGCCTCGTAGCCCTCGGGCAGCGCGCCCGCGCAGCCGAGCCGGATCGCGCGCTCCGGCAGGCGGTCGGCGAAGTCGGCGAGCCTGTGGCGCAGGACGTCGCCGCTCGCGCGCAAGGCTGCCCCCGCCCCCGGCCCATGCGCGCGGATCGCCGCCACCGTGCCCTGCGCCAGGGAGAGATGCACCGCCTCCCGGTCGGCCGGGACGAGATAGACGAGGTAGTAGCCCTGCGTGGCGCTCGTCGTGACCGCGGGGTCGAAGGCGGCGAGCCAGGGCACGGCCGCCCAGCGCGTGCCGCGGCCCGGGCTGCCCTTGACGAGGAAGGGGCCGTCGATCCCGGCGAGCGCCCGGCGCAGCTCGTCCGGCGCCCCGTTTCGGATCACGGCTGCGAGCGGGTGGCCGGCCGGCGGGTCGAGACGCGCCAGCGGGTATTCCTCGGCGATGCGGCGGAGGGCGTATCCGAGAGTCATGGTCCGGCATCGACCCCAGGGCTCCGCCCTGGACCCGCCAAAGGGATGATCCCTTTGGGATCCCGGACTCCGCTCACGGCCGCGACAGGACCCCGCCGGAGATCGGCTCGCGCACGCCCGTGGTCGCCGGGAAGGTGATCGGCAGGCCCCGGAGCGAGCGCACGGCGAGGAAGGCGAAGGCCTGCGCCTCCAGATAGGCCGAGGACCAGCCGATCGCGTCCGCCGTCGTGATCTCGGCGCGGAGATGATAGGTCAGGAGCCGCACCAATTCGCCGTTGCGCGCCCCGCCCCCGGCCACGATCCAGCGGGTCGGGATCTCGGGAGCGTGGTCGAGCGCCCGCGCCACCGCCCGCGCCGTGAAGGCGGTGAGCGTCGCCGCCCCGTCCTCCGTGGAGAGCTGGCCCGCGAGCTTGTGCGAGAACCAGTTCCGGTCGAGGGATTTCGGCGGCTTCCGGAAGAAGAACGGATGGGTCAGGAGCCAGGCCAGCAGCGGCTCGTCCGGCCGGCCCCGGGCGGCGGTGCGCCCGCCATCGTCGAGGTTCTTGTTCTCGCGCTCCTGCATCCACTCGTCGATCAGGGCATTGCCCGGCCCCGTATCGAAGGCGATCACGCCGCCCTTGGAATCGACCAGCGTCGCGTTGGCGACGCCCCCGATATTGAGGATGCCGAACGGCCCCTCCATCCCCGAGGCCTCGGCCAGCGCCTTGTGGAAGACCGGCACCAGCGGCGCCCCCTGCCCGCCCGCCTCGATATCGGCGCGGCGGAGATCCGACACCACGGGGATCCCGAGGCGCGCGGCGAGCGCCGGACCGTCGCCGATCTGGATCGTGATGCGGTGGTCCGGCCGGTGGATCACGGTCTGGCCGTGGAAGCCGATCACGTCGATGTCCGAGGGGGAGAGTCCGTTCTCGGCGAGGAAGCGCTCCACCGCCTCGGCATGGGCCTGCGTGACGAAGGCCTCCGCCTCCGGCAGGCGGCCCGGCCGGTCGTCGGGCCGGACCACGCTCTCCGCATCCTTGGTGGCGGCGCGCAGCAGGGCCTTCTCGGCATCCGAGTAGCCGCGGTAGCCGGTCGGCCCCAGCGGCTCGAGGAAGTTGTTGTGGCCCTTGGCGACCTTGAGCGCCTGCCCGTCCGTCTCGATCAGGGCGATGTCGACCCCGTCGAGGGAGGTGCCGCTCATCAGGCCGATCGCGCGCATCATCGCCATGGCGACTTCAATCCCCTCGCCCCGTGCCTTTCGCGGGGCGCCCTGCTAAGAGCGCCCCGAAACCTCATGCAACCCGGCCGAGCTAGCATGCGCGCTCCCGGCTGTCGCGCGCCCGACCTTCCGAGACCCCGACCATGACCTCTGAGAGCTTCGCCCCGAAATCCGACTTCCTCCGGATCCTGACGGAGCGCGGCTACATCCACCAGGCCTCCGATCTCGCCGGGATCGACCAGGCGGCCCTGGAGGGGCGGCTCACCGCCTATGTCGGCTACGATTGCACCGCGGCCTCGCTGCATATCGGCCACCTGCTGTCGATCATGATGCTGCACTGGCTGCAGAAGACGGGGGGCAAGCCGATCGCGCTGATGGGCGGCGGCACCACCCGCGTCGGCGACCCCTCGGGGCGCGACGAGGCCCGCAAGATCCTGACCCTGGAGCAGATCGAGGAGAACAAGGCCGGCATCCAGAAGACCTTCGCCCGGTTCCTGGAGTTCGGCGAGGCCGGCAACGGCGCGCGCATGGTCGACAACGCCGAGTGGCTGACCAAGCTGAACTACATCGAGATGCTGCGCGATATCGGCCGGCACTTCTCCGTGAACCGCATGATGTCGATGGACAGCGTGCGCCTGCGCCTGGAGCGCGACCAGGAGCTGTCGTTCCTGGAGTTCAACTACATGATCCTCCAGTCCTACGACTTCGTGGAGCTGAACCGGCGCTACGGCTGCATCCTGCAGATGGGCGGCTCGGACCAGTGGGGCAACATCGTCAACGGCATCGATCTCGGCCGCCGCATGGGCACGCCGCAGCTCTACGCCCTCACCTGCCCGCTGCTGACCACGGCGTCCGGCGCCAAGATGGGCAAGACCGCCTCCGGCGCGGTCTGGCTCGATGCCGGGATGCTCTCGCCTTACGATTACTGGCAGTTCTGGCGGAACACCGAGGATGCCGACGTCGAGCGCTTCCTGAAGCTGTTCACCTTCCTGCCGCTTGCCGAGATCGCCGATCTCGCCGGCCGCGGGGGGGCGGCGATCAACGAGGCCAAGAAGGTGCTCGCCACCGAGGCGACGGCGCTGATGCACGGCCGCGAGGCGGCGGAGGCGGCGGCCGAGACCGCGCGCAAGACCTTCGTGGAGGGCTCGCTCGCCGCGGACCTGCCGACCGTCACGGTGCCGCGCGCCGTGCTGGAGGCCGGGCTCGGGGTGCTCACCGCCTTCGGGCCGGACCATGCCGCCCTCGTCCCCTCCACCAGCGAGGCGCGCCGCCAGATCAAGGGCGGGGGCCTGCGCGTCAACGACGTTCAGGTCGCCGACGAGAAGGCGAGCCTGAGCCTCTCCGACCTCACCGCTGACGGCGTGATCAAGCTCTCCTTCGGCCGCAAGCGGCACGTGCTGCTCAAGGCGGAGTGAGCTCCGCGTACTCCCTCCCCCGCAGAGGGGGGAGGGAGACCGTGTGAAGCGCGGAAAACCCCTGCCCCCGTGCAGGAAGGCAACGGACAGGCCTGCGCCGGTCCGGCATACTAGCCGCCCGGCCCGTATGGCCGGAGCTGTGACGGAGACCCGCGTGACCCTCGCTCCCCGACACGTCCTGGCCGCCGGCCTGACCGCTCTCGGCCTCGGGAGCGCCGGGACGGCGCTGGCGCAGCCGGCGGCCTACGTGTTCCACGCCCCCGAGGCGCCGACCGTGCTGCAGACCGACGCGGGCGGCCGCGTGATCGTCCCGGCGGGCCGCCCGGACCTCGCCGTGCCGCCGCTCCCGGTGCCGCACGTGATGAACGGCGGCGGCTTCGGGCTGAGCGGGTTCGACTACTACAACGACCAGCTCTCCGAGGGCCGCGTCGGCAGCCGCAAGCGGCCCAGGAGCTACGTGCTGGCCCCGGCCTATATCGCGCCGCCGCTCCCGCCGCGCTGAGATTTTACGTTCCCTCCCCCCTCTGCGGGGGAGGGAATGGGTGTCCTCAATCCTTCTCCGGGTCGTGGCCCCAGTTCATCAGGGACATGCGCCAGGCGGATTCGGGGTCGGAGCGCGCCTTGCCGCCCTGTTTGAGGTGGCGGTGGACGTAGCCCACCACCTTGCGCATCGCGGCGTAGTCGTCCTCCGTGAGGTCGGCCTTCGCCTTGTCCTTGATCGCGAGGATGCGCCGGCCCATCGCGTGGCCGGTGGATTCGTCCCCGTCCGATTTCTGGCCGACGGCCTGGCTCGCCTCGCTGTCGAGGTGCTTCCTGAGTGCGGCCGGGGTCATGTTCACGGCCGCGTTGAAGTCCTTCCAGGTCTCGGCATGGTCGATCTCGGGCATGGGATCCTCCGGGGCTGATGTCCGGCCACCAACGCGCTGCCGGGGCCCCGGTCCTGCGCCTGCCCCCGCCCCGCCCTGCGGTCCGGCGACGCAGGCCGGGGCGGCGGGGCGTTTACAGCGCGGGACGCCGCCGGTATCACCCGGCACCGGCCCCGATCAGGGGGCCCGCCACCATCAGCGAAACACAAGATGCGCGCCGAGATCGAGCAAGCCTCGGATGCCGCCAAGCAGTCTATAGGGCTGCTGAGGAGGCATCTTTGACTGGGACACCGTCGATAAACGCCTCGCGGAGCTGAACGCAGCGTCCGAGAACCCCGAGCTCTGGAACGATCCGGAGGCCGCGCAGAAGGTCATGCGCGAGCGCCAGCAGCTCGACGAATCCGTGTCCGCGATCAAGAAGCTGGAGCGGGATCTCGAGGATGCCGCGACCCTGATCGAGCTCGGCGAGATGGAGGACGACGCGGCCTCCATCGCCGAGGGCGAGGCGGCCATCAAGGCCGTCGAGAAGGAGGCCGCGAGCCGGCAGGTCGAGACCCTGCTCTCCGGCGAGGCCGACGGGTTCGACACCTATCTCGAGGTCCATGCCGGCGCCGGCGGCACCGAGAGCCAGGACTGGGCCAACATGCTCCAGCGCATGTATGCGCGCTGGGCCGAGCGGCGGAAGTTCAAGGTCGACATCGTCGAGATGACCGACGGCGAGGAGGCCGGGATCAAGGGCGCCACGCTCCTGATCAAGGGGCACAACGCCTATGGCTGGCTCAAGACGGAATCGGGCGTGCACCGCCTCGTACGGATCTCGCCCTACGATTCCAACGCGCGCCGCCACACCAGCTTCGCGAGCGTCTGGGTCTATCCGGTGATCGACGACCGGATCGAGATCGAGATCAAGGAATCCGACTGCCGCATCGACACCTACCGGTCGTCGGGCGCCGGCGGCCAGCACGTCAACACCACCGATTCGGCGGTGCGCATCACGCACAACCCGACCGGCATCGTGGTGGCCTGTCAGCAGGAGCGCTCGCAGCACAAGAACCGGGCCACCGCCTGGAACATGCTGCGCGCCCGCCTCTACGAGCTGGAGCTGAAGAAGCGCGAGGAGAAGGCCAACGCGGAGGCCGCCGCCAAGACGGATATCGGCTGGGGCCACCAGATCCGAAGCTACGTGCTGCAGCCCTATCAGCTGGTGAAGGACCTGCGCACGGGCACGCAGTCGACCGACCCGGACGAGGTGCTCGACGGCGACCTCGACCCGTTCATGGAAGCCTCCCTGGCGCAACGCGTCTATGGCGGCAGCGAGGCGGTCGAGGACATCGACTGACGCTCAGGGTGTCGAGAGGGATCATCCCTCTCGCGGGTTCGAGGCGCGGAGCCCTGGGGCATGCAGGTCAGGGCTTCGCCCCAACACCCCACCAAAGGGATGATCCCTTTGGGATCCCGAACCTTAGGGGCTGCCGGCGGCGAGCCGGCGGCCGGCATCGAGGAAGCGCGCGGGATCGACCGGCTCGCCGTCGACCCGCGTCTCGTAATGCAGGTGGGCACCGGTGGAGCGGCCGGTGGAGCCGACCCGGCCCACCACCTCCCCGGCCGCGACGAGCTGGCCCGGCACCACCGCGATCCGGGCGAGATGGGCGAAGCGCGTGCTGAGCCCGTGGCCGTGGTCGATCTCGACCATGTTGCCGTAGCCGCCCGCCGCCTCGGCGAGGCTCACCCGGCCCGGCGCCGTGGCGCGGGCCGCCTCGCCGAACTCCGCCTTGAGGTCGAGCCCGGTATGGAGGGCGAGCCCGCGCGTGAACGGGTCGAGGCGCCCGCCGAAGGGGCTCGACACGCTGCTCGGCCCGAGAATCGGCCGGCCGAGCGGCAGGTTGCCGGCGAGCCGCCGCAGCCGCTCGGCCTCGTCCAGGGCGCGCTGCGCCGCCTCCAGGGTCTCGGCAAAGGCGTCGCCCGAGACCGGCACCAGCGGACCGCCCATGGCGGCCGGCGCCCCGCCCTCGAAACGGGCCGGATCGAGGCCGGCGCCGCGGATCACGCTGCGCAGGCGCTGCATCCGCCGCGCCGCGCCAGCCGCGACCCGGCCGAGAGCGCGGGTCTGCGAAGCCTGGACCGCGTCGAGGGCGGATTCGAGTCCCTGAAGCCGCTTCGCGGCGGCGCGGTCCGGCTGGCCCTCTGCATCGCGCAAGGAGAAGGGTTCGGGCGCCGGGGCCGGCTCGGCCGGGCGCGGCTCGGACTCGGGCAGGCGCGTCACCACGGCCTGGCGGCGCTCCAGCTCCGCCTGCCGGTCGAGGGCGGTGGCGAGGCGCCGCTCCAGCCCCTGGCGCAGGGCCGCCTGTTCCCGGCGCCCCTGCTCGACCTCGGCCCGGAGCGCGCCGAGGCGGGTCTCGTAATCGGCCTGGATCGCCCCCTGCCGGGCGAGCAGGCCCGCCATCAGGTCGTCGTGGAAGAGGAGGCCGTAGGTCGCCGTCCCCGCCCACAGGCTGGTGACGGCGAGGGCCGCCCCGAGGAGGGCCCGGCCGCGGCGCGGCATCGTCTCGGTCTGGCGGGAGCGGCGCATGGCGGGCGGGGTTTCGAATCGCCCGCCCATTCAGGGCCCGGTAAGGTTAAGGAAGCGCGAAGGGGCTGCCCGTCGCGCCGGCCCTCACGCCAGCGCGCGGGCGGCCTCCAGCACCGCCTCGGCATGGCCCGGCACCTTCACCTTCGGCCAGACCTGAGCGATCCGGCCCTCGCGGTCCACGAGCACGGTGGTGCGCTCCACACCCATGTATTTGCGGCCGTACATGCTCTTCTCGACCCAGACGCCGTAGGCTTCGAGAACCGCCTTCGATTCGTCTGATGCAAGTGGAAATTGCAGCCCATACTTGCTGCAAAACTTGTCGTGGCTTTTTACCGGGTCCGGCGAGAGGCCGATCACCCGGGTATCGGCCGCCGCGAAGTCCGGCAGCAGGCCGTTGAAGCCCTGCGCCTCCAGGGTGCAGCCGCTCGTATCGTCCTTCGGATAGAAGTAGAGCACGACTTTGTGACCGCGCATCGCGGCGAGCGCGATGGCCGCCCCGCCCGAGCCGGGCAATGTGAAGTCGGGCGCCGGATCGCCGGTATTCAAGGACATCGTGCCTTCCTTTCGGCCGATTGATGGTGTGCCTCTGTCGGACGAGCGCAAACAACGGCATCGACAGCCGGTCCGGTCGGATCGTCCGTGCTCGTCTTAAGGTCCGCGGGGGCCGCGATCCAGCGGTCAAGCTTCGAATGCAAGGTCTCGATGGCTGAACAACCCGAGGGACTGAAGCCGCCTCGGGCGGGGCGGCGCTGGGGCTGGCTCTGCCTGTTCACGGCGCTCGGCCTCGTGCTCCTCGTCGGGATCGGCGGCGGCCTCGCCTGGCTGCGCCTGGCCTGGGGGCCGATCAGCCTCGACGCCTTCTCGGGCCGCGTCGCCGCGGCGGTGGCCGAGCGGATCGGGCCGGGCTGGCGCATCGACCTCTCCGACAGCTCGCTGGAGCTCGATGCCGAGCATGCCCTGGCGCTGCGCGTCGCCGGCCTCGACATCCGCAATCCCCAGGGCGCCCTCGTGGTGCGCGCGCCGCTGGCCGTGGTCAGCCTCGACGGCTGGAGCCTGCTCCGCCTCGCCGTGCAGCCGCGCTCCATCGAGTTCCGCGACGTGGAGATGATGGCCCTCGTCCACCGGGACGGCTCCATCGCCTTCGCCTCGCCCGATGCGGGCAAGGCCAGCACGCCGCAGATCCTGCCGAGCGTCGATTCCGCCCGCGGCACGGTGTCGCCGCTCTCGGCCGGCATCGCCTCGATCTTCGGCGTGGTGCTCGATCCGGCGGGGGTGGTCGGCGCCCTCGACCGGGCCCGCGTCACCAATTCCCGCCTGACCCTCCTCGACGAGGACGGGCGGGAGCGCGCGGTGTTCGAGCGCGTCAACGGCCTGTTCGGGCGCGACGCCACCCAGGATGCGCGCATGTTCGAGTTGCGCATCGACGGGCCGCACGGGCAGTGGCGCTTCGGCGGCACCCTGCGCGAGGCGGAGACCGGCGAGCGCACCGGGGTGATCACCCTGGACGACCTGCCGGCGACCGACCTGCTCCTGCTCTCCGGCCAGTCGAAGCTGCCGCTGACCACCGACCTCAAGCTCTCGGCCCGG
The DNA here is from genome assembly GCF_902141845.1 of Methylobacterium symbioticum. Lineage (GTDB taxonomy): Bacteria > Pseudomonadota > Alphaproteobacteria > Rhizobiales > Beijerinckiaceae > Methylobacterium > Methylobacterium symbioticum. Next base: position 17,788 of record NZ_CABFPH010000049.1, on the reverse strand, counting down.
GCCGACGTGCGCCTCGCCGCCGGCCGGATCGAGGCGATGGATCTCTCCGTGCATACGGGCGACGGCTCGCTGCTGATCGAGGAGAAGGACTTCAACCCCGTCACCGTGGACAGCGTCACCGCGCGCGGGCGCTGGGACGAGGGCGCCCGGGCGATGACGCTCACCGACCTCGACTATCGCGGCGCCGGCAACGCGGTGCGCCTGACCGGTTCCTGGCAGGCGAGCCCGGCCGGCGCCGACACCGCCTGGACGGCGACCCTGTCGGGCCGCGACGCCACCCTGCGCGGCGCGGCGCCCAAGGACCTCCCGGTGAAGATCGACGCCCTCGCGGCGCAGCTCTCGGGGCGGGCCGGCGGCGTCTCCATCGACGCGCTGACGCTGGCCGGGGCCGGGGTGAAGGGCCGCCTCAGCGGCACCCTCGGCACCAGCGCCGACGACGACGGGCTCACCTTGCGCATCACGGCGAGCGACAGCGAGGCGCGCACGGCGCTGCGGCTCTGGCCGGAGAACATCGCGCCGGGCGCCCGCAACTACCTCGTGGACGAGCTGCGCGCCGCCCGCATCGAGACCCTCGACATCGCCGTCGACATGTCCGGCGCCGAGCTCGCCGCCGCGACCCGGGGCGACCCGATGCCGGACAACGCGGTGCAGATCGACTTCCGCATCGCCGACGCGACGCTGGAGATCTCGCCCGACGCGCCGCCGCTCACCAACGGGCGCGTGGCCGGCACCATCACCGGCCGCACCACCCGCATCCGCGATGTCACCGCCGACCTCCGCCTCGGCGAGGGCCGCACCCTCTCCATCGGCGAGGGCAGCTTCGTGATTCCCGAGATCACCCCCGACACGGTGGTGGCGCAGATCGGCCTGCGCCTGTCCGGGGGCGCCGACGCCCTCGCCGCCCTCCTCCAGACCAAGCTGTTCCGGAACCTGACCGGGGCGGATATCGACCCGGCGACGGTGAAGGGCGCGGCCGACCTGCGCATCGCCTTCCCGCTCAACCTCAAGCACATCCCCGACCTGCCCGACCTGCCGGTGACGCTGACCGGCAGCCTGACCGACCTCGCCGTGGACAAGGTGGTGGGCAAGGATCGGCTCGAAGCCGGCCGCTTCGCGGTCTCCTACGGCCGCGACGGCTTCGGCCTGAAGGGCGAGGCCCGCATGCTCGGCGCGCCGGTGGCGATCGACCTGCGCCAGCCCAAGCCCGGCACGGACAAGACGACCGGGACGGACAAGGGCGGCGGCGAGGTGCAGGTGAGCCTCGTCCTCGACGACGCCTTCCGCGTGAAGAAGGGCCTGCCGGCCGCGCCCCAGCTCTCCGGCGCCATCCCCGTCAAGGCGGTGATGCCGCTCGGGCGCGCGGGCAAGGCGCCGGTGCGGGTCGAGGCCGACCTGACCCGGGCCGGGATCGACGGGCTGCTGCCGGGCCTCGCCAAACCGGCCGGGCGGCCCGGCCGGCTCAGCTTCACCCTCACCGACACCGGCAGCGGGGCGGATCTGCGCGACATCGTGCTCGATGCCGGGCCGGCCTCGGCGCGGGGCAGCGCGTCGCTCGGGGAATCGGGCCTGGAGCGGGCCGAGTTCGCGAGCCTCAAGCTCTCTCCCGGCGACGACATGCGCGTGGTCGTGGACCGGGCGGGCTCCGGCTACAAGGTCAGCGTGCGCGGCGCGGTGGCCGATGCCCGGCCCTTCCTGAAGGCGATGCTCGGGCCCGAGCAGAAGGGCAAGGATTCGGGGCCCAAGGACATCGACGCCGACATCCAGCTCGGCATCCTCACCGGCTACAACGAGGAGGCGCTGACCAATGCGAGCGTCAAGGTCTCGCTGCACGGGCGCGACCTGCGCTCGGCCGCGATCACCGGCCGTTTCCGCGCCTCTCCGCTCGCGGTGAGCGTCGGCCGGGCCGAGCGCGGCGTGCCGGCCCTGCAGGTGGAATCGGCCGATGCCGGCGCGACGCTCCGCTTCGTCGACATCTACAAGCGGATGTTCGGCGGCCGGCTCAATGCCGGGATCAACCTCAATGACGGCCCGCAGGCCGGCGTGATCCAGATCCGCAACTTCACCCTCCGCAACGAGCCGGCGCTCTCCAGCATCATGGCCAAGGGGCCGGAGGCGCCGGATACGGTCGATGCCCGCGGGCGCCGCCGCCCCGCCGTGCAGCCCGCGAGCGAGGTCACCTTCGACCGGATGCGCGCGAACTTCGTGCGCACCGGCAGCCGGGTCGACTTCACCGACGCGGCGATCTCCAACGCGGCCATGGGCTTCACCCTCTCGGGCTATCTCGATACCGGCCGCGAGCGCACGGACATCAACGGCACCTTCGTGCCGCTCTACGGACTGAACAACGTGGTCGCGCAGGTGCCCCTGTTCGGGCCGCTGCTGGCCGGCGGACACAATGAGGGGCTGTTCGCGGTCAATTTTCGGGTGCAGGGCAAGCTGAGCGCCCCGGATGTCAGCGTGAACCCGCTCTCGGCCGTGGCGCCGGGCTTCCTGCGCAAGCTGTTCAGCGCCGGCGGCCCCATCGCCGACGGCGACGGGCAGGCGCCGCAGAGCGACCGCTGAGGGATCTCATCTGGTCTCAGGCCGCGGGATCCGCGCCTGATCCCGAGACGATGAAGACCTGCGTCCGCCGCCTCTCCCTCCCCCTTTGCGGGGGAGGGTGGCCCCTGCGTCAGCAGGGGTCGGGAGAGGGGTGCGACGGTGCAGGAGAATGCTCGGCATCGACGTGACGCCTCATTCGGGGATGGGGGTCCCCTCACCCGACCCCCTTCGGGGGCCACCCTCTCCCGCAGAGGGGAGAGGGACGACGTCGCGGCGGCAGGGCGAAAGGCCTTCCTTAAGACAAAAAGCTTGACACGCGAGAACAAAACACGTACATCCCAGCCACGCGCTGTCCCGCGGCGCGACGGGTCCTGCAACCCGCCGCGCCGCGCGCAGGGAGCCCGGGCCGCATGACCACGGCCCGTGCCAGGACAGCGCGGCGGTTCCCGCGTCGCCGGCCGGTCAGCCGGCGCCCCGGGCGCCTCTGCGCGACACAGGGCCGTTCTCGGCGCCAGCCCGGATCAACAACGGGACAGCCCCGATAGTCCGGCCTGCACAGGTCGTTGGAACCGATGCCGGGCCCAATACGAGGTCCGGTGCACGACGCTTCAAGTCTGCCGGGGTGAGGCTGGGCGAGCCGGGCAACGGCGCTACGCAGTCCGCCACGATCGGGGTCGATGCAGGTGAGCAAGAGACCGCGACGCTAAACGGACGAGGCCGGCCACACGCGGCCCCCTCGTCCGCGGGACGCCGGGGAGCTCGGTATCCGTACGCACATGTTTGGGGTTCCGCGGCGTCCCGCGTCTCCCGCTCCAGCCATGCCTCCGGCGTCAGGCGACGCGCGGAGCCGAAGGCGCGTGGGGTCCCGGCTGTCGAGAGGGGTCACCCCTCTCGCGGGGCCGGGCAGAGCCCGGACGCCGCCTCTAGCCCTTCGAGCGCAGCACGGTCTCGGGCGGAGGCCGGCGCGCCGGGTCGCAGGCGGTGTCGAAGGCGTTGAGCGGCAGCGGGCGCGAATCGCAGACGAAGGCGTCCTGCGGGCCGGGGGCCGGCACGGGATCGCGCGCCACGATCGGGTTCGGCGCGCAGGCGCCCACGGTGCCGAGGGCGAGGGCGGCGAGCGCGGCGGCTTTCAGATTCAGGCGGCGCATGCACCCCTCGGGAACGCAAGGAACGGTCGGGACCCCTCGGGGAACCCTCGCCCAGCCTCAGGCGCGCGACAAGCGCCGCGGCGCCCGCGGGAACGGCTTTGCCGGCCCGTGTCGCCCGGCCGCAACAACGCGGCCGGGCCGGCGGGCCTCAGCCCACCTTCGCCATCGGGTTCGTGATGGGGACGACGTTGTGCAGGGTCTTGTCGGCGCCGTCGAAGAAGCGGCGGACGTTGCGCGCCGCCTGACGGATGCGCTGCTCGTTCTCGACCAGCGCGATGCGGACATACTCGTCGCCGTGCTCGCCGAAGCCGATGCCCGGCGCCACCGCCACGTCGGACTTCTCGAGCAGCAGCTTGGAGAATTCCAGGCTGCCCAGCTCGCGGAACTTCTCCGGGATCGGCACCCAGGCGAACATCGAGGCGGCGGGCGCCGGGATCTTCCAGCCGGCCTTGCCGAAGGAATCGACCAGCGCGTCGCGGCGCTTGCGGTAGATCGAGCGCATCTCGTGGATGCAGTCGTCCGGCCCGTTGAGCGCGGCGGTGGCCGCCACCTGGATCGGCGTGAAGGCGCCGTAATCGAGATAGGACTTCACCCGGGTCAGCGCCGCGAGCAGGCGCTCGTTGCCGACCGCGAAGCCCATGCGCCAGCCGGCCATGGAATAGGTCTTCGACAGGGAGGTGAACTCCACCGTGCAGTCGATCGCGCCCGGCACCTGCAGCACGGAGGGCGGCGGCTCGCCGTCGAAATAGACCTCGGCATAGGCGAGGTCCGAGAGCAGGATCAGCTCGTGCTTCTTCGCGAAGGCGACGAGGTCCTTGTAGAAGTCGAGCCCCGCCACGTAGGCGGTCGGGTTCGAGGGGTAGCAGACCACGAGCGCCACGGGCTTGGGGATCGAGTGCTGCATCGCCCGTTCCAGCGCCGGGAACATGGCGGGCGTCGGCTCGGCCGGCACGGAGCGGATCACGCCGCCGGCCATCAGGAAGCCGAAGGCGTGGATCGGGTAGCTCGGGTTCGGCACCAGCACCACGTCGCCCGGCGCGGTGATCGCCTGGGCCATGTTGGCGAAGCCTTCCTTGGAGCCGAGCGTCGCCACGACCTGCGTGTCGGGATTCAGGCTCACGCCGAAGCGGCGCTGATAGTAGCCGGCCTGGGCACGGCGCAGGCCGGCGATGCCCTTGGAGGCCGAGTAGCGGTCGGTGCGCGGGCGCCCCGCCGTCTCGCAGAGCTTGGCGATGACGTGCTTGGGCGCGTCGAGATCGGGATTGCCCATGCCGAGATCGATGATGTCGGCGCCGTTGGCGCGGGCGGCGGCCTTGATCCGGTTCACCTGCTCGAAGACGTAAGGCGGAAGGCGCTTGATGCGGTGAAAGTCGGTCATGGCGTTGTCCATCGCGCACGGGTCCCGTGTGGCGCTTCATGGGTTCGGGCGTGCGGGTCGGCCTCTCTAGCACGGAAGCCCACGGCCGCCGACCCCGAAAACGGCCTCGGGCCAAGCGGGTTCGAGAGGGCCTCAGGGGCTCGGCGTGGCGGGTGCCGAGGCCGGCGCCGAGGCCGGGTTCACCGACCGGCCGGCGCTCTCGGCGGCCTTGCCCCGGTTGACGTTGCGGCTGCGGGCGCTCTCGAGCTCCGCCTCGAGTGCCTTCTGCCCTTCCGTGGACTTGGCCCGCACGGCCCGCTTCGGCGCCGAGACGCCGACCGGCATGTAGTCCTGCTCCCCGCGGCGGCTGTTCGCGACGAAGTCCGGCGCCTCGGGCCCCTTCGGCGCCGAGCCCGCGATGCCGGTGCTGCGCAGCACCCCGACATCGCTCGAGCAGCCGCTGCCCGCGAGCGCTGCGGCGAGGAGGAGCGCGCGGACCGCGCGGCGGGTCACAGCTCTGTGATGATCGGGCGAGAACATGATGCGGTTGTAGCGGCGGCCGGGCGTGCCGGTCTGGCAAAATCTTGGGCTCGCCCCTTAATTTGGCGGAAACGAGGCCCGTCCTGCGTTAGCCTGGATCAGGGCCCGTCGCGCATCTCAAGGTGCCGGCGGATCATAGGGAGAGATGCACGCGTGACCAGCCAGCCGTCGCTGCCGCCGCACGTACCCGATTTCGAGGCGCTGTCGCGCAACGCGGGCCTGTTCGTCGAGGCCATGGGACGCAACGTCTCGAACATGCTGAAGCCCGCCGACGGCACCGCCGTGCCGGGCGCCCCGCCTACGGAACTCAACGAGATGGCCCGCACGCTCGGGCTGGTGGCCGAGCGCTGGCTCTCGGATCCGCAGAAGAGCCTGGAGGCGCAGGCCCGGCTCGGCGAGTCCTTCGCCACCCTGTGGGGCCATACCTGGCTGCGCCTGCAGGGGCAGGAGCCGCCTCCCGTCGCCGCGCCCGAGCCGAAGGATCCGCGCTTCGCCAATGCCGAGTGGACGACGAACCCGTATTTCGACTTCATCAAGCAGAGCTACCTGATCCTGATGCGATGGGCCGAGGATCTCGTCGAGGAGGCCGAGGGGCTCGACGAGCGCACCCGCCACAAGGCCCAATTCTACCTGCGGCAGGTCGCTGGCGCCCTCTCGCCCTCGAACTTCGTGCTGACGAATCCGGAACTGCTCCGGCAGACGCTGACCGAGAACGGAGCCAACCTGCTGCGCGGCCTGCAGATGCTTCAGGAGGACATCGAGGCGGGCAAGGGCGCGCTGCGGGTGCGCCAGACCGATGCCGCGAGCTTCGAGGTCGGCCGCAACGTCGCCGTGAGCCCCGGCGAGGTGGTGTTCCGCAACGACCTGATCGAGCTGATCCAGTACGCGCCCACCACGGAGACGGTGCTGAAGCGCCCGTTCCTGATCGTCCCGCCGTGGATCAACAAGTTCTACATCCTCGACCTCAATCCGCAGAAGAGCTTCATCAAGTGGATGGTCGATCAGGGCCTGACCGTGTTCTGCATCTCCTGGGTGAACCCGGACGAGCGGCACGCGGAGAAGGACTTCGAGAGCTACATGCGCGAGGGCATCGAGGCGGCCATCGACGCGATCGGCACCGCGACTGGCGAGCGCGAGGTGGCGGCCGCGGGCTACTGCGTCGGCGGGACGCTGCTCGCCGTGACGCTCGCCTACCAGGCTGCCACCGGCAACGTGCGCATCGGCAGCGCGACTCTGCTCACCACGCAGGTCGACTTCACCCATGCGGGCGACCTCAAGGTCTTCGCCGACGAGGAGCAGATCCGGGAGGTCGAGGCGCGCATGGCCGAGCGCGGCTATCTGGAGGGCGCGCGCATGGCCAACGCCTTCAACATGCTGCGCCCCAACGACCTGATCTGGTCCTACGTGGTGAACAACTACGTGAAGGGGAAGCCGCCCTCGGCCTTCGATCTGCTCTACTGGAACGCCGACGCCACGCGGATGCCGGCGGCCAACCACTCCTTCTATCTCCGCAACTGCTACCTCGAGAACAATCTCGCCCAGGGCAAGATGGTGCTCGGCAACGTGCGCCTCGACCTGTCCAAGGTGAAGGTGCCGGTCTTCAACCTCGCCACGCGCGAGGACCACATCGCCCCGGCCCTCTCGGTGTTCGAGGGCTCGCGCCGGTTCGGCGGCCCGGTCGACTACGTGCTCGCCGGATCGGGCCATATCGCGGGCGTGGTCAACCCGCCGGCCAAGCCGAAATACGGCTACTGGACCGGCGGTCCGGTCCAGGGGCGCCTGGAGGACTGGATCGAGGCCGCGACGGAGAACAAGGGCTCGTGGTGGCCCTACTGGTTCTCCTGGATCGAGGCGCAGGCGCCGGAGCGCGTGCCGGCCCGCGTGCCGGGCGCGGGCGGCCTGCCCTCCCTGGGGCCGGCCCCCGGCACCTATGTGCGGATGAAGTCCTGATCCGGGTGAAGGCCGGAACGGAAAACCCCGAGGGCCCTGAGGCCCCCGGGGTGCTCGATGGTCCGGGCCGATGGTCTCAGTACTTGCGGATCAGCGGCGCCGCCGCGACCGGCCGGGCCGGCTCGCCGAACACGTAGCGGAAGCCGACCGAGAGGACGTCGGCGCTGGCATCGGTGTAGCCCGCGAAGGCGATGTTGCCGACATTGTAGTCGCGGCCCGGCCCGGAGAGGATCCGGTTGCGGTCGAGGAAGAAGTGCGAGTAGGCCAGGTTAAGCGTCAGCTTCTCGTTCCAGCGGTAGCTGGCGCCGATCGAGGCGATGTAGCGGTCGCCGTCCGGCAGCCGCACCGAGCGGTTGGCGAAGTCGATCGGCGAGACCTCGTAGGCGAAGCCGCCGCGGAGCGTCAGGCTCGGCGACCAATCGTATTCGGCGCCGACCGAATAGGTGAAGCCGTCCTTGTAGTCGAGCGGCAGGTTGCTCACCGGCACCCCGAGGGTGCGCGAGACGATGCCGACATTGCCGAGCCGGGTCCAGTTGTCCCACTCGAAGCCGAGATTGATCCGGGTGACCGGGTTGATCGCCTGGGTCAGGCCGACGCTGAGCTTCTCGGGCGTATTGAGGTTCGCCGTGACTTGGCCGGCGGTGCGGGCGAGCGCCACCAGCGGCACGCCGATCGACCCCTCGATGTCGTGGTGCACCGAGGAACGGTAGCCGATGCCGAGTACCGTACCGGCCCAGGGCGTGATCGTGGCGCCCGCCGTGAAGCCGACGCCCCAGGACTCGCCCTTCAGGAAGGCGCTCGGATACACCGTCGGCGACAGGCCCGGGATCGGCAGCGCCTGCCGCAGGGTCAGGCGGAAATACTCGATGTTCGGGCCCGCGGCGACCGAGAGCCACTCGTTCACCTTGAAGCCGATGACCGGGTTGAAGGCGAGCGAGAAGATCCGGCTCGACCGGCCGTAGACCTCGCCGGCCCAGACCTGATTCGGCTTGGTCACGAGACCGAACGGCGCGCCGGTCTGCAGGCCGATCCAGAGCCGGTCGTTGAGCTGGTAGGATGTGGCACCCGCAGGCACCACGGCGCCCTGCCCGATCTCGCCCGAGCCGCCGAGCGGCAGGAAGCCCGGATTGGTGCCGAGCGTCGGCGTGATGTTGGCCGACAGGTTGATGAAGGTGAGGTTCTGCTCCGTGACCCAGCCTGGGTTCATGGTGATGACGGCCGGGTTCCAGAACATCGAGGAAACGCCGCCGGAGCCCGACGCCGCGCCCGCGAAAGAGAGCCCCTGGGCCTGCGTGCTCTGCTCGCGGATTCCGAACGCGCCGGCGCTCGCCTCCTGCGTGCCCGCCCAGAGCGACACCACAGCGACGCCTGCCAGCGCGAGAGACCGAACCCTGACCGTCATGCTTTCCGACCCCTTCAGTTCTTTGACGGCGCTGGATCCCCGGCCTCGAGCCGAGCTGGCACCTTGAAAATCATTCTGATGGGACAAGTGATATTTTGCAAGTCTGGTATTTTATAGTAAAAATTTGGAAATCGCGCGCAATATTGGGAGTCGGTTGCCAGAAAGATTGCTCTTTCATCTTGCGGCAGCAGCGCCGGTAAAATAGTTCATATCTGAACTTTATCGCCTGTTCTTGTACCGTCGCCCCACAGTGAACGACGGATGTGACATTCCCGCAACAGAGCGCGATCGTCACCTCAGGTCGGGGCAGGCCGGCCTCGCTTGCGTCGACCTCGTCCGGTCTCCATGGTCCCGGTGCTAGAACACCTTCCGGGAGCGACGCGATGAAGCTGATCCGCCACGGCGCACAGGGCACAGAGAAGCCCGGCCTCGTCGACCGGGACGGAGGCTATCGCGACCTGTCCGCGATCGTTCGCGACATCGCAGGGCCGGCGCTGGCGAAGGACTCGCTCGACCGGCTCCGGATGATCGATCCCGAGAGCCTGCCGCGTCTTCCGGCCGGCACCCGGCTTGGTCCCTGCGTCGGCGGCACCCGCAACTTCATCGCGATCGGCCTGAACTTCGCCGACCACGCGGCCGAGACCGGCGCGCCGATCCCCTCCGAGCCGATCATCTTCAACAAGGCCCCATCCTGCATCTCGGGCCCGAACGATCCGGTGATCATCCCGAAGGGCGCGGCCAAGGTCGATTGGGAGGTGGAACTCGCCGTGGTGATCGGTGCCCGGGCGTCCTACGTCCACGCCAATGAGGCCCTGGACTACGTGGCCGGGGTCTGCATCTGCAACGACGTCTCAGAGCGCGAATTCCAGATGGAGCGCGGCGGCACCTGGACGAAGGGCAAGGGCTGCCCGACCTTCGGGCCGATCGGCCCCTGGCTCGTCACCTTGGACGAGATTCCGGACCTCAAGGACCTGCGGATGAGCCTCGATGTATCCGGACAGAGGATGCAGGCCGGTTCGACCGAGACCATGATCTTCGACGTGCCCCAGCTCGTCGCCTACACCTCGCACTTCATGATGCTGGAGCCCGGCGACATCATCACCACTGGCACGCCGCCGGGCGTCGGCCTCGGCATGAAGCCGCCGCGCTACCTCAAGCCGGGGGAGGAGATGGTCGTGCGCATCGACCGCCTCGGCGAGCAGCGCCAGACCGTGGTGGCCTTCGACGACTGGACCGCCAAGGTCGCCGCAGGCGAGCCGACGCATTAGAGCCACTCCCGATCGCGTAGCAATCAGGGGCCGAGAGACGCTCACAAAGCTCCCGCTGCGCCGTCGTGCCCAGGGGGAGATCTCCCGGTGGTCGGGGGGTGAGTGCTCTCAGTCCTTGTCTCGACGTGCCCTTTGCCCTGCGTCGGCGTCCATTTCGGCGGAGAGCGCCTTCAGATGCAGCGGCTGATTGAATCTCGCGATCTAGCCAATGCAAAAACGTGTATCGCGTGCGATCGGATGGCGAAAACTTTCATTCTCGCGCGAATGATGCCCTCAGATCTTCTGATTGGCTTAGAAACCGTTAGTGAGTTTCTCGTATTCTGATGATCTCCGGATGCGCTTCCCGGGCATTGAGTGTCGGTTCGGCACACGGGACGCGTACACTCATATGCGCTGGGACCGAGCCTGATCTGCGGTGATCAGGTGCGGCTCCAGATCGGGATTGTCCATGCACGCTCTGCGCAATGACCTCACGAGGCACGGTGATGAGGATGCCGAGCCGCCGTCCCTGCGGAACATCACAGCGCTCGTCGGCGAGGTCGGACGCATCGCAAAGGACAAGGGCGGCGAGATCCGCAAGATCACCGGCCAAACCCGGATGCTTGCGCTGAACGCCCTGATCGAAGCGTCCCGCGCCGGAGAGCAGGGGCGCGGCTTTTCGGTGGTGGCTCAGGAGGTGCGCGAGGTTGGGGGGCGCATCGAGGACCTTGCTCGGGAGCTTGAGACCCATCTCGCCGCCCGGATCGGGACGCTGCAGGAAGCGGTTTCCGCGATGGCGGGGCGGGCCCAGGAAGAGCGCCTCGTGGACCTTGCCCTGAACGCCGTCGAGTTGATCGACCGCAACCTCTACGAACGGACCTGCGATGTGCGCTGGTGGGCCACGGACGCTGCGATCGTCGCCTGCGCGGCGGAGCCGAGCGCAGCCGCCGCAGCCTACGCCTCTTCGCGCCTCGGGATCATCCTGTCAGCCTATACGGTCTATCTCGATCTCTGGCTCTGCGACCGCGCCGGCCGCATCCTGGCGACCGGCCGTCCCGACCGCTATCCGGGGCTGAAGGATCGCTCGGTCTCCGATGAAGCTTGGTTCCGCGACGCGCTGACCTTACGGGACGGTGATGCGTTCTGCTGCGCTGACGTGCGCCATGAGCCGGGCCTGGGCAACGCGCAGGTGGCGACCTACGCGGCCGGAATCTGGGATTCGGGCCGGCCCTGCGGCGTGCTGGCCATCCATTTCGATTGGGAGCCGCAGGCCCGCGCCATCGTCTCCGGCGTCCGCGTCGCACCAGAGGACAGGGCCCGCACCCGTGTGATGCTGGTCGATGCCCGCCGCAGGGTGATCGCGGCCTCGGATGGGCGCGGCATCCTCAGTGAGATCGTAACGGCCGATCCGGGCGGGCGCGTGAGCGGTACGGTTGCAGACCCGCGTTCGGGCACCGTCACCGCCTTTCACCGCACGCCTGGCTACGAGACCTATCGTGGGCTTGGCTGGTATGGGATGATCGAGCAGGCACCGGCCTGACGCGCGTGGGAAGGCTTGATTTCTGCCGGCCGATTCCGCTCAAAGGCTGCATGAGCGAGACCTCCCCTCCCCGTTCGACTGAGCCCACATTCGGCGCGATCCGCCACGACTGGAGCGTGGCCGAGATCCGGGTGATCCACGACCTGCCGCTGCTCGACCTCGTCCATCAGGCGGGCAGCGTGCACCGGATGCACAATGATCCCGCCGACATCCAGCGTGCCTCCCTCCTCTCGATCAAGACCGGAGGCTGCCCTGAGGATTGTGCCTATTGTCCGCAATCGGCGCATCACAAGGGGACGGGCATGGCCCGCGAGCGCTTGATGCCGGTCGAGACCGTCCTCAAGGAGGCGGCTGCAGCCAAGGCCAACGGCGCCCATCGCTTCTGCATGGGGGCAGCGTGGCGCCAGCCGAAGGATGGTCCGGAATTCGACGCGGTGCTCGCGATGGTCCGGGGCGTGCGCGGCCTCGGGATGGAGGCCTGCGTGACGCTCGGCATGCTCAGCCCGAGCCAAGCCGAGCGTCTCGCCGAGGCCGGCCTCACCTCGTACAACCACAACCTCGATACCGGACCCGACTTCTACGGTGACATCATCTCGACGCGCACCTACGAGGACCGGCTGCGGACGCTAGAGAACGTGCGCGCGGCTGGGATCGGCGTCTGCTGCGGCGGCATCGTCGGCATGGGCGAGGGCGTGACCGACCGGGCTGCGATGCTGCAGGTCCTCGCCAACCACGCGCCACATCCCGAGAGCGTGCCGATCAACGCGCTGGTCGCGGTGCCCGGCACGCCGCTCGAGGAGCAGCCCGCCGTCGATCCGCTCGACCTCGTGCGCATGTGCGCCACGGCGCGCATCGTGATGCCGAAGGCCCGGGTGCGGCTGAGCGCTGGACGCAAGAGTCTGACGCGGGAGGCGCAGATCCTCTGCTTCCTGGCCGGTGCCAACTCGATCTTCTACGGCGAGCGCCTGCTCACCACCGCCAACAACGAGGCGGACGAGGATGCCGCGCTGCTACGCGACATCGGCATCACGGTCCACGCCCCTATCCTCGCCGCGGCGGAGTAGCACCGCAGGCCGCGCTCGCCGGCGAATCCGGTAGGATTACGCGGAAGCAGGCGCCCGGCGTACCCTCGTCGAGAGTCAGCGTTCCGCCGTTGAGGCGGATCAGTTCCGATGCCACGGCCAAGCCGAGGCCGGTGCCGCCGGAGCGCGCCGAGCCCTTGAATGGGGCGAACAGGTGCGCCCGGGCCTTCTCTGGAAGTCCGGGGCCGTTGTCGGCGACCAAGATTGTCACGGCGCCATGTCCCTCCGCACCGTCCCGTGAGGCGGTGACCCGCACCTCGGGCGCGGCCGCGCAGCGTGCCGTCTCCAGCGCCTGCACCGCGTTCCGCACGAGATTGGTCAGGGCACGTAGAAGCTGCTCGGGATCGACTTCAGCCTTCAGGTCCGCAGGCGCCTCCGCGTGGATCGTGACCCGCGTCCCGGCAGCCATCGCCGCCAGATCCTGCAACTCCTCAAGGAGGGGAGCCAGGGTGACGCGTCGGCGTGTTGGGTGAGGCTCGCTAGCCCGTCCATAGGCCAGCGTAGCCTCGCAAAAGCGGATGGCGCGGTCGAGGGTCGCGACGAGGCGTGGCGCCACGCGCTGCACCATCGGATCGGCCGTGCCTTCGAGGCGGTCGCCAAGAAGTTGCGCACCCGTGAGCATATTGCGCAACTCGTGATTGATTTTGCTTACCGAGAGGCCGAGTTCGGCCAACCGCCTCCGCTGGCGAAGTTGGTCGGCCAATCCCTGCGCCATGCGCGCCAGCGCCGTCTCGGCAAGCCCGATTTCGTCGGTGCGCCGAGAGGGGCGGATCGAGCGCTCGGCACCCTCGGGGTCGTCGGCGAAGGCCGCGATGTTGCGGGTGAGGCGTGTGACCGGCCGCACGATCACCATCTGCAGGACCACGAAGACGAGACCCGCCGCCGCCGCTGCGACGATCAGCGAGGAGAGCAGGAGACGGCCCGCGAAATCGACCATGGCGGCACGCAGGGGAGCTTCGTCTTGGAGGATCTCCACGAGGTCGAAGCCATCGCGGCCGTGGCCGACTACGCGGATCGGCTCGCTCACGGGAGCGACCAGCGTGCGCCAAGCCCCGCGTATCGCCTCCCAGAGACTGGTCTGGCGCAGATCGACCGAGTCCGCCACGCTCTCGGGCATCGGATCCAGGGTCAGCAGGCGCTGCGTCTCGTCGCCGCGCACGGCGATGGCCCGAGCCCCGACACCGGTCAGGAGGTGGCGGGCGAGATCGTCCGGCACCGCCTGGCCCTGGCTGGCGTCGAGCACCATCGCAGCCACCTGAGCGGCGGCGATTCGATCGGACAGCCAGGACAGGCGATAGTTCGCCACTGCCGGAACGTAGATCAGGACTTCGGCAACCGCCACGAAGGCTACGGTGAGTAGGAACAGGCGCACGGACAGGCCGAGATGCCGAAGCGGCCTGTATTGGGTCGGCGCTGCGGCCCCGGCCGAATTCGTCCTCCCTTCCTGCGCTCCCTCGTCTACGCTCATCGTGGCCCCGGCTGATGCGGCGTTCCCGCACCCGACTGCACTGCGCCGCCGGACCGGGGAGGATCGCGGCAGACGCCATCTTCGTAGCCCGAGCGGCGGCGGGCCGTCGAGGGGCAATTCCGGCGGGACGGAATTGGTGACGCAATTGTTCAATCCAGGATAAGATTGTACTAGAACTAGTAGTTGTACTTTCTCGGCAGTGCTTCTGAGCGCAGCTTACGTTGTGATCGCGTTGGGGCTGTCCCGGAACTGGCGATACCCTATGTCATCTTTGACGTGGGAAGGGGCGGTGGCGGAGGAGGATCGATAACAGGGCGAATGCCGCGAGCGCCCCCAGGCCGATCAGCATCTTCGGCGTCACCAATCCACGCAACGTTAACGCTTCGTCGCATCCGAGCTCCGATGCAGCCTGGCAGGCGGCCTTGGCGGCCTCGTGGGCGGCGACGACGTCCTCGATGCCGGCGCCCGTCGCCGCGTAGACGAAGGCGCCCGGCAGGAGCCCGACCAGGGTGGCGAGCACGAAGGTCCGCAGCCGCACCCCGAAGGCCGCCGGCGCGAGATTCGTCATCCAGAACGGGAAGAGCGGCAGCAGGCGCAGGAAGGCGATGTAGCCGAAGGCGTCGCGGCGGAAGCCCTCCGCGAAGGCCTGCAGGCGGGGCCCCGCCAGGCGCCGCAGCAGCTCGCCCCCGGGGCCGCGCCCCACCGAGAACACGATCGCCGCGCCCGTGGTCGCCGCCGCCACGGCGACCAGGGCGCCGGTGACGATGCCGAACAGGAAGCCGCAGATCATGGTGAGCATCAGCGTCGCCGGCACCGAGACGACGACCGCGCCGACATAGACGAGGTAGGCCGCGACCAGGGCGCGGCCGTAATCGGCCGCGACGAAGCCGTGCAGCCAGGCCCGCGAGGCGAGCAGTGTGTCGAGGCTGACGAGGCGGCCCGCCCCCGAGACCAGCGCCGCCAGCGACACGCCGACGAGCAGGACGAGCGGCAGGAAGCGCAGGGCGCCGCGCAGGCGCCCCCACCCCGCCGGGCGGTCCGGCCCGCTCAAGCGGGCTTGCGCATGCGCAGGATCTTGAAGAACCCGCCGGGGAAGGTCGGGGCGACGCCGATGAACTCGACGCCGTTGCGCCGGGCCCAGGCCTGGATGCGCGCCGCCTTGAAGTCCGACGACCAGCCGATCTTGGTGCAGAGGGGCGCGACGATCTCCTCGACCCGGGCGACCGGGCCGGTATCCTGGCCGAAATGGTTGGCGAGCACGATCTCGCCGCCCGGCCGCAGCACGCGCAGGAATTCCGAGAGCGCGGCCTCCGGATCCGGTACCAGGGTGATCAGGAACTGCGCCACCACGGCGTCGAAGCTCGCATCGGCGTAGCCGAGATGGCAGACATCCATCACCTGCAGGCCGTGCACGTGGCCGAGGCCGCGCCGCCGCACCTTGGCGCGGGCGCGTTTCAGCATGTCCTCGGAGAGGTCGACGCCGCAGACGAAGGCGTCGCGCGGGTAGTAGCCGAGGGACAGGCCGGTGCCGACGCCCGCCTCGAGGATGCGCGGCCCGCAGGCCGCGGCGGCGCGCACGGCGGCGCGGGCGGCGGGTTCGGTGAGCTTGTCGTAGACCACGTCGTAGACGGGGGCCCAGCGCGCATAGGCCTTGCGCATCAGGGCCGTGCTCGGGCCCCTCTCCTGCGGCTCGCTCAACATGGTCTGCGGTCGTCCTGCGCTGGAGGCCGGGATCAGGCGGCCTGGGCGGGGTGCGCCGACACCGTGTCGACGCGGGCGATGGTGCCGCCGCCGAGCACCCGCGCGCGGGGATCCTCGTCGGCGTAGATGACGCAGGCCTGGCCGGGCGAGACGCCGTCCTCGGGCGTGGCGAGGTCGACCATCAGGCTGCCCTGCGCCGCGTCGTAGGCGAGACGGGCGGGACGCGGCTCGCGGGTCGAGCGCACGCGCACGGCCACCTCCAGCCCGTCGAGGCTCTCGACGGGCTGCGAGCCGAGCCAGTTCAGGTCGGTGAGGCGGATGCGGCCGGTGGCGAGCGCGCTGCGCGGACCCACGACGACGCGGGCCGTCTCCGGCTCCAGCCGCACCACGTAGAGCGGCTCGCCCACCGCGAGCTTGAGGCCGCGGCGCTGGCCGACCGTGAAATGGATGATGCCTTCGTGGTGCCCGAGCACGCGTCCGCCGAGATCGACCACCTCGCCGGGGCGCGCCGCATCGGGGCGGAGCTTCGCGATCACCTCGCTGTAGCGGCCCTGCGGCACGAAGCAGATGTCCTGGCTGTCCGGCTTCTCCGCGACGGCGAGGCCGAGCGACCGCGCGAGCGCACGGGTCTCGTCCTTCGGCAGCTCGCCGAGCGGGAAGCGCAGATAGGCGAGCTGCTCGGCCGTCGTCGCGTAGAGGAAGTAGCTCTGGTCGCGGGCCGGATCGAGGGCGCGGTAGAGCCCGCGGCCTCCTTCAGGCAGCGGCCGGCTCGCCACGTAGTGGCCGGTGGCGAGCGCGTCCGCGTCCAGGTCGCGGGCAAGGCCCAGCAGGTCGCGGAACTTGAGCGAGCGGTTGCACTCGACGCAGGGGATCGGCGTCTCGCCCGCGAGGTAGCTCTCGGCGAACCGGTCGATCACGGCATCGCGAAAGCGATCCTCGTAGTCGAGGACGTAGTGCGGGATGCCGAGATGGGCGGCGGCCGCGCGGGCATCGTGGATGTCGCGCCCCGCGCAGCAGGCGCCCTTGCGGTGCGTCGCGGCGCCGTGGTCGTAGAGCTGCATCGTGACGCCGACCACGTCGTAGCCCTCGCGCTTCAGAAGCCCCGCGACCACGGAGGAATCGACGCCGCCGGACATGGCAACGACGACGCGCGTCTCGTGGGGGGCTTTGGGCAGATCGAGGGAATTCATGGCCGGATCCGGCGGCCCCTCTCGCGGGGCGGGACCACCCGCGGGCTTCTATAGCGATTGGATCCGGCACTTTCCAGGGTCGGCGCCCGGATGACGCCCTGGTCTGCGCAGAGGACCCGACCCGGCAAGTCCTGCCGCCCGCTCGGCAGCTTCCGCCGGTGCCGTTCGACACGGCATCCGTGTGTCGCGCCGTTATCCCTTGCCGATCAAGGCCTTGGAGCGCCAGCACGCATGGCTCGCCCCTTGCTCCGGGGCGCCCGAGGAGCAGGGATGCATGGCGCTCGGACACACGGCACGGATGGATGCGTCGGCGAAGGCCGCCGACAGGGCGAATGCTGCCCAGGCGGGCGGGCGCGCGGCGGCGCGCGGCACGGCCGCCTTCGCGGCTGCCCTCGACGCGACGAGCCGGACGGAGCCCGCAGGCAGGGCCGCGCGGCAGAGTGAAGCGCCGGCCGAGGACCGGATCGTCAAGCCCGGGCCGGCGGTTGCCGCGCGCGTCGCCGAGGACCGGCGCGAGACCCTGACGGAGGCCCGCAGGGCCGCGGCGCGGCCGACCCCGGCACGCGGCTCGGACGGCGGCACACGCCCGGGCACGGCCCAGGGCGAAGCGCGCTTGGATGCC
>NZ_CABFPH010000048.1 GCF_902141845.1 Methylobacterium symbioticum | reverse complement strand
CAGGGCCGCCGGCGCCGGGGGGCCGTGCCCGGGGGCGCGGCGGGCCGCGCCCCCCGGCCGCCGCGCGGGGGTCCCCCCGCCCGAATGGTCCGACCCCGGGGGGCACCAGGGGGGCGGCGCCGCCCCCCGCGGGCCCGCCGGGGCCCCCGCGCTCCGGCGCGGGCCCGCCCCCGCCCCCGCGCGGGCCGGGGTGAGCGGGGCGGCCCGCCTCGCCGAGGCGCTGGCGGGCTTCCGCGGCCGGGCGCGGCCCTCGCTCGAGGATCTCGACGAGGCGGCGCAGGCGACTCTCTGCTTCGCCGATCCGGCGCCGATGGCGCTGATCCGGCGCAAGCTCGTGATCGGCGAGCGCCTCGGCGCCACGCCGCCCGACAGCCCCGGCACCCCGGTCGAGGCGGATTTCGAGGCGCAGTGCCGGCGCTTGCGCCTCAAGCCGGGCGCGGATGCCGGCGAGATCACCCTCGACCTGCGCAAGGAGACCGACCTCGCCCGCAGCCATTTCCTCAACCGGCTCCGGCTCATCGGCATCCCCTGGGGCAACCGGCGGCAGGCGCGCGGCCGCGGCACCTTCAAGGAGGTCTGGTTCCTCGCCTGGCAACCCGAATGGGTGGTGGAGCTCGTCGCCGCCTCCGCCGAGGGTGGCACGGTGGCCGAGGCCGCCGCCGCGCGCGTGCGCACCACGGCGCAGCGGGCGACCCGGGTCGCCGAGCTCGCCGGATTGATCGGCACCCTCCTCGACGCCGACCTCGCCGCGGCGAGCGCCGCGGTGGTGCAGGCCCTCGACGATCGCGCGGCGCGCTCGGCGGACGTGTTCGACCTGATGGAAGCGCTGCCGCCGCTCGCCGAGCTCGCCCGCTACGGCTCGGTGCGCGCCTCCGACACCGCGCCGGTCCTCGCCGTGCTGCGCGGGCTGGTGCCGCGTGCGGCCGCCGGGCTGGCGGCCGCCTGCCAGAGCCTCGACGACGACGCGGCCGCCGCCGCGACGGCACGCATCGTCGCCGTCGCGCAGGCGGTGGCCCTCTTGGAGGAGGCCGCGCTGAAGGACATCTGGCAGGAGGCCCTGCGGGGCCTGGCCGACCAGGAGCATGTCCATGGCCGCGTGGTCGGGCGTGCCGTGCGCCTGCTCTACGACGACCGCGCGCTCTCGACGGACGAGGCGGGGGACCGCCTGCGCCGTGCCCTGTCGCGCGCGGCGGGCGCCGTGGCGGCCGCCGCCTGGATCGAGGGCTTCCTGGAGGCGAGCGGCACCGCCCTGATCCACGGGCAGGGCCTGCTCGCGGTGGTGGACGCGTGGCTCTGCGGCCTCGACGCGGAGGCCTTCACCACCTTGCTGCCGCTGGTGCGCCGGACCTTCGCGACCATCGCCCCGGCCGAGCGGCGGGCGATCGGCGAGGCCCTGGCCCGGCCGGATGGCGGACGGACGGAAGGGGCCGGCCCTGCGTTCGACGCCGCGCGCGCCGCGCGGGTGCTGCCGATCCTGCGCCTGCTCCTCGGGCCCGAGCCCGCGACGACGGAGGATACGCCTTGAGCGAGAGCGAGGCCGTGAGCCAGACCGAGCGCCTGCGCCGCTGGCGCCTCGTTCTCGGCGGGGGGGCCGCCGAGGGCACCGGCTGCGCCCTCTCCGAGCGGGACCAGGGCCTCGACCGGGCGCTCGGCGCCCTCTACGATTCCGACCGTCGCGGCGGACTGGGCAGCTCGGCGCCGTCCGTGCCGCGCTGGCTCGGCGACATCCGCGACTATTTCCCGGCCTCCGTCGTGCAGGTGATGCAGCGCGACGCCTTCGAGCGGCTCGACCTCAAGCGCATGCTGACCGAGCCCGAGATGCTGGAGGCGGTCGTGCCCGACGTCGCGCTCGTCTCGACGCTGATCGCGATGCGCGGCCTGCTCGGAGGCCGGACCAAGGACACCGCCCGCTTCGTGGTGCGCAAGGTCGTCGAGGCGCTCCTGCGCAAGCTCGAGGAGCCCCTGCGGCAGGCGGTGAACGGGGCGATCGACCGGGCGAGCGTCAACCGCCGCCCACGCCACGCCGAGATCGACTGGAACCGCACCATCCGGGCGAACCTGCGCCACTACCAGGCGGAGTACCGCACCATCATCCCGGAGACGCGCCTCGGCCACGGCCGCAAGAGCCGCGGCTCGCTCAAGGACGTGGTCCTGTGCATCGACCAGTCCGGCTCGATGGCCAACTCCGTGGTCTATTCGAGCATCTTCGGCGCGGTGATGGCCTCGCTGCCCGCGGTCTCGACCCGGCTCGTGGTGTTCGACACCGAGGTGGTCGACCTCTCCGAGTCCCTCGACGATCCGGTCGAGGTGCTGTTCTCCGTCCAGCTCGGCGGCGGCACCGACATCAACCGCGCGGTCGGCTACTGCGAATCCCGCATCACGCGGCCGGAGGACACGATCCTCGTCCTGATCTCCGACCTCTACGAGGGCGGCGTCGCGGCGGGGCTGCTCGCCCGGGCGCAGCGCCTCGCGGCCTCGGGCGTCCAGATGGTGGCCCTGCTCGCCCTCTCCGACGAGGGCGCTCCGGCCTACGACCGGGCGCTGGCGGCGCGGCTCGCGGCGCTCGGCGTGCCGGCCTTCGCCTGCACGCCGGACCTCTTCCCCGACATGATGGCGGCCGCGATCCGCAAGCAGGATCTCGCCGCCTGGGCCGCGGGCGCCGGGATCGCCGCCGTGCCGGCGGATCCGGGCCCGGCCCCCGATCTCTGACGGGGCCGGACCCGGCAGCCAGGTCCGCGGACGATGCTCTAACGCGCGGACTGGACGATGGCCTGAAGCCTGTCCGCGCGGACGAGGCGGATGGCGGCCTTGTCGATCGTGATGATGCCGTCCGCCTGGAAGCGCTTCAGCATCATCGTCACCCATTGGCGCGTGGATCCGATCAGGGCGGCGAGCTCGTCATGCGTGATGCGCCGCTCGATCACGCATGTCCCGCCCTCCGTCCGGCCATACAGGTCGCCGAGGTTCAGGAGGATCTGCGCCAGCCGCTCGATGACCGAGCGCGTGCCCAGCATCTGCGCCATGGCGGTGTAGCATCGGCCCTTGGCCTCCAGCGCCTCGATCAGGCACAGGGCGAAGTCCGGCATCTGCCGGATCAGGGTGCGGAGCGTCGCTGCGGACAGGGCGGTGACGCGGCAGGCTTCGATCGCCTCGCCCGACCACTGGTGCCGGCCGCCCCCCGTCAGGCTCGGGCCGCCGATGAAGTGCCCGGGCGTCCAGTAGGCCAGGGTGATCTGCCGGCCCGACGGCCCCGTATAGAAGACCCGGACCCGCCCCTCCTCGATCAGGAAGATGCCCGCATGCGGCTCGCCCTGCGCGAAGACGCTCTGCCCCGGCGCCAGCACGATCGTGCGGCCGGCGGCGCGCAAGCGGGCGGTCTCGGCCGGCGCCAGGCCGTCGAGGAAGCCGGCGCCCTCGTCCAGGCCCTCGGTGCTCTCGCTCAGGAACAGGGCGCTCGAGATCAGCGGCGCGGGCACGCGCGGCGGGGCGATCAGGGCGACGAGCGCGGACGACATGGCATGAGGGTCCTGGGGGCAAAATTGGCCTCACAACTATGCGTGCGCCGCGGTCTCGAACCATTCCAAACATTGGCCCAGGTGTGGAATTTCATCTCTGCCCGGCATCGGCGCGGAGATTCATTTTCTTCAACTTCCGTATATCGCGGTTCTACGAAATCTCTTCTGGCGCTCCGCAATTAATTGCTGGTTTGCCGCCCTGGGGAGGCGCGAACATTCGCCCTGTCCTGCGGCGCAGAGGCGGGCTCGCCCGAGGTGAGCCCGCCGCCGGTCGGACCTCTCGCCCTCGTACCGGAGCCGCCCGCGTGTCCTCCCTCCGCCGACTTGCCGCCGCCGTCCTGGCAGCCTCCGCCCTCGTCACGACGGCGCGGGCCGAGACCATCCGCGTGGCCGTGGGCACGCAGGACACCACGATCAACTGCGCCACCGGCGGCCTGCTGATCCGCGAGCTGAAGCTTCTGGAGAAGTTCCTGCCGCGGGATGGCAAGTACAAAGACGCGACCTACGACATCCAGTGGCGCAACTTCACCAGCGGCGCGCCCCTGACCAACGAGATGGTCGCCGGAAAGCTCGACCTCGGCGCCATGGCCGACTTCCCCGGGGCCCTGAACGGGGCCGCCTTCGCCAAGGCCGGCCGACGCAGCCTGTTCCTCAGCGTGCTCTCGGGCAGCGTGAAAGGCAGCGGCAACGGCGTCGTGGTGCCGGTCGCCTCACCGGTGCAGTCCTTCGCCGCGCTGAAGGGCAAGACCATCTCGGTGCCCTTCGCCTCGACCGCCCACGGCCTGCTGCTGCGGGCCGTGACGGCGCAGGGCTGGGACCCGGAGCGCGACGTCACCATCATCACGCAGGCGCCGGAGGTGGCGGGCTCGGCGCTCAAGGCCAACAAGATCGACGCCCATGCCGACTTCGTGCCCTTCGCCGAGCTGTTCCCCTGGCGCGGCATCGCGCGGAAGATCTACGACGGCTCGCAATCCAACGCCCCGACCTTCCACGGCTCCCTCGTCGACGGAGCCTATGCGGAGCGCTACCCCGAGATCGTCACCGCCTATCTGCGCGCCGCGATCGAGGCGGACCGGCTGGTGGCGGCCGAGCCCGAGCGCTACGCCGAGCTGATCGAGCGCGTGACCGGGATCGAGGCCGAGGTCGCCTACCTGTTCCACGGGCCGCTCGGCCTGCAGACCCGCGACATCACCTGGAAGCCCGAGTACCGGCAGGCGCTGAAGACCTCGATCGAGACCCTGACGCTGCTCAAGAAGGCGGAGGGCGACCTCGACGTCGACCGCTTCGTGGAGGATCGCTTCGTGCGCGCCGCCGCCGCCCAGGCGGGGATCGACTACGAGGCCCGCCTCAGGGACTACGCGCAGACGCCGCTGGCGGCCTCCGACGCCGCGACCGGCCAGCCGATCACCGACGTCTCCCGCGTCGCCCAGATCTGGGTGAAGGGCGAGGCGACCGTCCGCCACTACGCCTCGCCGGAAGGCGCGCTCGCCGCCCTCGCCGCCCTCGAGCGGGAGGGCGGCAGCGCCCGGGTCGTCTACGCGCAGGACCGCACCAGCGGGATCAAGCTGTTCGCGGCGCAAGGGTGGTACGTGCGGGATGCCGAGCGGCGCCTGAGCGCCTTCCTGCTCAAGGGCGATGCCGAGGACTTCGCCAGGGCGCATGGCGGCGAGGTGCTCGATTTCGCCGCCGCCCGGGCGGGCGTGGCGCGGCTGAGCGCCCGATGAGCGCCGCGACCCTCGAAACGCCGGGCGCCGCCCTGGCGGCGCCGAGGGCGGAGAGCCGACGCGACCGGCCCCGCCTGCCGCTGCGCCGCCTCGCCACGCGCGCGGCGGCGCTCGGCCTCGGCCTCCTCGCCTGGCACCTCGCCGCGAGTCACAGGCTCGATCTCGGCCTCGTCACCTTCCGCACCCTGCCGACCCCGGCCGACGTGGCGCGGGCGGCCTGGGCGCTGGCGCATTCGCCTAAGCTCGGCGCCCATGTGGGGGCGAGCCTGGTGCGGGTGCTCGGCGGCTTCCTGGCGGCACTCGCCGCGGGGATCGGCCTCGGCCTCGCCATCGGCCGCTCGCGGCTCGCGGGCGACCTCCTGCTGCCGCCCCTCGAAGTGCTGCGGCCGATCCCGGCGGTGGCCTGGATCCCGCTCGCGATCCTGATGTTCCCCTCCTCGGAAGCCTCGATGGTGTTCATCACCTTCACGGGCGCGCTGTTCCCGATCCTCCTCAACACCGTGCACGGGGCGGAGGCCGCGAGTCCCCGCCTCGTCGCCTCGGCCCGCAGCCTCGGCGCGGGGCGGGCCGCGATCCTGCGCGAGGTGGTGATCCCGGCGGCACTGCCCAGCATCGTCACCGGCGCGGCGATCGGCATGGGCACGGCCTGGTTCTGCCTCGTCACCGCCGAGATGATCTCCGGCCAGTACGGGATCGGATACTTCACCTGGGAATCCTACACCTTGCAGAACTACGACGACATCGTCGTCGGCATGCTTCTGATCGGCCTGCTCGGCATGGGTTCGAGCGTCGCGGTGCGTGCCGCCGGCCATCTCGCCATGCCCTGGACGCGCGCGGGAGGACGGTCATGACGGGGGCCTACACGGAGGAGCCGCCCGCGGGCCGCATCGCGATCGCCGGGGGCGCGATCCGTCTCGGCGGGGGGGCTGCCGCCTTCGAGGTGGTGCGGGACATCGACCTCGCCATCCCGCCGCGCCAATTCGTCTGCCTGCTCGGGCCCTCGGGCTGCGGGAAATCGACCCTGCTCGGGGCGCTCGCCGGGCATCTCGCCCTCGCCCGCGGCAGCCTCGCCCTCGACGGCGAGCCGGTGGCGGGGCCGCATCCGGAGCGCGGCATCGTGTTCCAGCAGCACACGCTGCTGCCCTGGCGGCGTGTCCTCGACAACGTCGCCTTCGGTCCCAAGATGCGCGGGGTTCCGCGGGCCGAGCGGCTGGCCCAGGCGCGGGAATTCCTGGCGCTCGTCGGCCTCGCCGACTTCGCCGATCGTTACCCGTCCGAATTGTCGGGCGGCATGCAGCAGCGGGTCGAGATCGCGCGGGTGCTGATCAACCAGCCGCGCGTGCTCCTGATGGACGAGCCGTTCGGGGCGCTGGACGCGCAGACGCGGCTGATGATGCAGGAAGTGCTGCTCGACATCTGGACGCGCCTGCCGACCACGGTGGTCTTCGTCACCCACGACATCGACGAGGCCCTGTTCCTCGGCGACCGGGTGCTGGTGATGTCGGCCCGGCCGGGGCGCATCCTGGAGGACATCCCCCTCGCCTTCCCCCGGCCGCGCGGGCGCGACCTCGTCACCGATCCGGACTTCGTCGCCCTGAAGCGGCGCTGCCTGGACCTGCTGCGCCCGCGGGACGGCAGGCCGCCGCTGCCGCGCCTCACGCCGCTCGGCCTGCCGCTCGCGGGAGCGGCCTAGGAACTGCGCGATCCCTGATCAAGGAATACGCATCCCTGGCGATAGGGCGGGCAGCATCCTTCGATGAAGGCAATTATCCGACAGGTTTCGTGTGATTGCCGCCCGGTCCCGGATCGCCGCGGATAGTCTTCGCGAAGCCTGAACCCGGCCCGGAGCCACGCGACGATTCGCGGCGCGCGGGGCTCATCACAGAACGGGACAAGCACGACGTGGGATACGACGTGGGATCGGACACGAGCGCAGGCGCGGATCTCGGCGAGATCGAGCGCCGGGTCCTGGAGCGGATCGACGAGGCGGCCTGGCTCGACCTCGCCTGTGCCCTGATCCCGGCCGGGCAGCCCGAGGCCGAGAACCCGCTCGATCCGGACGAGCCGCCCGCCCGCGAGGAGGGCGCGGCCCTGTTCATCGCCGACATCCTGCGGAGCCTGGACATCCCGGTCGATCTCGTCGCCAAGCGGCCCGGGCGGCCGAACGTCGTGGGCGTGCTGCCTGGCAGCGACCCGGCGGCGCCCGCGCTGATCCTGAACGACCATCTCGACACCTACCCGGCGGGCGAATGGTCGGCCTGGACCATGACCGGCGGCCATCCCTTCCGGCCGACCCGCCACGGGAACCGCCTCTACGCCCGCGGCACCTCCGATACCCGCGGCAACCTCGCCTGCACGCTCCTCGCGGTGCGGGCGATCCGCGAGGCCGGCATCCGCCTGAAGGGGACGCTGAAATGCGTCTACACCGTCGACGAGGAGAAGAACGGGCCGGACGGCTCGATCTTCCTCCTCGACGAGCAGGGGCTCGAGGCCGACTACACCATCGTCTGCGAGCCGACCGGCTGGACGAGGGCCGACGGCTCCTGGGGCATGGGCGTCGCCGTGGCCAATGGCGGCCATTACCTCGTCGAGATCGAGACGCGGGGGGTGAAGACCCATCTCTGGCGGCCGGATACCGGCGTGAACGCCGTCGCCACGATGGCGCGCCTGCTCGGTTCCCTCGAGACCATGAGCTTCACGCACCGGGCTGCGCGGCTCGCCGGCGGAACGCCGCCGCGCACCGCGATCCTGCGCGTCTCGGGCGGCCTGCCCCGGGAGATGCAGTTCACCCCCGACGTCTGCCGCGCCGTGATCGCGGTGGTCGGCATCCTGCCCGGCATGAGCCCCGAGAGCGTGATGGCCGACATCCGCGCGGTGATCGAGGCCGCAGCGGAGGCCGATCCCGAGCTGCGGGCCGAGGCGCGGCCCTATCCCGGCGCGCTCTTCGTCGACGGGACCCTGGAACAGGACGAGGCGGCCGATCCCACCGCCGCGCTCGCCCGCGCCTACGGGCGCCTGCTCGGCGAGGCGCCGCGCATCTACCGCAAGAACGCCTTCAACGACACGATCCGCTTCGCCGAGCGCGGCCACGCCGCGATCACCTTCGGGCCCGGCGAGGACGGCTGGCCGCCGATCAACGAGTACGTCGACATCGACAAGGCGGTGGCCGCCACCCGCATTCTCGCCCTCACGATCCTCGACCTGCTCGGAACCGCGTGAAGCCCCTTCCGGCCCGGAGACCGCCCATGACACGCCTCGCCCTCTGGCTCGCCCTCGTCGGCGCCCTGCTGTTCGGAACCCCGCCGGCGACGGCACAGGACAAGCTGCCGATCCGCATCGGCTTCCAGACGGGCGAGGTGAACGTCCTGCTCTCGCACGCCGTCGCCGCCGGCCTGTTCGAGAAGGAGGGCCTTGCCGTCACCCTGGCGCAGTTCCCGGCCGGTCCGGCCATGCTGCCGGCTCTGGCGGCGGGTGAGGTGGACCTCGCCTGGATGGGCGAGTTCCCGGCGGTGACGGGCTACGCCAACGGCCTGCCGATCGAGATCCTGTTCATGGAGCGGACCGACGCCACCAACGTGCGGCTCGTGGCCAACCCGGCTGCCGGCATCGCGAGCCCCGCCGACCTGAAGGGAAAGCGGATCGGCGTCGCGATCGGCTCGACCAGCCATTACCACCTGCTGCGCGCCCTCGCACAGGCCGGGCTCAAGGCCGAGGACGTGCGCCTCGTGAACCTCACCCCCGCCAACATGCCGCCCGCCTACGCGGCGGGCCAGATCGATGCCGCCTTCGTCTGGGAGCCGAATGCCGGCGCCATGGAGCGCCAGGGCGCCAAGGCGATCGCCACGACGAAGAGCCTCGGCATGATCACCGGCGGCGTCTGGGTGGCCCGCAAGCCCTTCGTGACGGGCTCGCCCGAGACCGTGCAGCGCTTCCTCAAGGCCTGGGACGCGGCACAGGCGGACTATGGCGCCGACCCGGCCGCCGTGCGGGCGGCCGAGGCCAAGCGCATCGGCATGAGCGGGCCGGACTTCGACGCGCTGGTGGCCGGCCAGAGCGTGGCGCATCCGAGCTTCCGGCAGACCCTCACCGCCGATTTCCTCGGCGCGCCCGGCCAGGAGGGCGAGTCCCGGCTGATGAAGCACCTGCACGGCATTGCGGCCTTCCTCGTCGCCGAGAAGCGCATCCAGGCCGCGCCCGCCGACTGGGCCGGGCTGTTCGACACCAAGCCGATCCAGACCTACCTCGCCGCCACCTCGAAGGGCCCGTCGCAATGATCCGCACGGCCCTGCGCGTGGTGCGGCCGCCTCCGGAGCCGGGGGCACTCCCCTCGCCTGCCTCCAGCGCTGCCCCCGTCGCTGCTGCCATGGCCGCTTCCCTGTCGGCGGCGGCGCGGTCGGTCCTCGCCTTCGACCGGGTCGGCTTCGCCTATGACGGCCGCAGGGTGATGCGCGACGTCTCCTTCCGCGTCGCTCCGGGCGAGATCGTCGCGCTGCTCGGTCCCTCGGGCTGCGGCAAGACCACGATCCTCAACATGATCGCCGGCTTCCTCGCGCCCACCGAGGGCGTCGCCCTGCTCGACGGCCGCGCGATCGCCGGGCCGGGGCCGGACCGGGGCGTCGTCTTCCAGGCGGCGGCCCTGTTCGACTGGATGAGCGTCGCCGAGAACATCGCCTTCAGCCTGCGCTGCGCCGGGCGGCCGAAGCGGGAGCGGCGGCGGGTCGCGGAGGAGATGGCCGCCCTCGTCGGGCTCGCGGGCCGGGAGGACGCCTACCCCTACGCGCTCTCCGGCGGCATGCGCCAGCGCGTCGGCCTCGCCCGGGTGCTCGCGGCCCGGCCGCGGGTGATGCTGATGGACGAGCCCTTCTCGGCCCTCGACGTGCAGACCCGCGAGGCGCTCCAGGAGGAAGTCCTGCGCATCCGCGACAGGACCGGCTGCACGGTCGTCTTCGTCACGCACAGCATCGACGAGGCCGTCTTCCTCGGCGACCGGATCTTTCTCCTCGAGGATATCCGCGAGGGCCGGTTCGAGACCTTCGACGTCGATCTGCCGGCGCCGCGGGCCGCCCCCGAGAACCGCCTCGCGCCGGGCTTCCTGCGCCTGCGCGAGACGATCTACCGGCGCATGCGCCACACCGGCTGAGGCCACCGACCGGAGGAACCATGAGCGCCAACGCTGCCGCGGCCCGGCGCCGCTACTGGATCCTCGCCGTCCTCTCGCCCCTGACGCTCCTCGCCCTCTGGGCACTGGTGACGGCGCAGGGTCTGGCGACGCCGATGATCCTGCCCTCCCCGCTCGCCGTACTGGCGAGCCTGGGAGACATGGTCGGCCACGGCTATTCCGGGGTCGACCTCGCGACCCACGTGCTGGCGAGCCTGCGGCGGGTCGGCATCGCCTTCTGCGGCGGCGCCCTCCTCGGCACCGTGCTCGGCCTCCTGCGCGGCCGCGTGGCCGAGATCGACGCCCTGTTCCTCGTTCCCTCCGAACTCGTCCGGCCGATCCCGCCGCTCGGGCTGATCCCGCTCTTCATCCTGTGGTTCGGGATCGGCGAGGCCTCGAAGATCCTGCTGATCTTCCTGTCCGTCTTCCTGATCGCGATGGTGAACGCCCAGGCCGGCGCCCGGGCCTGCAGCCTGGATGCCCTGCGCGCCGCCCGCTCGATGGGCGCGAGCCGCGTCCAGGCCTTCCGCTTCGTCGTGCTGCCCTCGGCGCTGCCGCAGATCATGACCGGCCTGCGCGTCGCGATGGGCACGGCGCTGACGATCCTCGTCGCGGCCGAGCTGCTGGGCGGCGACCGGGGACTCGGCTTCCTCATCCTCGACGCGTCGAGCTTCTTCCGCACCACCTACGTCTTCGCCGGGATCGTCCTCGTCGGCCTCATCGGACTGGCGAGCGACCGCGCCATCGCTCTCCTCGGACGCCGGATCGTCCACTGGGAAGGCAAGCGCTGACCGTCTCCGCCGCTTGCGCCACCCCGAATCAGGACGGGTCATGACCCTCGAATCGCTTCCCCTCGACTTCGCATCGGTCCGTGCGGCCCTCCGGGACGGCGCCTCCCCGGTCGATCTGGTCGCCGAGAGCTGGCGGCGCGCGGCGGCCTGCGCCCACGACGGCATCTTCACCGCCCTGGTCCCGCGGGAGACGGCTCTGGCCAAGGCCGAGGCGCTTCAGGCCCGGGCAGCGGCCGGCGAGGCGCTGCCGCTCCTCGGTCTCACCTTCTCCGTCAAGGACAACCTGCACGTCGCCGGCCTGGAGACGACCTGCAACTGCCCGGCCTTCTCGATCCTCCCGGAGGAGAGCGCGCCCGCGGTCGCCCGGCTCGAGCAGGCCGGTGCCGTCCTCGTCGGCAAGAACACGATGGACCAGTTCGCCACGGGGCTGAACGGCACCCGCAGCCCGGAGCCGCTCTGCCGCAACGCGGTCGATCCGGACTACATCCCCGGCGGGTCGAGTTCCGGTTCGGCCGTCGCCGTGGCCCGCGGTCTCGTGGCGTTCGCCCTCGGCAGCGACACCGGCGGGTCGGGCCGGGTTCCGGCCGCCTGCAACGGGATCGTCGGGCTGAAGCCGACCCTCGGTCTCGTCAGCACCCGCGGCCTCGTGCTCAACAGCCGCTTCTTCGACTGCATCCCGGTCTTCGCCCTGACCTGCCCCGACGCCTACGAGATCTTCGACCTCATCCGCGGGCATGATCCGCTCGATCCGTTCAGCCGGGACGACGCCGACACGATCGGGCGCGCGCAGAGGCCGGAGGGGGCGGAGGGGCCGGCGACCCTGGCCGTGTTCCGCCCGGAGGAGATGCCGTTCTTCGGGGACGACGTGAGCCGGCGCGCCTACGAGGCGAACCTCGCGGTGCTGGCCGGGCAGGGTCACCGCTTCCGCGAGGTCGCGTTCGGCCCGTTCGCGGAGGCCGGCCGCCACGTGTTCCAGTCCGCCATGGTCGCCGAGCGGTTGGTCGAGTACGGAGCGATCCTCGCCGAGCGGCCCGACGCGATCCACCCCGCCGTGCGCGACGCGATCGAGGCGGGCGCCGCCTACTCCGCGCGCGATGCCTTCACGGCCCTCTACACCCTCCGGCAACTGAAGCGGCAGGCCGCCGCCATGCTCGCCGGAACGGAGGCCCTCGTCGTGCCGACCGTGCCGACGATCTTCACGATCGCGGCGATGCTGGCCGAGCCGATGGCGCTGAACACCGCGATGGGCACCTATACCTACTTCGTGAACCCGCTCGACCTCTGTGCCGTGACGGTTCCCGGACGGGCGCGAAGCGACGGCCTGCCCTCCGCCCTCTGCTTCATCGGCAGGGCCGGAGAGGACGCCACCGTCGCCGCGCTCGCGCATGCGTTCTCGGCCGTCTGAGGGCGGCTTGCGACCCCGGTCCGGTCTCAGGCCGCGCGATCCGCTGCCGGCGACGTCATGCGCAGATGCAACTTGGAGCCGACCTCGACGATCGCCCGGATGGCCGGGATCAGCTCCTCGCCGAGGTCGGTGAGGGCATAGTCCACGCTCGGCGGCGTCGTCGCCAGCACGGACCGGACGAGCACGCCGCGCTCCTCGAGATCCTTCAGGCGCGCGCTCAGCACCTTGGCCGAGATCTTCGGCATCGCCCGGCGCAGCTCGGAGAAGCGGCGCGCACCCTCGCTCAGGTTCCAGATGATCTCCGGCGTCCAGGCCCCGCCCAGCAGGCTCATGCAGGCGGACATCGGGCAGCCCGGCGGTGGGGGAACCGTCTTCCTGAGCTTGAGAGCCATGACATGCACCCGGGATCCGGCCGGCAACCTAGTTTCCGGGACGATACTCGAAAGCGTCGGTCACTGGAAGTTACCGGGTTTCCAAAGGTAACGAGCCTGTCTACCGCTCCGTGCCGTTCCCCAGCGGAGACATCCCATGAAGCTCTTCTATGCTCCTGGCGCCTGCTCGCTCTCGCCGCATATCGTCCTGCGCGAGCTCGGCCTGCCCTTCGCGCTCGAAGCCGTCGACCTCAAGAGCAGGACGACCGCGTCCGGCGCGGATTTCACGGCCATCAATCCGAAGGGGTACGTCCCGGCGCTGCAGCTCGAGGATGGCGAGGTCCTGACCGAGGGCGCGGCCATCGTGCAGTACCTGGCCGACCGGCACGCTCCCGGCACCCTGGCCCCCGTCGCCGGCACGGTCGAGCGCGCACGGCTCAACGGCCACCTGAACTTCATCTCGGCCGAGCTGCACAAGGCGTTCGGACCGCTCTTCAATGCGGCGCTTGCGCCGGAGGCGCGCGAGGCAGCGGTCGCGAACCTCCATCGCAAGCTCGCGATCGTCGGAGCCGCGCTGGCCGATGGCCGTTCCTTCCTCACCGGCTCGGATTTCACCGTTGCCGACGCCTACCTCTTCGTGGTCCTGAGCTGGGCGCCGCATCTGGGCATCGATCTCACCCCCTGGCCGCGCCTCGGCGCGTTCAGGCAGCGCGTCTCGACGCGCGCCGCCGTCCAGGCCGCGATGGCGGCGGAGGGATTGCCGAAGGCGGCGTAGAGGAGACGAGCCGGCCGACGGCGGGCCCGGACCCTCCAGCCCGCCGCCCAACCCAGCCCAGCGGGCCGCATGCGGAGCGGTCCGCCAGAGCGGATGTGATGATGAAGAAAATCGGATTCCTGTCGTTCGGACACTGGTCGCCGACGGCGCATTCGGAAACCCGCTCCGCGGGCGACACCCTGCTCCAGTCGATCGATCTCGCCGTCGCGGCGGAGGAACTCGGCGCGGACGGCGCCTACTTCCGGGTCCATCATTTCGCGCGGCAGCTCGCCTCGCCCTTTCCGCTGCTCGCGGCGATCGGGGCCCGGACCCGGCGCATCGAGATCGGCACCGGCGTCATCGACATGCGCTACGAGAATCCGTTCTACATGGCCGAGGATGCCGGCGCGGCGGATCTGATCGCGGGCGGACGCCTCCAGCTCGGCATCAGCCGCGGCTCGCCCGAGCAGGTCGTCGATGGCTGGCGGCATTTCGGCTACGCTCCGGCCGAGGGCGAGAGCGATGCCGATATGGGGCGGCGGCATGCCGAGGTGTTTCTCCGCCTGCTGAAAGGAGAGGGCTTCGCGCAGCCCCATCCGCGGCCGATGTTCCCCAATCCGCCCGGGCTGCTGCGCCTCGAGCCGCATGCGGACGGGCTGCGCGAGCGGATCTGGTGGGGGTCGGCATCCGATGCCACTGCGGCCTGGGCCGCGCGGCAGGGCATGAACCTGCAGAGCTCGACGCTCAAGGCCGACGAGACCGGCGAGCCGTTCCACATCCAGCAGGCGCGGCAGATCCGCCGCTACCGGCAGGCCTGGACGGAGGCGGGACACGTCCGCGAGCCCCGCGTCTCCGTCTCCCGCTCGATCTTCGCCCTCGTGAACGATCGCGACCGCGCCTATTTCGGACGCGGCGAGAGCAGCGACCAGATCGGCATCATCGACAGCATGCGGGCGGTGTTCGGCCGTTCCTACGCAGCGGAGCCGGAGCGGCTGATCGATGCCCTGAAGGCCGACGAGGCCATCGCCGAGGCCGATACCCTCCTGCTCACCGTGCCGAACCAGCTGGGCGCGGCCTACAATGCCCACGTCATCGAGACCATCCTGAAGCATGTCGCCCCGGCGCTCGGCTGGCGGTGAGCCGGGCTGCCAGCCCGATCCGTCCCGGCATCGGGCCTGCGGGCCGCGAGTGCCGGAGGGAGCGGGAAGGAGCGCCGCGCAGGCCCCCTCCTCCGACATCCGGTTGGCCCATTCGGGATGGCGGATGTCGACGTCGCCGACGCGCCGCGCGAGCTTGCTGATACGGCCACCGCTTGGATCGAGCGGAAACCGGATCAGTAGCCGTAATAGGGGTCGTAATAGCCGTAGGCCGGAGCCGGGGCGTAGTAGCGCGGCGCCTGGGAGGCTGCGATCGCTCCGCCGATGATGCCGAGCGCGGCCCCTGCGGCCAGAGCGCCGCCGACACCGGGACCGCGCCGGTGGCCATAGTGACGATATCCGCCGCGGTACCCGTAGCCTCCGTGATGGCCGTGGCCGCCGCGATAGCCGGGACGTGCCTCGGCCGCCGGTGCGATGAGGACGGAGCCTGCGAAAGCGGCTGCGAGAGCCGTCATAGCCAGCGTCTTCATGATTCCTCCTGTGTGGTTCACGGGAGCGTGATAGTAAGGCTACGCTGGGCCCATCGTAAAGCCGGGTCGTCCACGGTGTGCGATCCCAGTTAATCCCGAGGCGTGATGAACCGGCGTCTTGCGGTGCTCTCTGCTCGGCCGGACCTCCCTCTTCGGTGTGGTGCGACAGCACTGGCCAAAGATGATGAGCGGGCCGTTGGAACCTGGGCTGGGCGTGCCGGGCGCGGTGCGGGCTCAGGAATTGTAGGTGACGAGGGAGGCGGCCAGGGATCCGTGATCCTCGACCAGGGCCTGCGCCTCCGCATCGGTGGCCGAGGCGCTCCGGGCGCCGGGACGGCGGATCTCGAAGACATCGTACTGCGCCGCATCGCTGTCGGCTTTGACGTACCCGAAGCCGCGCATGGCCCGGCCGGCATGGCGGTCGAACAGGCAGACGGCGTCGGCGGGCGAAACGACCTCGCCGTTCGAGCCGAACCGTGCCGTGTCGCCGTAGACGCGTCCGGTCTTCCGTTCGATCGCGATGAAGCGTGCCATCGGGCCTCCTGCTTGTTCTGCCGACGTTCGGCAGGTGGTGCCGCAGGCACGCCATGGCAACATGTTCAGTCGACGGACCGTTTCGAGAGCCGCCGGCCAAGGAACGACGATGATCTTGAACACCGTCGATCCGAGGCTCGTCGGATGATGAAGGATCGGCGCGCGTTCCAGCATGCGCGAGCATCGTCGTGCCGATCAGGCGAGGTCTGGTCCATGCTCCCTGCGCTGCAGGACGCATTCTGACCCGTGTCGCACAATCGATCCGGATCGCAGACC
This sequence comes from Methylobacterium symbioticum, assembly GCF_902141845.1. Lineage (GTDB taxonomy): Bacteria > Pseudomonadota > Alphaproteobacteria > Rhizobiales > Beijerinckiaceae > Methylobacterium > Methylobacterium symbioticum. The sequence goes on along the minus strand of NZ_CABFPH010000048.1, from coordinate 23,711 downwards.
TCGTGAGCCCTGACAAGGAACGAGAGCCCTCGCCGACGACGTGCAGGTCGGTTCGGTGAAAGAGAGCACGTCAAAAACAATGACTTGGATCCGGTCCCGATTGCTCTGCGATCGGCAGGGGCTTCTGAAGTATCTCGAATGCCCGATCGGCCCAGGAACAAGGAGAATTTTCCCGATTAGCCTCAGTTGCGCTCAACTCAATGGCCAACGTGCCTTCCAGGAGAAGAGCATTTGTTGCTGCGACGCTGAAACCATCTCCGTCTGGCCTCATTCACCATGAGTAATCACATGGATTAACGTGCGGACCCGGGACGTGATCTGCCGTCACCGGGCAGGGAGAGTTCATGCATCGTGCGAGCGACGTGCTTCCATTCCCGGGGGACGGGGGAGCGAACCCGACGGCGCACGGCGTTGCGCACCGGCTGGGTCCGACCTACGACAGCCTCGTCGAGGTCGAGCTTCCGCCCCGGCTGACCGAACTCGTGCTTCTGCTGCGGGAGCGCGACGCACTCGGACGGAGGGATCGCAGCCTTCCGCCGAACTCGTCACAGCCGACGCGGATCGTCGTCGTCGCGGAAGCGGATCCGGTCCTGCGGGACCTTGCCGTGGCGATGCTGGAGGAAACGGTCCTCGATGTCGTCGCCTGCGCCAGCGCCGAGGAGGCAATCCGTGCGATCGGCGAGCAGCCGGACGAGGTCGCCATGCTCTTCACGGACGTCCGGCTCGCCGGCGCCATGGACGGTGTGCAACTCGCAAGCCTTGCGAGCCGCTCCTGGCCCAACATTCGTCTCGTCGTCACATCAGGCGGTGCGGGCGAGCGTCTCGCCGAACTTCCCGGCAGGGCCGTCTATCTCGACAAGCCCTGGCGCGCGCTCGACGTGCTGATGCAGGTCGATCAGGCGGTCCGGACACTCGGGCCGCCTGCCCCCTGCTGACGCGCTCGGCTGTCGGGTGCGGCCTAGCTCGTCACGATCGGCCGTTCGCCTCCCGCGCGAGCCGCAATGCTCTCAGTCGCGATGTGCGGTCCTCCAGAGCTTGCCGCTCTTCCGCGACTTCGTCCCATACAGCCGCTGCCTTCACCTGCCGATCATCCTGCCGCACCGCTGAAACGGTACGGCGAAGCTGGGTGTTGCTCAGCAGATCGGCCATATGCTCTCCTCTGGCTGCCTCGATACTCACCTAGGACAGCGGAGTCGAACGGCAAATCTCCTGATCCCTGCACCGGCGGACCGGCCGCGACATGGCTCCTGCCGCGCTCTCTCCGCTCTTCGGCCCTCCGCGCTTGCCAAGCGGCGAGCGGCCACCGCGCGGGCAAGCGCCTGACATGGCACGCCCTCGCCTTGCCCTGACGCTCGCCGCCTGTCGCGCCGGCGCGCTCGGACTGCTGGCTTGCCGGCTCGGGCGCGCTGCTCCGCCCGGAACTGCCCGCCCGGTTCGACGAACCGCTCGCGCGCATCGTCCTCGCGCCGTGGGCGCTGAGCTTCATCAGCAGGGCGAACATAACGATGGGCGAGAACGTCGAGACCTCTCGGGACCGCTACGCCGTCACCATCGCAGGCGCCTTCCGAGGGGAGCCTGTCTACCGTGATGATGCACTGCTGGCGCGATCACCCGGCCCGCGATCGCCTGCAGCTGCTCCGAACAACCATCACGTCCGAATTGCCAGCCAACGTGCCGATCTTAAAAATCACCGCTCGTACATCTTATGTTGGTTCCGCCGAAAATACCGATTACGTCCATGATTAACGAGCTCTTCACAGATCCAACTTAGGTTGTTTCTTGAGGAAGGGATCTCTGATGCGCGTCAAGTGCCAAGGCTGCCAAGGAGGTGCTGAACTCGCATTCTCCTTTACGATGGCCTTCCAGCCGATCGTCGATGTCGAAAGGCAACGTGTCTGGGGCTACGAGGCCCTGGTGCGAGGCATGGACGGACAAGGCGCGGGCTGGGTGCTCGGCCAAGTGAACGAGGCCAACCGCTACAAATTCGATCAGGCCTGCCGCGTCCGAGCCATCGAGCTGGCCGGCAGCCTGTTCCCAGATGCCGACACGCGTCTCTCGATCAATTTCATGCCGAACGCGGTCTACGAGCCGGCGGCATGCATCCGAGCAACACTCCAAGCTGCACAGCGAGTTGGGTTCGCGCAGCGGCAGATCATGTTCGAATTCACCGAGAATGAGCGCATGATCGACGTCGCTCACGTGCAGCGGATCATTGAGGAGTACCGCAAGCAGGGCTTTCTGACAGCACTCGACGACTTTGGTGCCGGCTATGCCGGGCTCAACCTGCTGGCGAGTTTTCAGCCGGATCTGATCAAGCTCGACATGGAACTGATCCGGGGCATCGCGAGCTCTCCCGCGCGGCAGACCATCATCGCCTGTGTGACTGCGATGGCACGGGAACTCGGCATCACGGTTCTCGCAGAAGGGGTGGAGACCGTAGGCGAGATGATCGCCCTCCGCGCAGCCGGGATTCAGCTTTTTCAAGGCTACCTGTTTGCCAAACCGGCCCTCTCGAGCCTTCCGCCCGTGAATGCGTCGTTTCAATGCACCTCTGAGCGTCAGTTCGTTGCCTGATGGGCGCGTGCGGAAGTTCGCTTCCAGCCCTCGTCTCTCTCTGAGCGTCCGGCGCAAACCCTGAACGGTAAGCCACCGGGAACGCGCACATGTGTCCGTTCAGGATACGGATCGCTCGGTCTGTTGAGCGATCCGTCGCCGTCATGGCGAGCACCGCGCGACGAGGCCCGGCCTCTATCCGGCATGTCGGCGCTGAAGCGCCTTCGCCTCCGACCGGGGCGCTGACAGGCATGCTTCGCTCTCGGCCGTCGTCATGGCGACCGGCATCGCCGCCGGATGGGCCGCATCGACCTCGGCGTTCGACGCTACCGTACTGGTTGCGCTGGCACTCCCAGATGCGGTGCTGGCTGGTGCAGATGCACGGTTTCCCACGCGCCAGGGAATAGGTCGACTGAGATAATGCTAAGCGGAAACATGGCCGCGCCACAGTTGATGCAGTCAGTTTTTCATGGAACTAAGGATCATCTCGCTTGATGCTTGGTCAACGGGACAGAACGACCCCATACGGGGCGCATCTTGGGAAATGCTGATGTCAGAAGACGCTGCGGGCGGTTCGCCCGAACTCATTGAGCTCACCGGCGCCCTCGTCGCCGCCTACATCTCGAATAACTCGGTCCCGGCCGCGGAGCTCGGCGCACTCATCGCGAACATCCACGCGGCCCTCGTCGGCCTCGCGACCGGCGCGGCTGCCGCGCCTGTGGTCGAGGAGGTGGAGAAGCCCTCGGCGGCCCAGATCCGGAAGAGCATCACGCCGGACGGGCTGGTGAGCTTCCTTGACGGCAAGACCTACAAGACCCTGAAGCGGCACCTGACCAGCCACGGCCTGGAGCCGCGGGCCTATCGCGAGCGCTTCGGTCTGCCGGCCGACTATCCGATGGTGGCGCCGAACTATGCCGCCCAGCGCTCGGCGCTGGCCAAGCAGATCGGCCTCGGCCGGCCCGGCGCCCTGGCGGAGCGCCAGGACCAAGAGGAGCCGGCTCAGCCCGGCGGGCGCCGCCGGAAGGTCGCGTAACGCGACGGCAGGACACCGCCGTCAGCGCGAGAAGCTCCGGCGGCACGCGCTGGCCGGGGCTTCATCGGCTCCGGCTCACGCGGCTGGGCCGGCCTTCTTGCGGCGCCCGCGCGGCTTTGGAGCGACTGCAGGCTCCTCCGGCGCCGAGGCAACGGCCGCCTCGGCCACAGCGGATTTCGGCTTGCGGCCCAGGCCGAGGTCGCGCGCCAATGCGGAGCGCGCCGCCGAATAGCTCGACGCAGTGGCTGGATAGTCGGCCGGCAGGCCGTAGCGCTGCCTGTAGCTGACCGGATCGAGCCCGTGCTTCGTGAGATGCCGCTTCAGCGTCTTGTAGGCTTTGCCGTCGATGAAGGAGATCAGCGCGTCCGGCGTGATGGACTTGCGGATCTGAGCCGGCGTCGGCTTCTCGAAAGCTGGCTCCGCCGGCTCCGTACTCTTGCCGAGGCCGCCAAGTATCGCATGCACACTCGCGATCAAGGCTTCCAGCTCGGAAGGCTGCAGTCGATTGTTTGCGACATAGGCCGATACAATCTCGGCAGTCAACGCGATGTAGGAGGGCTGTGCATCAACGGTATCAGCTTCGTTGTCGTTTGCGCTCATCAGAACCTCTGCTTACCGCCAAGGCCTTCATCTGCGCTCACGGCTGGATCGACAACCGCAGCATGTACGCAGCGGTGCACTTGTCCACGTCTCTTAGGGATGCCTTCACCATATCGACAATGATCGCGGCCCGGCCGCCGCGAACAAAAGCGCCCGCCACGGCGAGGCCGGGCGGGCTGAAGGTGGGTCTCGATCTCTGGCGGGAGAGGGATCGAGCGGCCACGCTGCGCCTCGGATCGTCGGCCGTCATCTCACGATGCGGAGAGGTCGGTCCGGCAGGGGATGCTCGGCTGGTCTGGACGGTACGGGATGGAGATTCCTGGAGTGCCCATTCTCAACCAGTGAGCGAAGCGACGGGAGGCGTCCGAACTGCCTCGCGACGCCTGGCCCGCCGGTTGCGAGGGCGGGCCGGTTCGCTTCCCCCTGCGAGGCGAACGGGACCGGATCGGGCCGGGAGGCCTGAGCCGGATTCGCCCGTGCCTATTCCGGGACATCGATCGCACCGCGCGTCGACGCGACGCGGAACGCCTCGGTGAGGATCTGCAGCGCCTCGATGCAGTTGCGTCGCGCCAACTCCGAGTCGGCGCCGATGGACGACACGCCGGCCAGCACGAGGGCTGCATCCCGCACACAGCGCAGCGCCTTGACGATCGCGGGGTCTCCGGCTGCGATGGCGCGGACCTCTGCCAGCGCGGATCGCGCCTCCTCCCGCAGGCGCGGTGTGACGATCACGTCGTCGGCGTCGACCATCTTCACGAGAGGCACGAGTTTCTCGCGGGCCTCCTCCGGAAAGCCGGACCAGTCGATCGCCTCTCGCATCGTCGCTCGTCCCCCCACAGCGTGAAGCCACCGCAGCGATTTCACCTAAGAGTTATTAATTTCCTGAAAACTCAATCTTGAGTTTGTGAAGCATCCGGAGCAGCCATCGCCCCGGCGCCGACCGGCGGCACTGGGCCGAGCGGGCCGTCCGTGGCCGTACGACCCGAATCGGGCGCCCGGTCGCGTGGAGCCGCGGCTTGGGGGCTCGTCAGCCCAGTCGCCGCAGGCGCGCACCGATCGCTTCGTCGGTGCGCCATTCCACCTCGCAGATGCCCGACCCGAAACATTGCGCGTCGAGCAGGAAGGTGTCGGGAACGTTCGCCGAGCTCATCATCGTCAGACGGACCCAGCTCTCGGACAGATCGAAGACCAGGCAATCGACCGTCGTGTGTTCGTCGATCGTGATGATACCGGGATCGTCCTTGCAGTCAGTGCCCCCGCGGCATTGCTCGGCCATGCTTGCGCCCCTGACAGATTCTCGGCCTGATCCTCATGCGCGGTCGCAATGATCGCGTCGGCCTGAGGGATAACCGCTGCCTTCCCGGCAGGAGACTCAGTCCAGCATCAGGAGCCGCGCCATCGAGCCCCTGCGCCATGCCACGGCGCAGGGCCGAGGCTCCGCGTCTGGATGGAGTGCCACCAGGAACGCATCGGGAAGATGACCGACCTGATCCGTCATGATCAGCAGGCTCGATCTGGAAATCTTGATCGCGTGGCATCCAAATCCGTGGGAGGGATCTTTCAATCGGATTTGCACGGTTGTTGGGCGCCGATCGAATTCGAAAGCCGTCTTGGCGTACAAATCTCGATCCTCCGCATGTTTCGTTTATGGGTGGATGCTCGGCCATTCCGGCTTTCTGAGATCTTACTTCGGTCGGCTGAGTTCAGGGGTGTCGCCGGAACGCATCCTTTCATGGATGGAAGGAACCAAGCGGGCCAAGGCCGAGCGGGGCTCAGGGCTCCGCTGCCGGCTCCCGCATGCCCGAGAGCGGGCATCCCGTGCGACTCAGGCGCGCTCCAAGCGTTCGCGGCGGCCCTGGAAGGGAGGCAAAGCGCCATCGGCGCCCCCATATACGGACGACGTGGGCGACAACGGACAGGGAATGACGATGAGGACGGAGAGAGCGGTGCTGGCGGGCGGGTGCTTCTGGGGCATGCAGGACCTGATCCGCCGTCAGGAGGGGGTGGTGTCGACGCGGGTCGGATACACCGGCGGCGACGTGCCGAACGCCACATATCGCAACCACGGCACCCACGCCGAAGCCATCGAGATCATCTACGACCCGGCCCGCACAAGCTTTCGGCGCATGCTGGAGTTCTTCTTCCAGATCCACGATCCCTCGACCCTGAACCGCCAGGGTAACGACCGGGGCCTCAGCTACCGCTCGGCCATCTTCTACGTCGACGAGGATCAGCGCCGCGTCGCGGAGGACACGATCGCCGATGTCGACGCCTCCGGGCTGTGGCCGGGGAAGGTCGTGACCGAGGTGGCGCCGGCCGGTCCGTTCTGGGAGGCCGAACCGGAGCACCAGGACTACCTGGAACGCCGGCCCGATGGATATACCTGCCACTTCGTCCGTCCGAATTGGACCCTGCCGGCTCGCTCGTCAGCCTCTCAGGACGTCTGAGCCGCTCGGGTGCCAGCGGTCCGGGGGGCTTTGCCCAGGGCCTGGATCGGCCTCCCGGGGGCCGCCAGCCTGTCACGGGGTTGCTGGCGGGGCCCCCCGCGTGGGGGATGCCGCGACGCGTCCCTGACCTGACGCCTGACGCTTGTGAGGGCCCCTCAGGTCCTGGAGGCTCAGCGTCGAGGCTCAGTGTCGCTGCGCGATGCGGGCGATGCCCGGGATCGGAGCCGGTGCGCGAAGCAGGCGACCCGGTTCAGGCGCGGGCGCGCATGGGGGCGGGACGCTCCGTCGGCTTGAGGCGTGCCCGCCAGACGGAGCGCTCGACCAGATCGCCGATCACGCCCGCCAGGACTTCGGCGACGGCCTCGCTGCCGCGGGCATTCAGGGTCCGCTGGGACACCACGACCGAGAGCCGCCAGGACGGTGTCGGATCGACGATCGGTATCGCGACCATCTCACCGCGCTCGATCTCCGCGGACAGAGCGAAATGCGGCATGATGGCCGCGAAGGCTTGCGCGCGCACGAGTTCCGCGATCGCGGGCAGGCTCTCGCAATCCGTTGCGGTCGGTGTGATGTCGTGACGGGCCGCGAGCTGCTCGATCACCGAGCGTAGGACGTTCGGACGCCCGGGAAGGATGACCGGAAGGGCCTGCTGGAAGACCTGGCCGAACCCGATCTCGCGCCGTGCGGCCAACGGATGGGCGGCAGGGACGACGAACATCAGGTCCTCGACCATCATCTCGGTCCAGGCCACGTGCTCGAAGGCCTTGTGGTCGTAGAGCAGCGCGACGTCCAGGCGTCCGGACTGGATCCACTCGTCCAGCGTACCCGACATCGCCTCGACGATATGCAGGCTGATGTTGGGAAGCGCCTCCAGCATGGCCCGGTGGAGCGGAAGCGACAGGCCCCGGCAGGCCGAGGTCGGCAGCCCGACCGAGATGCGCCCGCTCGGGCTCGTCGCCTGGGAGCGCACCACCTCCTTGGCCCGCTCGACCTCCTGCAGGATGCGTCGCGCGTGCTCGTAGAACTTGAGCCCGAGTTCCGTGGGCGTGACCCCTCGGGCATGCCGGAAGAGCAGTTCGACGCCGAGTTCGTCCTCGAGATTGCGCATCTGTTGGCTGAGCGAGGGCTGGGCGATTCGCAGCACCTCGGCCGCCCGCGAGACGTTCCCGCTCTCCGCAATCTGCGCGAAGTACCGAAGCTGACGAAGATCCATGGCGATCCTAACCCTGGGCGTTACGCAGGAGGCGTGGAAGTCTGCAGCGATGTCAAACTGCTCTAACGCGCAGCAATCTGCGCAAACTATGTGCATCGCATCAAAATTTATGATGGCAGCGCAATAATTTGCCGGCCGTTTGTCTCTTGGAGTTTCGCCTATGATCTATGCTCATAGGAAAATCCAATGGCTCGTATCGGAAATTGGTCTTTGATGCTCGTTGTATTCGTTGCGTAGCCTGAGGTTCATTGATCGAGCATCGGGGCTGGACCCGGAGCAACAGCAGGAAATCGGAGCCCAAAGCATGGATGCGCACAAGTATTTGCGCCGCCTCGTCCTGGCCGCGCCCCTGGCGTTCACGATCCCTGGTTCGGCCCTGGCGCAGCAAGAGCCCTGCATCGGCAACTCCGCGGCGATCACGGGCCCCGCAGCCTTTGGTGGCCAGGCGATCAAGATGGGCGCCGAGATCGCCATCGAGGAGATCAATGCGAAGGGCGGCGTGCTCGGGAAGCCGTTGCGCTTCGTCCAGTACGACGATGCCGGCGCGCCGCCGCGGGGCGTCGACAACACCCGGCGCATCGCGCTGGCCGACAAGTGCGTGGTGGTGCTTGGCGGCTATCACTCCACCGTTTCGGTGGCGCAGGTCGAGCCTGTGCACGCCATCGGGATCCCCTTTGTCGGCGTGCTCGCGGCCAACACCCAGGCGATCGAGAACGGTCGCAGCCCCAATTACATGTTCCGCGTCTCGGCCAAGGACAAATGGGTCGCCCGCTTCCTCGTCGAGCAGGCCTCGAAAGTGTCGAAGACCGGCAAGATCGCGTTCTTCTATGAGAATACCGGCTGGGGCAACGGCGCGGTGCCGGACGTGAAGGCGGCGATCGCCAAGGCCGGCAAGGAACTCGTCGCCGCCGAGACCTTCAACTGGAACGACCAGGACATGACCCCGCAGGCCATCCGGGCGCGGGATGCCGGCGCCGACGTCGCCCTGTTCTGGGCGCTCGACCGCGAGGGCAACCAGCTCGTCCGCTCGATGGACAAGGTCGGCTACAAGCCCACCATCATCGGCGCCTGGGGCATCGCCGGCAATCTCGGCGAGCTCGCCGGTCCGCTCGCCAACGGCGTCGAGGTCGTGCAGACCTACAGCTTCATGGGCGATCTCGACCCGAAGGGCCAAGCGCTCTGGCAGAAGATCCAGGCGAAGTACGGCCTCAAGGACCCGTCCCAGATCAAGATGGGATCCGGCATCGCCAACGCCTACGATGCCGTCCACATCGTGGCGCAGGCGATCGAGAAGGCCGGCGCCTACGATTGGAAGAAGGTCCGCGAGGCCCTCTACCAGGTCAAGTACGACGGCCTCGTCGCCAAGTACGACCCCGCCTTCGACGCCGCCGATCCCGAGCGCCAGGATGCGATCCTGCCGAGCTACTACAAGCTGACCGTCTGGTCCGACGGCAAGCTGCTTCCGATCGCGCAGACCCCCTACGGCAAGACGAACTGACGGCGCGCGCCGCCTGGCCTTCCCCAGCCGGAGGGGCCGGAGCGGTCCGTCCGGATGCTCCCCGGGCCGGACCGCCCCGCTTCCGCCGATCCGTCCGGCCGCGCGCCGGGAGCCGTCGCGACAGCCATGACGAGGCCCTGACGAGGTCATGACGACCGCTCTGCAATACACCCTCTCGGGCCTCGCGATCGGGGGCATCTACGCCCTGGTCGCGCTCGGCTTCCACGTCATGTGGTCGGCCGCCAAGGCCGTGAACTTCGCCCATGGCGACACCCTGATGATCGGCGCCGTGCTCGCGGTGATGGGCGTCGATGCCGGCCTGCCGCTGCCGCTCGCTTGCCTGCTCGCCATCCTGGCCGGCGCCCTGTTCGGCGTGGCGCTGGAGCGCTTCGCGGTGCGGCCCTTCATCGGCGCCAACGCCTCGATCGGCTGGATGCTCACCACCATCGCAGTGGGCATCATGGCCGAATCCCTCGCCACCATGCAGTTCGGCGGCTTCTCGCGGCCCCTGCCCTCGCCGGGCGTCGGAAGCCCCGTCTCGATCCTCGGCGCGGGCGTCTATCCGCAGGAGCTCGTCATCCCGGCGGTGGCCGTGCTGGCCATGGTGGGCCTCCACCTGATGCAGCGGCGTACCCTCGTCGGGCGGGCCATGCAGGCGGTGGCCCATAACCGGCAGGCGGCGGCTCTGATGGGCATCGACGTCGACCGGATCGTGATGCTCTCCTTCGGCCTCGCGGCCCTGTTCGGTGCCGGAGCGGGCGTGCTCGTCGCCCCCGTGATCCAGGCCTCGGCCAGCATGGGCGTGCTCCTCGGGCTCAAGGGCTTTGCGGTCGCCATCATCGGCGGCATCACCAGCGGGCCGGGCGTCGTGATCGCCGGCCTCGCCTTCGGCGTCATGGAGAAGTTCGTCGAGGGCTACGTCTCGACGGCCGCCCGCGAGATCGTCGGCTTCAGCGCGATGATCCTGGTGCTCCTCGCCTTCCCTCAGGGCCTGTTCGGCCGCCGGGAGATCTTCAAGGTATGAAGGCCCTCCACGCCCTCGGCTTCGCGCTCCTCGCCGCCATTCTCGTCGCCGTGCCGCTGACCTCCGGCAACGAGTACGAGCTGCGCCTGTTCATGCTGTTCCTGATCTACGGCATGATCGCGGTCGGCCTGAACGTCCTCGTGGGCCTCACCGGGCTCGTCTCGCTCGGCCAGGCCGGCCTGTTCGCGCTCGGTGCCTATGCGGGCGCGATCCTGGCGATCCGGCTCGGCCTCGACCTCCTGCTCGCGAGCCTCGGCGCGGCCGTGGTCGCGGGCCTGTTCGGCGCGGCGCTCGCCTATCCGAGCGTGCGGGTGCGCGGCGTCTACCTCGCTGTGGTGACGATCGCCTTCGGCCTCATCGTCGAGAACGTCGCCATCGAGTGGCAGGGCCTGACCGGGGGCACCACCGGGCTCACCAGCATCCCGGGCCCGAACCTCCTCGGCCATCCGCTCTCGGGCTACGCCTTCTACGCGGTGCTCGCCCTCACGCTGTTCCTGGCGACGCTCGCCGCGCACAACCTGAAGCATTCGGGCTACGGCCGGGCGATGCTGGCGGTGGCCCAGAGCGAGACGGCGGCGCGCAGTCTCGGCATCGGCGCCACCGGCATCCGCACGCTGGCCTTCGCGGTCGCGGCGGTGACGGCGGGGATCGCCGGCAGCTTCTACGCCTTCCTCAACGCCTATATCTCGCCCGACATCTTCACCTTCTCGGATTCCGTCCGCTTCCTGCTGATGGTGATCCTGGGGGGCGCGGCCTCGACCTTCGGGCCGGTGCTCGGCGCCTTCATCCTCACCTACCTGCCCGAGGTGCTGCAGCGCTTCGCCGAGTGGCAGAAATTCGCCTACGGCGCGCTGCTGCTGGCGGTGATGTTCGGCCTGCCCGGCGGCATCCTCGGCACGCTGGGTCAGCTCTACGCCCGCCTGCGCCCCGGCCCGCGCGGGGTCGAGCCGGCCGCGGGCACGCCCGCCGCCGAGACCCTGGCGGGCCGCGCCCCCGCCGCTCTGGAGACGGACGGCCTGACCGTGCGCTTCGGCGGCCTCACCGCCCTGAACGCGGCCGGCATCCGCGTCGCCCCCGGGGAGATCCACGCTCTGATCGGCCCGAACGGGGCGGGCAAGTCGACCTTCGTCAACACGATCTCAGGCTTCTACCGGCCGAGCGCGGGCGCGTTCCGCCTCGATGGGACGGACCTTGCCGGCCGGAAGGTCCATGCCATCGCCCGCCTCGGCCTCGCCCGCACCTTCCAGAACACCGAGCTGTTCGGACAGATGACGGTCCTGGAGAACGTCATGGTCGGGGGTTTCACGCATCTCGGCTACCGCCTGCCCGGCGCGATCCTGCGCACGCCCGCCTTCCGCCGCGAGGAGGCCGCCTGCCGGGCCGCCGCGATCGGGCTCCTCGACTTCGTCGGCCTCGCCGACGTGGCCAACGAGCAGGCCCGCTTCCTGCCCTTCGGCCACCAGCGCCGCCTGGAAATCGCCCGGGCGCTCGCCACGCGGCCGCGCCTCCTCCTCCTCGACGAGCCCGCCGCCGGCCTGACCACGCAGGAGATCGACGAGCTCGAGGCGATGATCCGCAGGATCGCCGGGCTCGGGGTCTCGGTGCTGCTGATCGAGCACCATGTCGACCTGATCATGGCGGTCGCCGATACGGTGACGGTGCTCGATTACGGCCAGATCATCGCGAGCGACCGCCCGGAGGCGGTGCAGGCCGACCCGCGGGTGATCGAGGCCTATTTCGGCGGTCCCTCCGCCATCCTCGCCGAGGAGGCCGCCTGATGTCGCACGCTCCCCTGCTCGCGGTCGAGGATCTGGAGGTCCGCTACGGCGCGGCCACGGCGCTGCGCGGCGCGAGCCTCGCCGTGCGGCGCGGCCAGCTCGTCGCGGTGATCGGCAACAACGGCGCGGGCAAGACCTCGCTGATGCGCGGGCTGACCGGCCTCGTGCGCCCGAGCGCCGGCCGCGTCCTGTTCAAGGGCGAGGAGGTCACCCGGCTTCCCGCCCACGCCAAGGTCGCCCGCGGCCTCGCCATGGTGCCGGAGGGGCGCCTGATCTTCCCCGACCAGAGCGTCGAGGACAACCTGATCCTCGGCGCCTACGCCCATGGCGGCCTCCGGACGCCGCGGGCGAAGGAGACCCTGGAGCGGGCGCTCGCCCTCTTCCCGCGCCTGCGCGAGCGGCTGCGCCAGCCCGCCGGCAGCATGTCGGGCGGCGAGCAACAGATGCTCGCCATCGCCCGCGGCCTGATGGCCGAGCCCGACCTCCTCGTCATCGACGAACTCTCGCTCGGCCTCGCGCCGCGGGTCGTCGAGCAATTGATCGGCGTCCTGCGCGACCTCAACCGCCAGGGCCTCACCATTCTTCTCGTCGAGCAGCTCGCCTCCTACGCGCTCGCCATCGCCGACCACGCCTACGTGGTGGCGCAGGGGCGCGTGGTGCGAGACGGCCCGAGCGGGCAGATCGCCCGCGACCCCGAGGTCATGGAGACCTTCCTCGGCAAGAAGAAAGCCGCCTGAGCGGCCGATCCGCGAACCTGGTTCCACGCGGCGCCCCCCGGCGCCGCGAACGCTCCCTCATGCCCGAAGAAAAGGACCCGCCATGTCCCAGCGCGTCGTCGACCTGAGCCTCCTGATCGAGGACAACATGCCGGCTCACAAGCTCTTCCAGCGGCCGGTGATCACCACGCATCTCAGCCACGAGAGCTCGGCCGCCCTCGACCTCGGCGTGCCGGGCGACGCGATGACCTTCCAGACCAACTTCATCGCGATGCTCGACCATGTCGGCACCCACGTGGATGCCTTCCTGCACGTGAACCCGAACGGCCAGCCCGTCGACCAGATGCCGCTGGAGCTGTTCATGGGCAAGGCGGTCTGCTTCGACCTGCGCCACATCCCCGATCTCGGCGACATCACCGTCGCCGACATGGAGGCGGCCGAGGCCAAGAGCGGCGTTCGGGTCGACGGGCACATCGTGCTGCTCTGCACGGGCTTCCACGCCCGCAACTATCCGGGCCTCGATTCCGTCTGGAAGAACCCGCTCCTGACCGCCGAGGCCACGAAATGGCTGCACGAGCGCGGCTCGAGGATGCACGGCGTCGAGGGTCCCTCCACCGACAAGCCGAGCGACAACATCTTCGCCCAGCACCGCCTCTGCCGCGACCTCGGCATGAGCCACTGGGAGTGGCTGGTGAACCTGGAGGCGTTGCTCGGCAAGGGCGAGGTGCAGTTCTTCGGCGTGCCGCTGAAGTTCAAGGGCGGCTCCGGCTCGCCGGTGCGCGCCTTCGCCCTCGTCAACGACTGACCCTGTCGCGGCGCCCCGCGGGGCGCCGCAGCCCGATGCGGAGAGCGCAGCGATGACGAGCGACCTCGACTTCATGACCGCGCTGGACCTGCGCCGCCTGGTCGCGACGCGCGCGGTCTCGCCGGTGGAGCTCACGGAGCGGGCCCTCGCCCGCGCCGAGGCGAGCCAGGCGACGCTCAACGCCTTCTGCCACCTGATGCCGGAGGAGGCCCGCGCCGCCGCCCGGGCCGCCGAGGACGCCGTGATGCGGGGCCAGCCCCTCGGGCTGCTCCACGGCCTGCCGGTCTCGGTGAAGGACCTGATCGCGGTCGCCGGCGTGCCCTACGCCTCGGGCTCGCGCGCCATGGCGGGCAACGTCGCCGCAGCCGACGCGCCCTCGGTCGAGCGGCTGCGTGCGGCCGGCGCGATCATCGTCGGCAAGACCACGACGAGCGAGTTCGGGGCCAAGCCCGTGGGCGATTCACCGCTCACCGGCATCACCCGCCACCCCTGGGACCTCTCCAGGACGCCGGGCGGTTCGAGTGCCGGCGCGGCCGCTTCGGTGGCGGCGGGGATCACGCCCTTCGCGCTCGGCACCGACGGCGGCGGCTCCTTACGCATCCCGGCCGCGCTCACCGGCCTCGTCGGGCTCAAGGCCCAGTTCGGCCGCGTGCCGGTCTGGCCGACCTCGGCGACGCCGACGCTCGCCCATGTCGGCTCGCTCGCCCGCAACGTCGCCGACGCCGCCCTTCTGACGACGGCGGTCGCCGGTCACGATCCGCGCGATCCCTTCGCGGTGGCGGGGCCGGTGCCAGATCTTCTCGGCGCGGCCAAGGCCTCGGTCGCGGGGCTGCGCGTCGCCTGGAGCGCGACCCTCGGCTATGCCCGCCCGGACCCGGAGGTGGCAGCGATCGCGCGTGCCGCCGCCATGGCGCTCGCCGACCAGGGCGCGGTCGTGCGGGAGGTCGAGGCGGTGTTCGAATCCGATCCGGCCGATCTCTGGACCGCCGAATTCTATGCCGGGATCGGGACGCGGCTGCGCGACGTCCTCGAGACGCGCCGCGACCTGCTCGACCCGGCGGTCGCCGACGTGCTCGACGCGGCCCTCGCGCAGGAGATGCGCGCCTATTACGAGACCGTCTTCGCCCGCTACGCCCTGCGGGACCGGATGGCCCGCTTCTTCGCCGATCACGACGTCCTGCTCTCGCCGACCCTGCCGATTTCGGCGCTGGAAGCGGGCCGGAACATTCCGGCGGGCCTGGAGGACCGCAGCCTCGTCTCCTGGGCCTTCTACACCTACCCGTTCAATCTGACGGGCCAGCCCGCGGCCTCCGTCTGCGCCGGGCTCGCCGGGGACGGGATGCCGGTCGGGCTCCAGATCGTCGGCCGCAGCCTCGGCGAGGCGGAGGTGGTCCGCGCCGCCGCGGCGGTCGAGCGGACGAAGCCGCCGGGCTACAATCTTCGGCCGTTCTTGGGGCAGTGAGGTGCAGCCGCGGCGGCGGACATCGCCTTCGACATCCACCCGGTGGGGCGCTTCACAGGCGACCCGGGTCACAGCGCAGCGCGCCTTGAGCGCGTTGGGCCAGGACGCGGTCGCCGTCCGGAACCGGATGATGCGGCCGGCCCCGGATCCGCCTCAGGCGAGCGGCGCGTGCGAGGCCAGCAGGAGGCTCACGAGGCGGCCCGCCGGCTGGGACAGGCGCTCGAAATCGATCGCGTAGATGTTGAGGGTCTGCACGGCCCACGGGTCCGTCAGGACCGCGCCGTGCAGCCGGCGCTCGCCCAGCGCCTGGAAGGCGCCCAGCGCCATCACGCCGATCCCCATGCGGCACTCGATCATCCGGCACATCGCGGAGAGGCTGTCGACCTCGACCCGCTGGCGCAGCCCGCGCCGCGCCTCGCGGGCGGCGCGGGCGAGATGCACCTGCACCGTGCTGCTGCCGCGCATGCCGATCTGCTCGTGGTCGAGCGCCTCCGCGTAGGCGAGGCTGTCCCGGTCGGCCAGCGGATGGTCCGGGTGCATCACCAGAACCAGCCGCTCCGTGCGGTAAGGCCGCGCCTGGAGCGCCCCGACCGGCTCGGCGCCGCCGCAGATGCCGAGATCGGCCGCGCGGTTGGCCACGTCGGCAGCGACGTCCTGGCTGCTGCGCTGGCGCAGATCGATGCGGATATCGGGGTGCGCGCGGGTGAACGATGCCATGTCTGCGGGCAGGAACTGCTCGACCGCCGAAGCGCTGGCGCTGAGGCGCACCCGGCCGCGCACGCCGTTGGCGAACTCGCCGAGTTCGGTACGCAGCTGCTCGACCTCGACCAGGATGTTGAGGGCATGGTGGCGCAGCTGCTCGCCGAGGAAGGTCGGTCGGACCCCGCGGGCATGCCGTTCGAGCAGGCTGCCGCCGACCGCCGATTCGAGCTCGGCGACGCGGCGGCTGAGGGCGGAGGTCGCGATCTGCCCGCGCTCGGCCGCGCGCGCGATGCTGCCGGTCTCGCAGATCAGTTCGAAGAGTTCGAGGGTGCCGAGATCGAGCCGGCGGAGGAAGTGGCGGGGAGACAGCACGGGCGGAATCGGAGCGTTGCGGACGGACCGCCCTTCAGCAAGGCTAATGCCAAGACGCGCCGAGCCATCGCATTTTGCGACGGCTCGGCGCGTTTTTTGAACTTCTCGGCCCGCCGCCTCGGCCCTTAAGGCTGCCCCGCCCGTTCAGACAGCCCAGGTTCCACGAGCGCGACTCTCATGCAGACGACGATCCTCTCGGCGGCCACGTCGGCCGTGGTCGCCGAGGCCCTCACCGATCTCGGCGCCGTGCGCGTCGCGGGCGGCCAGCCCTTCATCTACACCTCGGGCTGGGCGAGCCCGGTCTATGTCGACACGCGCCTGCTGATGTCGGACGTGGACGCCCGCACCCGCGTGATGGACATCGCCGCCCGGCACCTGCAGGCGCGCGTCGCCGAACTCGACGCCGTGGTGGGCGCCGAGAGCACCGGAATCGCCTTCGGGGCCTGGATCGCCGAGCGGCTCGGCCTGCCCTTCCTGTACCTGCGCAAGAAGCCGATGGGCTGGGGCAGCGCGGCCCGGCTGGAGGGGCGCCTGCCGGAGGGGGCCCGCGCGCTCTTCGTGGACGACGTCACCACCGACGGCCGCTCGAAGATCGCGGCGGCGGCGGCGCTGCGGCAGAGCGGCACGCGGATCGCGGACGTGCTGGTGATCCTCGATTACGGCATCTACCCGGGCAGCGCCGAGCGCCTGGCCGAGCAGGGCCTGACGCTGCACGCGCTCACCGGCTGGCCAGCCCTCTCCGCCGCGCTGCGCACGCGTGCGGCGGTCGCTCCCGAAGCCCTCGCGAATCTCGATGCCTTCACTGCCGATCCGGTCGCCTGGTCGGTGGCCAACGGCGGAGTCGGCGCGTGACCCGGCAGGATCGGATCGCGGCCCGCATCCTCGACGAGGTGGCGGAGCTGTCGCGGGACACCGCGGGCGTCACCCGCGAGGCCTACGGGCCGGGCGAGGAACAGGCCATGCAGGCGATCGAGCGGCACGCCGCCGGTCTCGGCCTCGTCTCCGAGCGCGACCGTTTCCAGAACCTCTGGCTGCGCCTGCCCGAGGATGCCCGCACCGCGCCCCCCGTCGTGATCGGCTCGCATCTCGACTCGGTGCCTCAGGGCGGCAACTTCGACGGGCTCGCGGGGGTGCTCGCAGGGCTCCTCGTGCTGGACCGCCTGCGCGAGCGTGCCGAGACCGCCCCGCCCCTGCGCGTGCTGGCGCTGCGCGGCGAGGAGAGCGCGTGGTACGGCAAGGCCTATACCGGCTCGCTGGCCCTCCTCGGACGCCTGCCGGCGAGCGCCCTGGCCCTGCGCCACCGCTCCGGAGCCGGCACCCTCGGGGAGGCGATGGCGCGCTCGGGCGTCGACGTCGACGCGGTCTCCCGCGGCGAGGCTCTGCTGGCGCCGGGCGAGATCGCGGCCTATCTCGAGCTCCACATCGAGCAGGGCCCGGTGATGGTGGCGCGGGGCTGGCCGTCGGCCGTCGTCACGGGCATCCGCGGCAATATCCGCCACACCCGGATCCGCTGCCTCGGCGAGGCCGGGCATTCCGGAGCGGTGCCGCGCTGGCTGCGCCGCGACGCGGTGCTGGCGGTGGCCGAGCTTCTGTCCGGCATGGACGAGCACTGGCGCGTCCTGCTCCAGATGGGCGTCGACCTCGTGATGACGGCGGGCATCTGCACCACGGCAGCCGAATCGCACGCGGTCTCGGTCATCCCGGGCGAGGTCGCCTTCAGCTTCGAGATCCGCAGTCAGGACCCCGAGACGCTGGAGCGCTTCTACGGGCTGTTCCAGGATTCCTGCCAGCAGATCGCGGCCGCGCGCGGCGTCACCTTCGCCTTCGACCCGGCCCTGCACACCGCGCCCGCGGCGATGGACGAGGGCTGGATTGCCCGGATCGAGGCGGCGGGCCAGGCCCGGGGCACGCCCGTCGAGCGGATCCCGAGCGGGGCCGGCCACGATGCCGCGGTCTTCGCGGGCGCCGGCATCCCCTCCGCCATGGTCTTCGTGCGCAACGCCAACGGCTCGCACAACCCGCACGAGGCGATGGAGCGCGGCGACCTGCTCGACGGCGTCGAGCTGCTGGTCGGGGCGCTGACCCGCGGTCCCGGCTGAGGCCGACCGATCCCGGTCCGGGCCCGTGTCGCCCCCGCGCCACAGGGTCCCCTCCCCGGCGCTCCGATCCACCCGCCGGCCGTCTCGGCCGTCCTCCGTCGCACGGGCCTTGCTTAACCGTGCCGTCCCTCACGAACGAGTTATCGACGATGCGTCTGTCCAAACGCGGCCTTCTGCTCGCCCTCGCCCTCACCCCGCTCCTCGCAGGCCCCGCCGCGGCGCAGAACCAGCTCGCGACGATCACCGAGACCAAGGTCGTCAAGATCGGCATCCCGACCGATTACCCGCCCTACGGCTTCGTCGGCGTGGACCTGCAGCCGATGGGGCTCGACGTGGACGTCGCCAACCTCATCGGCGCCAAGCTCGGCGCGAAGGTCGAGCTCGTACCGGTGGTGAGCGCGAACCGCATCCCCTACCTCCAGACCCGGAAGATCGATCTGGTCGTCTCGACGCTGGGCAAGAACGAGGAACGGCAGAAGATCATCGACTTCAGCGTCGCCTACGCGCCGTTCTACCAGGGCATCTTCGCCCCCAAGGCGACGAGCGTCAAAAGCTTCGACGATCTCGCCGGCAAGACCGTCGCGGTGACCCGCGGCGCGATGGAGGACGAGATGCTCGCCAAGGTCGCCCCGCCCGGCACCCAGGTGCAGCGCTTCGAGGACCAGGCGGCCACCACCGCCGCCTTCGCCGCCGGCCAGACCCAGGTGATCGCCACCAGCGTGTCGAACATCGGCATCCTCAGCCGCAAGAACCCGAGCCTCGGCGCCGAGTACAAGCTGCTCCTGCGCGACAGCCCCTGCTTCGTCGGCATCGCCAAGGGCGAGGAGGCGCTGCGCGGCAAGATCAACGAGATCCTGCTCGCCGCCAAGGCCGACGGCACGCTCGAGGCCCTGGCCCAGAAGTGGCTGAAGCGCGGCATCGGCGACCTGCCGCTCTGATCTCCCCTCCGACGGGCCGCCCCGGCGCTCCGCCGCCCAGGCGGCCCGTCCCCGCGCCTCCTCACCGCGCATCCCAGGCTCCCGCGACCCCATGCAGTTCGATTTCTGGAGCATTCTCGTCCAGTGGCCGCTCCTCCTGCGCGGGGCGGCCTGGACGATCGGCCTCACCGCCACGGCGACTCTGCTCGGCGCCGGGCTCGCCGTGGCGGGCGCGTGGGCGCGCACGCAGGGGCCCCGGCCGCTCGGCTGGCTCGTCGGCGCCTATGTGGAGGTGATCCGCAACACGCCCTTCATCGTGCAGCTGTTCTTCATCTTCTTCGGCCTGCCCCAGCTCGGCATCCGGCTCTCGCCGGGCATCGCCGCCGTGACCGCGATGACGATCAATCTCGGCGCCTACGCCGCCGAGATCCTGCGGGCGGGCATCGAGGCGACACCCCGGGGCCAGATCGAGGCAGCCGAGAGCCTCGCCCTGTCGCGGGCACAGATCTTCCTGCACGTCGTGCTGCCGCCGGCCCTCAAGACGGTCTGGCCCGCCTTCGTCAGCCAGATCGTCATCGTGATGCTGGGCTCGGCGGTCTGCGGCCAGATCTCCACCGAGGAGCTGAGCTACGCCACCAACCTGATCCAGAGCCGGAACTTCCGCGCCTTCGAGGCCTACATCGTCGGCACGCTCGGCTATCTGAGCCTCGCGATCCTCCTGCGCCACCTGCTCAATTGGGCGGGCCCGCGCTTCCTGTTCGGGCGGTAGGGCCCGGGCATCCCCAGCTTTCGGGATCGTCGTTCAATGGTCGAGTTCACCCTCTGGGACATCCTGCGCAACCTGCTGCTCGCCGCGCGCTGGACCCTCGTCCTGTCGCTCGTGGCCTTCGTGGGCGGCAGCGTCGTCGGTCTCGGGCTGCTCGTGCTGCGCCTGACCGGCCGCTACGGCGCGGACCGGCTGGTGGCGGCCTATGTCCAGCTCTTCCAGGGCACGCCGCTGCTGATGCAGCTCTTCCTGCTCTATTTCGGGCTGGCGCTGGCGGGTCTGAACACCTCGGCCTGGATCGCCGCGGCGGTGGCGCTCACCCTCTACGCCTCCGCCTACCTCACCGAGATCTGGCGCGGCTGCGTGGCCGCGATCCCGCGCGGGCAGTGGGAGGCCTCG
This sequence comes from Methylobacterium symbioticum, assembly GCF_902141845.1. Lineage (GTDB taxonomy): Bacteria > Pseudomonadota > Alphaproteobacteria > Rhizobiales > Beijerinckiaceae > Methylobacterium > Methylobacterium symbioticum. The sequence goes on along the minus strand of NZ_CABFPH010000048.1, from coordinate 3,327 downwards.
GCGAGCCTCGCGCTGAGCTTCGGCCAGCAGTTCCGCTACGTCATTCTGCCCCAGGCCCGGCGGATCGCGATCGCGCCGACCGTGGGCTTCCTGGTGCAGGTCGTCAAAGCGACCGCGCTCGCCTCGGTGATCGGCTTCGTCGAGCTGACCAAGGCCGGCGGCCTCATCGCCAATGTCAGCTACGAACCGCTGCTGACCTATGGCTGCGTGGCGCTTCTCTATTTCGCGATCTGCTTCCCCATCAGCCAGGTCGCCCGTCTGCTCGAAAGGACCCAGCGATGAGCGCCACCCACCGGACCGCGGCGCCCCCGGAGCCGCATACCCAGGTCGGCGCGCCGATCCTGCGCATCACCGCCCTGCGCAAGTCCTACGGCACGCACGCGGTGCTGAAGGGCATCGACCTCGACGTCGCCCGCGGCGAGGTGGTGGCGATCATCGGCAAGAGCGGCTCGGGCAAGAGCACGCTCCTGCGCTGCATCAACGGCCTCGAGGTCTTCCAGGAGGGCTCGCTGATCGTCGATGGGCGGCACCTGCTCCGCGACAACCCGAAGGCCATGCGCGAATTGCGGCAGGGCGTCGGCATGATCTTCCAGAGCTTCAACCTGTTCCCGCACCTCACGGTCGGCCAGAACGTGATGCTGGCTCCCCAGCTGGTGAAGAAGCGCGCCCGCCAGCAGAATGCGGAGCGGGCGCGTGCCCTGCTGGCGCGGGTGGGGCTGGCGGAGAAGTTCGATGCGATGCCCGACAAGCTCTCGGGCGGCCAGCAGCAGCGCGTCGCCATCGCCCGGGCGCTGGCGATGGATCCGGCCATCATGCTGTGCGACGAGATCACCAGCGCCCTCGATCCCGAGCTCGTCGGCGAGGTGCTGCGCGTGGTCGAGTCCCTGGCGGACGAGGGCATGACCCTGCTGATGGTCACCCACGAGATGAGCTTCGCCCGCAAGGTGGCCGACCGGGTCATCTTCATGCACCAGGGGCTCGTCCACGAGATGGGCCCGCCCGAGACGATCTTCGGTGCTCCGCGGACCCCGGAGCTGCGCCAGTTTCTCGGCCTGATGGAGGGATCGGCCGCCTGACGGCACGCCCGGCCGTGCGCTTCGGAGGCCGCGGCCTGCCCGCGCGCCGCAACCGGTTCCGGACACCATCGGCGGCTGCCGGAGCGGGCGTGTCGAGGAGCTGCTGCTCCCAGAGATAGGCGATGCCGTCGCCGGCAGCGGCGGCCTCCGTCGTTCGGCCACCCGGCCCACAGGCCGCCCGCAAGGTGCGGGAGCTGACCGAGTTGCTGATCGAGCATTTCCAGAGCGCGCCGGAACTCTGGGGCCTGGACGCCGCGGTGCGCGGGCCCAGCGTTTAATGGGCGGCATTCCGCATGCGGCGACACGGGTTCTGCGCCCCGTGCCGCGATCCGCGCCGAAGCCGGCATCGGCTGTCGTTCGGATCTCTGCAGGATGGGCGAGGCTGTGGATCGTTAATGATGCGCAGCCGGCGGCGTGCACGCCGCCGGCCTGACCAATGGGCTAGAGCCGCGCCCGATCGCGTTGCGACGGGGCACGGCTCCAAGCCTTTGTTGTGACGCGCTCTCTTGCGCCGAACCGGCATCCACTTCGGCGGAGAGCGCTCTAACCTTCCTTGAAGCCGTAATCGGGCACGCCTTCCTCATTGCCGTAGTATTTGTAGGGCAGGAACTTGCCCGAGAGGTTCATCTTCACCCGGTCGCCCTTGTTGTTGGCCTCGCGCTCCATGGTCATGTTGAAGTCGATCGCCGACATGATGCCGTCGCCGAACTCCTCCTGGATCAGCTCCTTCCAGGTGGTGCCGTAGACCATCACCAGCTCGTAGAAGCGGTAGATCAGCGGGTCGGTCGGCGGCATCTGCGGGATCGAGCCGCGATAGGGCGCCTCGTTGAGCATGCGCTCCTCGGCGACCGACAGGCCGAACAGCTCGGCCGCCTTCCGGGCCTGGGCCTTGGGCAGCTTCATCTGGCCCATGCAGGCCGCGGTGATCAGGATCGGCGAGATCCCGCCGATCTCCTCCTGGATGTACTTCCAGGTCCAGCCCTTCTCGCGCTTGATGTCGAGCAGCTTCTCGGTGAGGTCTTCGCGCTTCATCGGTACTCTCCGGGTGGCGGCCGCCCCGGCGGGGCGGCGGGTTTCCAAGGGTCGTATCGGGCAGGGATGGGCGACGGGGATGCGCCTGTCTCTGTCCCGCCCCTGGCGGGGCGCGGTCTCGGGCCCTGGCCACCGAGAGGCGGCCTGGGGGCGTGCCCGAGGGGCCGGACGGGGGCTGCCGGCGCGGGATCAGGCGCGCCGGGCAGGCGCCTCGGCCGCGATCGCCGCGGCGTCGGCCTCGCTCAGCGCGGGACGGACGATGGGCGGGTGGCGCGGGTCGTAGTCCTCGGGCATCGCGTCTCGCAGGGTCTTGGAGCGTGTGACGAGGAAATCGATCAGGTGGTTGCGCAGGGCATAGTAGCCAGGCGCGTGGTGGAGCTGCGTGCGGTCCCGGTCTTTCGGCAGCGGGTTCTCAACGATCTCGGCGACCTTCGCCTCCGGCCCGTTCGTCATCAGGACGATCCGGTCGGCGAGGTAGATCGCCTCGTCCACGTCGTGGGTGATCATGAACACGGTCTGCCCGGTCTCGACGCAGATCCGGCGCACCTCGTCCTGCAGCGTGCCGCGGGTGAGCGCGTCGAGCGCCGAGAACGGCTCGTCCATCAGCAGGATCTTCGGATCGATCGACAGGGCCCGGGCGATGCCGACGCGCTGCTTCATGCCGCCCGACAGCTCGGAGGGTCGCTTATGCTCTGACCCGGCGAGGCCCACCGTGGCGATGGCGCGCTTCGCCCGCGCCTCGATCTCGGCCTTCGGCGCCTTCCGCCAACGCGACGAGACCGCGTAGGCGACGTTGCCGAGCACGCTGCGCCAGGGCAGCAGGGCGTGGCCCTGGAAGATCACGGCCCGGTCGAGGCTCGTGCCCTGAATGGCCTGCCCGTCGACGATCACGGCTCCCTCGGAGGGCGCCTCGAGCCCCGCCAGGATGTTCAGCACCGTGGTCTTGCCGCAGCCCGAATGGCCGATCATGCAGACGAACTCGCCGCGGCGCATGGGCAGCCACAGGTTCTCGAAGATCGTGGTGGCTTTCCCCGCAGGCGCCGGGTAGCGCCGGGCGATCCCCTCGATCGAGATGAATTTTTCCGCATTGGGCATACGGCCGGTCCGGGCATCGTGGTCGGGGGCGGCGCGCGCGATGCGCCGCACGAAGGGGAGGAGCTTGCTCATCGGGTGCCTCACTCCGGGAAGGTGACGAGGCGTTGCGCCCGGGCGAGCAACT
>NZ_CABFPH010000047.1 GCF_902141845.1 Methylobacterium symbioticum | reverse complement strand
CACGGCGGCGGCGAGCCCGTCCGCGGCGAGGCGGGCCCGGGCGGCGGCCAGCGCCCCCACCATGCCGGGGGCGGGGAGGGCGTCCTGGTCGAGGAGGAGGAGGTGGCGCGCGCCCATCTCCCGCGCGGCGGCGGCCAGACCGTTGAGGGCGGCGGCGATGCCGAGATTGGCGCCCCCCGAGAGCAGGCGCACGCCCGAAGCGGCGAGCGTGGCGGCGGCCTCAGCCGAGACGCCGCCGTTCTCGAAGGCGAGGACCGGACCGGCCGCGCCGCGGGCGCGCGCCGCCACCCGGGCGATCTGCTCGAGGGACGGACGGAACAGGGTGATGCCGACGGCGACGGCGCCGCCCTCTCTCGGATCCATGACACGCGGCTCTCGGACACGCGGCTCTCGCGGGCGAAGGCGTCCGTCTGCGGCGGGACCGCCCCGGGGTCAATCGCCCGCGCCGATCGGCGCAGCCCCTTCGCCTCGGCCGCACGCTCCTGTCATGACGCGCGCTCCTTCGCCGAACCGGTATCCCCTTCGGCGGAGCGCGCTCTAGTTCAGCGCTCCCGAACCCCGAGCCGGGAGGACCCGCATGTCCCTGTCCCGCCGCGCCCTCCTCGCCGCCGGCAGCCTCGTGCCCCTGATGCCGCGCGGGCCTCTCGCCGCCGAGGAGGGGCTGATCCGCCGGCCGATCCCGAAGAGCGGGGAGATGCTGCCCGCCATGGGCATCGGCACCTCGCGCCGCTACGAGGTCGAGCCGACGCCCGAGAACGTCGCCCCCCTCGACGCGGCCGTGCGCCGCTTCGTCGCCCTCGGCGGCTCGGTGATCGACACCGCCCCGAGCTACGGCACCGCCGAGGACGTTCTGGGCAGGATCCTCGCGACGGGCGACCTGCGCTCCAAGGTCTTCCTGGCGAGCAAGGTCAGCGCCTCCGGGGCCGAGGGCGGCCGGGCCGAGATCGAGCGCTCGTTCAAGCGGATGGGCGTCGCGGTGATCGACCTGATCGCGGTCCACAACCTGATCGACACGAAGACCAACCTCGCCACGCTCCGCGACCTGAAGGACAGGAAGCGGATCCGCTATGTCGGCGTCACGGTCTGGCGCGACGGGCAGTTCGCCGATCTCGAGCCGGTGCTGAAGGCCGAGCCCCTCGACTGCGTGCAGGTGAACTACGCCGTCGACAACCGCGCGGCGGCCGAGCGCGTGCTGCCGCTCGCGGCCGACAGGGGCGTCGCCGTGATGGTCAACGTGCCCTTCGGGCGCGACCGGCTGTTCAAGGCCGTGCAGGGCAAGCCGGTGCCGGATTTCGCGCGTGCCTTCGGCTGCGAGACCTGGCCCCAGTTCTTCCTGAAATACGTCCTCGGCCACCCGGCCGTGACCTGCCCGATCCCCGGCATGGCCAAGGTGGCCTATGTCGAGGACAATCTCGGCGCCGCCCGCGGGCGCCTGCCCGACGCGGCCGAGCGCCGCCAGATGGAGACCTTCATCGATGCGCTCTGAGATCTCCCGCCGCGCGCTCGGCGCGCTCGCCCTCGGCTTTGCCCTGGCCGGCCCGGCCGCGGCCGAGCCGCTCAAGATCGGCGTCATCGGCGGCGGCAATATCGGCGGCACCATCGGCCCGCTCTGGGCCAAGGCCGGGCACCCGGTGATGTTCGCCTCGCGCCATCCGGAGGACCTGAAGGCGGTCGCCGAAGCCGCCGGCCCGAACGCGCGGACCGGCACGCCCGAGGAGGCGGCGCGGTTCGGCGACGTCGTGTTCCTGGCGGTGCCCTACAAGGCCTATCCGGACCTGGCGAAGGCGATCGGCCCCGCTTTGGCCGGCAAGGTCGTGCTCGATGCCGGCAATGCCACCAAGGCCCGCGACGGCGCCCTCTACGACGAGGTCCAGGCCGGCGGCCTCGGCGCCACCACGGCGAAGTACTTCCCCGGCGCCAAGGTGGTGCGCGCCTTCAGCACGGCGAACTACCGGATCTTCGCCAAGAACGGTGCCAATGGCGGGGCCGACCGCCCCGGCGGCCGCATGGCGATCCCGATCCTGGGCGACGATCCCGCCGCGCTGACGGTGGCCGAGGGGCTGGTGCGCGATGCCGGCTTCGACCCGGTGGTGGCCGGCGGCCTCAAGGAGGCCGACCGTTTCGCGATCGGCGCCCCCGGCTTCGGCCACGACGTCACCGCGCCGGAGCTGCGCCAGAAGCTCGGCCTGACGCAGTGAGAGGCGCCGCCGCTCGGCCGAGCGCGCGCTCGCAAGCTGTGCGCCCCTCGCCCCGCCTGCGGGGAGAGGGCCGTGTCTCCCCCTCGTCGGGGAGCACGGCGAGGCGGCAGCCGAGGGTGAGGGGGCTTCGACGGAAGAGCCCCTGCCGGAGCCGCCCCCTCACCATCGCTACCGCTCGCCGCATGCACGACAGGGTGCATGCGGCCCTCTCCCCGCAAGCGGGGCGAGGGGGTGCCCGTGTCGGCCGCGCCTGCCCCCATGCCTGACCCCGCCCCCCGCTCCGTCCTCGCCCGGCTGGTCGGATTGCGCCCGGGGGAGGGGCCGGTGCTCGCCTGGGCCTGGGCCTACATCTTCTCGCTGCTGGCCGCCTATTACGTGCTGCGCCCGATCCGCGACCAGATGGGGGTCGCCGGCGGCATCGAGAACCTGCCCTGGCTGTTCACGGCGACGCTGGTCGGCATGCTGGCGCTGAACCTGCCCTTCGCCTGGCTGGTGAAGAGCCTGCCGCGGGCCCGCTTCGTGCCGCTGACCTACCGGTTCTTCGCGAGCCACATCCTGCTCTTCGCCCTGGCCCTCTACGGGGCGCCGCCGGACTGGGACGTCTGGATCGGGCGGGTGTTCTTCGTCTGGCTGTCGATCTTCAACCTGTTCGTGGTGTCGATCTTCTGGGCCACCATCGTCGACGTGTTCTCCACGAGCCAGGGCAAGCGCCTGTTCGGCTTCATCGCCGCGGGCGCGACGGTCGGCGCCATCGCGGGGTCGAGCCTCACCGCGGGCCTCGCCCGCTCGGTGCCGAGCTGGGGGCTGATGCTCGGCGCCGTGGTGCTCCTGGAAGCCGCCGTGTTCAGCATGCGCGGGCTCGCCCGCCTGTCGGAGCGGCTGCACCGGGTGCCGGCCGAGGCCGAGGCGCAGGCGGGCGCCATCGGCGGCAGCATGTATGCCGGCATCACGCGCACGCTGGCCTCGCCCTACCTCCTCAACATCGCCCTGTTCCTGCTGCTGTTCTCGGTGACCTCGACCTTCCTGTATTTCGAGCAGGCGGGCATCGCCAAGCGCAGCTTCCCGGACCGGGCGGCGCAGACGGCGTTCTTCGCGAGCGTCGATCTCGCGGTGAACGTGCTGACGCTCGGCGTGCAGCTCTTCCTCACCGGACGGCTCACCCAGGCCATCGGCGTCGGGGCGACGCTCGCCATCCTGCCGGCGGTGAGCATGCTCGGCTTCGCAGCGCTTGCCGCGAGCCCGACGATCTGGGCGATCGTCGCCTTCCAGGTGCTGCGCCGGGCGGGCAACTTCGCGATCAGCCGGCCCGTGCGCGAGGTGCTGTTCACGGTGGTCCCGCGGGAGGACCGCTACAAGGCCAAGAGCTTCATCGACACGGTGGTGTACCGCTTGGGGGATCAGGTCGGCGCCTGGTCCTTCGCGGGGATCGGGGCGCTCGGGCTCGGCTCCACCGCGGCGGCCCTCGTCGCGGTGCCGCTCTCGGCCGCCTGGCTCGTCAACAGCCTCTGGCTCGGCCGTGCCCAGGCGAAGCGGGACCGGGCCGCCGAAGCCGAGCGGGCCGGGACGGGCTACGCCGAGGGGATCTGAGGGCCCATCGTCGGGCCGGACGCCGCGGCGGCTGCCGCCTGCGCCTCGGCCCGGATGCCCGTGCCGATCGAGGGCCGGGATGCCCGATCCAGGGCAGGATTCCCGATCCTGGGCCGGGATCGGCGCGGACGGGATCCGCGCCCGTCAGGCAGGGGGCCGCTGACGCGGACGGGCCGGGACCGGGCGGAGTGCCGCGCGGCGCGTGCGCAGGGCGCTGGCGAGCGCCGCGGCGAGGGCGGCGAGGAGGAGCGGCAGCGCGCCCTGCGCCTCCGGGGACACGAGGATCGCCATGGAACCGCCCTCCGCCGAAAGTCGATGGGAGCGAGGCTGAACCCGGAGGGTTAACGAGCGGTAAATGGCGGGCGGCCACGCTGGCCGTTAAGTTCCGATTCACCCTGGGCCCGGAATCTGCGGGACCGGACGGATGCAGGGGCCTGGCAAGAAGCTGGCAAGGGCTTGGCAAGAGGCCGCCACAGGGGCTGGGCACAGGCCGGCGACACGGCCGGCAAGGGGCCGGCAAGGGGCAGGGAGGAGCCGCCAGGGCATGAGACGCGACCCGCGCCGCAGGGCGCCCCGACCGGATGGCGGGGCCGCCCCCGTCTCGGCCGGCCTGATGGCCGGATTCCTCGCCCTGCTTGCGCTCGGCCCCGCGATGGCGGAGGAACCGCTGTTCCTGCGCATCCGGCCGCAGGGCGCGAGTCCGGCCGAGATCGGCGCGGGCGGCGCGGCCGAGGGCCTGTCCGAGGCCGAGGCCGCGCGGCGCGCCCGGGCGGCGCGCGAGGCGGTGTGGGAGCGCGCGAATGCCCGCGCCCGCATCGTGATCGCCTCGGTCTGCACCGGCTGCATGAAGCCCCTGCCTCCGGCGCCCAAGGCGACGGAGGCCAAGGCGATAGAGACGCCGGCCGCCCCCGCCGGACCGTTCGCGGCCCAGGCGCCGCGGCAGGACGACACGACAGACCCCGCCCCCCGCGCCGAGGGGGCGCCTCACGACGAGCCCGAGGTGACCCGATGACCCAGTCCCACCCGACGAGCGGTGCCGAGCCCGACGTCAACTGCCCGGTCTCCATGGAGCTGCTCGGCTCCGTCTACCGGGCCGACGACTACGACCTGCCCGAGATCCTGGAGGCGATCCCGCCGCTGAAGCGGGCGCAGCTCGCCGCCTATCTCTACGGCAAGAGCCACATGCACCAGCTCGGCCTGAAGGTGGCCCGGGCCTGCAGCCGCGAGGACCTGATCCGGGTCGCCGGCGAGATCGGCTCGGTGATTCACGGACAGGCGCATCTGAAGCCGGCCCGCCCGGCGCCGGAGGCCGCCGCGATGCCGGCGCCGAAGCCGAAGCCCGGCCAGAAGAAGGTCAGCCTCGCCGGCGCGCCGAAGAAGATCAGCCTCGGCGGCCCGGGCTCGAAGCGCAGCTTCGACTTCGACTGACCGGGCGGGACGGGCCACGCGCGGGGAGGAGGACCCCGCGCGGGCCTTCCGACACAAGGGGAGAGTGCATGTTCGGCTGGTGGACGCTCACGATGGACACGGCGATGCTCGCCCTCGAGAGCCAGCAGGTGATCGGGATGCGGCTCGCCATGCTCGCGACCGGCGGCACCGCCGCGCAGGCCGAGATGGAGCGCATGGTCACCGAGAAGATCGCGGCCGCGGGCGAGGCCGCCCTGTTGGTGGCCACCGGCGGCACCGCCGCGGGCGTGGTGGCCGGCTACCGCAGCAAGGTGCGGGCGAACGCGCGGCGGCTGTCGCGGCGCTAGCGCCGTTGTTTTGACGCGCTCGCGTCCGTCGAACCGCTCCCCTTCGGCGGGGAGCGCTCCGGTGCCTCCGTCGTGACGCGCTCTCTTTCGCCGAACCGGTACCCACTTCGGCGGAGAGCACTCCGGAAGCCAGCCCGCTGTTGCGGCGCGGCAAGGCATTAACCCACGCTTAACCCTACCCTCCCATCGTCGTGCCCGGGGACGGTTCCAGGAGGTACGGCATGGCAATCACCGAGCATCAGGTGCGCGAGCGCGCCTACTACATCTGGGAGGGCGAGGGCCGGGTTCACGGCCGCGCCGACCTGCACTGGCTGCGCGCCGAGGCCGAATTGCGCGTCGGGCCCGCCGAGACGGCGCTGCCGAAGCACGCCCGCAAGGCGGCGCCGCGCGTGAAGGCCGAGACCGCCGCGGTCGCGGCGACGCTCGCCGAGACGGACGCGCCCAAGGTGGCGACCAAGGCAGCGCCCAAGGCCAAGGCCGCGCCGAAGGCCGGTTCTGCCAAGACCGTGACCAGCAAGAGCGCGGCGACCAAGAGCGCGGCGACAAAGGCCGCTGCCCCGAAGCCCGCGGCCGAGATCGCCGCGAAGGCCGCCAAGGCGCCTGCCAAGGGTGCCGCCACGGGGGCCGCCAAGGGGGCCGCGAAGGGCACGGCGAAGGTCGCGGCGAGCCTCGCCGCCAAGGCGGCGCGCACGCCGGCCCGGGCCGCCGCCCTGCACTGAACGACCGCGCATCCCGCGCGCCGCACAGGGCCCGTCTCCGGAGAGGGGACGGGCCCTGTCCTGTTCCGGCCCCGGAACGGAGCCGAACCTCGGCCGTTGACACCGCAGACCCGCCCCAGCCCTCCCGCCGAGACACCCGCCCGGCCGGCCCCGCCGCGAGACCCCGATGAAGATCCCCGCCTGCCTTCTCGCCCTGGCCCTGCTGCCGCTGCCCGCGCAGGCCGGCCCGCTCGGCGCCCCGGTGCCGGTCACGGTCGGCGGCCGGGTGCCCTGGAACCCGCCCTGGGCCTACGATTCCGGCAGCGACAACGACCGCCGGCCGGAGTTGCCCTACTACCAGCAGGGCCGCGGCCAGCAGACCGGCGGCCCGGCCCGCAACCTGCTGCCCGATGACGGGCTGCACCTCGTCCCGCGCTGAGCCCCCTCCGCCATGGCGATGCGCGCGGTCGTCTTCGACATCGACGGCACCCTGCTCGACAGCGTCGACCTGCACGCGGCGGCCTGGGTGGAGGCCTTCGCCCATTTCGGCATCGAGGCCGAGGCGCGGGCGGTGCGGAGCCAGATCGGCAAGGGCGGCGACGAGCTGATGCCGGTCTTCGTCCCCGCCGACCGGCTCGCCCGGCAGGGGGCCGAGATCGAGGCCTACCGCTCCGACCTGTTCAAGCGCGCCTATCTGGCCCGGGTGAAGCCGTTCCCCGGGGTGCGGGCCCTGTTCGAGCGGATCCGCGCCGAAGGGCTCACCCCCGCGCTCGCCTCCTCGGGCAAGCGCGACGAGGTCGAGCACTATCAGGAGATCCTCGGGATCGCCGATCTCGTCGCGGTCGCCACCAGCTCGGACGACGCCGAGCGCTCGAAGCCGCATCCCGACATCTTCGCGGCGGTGCTGGAGAAGCTCGGGAATCCGCCGCCCGACACGGTCGTGGTGGTCGGCGACACGCCCTACGATGCCGAGGCCGCCGGCAAGGCGGGGCTCGCCACGGTCGGCGTCCTCTGCGGCGGCTTCCCCGAGGCGGATCTCTCGGCGGCCGGCTGCATCGCGATCTACCGCGATCCGCAGGACCTGCTCGACGGCTTCGATGCCTCGCCGCTGGCGCCGTCGCCGCTCCCGGGCCCGGACCGAACGCCCCCGGCCTGAGCGATCACCGCTCCGCGCGCTTGTCCGAATCGGCCGGATCCGGGACCGGAACGCCGGAACCGGAGAGGTGTGGACGCATTCACACGCCGGCTACCGAATTTTGCGCGAGGGGCTGGCCATCGCCGCGCGAAAGGCGTATCGGGCCGCCCTCAGTTCGGAATCGTTCGAGAGCGAAATACCATGCCCCAGTCGTTCGACGGCGTGCAGGGCCGGTCCGTGCCGGAGAAACCGCTTCATCAGCTCGTCGCTGAGGCGGTGCAGAGCCATGCGACCCCGATCAGCCAGCTCCTGCGGCTGATGGGGCGGGTCAATGCGGAAGGCGGCGCCAACGAGGGCCTGCGGGCTCAGCTGCGCGCCCGGATCGGCGCCCCGCTCCAGGCCTGATCGAACCCACGGATCGAGCGATTCGAGCCGGTTCCGCGCGAGCGGGCCGGCTTCGTCGTATCGGCTTGCCGGGCTTCCCGCAGACCGCTGGACAGATCTGCAGGAGGTGCATACCGATTCGCCCAATCGCCTCTCAGCGGCGGCGGCCCTTCGCCCGGCGCATGCAGGCATGGTAGATCTGCCGGCCGATCGCCTCGGGTTCGAGGCCGCGCGGATTGGGGGCCGAGAACACCCTGGCGCGGGCCTCGTTGCGGCAGGCGGCGTCCTGGAGGCTGCGGATCGGCGGCTCCGCCTGCGCGACGCCGCCCGACAGCGCCGCAGCCACCAGACCGACACCGATCAGTCCGCCTTTTCCCGCGCCCCTGCCCATACCCCTGGCCATGCCGCCGCGTCCCTCCCGCTGCTGCCCCGGATGCGGGGCTTGGCCGCGGAAGATAGGGCGCGGCGGGCGCGGGTGAAGCCGGCGGGCTTCCCGCGGGCCCGCGGCCCGTCCATGCTCGCGGGACACCGCCGGGAGGATCCGCCGATGAACCGTCGCCTGTTCGGCCGCGCCGGCCTGCTCGCCCTCGTCGGCCTGACGAGCGCGCGCGCCGCGGAGACCGCCGTCCCGCGCCACCGCATCGCGCTCCAGGTCGGCGTCAACGATCCGGCGCTGATGAACCTCGCCCTCACCCATATCGAGACCCTCGCGGCCCACTACGCCGCCGCGGGCGAGAGCGTCGCCATCGACCTCACCGCCCTCGGTCCGGGCTACCGGATGCTGCGGGCCGACACCTCGCCGGTGCGGGCGCGCATCGCCGAGATCGGCGCGCGCCACCCCTTCGTGGCCTTCTCCGCCTGCCAGCATACGCGGGCGGCGCTCGCCCGCGAGGCGGGCCGGGAGCCTTCCGCGATCCCGCAACTGCCGGAGGCGCGCGACGTGCCCGCGGGCGTGGTCCACCTCGCCGAGCTTCAGGAGCGGGGCTGGAGCTGCCTTCGCCCATAGACCCCGCGCGCATGAGCGGCGGCCCGGTGGAAGCCTGTGCAGAACGCGGCGGCGCGTTTCCGGATGCGCGGCGGGCGGCTAAGAACCGCTGATGCGGTTCACCCTGCGCCAGCTCGAATACTTCATCGCCGCGGGCGAGACGGGCAGCATCACCCTGGCCTCCGAGCGCATCCACATCTCGCAGCCCTCGATCTCGACCGCGATCGCGCATCTGGAGCGGGAACTCTCGGTGCAGCTCTTCGTCCGCCACCACGCGCAGGGGCTGTCGCTGACGCCGGCGGGACGCGAGATCCTGCGCGAGGCCAAGGTGCTCGTGGCCCAGGCCGAGGGGCTCTACACCCTGGCCTCGGAATCGGGCAGCCAGGTGCGCGGCCCGCTCTCGCTCGGCTGCATGGTGACGCTCGCGCCGATGCTGGTGCCGGAACTCAGCCACGCCTTCACCACGGCCTATCCCGCGACCCGGATCCGCTACGTCGAGGGCGACCAGGAGCAGCTCATCACCGGTCTTCGCCGCTCCGAGACCGAGGTGGCCCTCACCTACGACCTGCAGGTGCCCGACGACATCCACTTCACGCCGCTCGCCGACCTGCCGCCGCACGTTCTGGTGGGGGAGGGGCACCCCTTCGCGGGCCGCGCCGCGGTCGCCATCGCCGACCTCGTCGGCGAGCCGATGATCCTGCTCGACCTGCCGCTCAGCCGCGAATACTTCCTCGCCCTGTTCATGGCCGAGGGGCTGCAGCCGGTGATCGCCGCGCGCTCCGCCCATCAGGAGGTGGTGCGCACCATGGTGGCGAACGGCTACGGCTACACCCTGTTCAACGTGCGGCCCCGCTCCGACCTCGCCCTCGACGGCAAGCGGCTCGTGCGCGTGCGGCTGGCCGGCACGCACCGCCCGATGCGCATCGGCCTCGCCCGGCTGAAGCAGCTCAACCGCTCGCGCCTCGTCGAGGCCTTCGAGAGCCATTGCCGGGCCTTCATCTCGGATGCCTACATCCCCGGCATGGTCGCCCCCGCCACCGACAGGCGGGTGAAGCGGGGATGAGGACCATCCCCGCGCCCCGTAGGCCGCGGGGGCAGGGAAGCATGCGCCTGCCTCGACCGATTCCGCCCCTGGAGAGCCCCCGATGAGCGCCCCCATCCCGATCCTCTTCCTCAACGGCCCGAACGCCAACCTCTACGGGCTCGACCCGAGCGGCACCTACGGCAGCGAGAGCTTCCCCGCGCTCCAGGCCCGCTGCGAGCGCCACGCCGCGTCGATCGGCGTCGCCCTCGACTTCCGGCAGTCGAACCACGAGGGCGTGCTGGTGGACTGGATCCAGGAGGGGCGGGGGACGAAGGCCGGCCTCGTCATCAACGCCGCCGGGCTCACCTACAGCTCGGTGCCGATCCTCGACGCGCTGCTCGCCTTTCCCGGCCCGATCATCGAGACCCATATGAGCAACATCTGGAAGCGCGAGCCCTTCCGCCACCATTCCTACGTGTCGCGGGCGGCCACCGGCGTGATCGCCGGCCTCGGCGGCCTCGGCTACGAGCTCGCCATCACGGCGGTCGCCACGCTGGTGCGGGAGGGGGCGAAGTGAGCGAGACCCTGGTCTTCGCGAGCGCGGTCGATCCGGTCGAGCCCTGGCGCGCGGCGCTGGAGGCGGAATTGCCGGATCTCGCCGTCCGCACCCCCGAGGCGATCGGGCCGGAGGACGACGTCCGCTACGCCCTGGTCTGGAAGCCGCCCGCGGGCTTCTTCGCGCGCCATCCGGGCCTTCGGCTCGTCACCATCCTCGGCGCCGGGGCCGATGCGCTGGCCGGCCGCGACGACCTGCCGGACGTGCCCGTCACCCGCCTCTCCGATCCCGAGATGGCGCGGATGATGGCGCAGTACGTGCTGTTCGCGGTGCTGCGCTACGCCCGCGACATCCCGGCCTTCGAGGCGGCCCAGCGGCAGGGCCGCTGGCACTACGTCCACCCGCGCGAGGCCCGCGAGATCCGGGTCGGCGTGCTCGGCCTCGGCGAGCTCGGCGGCACCGCCGCCCTGGAGCTGGCGCGCCAGGGCTTCACGGTGTCCGGCTGGTCGCGCACGCCGAAGGACCTGCCCGGCATCGCCTGCCATGCGGGACAGGAGGCGCTGATCCCGTTCCTGCGCGAGACCGAGATCCTGGTGGTGATGCTGCCGCTGACCCCCCAGACCCGGCGCCTGCTCGGGGCGGCCGAGATCGCGGCGCTGCCCGCGGGCGCCAAGCTCGTCAACGTCTCGCGCGGCGCCATCATCGACGAGCCGGCGCTCGTGGCGGCCCTGGCCTCCGGCCGTCTCGGCGGCGCGACGCTCGACGTGTTCGAGACCGAGCCGCTGCCCGAGGGCCACGCCCTCTGGGGCATGGAGAGCGTGCTCGTCACGCCCCACCTCGCCTCGGTGGCGATCCCCGCGTCCGCCGCCCGGCAGGTGGCCGAGAACATCCGCCGGGTGCGCCGGGGCGAGCCGCCGGAGCAGCAGGTGGACCTGACGCGGGGCTATTGAGGGGCGGGACTTCCCGGCCACCGCGGAGAAGGTCCAGAAGCGGGATCCCGGTTTCCGACTCTTCACCAGATCCGCGATAGGCCCCCTCTCCCGTTCGGGAGAGGGTTGGGGTGAGGGACGAGAACTCTACGGAGAGGTCGCGTCAGTCAGCGCTGCCTCTCCTCCTCCTTGCGGGGAGGGGATCCGCGAGCAGCCGTTCCGATCAATCCGGACAATTCTCGACCCTCACCCTGTCCCTCTCCCGAACGGGAGAGGGGACCCGCGCCTTCTCGTCCAGTCCGCGCCCGCACAGGTGGATCGGCCCTCCTGCATCAAGAAACCCGATCCAGAGCCCTCCTGAAATCGTATTTTATCGCGTCGCCCGGCCGGTCCAGATTTCGGATCAGACCAGCACGGAGCTTCGAGATGATCCGCACCGGGGACGAGTACCGCGCAGGCCTGCGCGACGGGCGCGAGGTCTGGATCGACGGCGAACGGGTCCGGGACATCACGCGGCACCCGGCGCTCAAGCCGATCATCGACGTCAAGGCGCGCATGTACGACATGCAGCACGAGGCGGCCTATCAGGACCGGCTCACCTACGTCGAGGACAACCAGCGCAAGCCGATCTTCTACCGCCCGCCCCGCGAGCAGAAGGATTGGCACGACAAGACGAAGGCCATCGACCTCGTCCTGAAGGATATCGGCGGCGTCGTCACCCGCGTCGGCGACGAGACCATCGGCGAGATGTGGTCGCTGATGGACGGGCGCGACGTGCTCGCCGAGATCGACCCGCGCTTTGCCGACAACATCGACCGGCACGTGCGCGCCGTGATCGAGACGGACGTGTTCCACGTCTCCGCCAACACCGACCCGAAGGGCGACCGCTCGCGGCCCCCGCAGGAGCAGGACCCGGACATGATGGTCCGCGTCACCCGCGAGACCGATGCCGGCATCATCGTCCGCGGCGCCAAGTACGAGACCGCCTCGGCCTATGCCGACCAGGCCTTCCTGAAGCCCACCGTCGGCGCCTGGAGCAGCGAGAAGCTGTCCGACTACGCGGTCGGCTGCATCGTGAAGATGGGCGCGCCCGGCGTGAAGCACATCTGCCGCTCAGGCTTTGCCGGCAAGTCGAGCCCGGCGGACTATCCGCTCGCCAACCGCTTCGACGAGGTCGAGGCGCTGGTGGTGTTCGACGACGTGCTGATCCCCTGGGAGGACGTGTTCTTCTACCGGCACACCCGCGCCGCCCAGCACGTGCGGGCGACGCTGCACCGCTACTCCGCCTTTCCCTACGTCCTGCGCCTCCTCTACAACGCCGACATGATGATCGGCGCGGCGATGTGGAACGCCAAGCAGACCGGCCTCGACAAGCTGCAATCGGTCCGGGAGAAGCTCGCGGATCTGGCCTGCTACCGCGAGGGCATCAACGCCCACCTCACCGCCTCGATCGCCATGGCGGAGACCAGCCCCGGCGGCCTGCTGATGCCGCAGCAATCGATGCTCTATGCCGGCCGCGTCTTCGCCTGCTCGCAATTGCCCGCGATGATGCACATCGCCCGCGAATTGTGCGGCGGCCAGATCTGCATCACCCCGAACGCCGACGCCTTCGCGGCGGAGGGCTCGGGCCAATGGCTGAACAAGTTCTACAGCCTCAACGACCAGTGGCAGGCCGACGACCGGCGCAAGCTGCTGGCCTTCGCCCGCGATCTCCTGAACTCGGACTATGCCGGCCACCGGCTGACCTTCGTGCAGTTCGCCCAGGCCCCGCACTTCAACCACCTGGCGGCGGTCTACAACAGCTTCGACTTCGCGGGGCCGCTCGACTTCGTGCGCAAATCCGCCGGCCTGTCCGACCGGATCCTCGGCGGGGCGGAGCGATAGGCGCCGCGGCTCCGCGGAGCCGCGGTGGGAAACGGCGCGCCGGTTCCGGTGCGCAAGTCGATCGCAGGTCGGGATCCGGCCTGCGATCCGTATTGCATGAACAGGACAAGGATATCCATACTGCAAGCACCGAATGGATTCCGATTTCTACGCGACACTTCAAGAAATCGGCACGGCGTTTGCTAGGGCATTGCGGCGAAACACTCGCGAAGGAGTTGACAGCGTGAAGCGCTACCTGGCCCCCATCCTTGCCCTCACGGCCCTGGTCGCCTCGGTCGCGCCGGGGCAGGCGGCGGAAAAGCTCGTCGTCAGCACCTGGGGCGGCAGTTTCCGCGACCTGATCGACGAGGCCATCGCCTCGAAATTCAAGGCCGAGACCGGCGCCGAGGTCGAGTACATCACCGGCGGCACCATCGACCGGCTGAACAAGGCCAAGCTCGCCAAGGACGCGCCGGAGAGCGACGTCACCTTCACCACCGCCCATGTCGGCTGGCTCTACGTCAATGACGGGCTGTTCGAGACCCTCGACCTGTCGAAGATCCCGAATGCGAAGAACCTCGTCGAGCCGGCGAAGGTCAGCCCCGCCCATCTCGGCACCTGGGGCTACGTCTACACGATCGGCTACCGCGCCGACCTGGCGCCCAAGGGGATGACCTTCGGCTCCTGGGCCGATCTCTGGGATCCGAAGCTGAAGAACAGCATCGCCGCGCCGGATTTCGACCCGAGCCACATCATCGCCGTCTCGGCGATCCTGTCGGGCGCCGATCCCGCCACCTGGGAGAAGGGCCAGGCCAAGCTCGAGGCGCTGAAGCCCAATTTCCGGGCCTTCTACACCAACGACGCCAACAGCCAGCAGCTCATCGCCACCGGCGAGACCCCGGTCCAGGTCGTGCTGACCATGAACGCCTACTACATGAAGGGCCAGGACGTGCCGATCACCGTGGTGATCCCGAAGGAGGGCGGCGTTCTCGGCATCGACACGGTGGCGATCAACAAGGGCTCGAAGAAGGCCGAGCTCGCCTACAAGTTCATCAACATCGCCCTCGACCCCGAGGTGCAGGCCAAGATCGCCCAGCTCAAGAAGGGCAGCCCCACCGTCACCAACGCCAAGGTCGACCCGGAGACCGCCAAGTTGCCCGGCGTGTTCACCACGGCCGAGCAGTGGAAGAGCCAAGCCATCAACATCGACCCGAAGCTCCGGGCCGAGAAGACGGCGCTCTGGCGCAAGTGGTTCGCCGAGAACATCATGGCGCGCTGAGGCTCGGGCAGGCTTCCCACTCCCCGCTCGCGGGGAGTGGGCCCACGCTCCCCCTCGCCGGGGCGCGTGGCGAGGCGGCAGCCGGGGGTTGAGGGGGCTTGAACGACAGAGCCTCCTCCGGAGCCGCCCCCTCACCGCCGCTGCGGCTTCGCCTCCGCTTCCCGCAGGCACGACGCGGTGCCTGCGGGCCTCTCCCCGCAAGCGGGGAGAGGGGTTTCGCTCCACCCGTGTCGATCAACCGGAAGAGTCATGAGACCCGCGATCCGCCGCAGGCCCTTCCTGCCCCTGTTCGTGACCCCCGCCGTGCTAGTCGCCGCCGCGATCGTCGCCGCCATGGCCGCGATCCTGCGCTACAGCCTGCACGCCTACGTGCCGGGCTCCCTCGACGTCGGCGGGCTCACGCTGGAGAATTTCACCGATCTCGGCCGCCCGATCGTGCTGCGGGCGCTGCGCGACACGGTGCTGATCTGCTTCGAGACGGCGCTGATCACCCTCGTCGTCGGCTATCCCGTCGCCTACGCGCTGGTGCGGACCCGCTCGGTCGCGCTCAAATCCGTCATCCTGGTCACGGCGGTGACGCCGCTCTTCCTGGGCGAGGTGGTGCGGACCTATGCCTGGACGGTGGTGCTCGGCAATACCGGCTTCGTCAACGCGAGCTTGCGCCAGCTCGGGCTGATCGAGCGGCCGATCCAGTTCATGTTCACCGAACTCGGCGTGATCATCGCCCTCGTCCACGTGACGCTGCCGGTGATGGTGATCATGCTGGCCGCGGCGCTCGCCCATATCGACCGCGACTACGAGCGCGCCGCCCAGAGCCTCGGGGCCGGGCCGGTGCGGGCCTTCCTCACCGTGACCCTGCCGCTCTCCATGCCCGGCGTGGTGGCGGGCTTCACCACCGCCTTCGCCTGGACCTTCAGCGCCTTCGCGACGCCGCAGGTGATCGGCGGCGGCAAGGTCGGCGTGGTCTCGACGCTGGTCTACCAGCTCGGCCTGTCCTCCTTCAATTTCCCGGTCGCCGCCTCCCTGAGCCTCGCCGGGCTCGTGCTGGCGCTCGGCACGATGTGGGCGGTGCGCCGGGCCGCCCGGCCGCTCGAAGCGATGGGAGGCCATTGATGCGCCGCGGCCTCCGCACCCGGATCCTCGGGATCTCCGGCACACTGCTCGTCGCCCTGATCCTGGCCTTCATCGTGCTGCCGGCCTTCGTGGTGACGCTCGCCGCCTTCAACGACCGGGCGATCCTCAGCTTCCCGCCGGCGAAATATTCCACGCGCTGGTTCACCCGGGCCCTGACCTACCGCGACTTCCAGACGGGGCTGTGGAACAGCCTCGTGGTCACGGCCTGGGCCTCCTCCATCGCGCTCGCCGTGGGCACCGGCTTCGCCATCGCGCTGAAGCGCTACGCCTTCCGCCTCAAGGACACGCTCGAGGGCGTGCTGCTCTCGCCGCTCATCGTGCCCCACTTCACCATCGGCCTCGGGCTCCTGGTCCTGGCGACGGGGCTCGGCGCGGCGCGGGGCTTCGCGGTGGTGGTGGTCACCCACGTCATCGTGGTGCTGCCCTTCGTGATCCGCAGCGTCTACATCTCGCTGCAGAACATCGACGAGCGGCTGGAGCTCGCCGCCGCGAGCCTCGGGGCGCGGCCGGGCCGGGTGCTCACCACCATCACCCTGCCGCTGCTGGCGCCCGGCCTCGTCAGCGGCTGGCTGTTCGCGGCGATCCTCTCCTTCAACGAGTTCACCGCCTCGCTCTTCGTGACGGGGCAGGCGACCCAGACCCTGCCGGTGGCGATGTACGGCTATGTCCGCGAATTCGCGGATCCGACGCTGGCGGCGGTCTCGGTGATCTACATCGCGGTGACGGCCGCCCTGCTCACCGTCGCCAATACGTTCCTCGGGCTCGGCAAGGTGCTGAATGTTGAGCAAGGCCGTTGATCTCTCCCCGCCGGCGAACCTGCCCGGCGCCTCCCCGAGCCCCCGGCCCGCGCCGGCGGTGCGCCTCGACGGGGTCGTGAAGCGCTTCGGCACGGTCACGGCGCTGGAGGAGACCTGGCTGCAGGTGCAGCAGGGCGAGTTCCTGACGCTGCTCGGGCCGTCCGGCTGCGGCAAGACCACCCTGCTCAACCTGATGGCGGGCTTCCTGGAGGCGGATGAGGGCGAGATCTTCATCGGCGGCGACCTCGTCACGGCCACGCCCCCCTACGAGCGCCAGATCGGCATCGTCTTCCAAAACTACGCCCTGTTCCCGCATATGAGCGTGGCCAAGAACGTCGGCTACGGCCTGCGCATGCGGGGCGTGGGGAAGCGCGAGATCGCCGAGCGGGTGGGGCAGGCCCTCGACCTCGTGAAGCTGTCCGGCTTCGCCGACCGCTCGCCCCGCCAGCTCTCCGGCGGCCAGCAGCAGCGCGTGGCGCTGGCCCGGGCGCTGGTCATCCGGCCGAAGGTGCTGCTCCTCGACGAGCCCTTCTCGGCGCTGGACAAGAACCTGCGCGGCGCGATGCAGGTGGAACTGAAGGAGATCCAGCGCCGGCTCGGGGTCACCACGGTCTTCGTCACCCACGACCAGGGCGAGGCGCTCAGCATGTCCGACCGCATCGTGGTGATGTCGGCCGGCCGCATCCGCCAGATCGGCACGCCGGATCAGGTCTACCGCCACCCGCAGGACCGCTTCGTGGCGGGCTTCATCGGCGACGTGAACCGGCTGCCCGCGCGCCTCGAATCCTGCACGGCCGAGCGCGCCACCGTGGCGATCCGCGACCTGCGCCGCGAGGTCGAGGCCGGCACCCTGCGCGACTGCGCGCCGGGCGCGGCGGTCGACGTGTTCGTGCGGCCGGATCATCTCACCGTACGCCCCGCGGGCGAGCCCGGCACCCTGCCGGCCCGGGTCGCCGCCCTCGTCTATCAGGGCTCGCATATCGACCTGCACGCCGACCTCGACCCGGGCCTCGCGGAGGGTTCGGGAGCGGACGGGCGCGTGGTGGTGCGGATGCCGGGGCAGGGGGCGCTCGCCACCCACGCCCCGGGCACCGAGATCGGCCTCCTCGTGCCCCAGGCCGGCCTCGTCGCCTTCCCGCCGGAGGGGTGAGGCGGGTCCGGGCAGCCTCCATCCCGATCGATCGAACCCGAGTAGGACATCATGGAATCGACCCGTCCCGCCTTGCGCCTCACCCATGAGGCGGCGCTGAAGGCCGTCGCGGCCGCCGCCGCCCATGCCGGATCCCTCGGGATCGGCCAGAACATCGCGGTGGTGGACGAGGGCGGCAATCTCCTCGCCTTCCTGCGCATGGACGGGGCCAGGCTGCTCTCGCGCGAGACCGCGCTGTCGAAGGCGATCAGCGCCGCCTCGCACCGCCAGCCGACCGCGCGCCTCGATCCCGAGCTGGAATTGAAGCTCGCCATCGCCGCGGGCGGCCGGCTCACCAACCTCGAGGGCGGGTTGCCGATCCTGTTCGGCGGCCTCTGCGTCGGCGGCATCGGCGTCGGCTCGGGCACCGGCAAGCAGGACATCGCCTGCGCGCGGGCGGGCCTCGAAGCCATCGGCGCGGACCTGCCCGACGCCTGACGGAGATCCCGACATGAAGCTCCTCTACGCGCAGACCTCCCCGTACGTCCGCAAGGTGCTGGTGGTCGCCCACGAGACCGGCCAGGCCGATGCCATCGAGCGGGTGCCGGCGGCCGCGCTCCCGACCGAGCGCAATCCCGAGACGGTCGCGCACAACCCGCTCGGCAAGATCCCGACCCTGATCACCGCGGAGGGCGCCGCCCTGTTCGACAGCCGGGTGATCTGCGAGTACCTCGACGCGCGCTCGGCCGGTCCGCGCCTGTTCCCCGCGGGCGAGGCACGCTGGGACGCGCTCGCCCGGCAGGCGCTCGCCGACGGTCTGCTCGATGCGGCGCTGCTCACCCGCTACGAGCGCGTGATGCGGCCGGAGGCCCTGCGCTGGGAGGCCTGGGAGGCCGGCCAGCTCGCCAAGATCGCGGGCGCCCTCGACCGGATCGAGGCGGACCTGCCCCGGGTCCGGGACCGGCTCGACATCGGCACGGTCGCCACCGCCTGCGCCCTCGGCTATCTCGATTTCCGCTTCCCCGATCTCGGCTGGCGCGCGGGCCGGCCCGGCGCGGCCGCCTGGTACGCGGAATTCGGCCAGCGCCCCTCGATGCAGGGCACGGCGCCGCCGCAGGGCTGAGCGGCGGCCCTGCGTAGTCGTCCCGCCGGCCGGACCCGCTCCCGCGCCGTCGCCTACCCCAGTTGGGGCATGCGGAGGCATTCATGGTATTGAATACCATCCGGGACAGGGCCCGCGCCGGAGCGGCGTGGGCACCGGAAGGATTCGGGATCGTGGCCGTCGTATCGAGCTTGCCGTTCCTCAGCGTGGCGGGGATCGCCTCCGGGGTCGCCATGGCGCTCCACGCGCAGCGGCGCGAGCGGGCGCGACAGCGCTACGAGGGCGTCGCCGGGCTGCTGCTGGCCAGCGGCCTGCTGATGATCGGCCTCGGGCTTCCGGTCTTCCGGTAGGACGGGCCTCCGGGAGACGTTCCCGGACAGGGGAGACCAGGCGCGCGGGACGCCGTCACCGAGGCGGATCCCGACGCGATCACGATCGAGACATCCGGATGTTGCCGGGACGGGGGAGGCGTTATCCCGGAGAGGCCGGGCGATCCGCGCGCGGCCCTCGACAGCGCCGGTGCGGCGCATCCCTGTTCCCCCTGCCCGCCGCGGGCGCAAGCGCGTGCACCGGAGACCTGGCCATGGAGGTCCAGCCGTGAGCCCCCTGTCCGCACCGGCGGCCCAGATCTGCGCCTTCGCCCTCGGCTGCGCCCTGATCCATGCCGGACGCCGCCATGCCGCGGCCCTCACCGCCCTGCTCTCCGTCCTGGCGGTGCTGGCCGCCCTGCTGGTCCTCCTCGGCGCCGCGGCGGTCACGGCCCCCGACGCGGAAGCGGCCATGGACGAGGTCTCGCTCTACGAGGGGATCTGATCCGGGCTCCGCATGCTCGAAGCGGCGACCGTCTCGGCAAGCCCGCACGGCGCCTGCGCGACGTCGACCTCCGCCATCCCGAAGGGATCGCCCGGATCTGGCCTGACACGCCCTTCCGGGAGCCGCCGCGCCCCGAGCGCCCTTGCCCGATACAACCTGTCATAGCTGCCGCCGCGCCCGGGCGCGGGCCCGATCCGGCAGCGATGGCCCCGCGTACCTCATCCGGGGGATGCGCGGGCGCCGGGCCACCGGGTATCAAGGGGCTCCCAAGACGCGAGATACTGCCCGTCCGGCCCGTGCCGGACGGGCTTTTTGCTGGTGATCGGCACGTCCCGTTCTGGTTGATCCCGCATCCGGCCGGCCGAACCGGGCGGTGGCGCGGATCGCTTCCTGTCGCCGCGCCCTATCTTCCGGCGGACCCTGCCGGAGCCGCAAAGCCCCTCGCCCGTGATCCGCTGCCTCACCTACAACATCCGCCATGCCCGCGGCCTCGACGGCCGCATCGCGCCCGAGCGCATCGCCGCCGTGGTGGCGGCCTGCGCGCCGGACATCGTCGCCCTGCAGGAGGTCGATTGCGGACGGGTGCGCACCGGCGGCCTCGACCAGGCCGCCGAGATCGCCCGGATCCTGGGCATGCGCCACCATTTCCACCCGGCGCTGGAGATGGCGGGCGAACTCTACGGCGACGCGATCCTCACGCGCCTGCCCTCGCGGCTCGTGAAGGCCGGGCCGCTGCCGGGCCATCCGCGCCGGCCCCATCTCGAGGCGCGCGGCGCGCTCTGGGTCGAGGTCGAGGCAGGGGTGCAGCGGCTCCAGGTGATCAACACCCATCTCGGCCTCTCCGGCCGCGAGCGGATCGTCCAGGCCGAGGCGCTGCTCGGGCCGGACTGGCTCGGCCATCCGGCCTGCCGGGCGCCCCTGATCCTGCTCGGCGACCTCAACGCCACACCCTGGTCGCGGGCCTACCGGCGGCTCGCCGCCCGGCTCACCGACGCGCACCACCTCGCCGCCGAGACGGCGGGCCGCGCCACCTTCCCGACCCGCTGGCCGGTCCTGCGCCTCGACCATGTCTTCGTCGGCGCGGGCGTCGGCGTCGGCCGGCTCGCGGTGATCCGCGGCGGCCTCACGGGGATCGCCTCCGACCACCTGCCGCTCCTGGCCGAGATCGAGATCGGCGCCGGGACCGCGGCGGAGCAGACGGCACGCGAGCCCGCCCTCGCCCTGAGCTGATCCCGGGGTTCGAAGGGGATCATCCCCTTCGCGGGTCCAGGGCGGAGCCCTGGGAATGTCAGGGCCCTGCCCCGACAGCCCCGCCAAAGGGCCTGAGGCCCTTTGGGATCCCCGGATTCAGCCCAGGAGGAGGTGCCGTGCGGCCCGGCGCAGCAGGCGGGGGCGGCGCCAGGGACGCCAGGCGTCGCCCATCCCGACCGGGTCGCCGATGTGCCAGGCCTCGATCAGGCGGGCCAGCGCCGAGCGGTGCGAGGGCACCACGGTGCAGAGCCGGCGCGGCGGGGCGAGGCCCGGATCGTCGAGCGCCGCGCACAGGCCGCGCTCGGCCGCCGCCGCCGCGAAGGCGCCGGCCGGGCAGGCGGCGTGGTGGGCGATGAGCCGGTCGCGCAAGCCGGCGATGGCGGCGCGGGTGTCCGCATCCTGCGGGCCTGCCTCCACCACGAGGTCGCACTCGCTGTCGTAGCCGAAGGAGCGGTTGTTCAGGTTGCTGGAGCCGACCCGCAGCACACGGTCGTCGAAGATCGCGACCTTGGAATGGACGAGGATCGGCAGGCCGCGCTCGGTATGCGGCGCGCGGATGCGGAAGCGGCCGTGGCGGTCCTGGCGTTTGAGCCAGCGGATCAGGCCGCGGCGGGCGCTGTCCATGGTGAGGCGGTCGAAGCCGTTGGGGCTGCACTCGGCCACCACCACGACGATCTCGGGCCCGTCCGGCTCGGCGAGCCGCGCGGCGAGCGCCCGGGCGATCAGCGGCGCGGTGAAGTACTGGTTCTCCAGGTAGATCGTGCGGCGGGCGGCGCGGATCTGCGCGAGATAGAGCGCCTCGCATTCGCGCACGGCCGGCCGGCCCGCCGCGGCCGGCACGGTGCGGGCGATCGCGACGGTGGCCGGCGCGAAATCGGGGGCGAGCGCGCCGGGCCAGGGATCGCGGCCGCCGGGACCGTCCGTCGCCACGGGCGCCAGGGTCTCGCCGGTCGCGGCCTGCCAGCGCTCCCGCGCGAGGTCGCCGAGCGCGCGCGCCGCCGGGCCGTCGACCAGCATCATCACGTCGTGGCGGGGCGGGTAGGGCTCGCCCGAGGGCAGGCGGCGGCGGGTCTCGCGGTCGCGGTGGGCGGGGGTGTCCCAGCGGTTCGCCTCGAAGTCGCTGCCGCCGCTGAAGGCGACCCGGTCGTCCACCACCAGGATCTTCTGATGCTGGCAGGCGCCGTAGGGCAGGGTGGCGTCGACCCGGTAGTCGATGCCGGGTCCGAGCGCCGCGCGGATCCGCTCGGGCGTCATGTCGGACTGCGCCGAGAGCGGCCAGGGCATGGTCCAGACCAGGAGGCGGATCGCGAGGTCGGGCCGCTCGGCCTTGAGGCGCCGGAGCAGGTCGCCGAGGCTCTCGTCGCCCGCCGCGCCGCTCTCCGCACCGCCCGGGCAGAGCCGCGTGCGCGGATCGAAGCTCCAGCCGATCAGCAGGATCGAGCGGCGCGCCGCGACGAGTGCGGCGCGGGCGGCGGCGAAGTAGGCTGCTCCGTCATGCAGCAGGGCGACGCGCTCCGCCCGCTCCCGGCGCCAGACCGGGTCGGGGCCGGCAGGGAAGGCCAGGGCGCGGGCATCCCTTGGGTTCACGGCGATGGTCATGTCCCGGCGCAGATTTCCGTTGGGGTGCGGGATTCCCCCCGCGCCCTGAGCTTGGCCCGCACCCGGCGCCGGGTGAGGACGACGAGGCCGAAGGTGGCGGCGAGGCCGAGGCCGAGGGAGAGCCAGTGCACCGGGCCCTCCTGCCCGGCCGCGCGGCCGATCACCCCGAGATAGACGCAGAGCACCGTGCCCGGCAGCATGCCGAGCACCGTCGAGAGCAGGAAGGCGCCGAGGCCGACATCGGTGAGGCCGAGGGCGTAGTTCTGGGCGTTGAAGGGCACGAAGGGGCTCAGGCGCATCAGCAGGAGCAGACGCCAGTCGCCGTCGCCGACCGCGTCCGCAGTGGCCTTCCAGCCGGGCCGCCGGTCGATGATCCGGCGCACCCGGTCCTGGAGCAGGGAGCGGGCCGCCAGGAAGGCCATCAGCGAGCCGAGCGTCGCCGCGGCCAGGACGATCGGCATCGACCACCAGCCGAAGGCGACGGCGCCCGCGATGGTGAGCGGCGTGCAGGGGATGACGAGGAGGGTGGCGACGAGGAAGATCGCCCCGAAGGCGAGCGGCCCGTAGACGCCGAGCCCCGTGGCCCAGGCCCCGAAGCCGCGCAGCCACGCATCGACCGGCAGGAGAGACCAGATCGCCACCGTCGCGGCGGCGGCCGCGGCCACCACCAGCCCGTCGCGCAAGGCGCCCGCGCGCCAGATCCCGTTGCCCACACCGATCCTTTCCCGCTCGATCCCTGCTCACAAAGCCGCGAGACGGCCGCAAGTTTCCTCGGGCCCCGCCCGGCGCGACCCGGCCCCGGCCTCGGACCGGATGCGCCCGATGCTTTCGATCGGACCGGACCTGTATCCGCGCGCAACGCCCGCAGGATTTCGCACGATCAAGGATGCGCTAGAATCAATGTTCGCGGAGGAGACCGCGAACCACATCAGACCGGAGGAAACAATGACACGCGCCGGAGCCGCCGCTCTCCTGTTCCTGGCTGCCGCAGTCCTGCGGCCGGACGCCGCCGCCGCGGACCAGCCCCTGAACGAGGCCCAGGCCGCGGCGAATGCATGGGACGAAGTCTACAATGCCGGCGACATGGACCGCCTGTCCAAGCTCTACGCCGCCGACGCGATCGTCGTGACCAAGGGGCAGCCGCAGAGCGGCACGGGCATCGCGACCTTCTTCTCCGGCCTCAAGGCCAAGGGCTGGGACGACCACAAGGTCACGGTGAAGTCGGCCCAGCCGAAGGGCGACCTGCTCATCGCCACCGGCCGCTGGGCGATGTCCGGCCCCGGGGAGGGGGGTGCGCGCAAGACCTTCGAGGGCAACTGGGTCAACGTGCTGGAGCGCCGCGACGGCGCGTGGCGCTCCGTGCTGCACACCTGGAACTGATCCGGTGTCCGGTCGATCCAAGCGGAACCCGGATCGGCAAGCCCGCGCGGCGCGTGAGCGACAGCGACATCCGCGATCCCGACGGGATCAGCCGGATGTCGGATGAGCCCCGCGTCCGGGCCCTCCCATCCGCCGCGTGCGGGAGGGGGGGCCCGCTTCGCATCTTCCGAACCAGAGCCGCGGAAATGCCTTCTTGGTCCCCGCGCCGCCTGCGCTAGGGTTGCGCTCACCGCGCCAACCCGGGGACGAATCCCCAGGAGGACCGCATGCTCCAGCCGACGCCGCCCGATCCGGATCTGCGCGCCCGCTTCCTCGGCGGCATGGCCGCCGCCGCCTGTACGGTGAACGTCGTCACCACGGACGGGGCGGCCGGCCGCTTCGGGGTCACCGTCTCGGCCATGGCCTCGGTCTCGGCCGATACCGAGCGGCCGACCCTCCTCGTCTGCGTGCACCGCCAGAGCCGGGCGGCGGAGGCGATCCGCGAGAACGGCGTGTTCTGCGTGAACGTGCTGCGCGACGATCAATCCTACATCTCGGACTGCTTCGCCGGACGCTACCGGACGCCCGACGGCGACAAGTTCTCCTGCGCGCGCTGGACCACCCAGATCACCGGCGCGCCGCGGGTGGTCGATCCGCTGGTGGCCTTCGACTGCCGCCTGGTGAGCCAGGTCGAGATCGGCACGCATTACGTCTTCTTCGGCGCGGTGGCCGACCTCTACCGGGCCGAGCCCGGCTCGCCGCTGATCTACGCCAACCGCGCCTACGGCACCCCGACCCGCCACGCCGACCGCGCCGCCGAGGCGCCCCCCGCCACCGAGGCCCTGCGGGTCGGCGCCTTCCACACCTTCGGCCCGCATCTCCTGCCCGGCCTGCTCGGGCGCCTGTCCGAGGACGGCCACGCGCTCGACCTGAAGCTCCTCGAGGGCGACCAGCGCCGGGTGGTGGAGGGGCTGAAGGCCGGCGAGGTCGACCTCGCCCTGGTCTACGATCTCGACCTCGGCGAGGGGCTCGCCACCGATCCGCTCGCCGCCTTGCAGCCCTACGTGCTGCTGGCCGAGGGCCACCCGCTCGCCGCGCGCGACGCGCTCGCGCTCGAGGATCTCGCGGCCGAGCCGATGATCCTGCTCGATGCGCCGCCGAGCGGACGCTACTTCCTGTCGCTGTTCGAGGCGGCGGGGCTCGCCCCCACGGTGCGGGTGCGGACCCTCTCCTTCGAGATGGCCCGCGGCCTCGTCGCCCACGGCTTCGGCTACGCGCTGCTCGCGACGCGGCCGGCCTCCGGCCTCTCCTATGACGGGCGCCCGCTGGTGAGCCGCCCCCTCGACCGCGCCGTCGCGCCGAGCCGCCTCGTCCTCGCCCGCCGGGCCGAGGGACGGCTCGGCCCGGCCGCGGAGGCCTTCCGCCGGGCCTGCGCCGCCCGCTTCGCGGACGCGGCCGCCGAGATGCCCACCCTTGAACCCACGCCCTGAGGCAGACACGACCCGATGACCGTGCACAAGCGCATCCGCCCCTTCAACACCCGCGACACCTATCCCGAGCAGGCGCTCGACAACGACCTCTGCCAGACGGTGGTGGCGCGCGGGCAGATGGTGTTCGTGCGCGGCCAGATCGGCCAGGACCTCGACACCTCCGAGAGCGTCGCCATCGGCGATGCCGGGGCCCAGGCCGACAAGGCCATGGCCAATATCGCGATGCTGCTGGAGGAGGCGGGCGCCAAGCTCGAGCACGTCTGCAAGATCACGATCTACCTGGTCGATCCGCGCTACCGCGAGGCCGTCTACCGCACGGTCGGACGCTGGCTGAAGGGCGTGCACCCGGTCTCGACCGGCATCGTGGTCTCCGCGCTCGCCCGGCCGGAATGGCTCGTCGAGATCGACGCCATCGCCGTGATCCCGGATTGAGCCCGGATTGAGCAGATGACCTTCTCGATCGTGGCGCGCTGCGCGTCGACCGGCATGTTCGGGGTCGCCGTCTCCTCCTCCTCGCCCGCGGTGGCCGCGCGCTGCGCCCATGCGCGGGCCGGCGTCGGCGCGGTGGCGAGCCAGAACGTCACCGATCCGCGGCTCGGCCGCCGCGCCCTCGACCTGATGGCGCTGGGGGCGAGCGCGGCGGAGGCGGTGGCCGTGCTCCGGCAGACGGGCGGCCCGATGGAGTACCGCCAGGTGCTGGCGGTGGATGCGGGCGGCCTCTCGGCGATCCATTCCGGCCCGAAGGCGCTCGGCACCTGGGCGGAGGCGCGCGCCGAGAACGTCGCCTGCGGCGGCAACCTGCTGGCCGATGCGGGCGTGCCGCAGGCGATGGTGGATGCCTTCGGCGCCGCGACGGGCCATCTCGGCGATCGGCTGATCGCGGCGATGCGGGCGGCCCTCGCGGCGGGCGGCGAGGCGGGGCCCGTGCACTCGGCCGGGCTGATGCTGGTGCGCGAGGTCGCCTGGCCGGTGGCGGATCTGCGCGTCGACTGGACGGAATCCTGTCCGATCGCCGCCCTCGCCGCGCTCTGGGACCTCTACAAGCCCCAGCTCGACGCCTACGTCACCCGCGCCCTCGATCCCGCCGCCGCCCCGAGCTACGGCGTGCCGGGGGATCTGTGATACGGACTCCGCTTGATCAGAGCGGGCTCCGTATCACCAAGCCCGCGCGGCGTCCGAGCGAAGCCCAAATCCGCCATCCCGAAGGGATCAACCGGATTGGGTCTGAGAGCATTCCGAACGGATCGCATTGCGCACCGGCTCAACCCTCCCCCCTCTGCGGGGGAGGGTGCCGAGCGGATGCGAGGCGGGAGAGGGGAGCGACGCGGCAGGAGAGAGCTCGGCATCGACGCTGCGCCTGTGCCTGAAGCCGGGCTCCCCTCTCCCGACCCTCGCTGACGCGAGGGCCACCCTCCCCCGCAGAGGGGGGAGGGAGAACCTCACGCCTGACCGCCCCTCACGCCGGATCGATCACCGTGCTCCACAAAGCCGTGTCGGCGGCATCCTTCAGGGTGACGGTCATGCGGCGCGTCGCGCCCTCGATCGCGACGTGGCCGAAGAACTGGTAGCCCTCCGCCGGCGAGAGGTTCTGGCGCCCGCCCTCGGGCGCCTTCTGGAAGCGCAGCTGGGGCCCGAACGTGTCGTCGAGCCGGTTCGGGCCGAAGGTGCCCGCGTGCAGCGGCCCGGAGACGAACTCCCAGAACGGCGCGAAATCCTGGAAGCGGGCCTTGTTCGGGTCATAGTAATGGGCGGCCGTGTAATGCACGTCGGCCGTGAACCAGACCGTGTTGCGGATCTCTTCGTCGCGGATGAAGCGCAGCAGGCCGGCGATCTCCAGTTCCCGGCCGAGCGGCGGCCCGTCGCCCTGCGCCACCGCCTCCGAGCCGACATTCCGGTCGGTGTCGTAGGTGACGACGAGGCCGAGCGGCATGTCGGCGGCGATCGCCTTCCAGGTGGCGCGCGAGGCCTTCAGTTCGCGCTTCAGCCACGCCACCTGCGCCGGGCCGAGGAACTGCGTGCGCGCGCTCTCCTCGGTCTCGTCATTGGCCCCGTTCGGCCCGCGATAGCTGCGCATGTCGAGCAGGAACACGTCGAGCAGCGGCCCGTAGGAGATCGTCCGGTAGACGCGGCCGGGCTCCGCCGGCGCGAAGCGCATCGGCATGTATTCGTGGAAGGCGCGGGCCGCGCGGGCGGCCAGCACGAGGCTGTTGCCGGCCTCGTACCGCTTGCGCAGGTGTTCGGGCCGGGTGAGGGGCTCGCCCGGCCACCAGTTGTTGGTGACCTCGTGGTCGTCCCACTGGGCCAGGATCGGCACCGCGCGGTTCATCGCCAGCAGGTTGCGGTCGAGGAGGTTGTACTTGTAGGCGCCGCGGAACTCCGCCAGCGTCTCGGCCGGCTCCGCCTTCTCCTCGGTGACGATGTTGCGCCAGAGGCTGCCGTCGGGAAGCCTGACCTCGGCCTGGATCGGCCCGTCCGCGTAGATCGTGTCGCCGGAATGCAGGAAGAAGTCCGGCCGGTTGCGCTGGATCGCGGCGTAGATCGTCATGCCGCCGCGCGATTCGTCGATGCCCCAGCCCTGGCCGACCGTGTCGCCCGACCAGCAGAAGCTGACGTCGCGGCGGCTGGCGGGCGCGCTGCGGAAGCGGCCGACCAGCGGCTCGCCCAGGAGCGCCGGCTCGGCGAGGCTCTGCAGGCGGACCCGGTAGAAGATCTCCTGGTCCGGCGGCCGGCCGGGAAGCGCCGCCTTCACCGTGAGGTCGCTCTCGGGCAGGGCGTCGATGAAGACGCCACCCTGGATGTCCTGGAAGCGCTCGGTGGTCGCCCACTCGATCACCGCGCGGGCCGGCCGGTCGGCCCGGGCCCAGACCACCGCGGAATCCCCCGAGACGTCGCCCGATTGCAGGCCGTGGCTCAAGGCCGGCCGGTCGGCG
Organism: Methylobacterium symbioticum; assembly: GCF_902141845.1. Lineage (GTDB taxonomy): Bacteria > Pseudomonadota > Alphaproteobacteria > Rhizobiales > Beijerinckiaceae > Methylobacterium > Methylobacterium symbioticum. Next base: position 14,035 of record NZ_CABFPH010000047.1, on the reverse strand, counting down.
GCGCGGCTGATCCCGGGGCGGGCCACGGCCAGGGCGGCTCCGCCCGCGAGGAGATGGCGGCGGGTCAGCAGGGTCATCGGGCACGGGCTCCGCGGATCGCTCGGACGGCCGACAGAGAGCGCACCTCTCTGACAGGGGCATGACGATGTGCCGTTGCGCACATGCGGAGGCGCAAGCCCCCCTGGGCGCCTGCCGGGCCGGATCTAACTGAAGTTATTCCAGACTGCGCTTCCGGGAGCCCGTATGAGCATTCCCCTCCGGCTCACCGTCAACGGTGAGCGGCGCGACCTCGTCCTGGAGGATCCGCGCGTCACCCTGCTCGACGCCCTGCGCGAGCGCCTCCACCTCACCGGCTCGAAGAAGGGCTGCGACCGCGGCCAGTGCGGCGCCTGCACGGTGCTCGTCGACGGGCGCCGGATCAATGCCTGCCTCGCCCTCGCGGTGAGCCTCGACGGCGCCTCGGTCGAGACCGTCGAGGGGCTGGCCAACGGCGACGCGCTGCACCCGGTCCAGGCGGCCTTCATCGCCCATGACGGCTTCCAGTGCGGCTTCTGCACCCCCGGCCAGATCATGAGCGCGGTCGGCCTGATCCGGGAGATGCGCGAGGCCGGCGAGTCGGTCGGCGATGCGGCCGACGTGGAGCGGGTGCGGGAGGGCATGAGCGGCAATCTCTGCCGGTGCGGCGCCTATGCCGGCATCACCGAGGCGGTGGTCGCCGCCGCCCGGGCCGAGGCGCAAGCGGGGGAGAAGGCCGCGTGAACCTGTTCGCATATACCCGCGCCGCCAGCATCGCCGAGGCGGTCACCGCCGCCGCCGAGCCCGGAGCCGCCTATCTCGCCGCCGGCACCAACCTCCTCGACCTGATGAAGGGCGGGATCGCGACGCCGTCGCGGCTCGTGGACATCACCCGTCTGCCCGGCCTCGACGCCGTCGAGCCGCAGCCCGACGGATCGACGCGGATCGGCGCGCTGGTGCGCAACAGCGACCTCGCCCGGAACGCGCATGTCGCAAAGACCTATCCGATGGTGGCGGAGGCGCTGCTGGCCGGGGCCTCGGCGCAGCTGCGCAACGCCGCCACCACGGCGGGCAACCTGCTGCAGCGGACCCGCTGCGCGTATTTCTACGACCCGGCCTCCCCCTGCAACAAGCGCGAGCCCGGCGCCGGCTGCCAGGCGATCGGCGGGGCGACGCGCATCCACGCGGTGCTGGGCTGGAGCGAGCACTGCATCGCGACCCACCCCTCCGACCTCTGCGTGCCGCTCGCCGCGCTCGGGGCTCAGGTCGAGATCGCGGAGGCCGGCGGCCGCCGCACGGTGCCGATCGGCGACTTCCACCGCCTGCCCAGCGACCACCCGGAGCGCGAGACCGTGCTGGAGCCGGGCGCGCTCGTCACCGCCGTGATCCTGCCCCCGGAGGCCGCGGCCTTCTCGGGCCATGCCCGCTACCTCAAGGTCCGCGACCGCACCTCCTACGCCTTCGCCACGGTCTCGGCCGCCGCCGCGCTGACCCTGGAGAACGGGCGGATCGGCGCGGCGCGCCTCGCGCTCGGCGGCGTCGCCCTGAAGCCCTGGCGGGTCGCCGAGGCCGAGGACGCGCTGACGGGGGCGACCCCGGACGCGGAGGCCTTCTCCAAGGCGGCCGCGGCGCTCGTCGCGGGGGCGAAGCCCTCGGGGCCGGAGAACGCCTTCAAGATCGAGCTCGCCCGCCGCACCGTGGTGCGCGCCCTGACCCTCGCCCAGGCCGGCACGCCGGCCCGGATGCCGGCGCTGCCGGCCTCCCCCTTCTCGCACGCCGCCGGAGCGCTCCATGCCTGAGACCGCACCCCGCATCCGTCAGGGCGCCGGCAATGTCGGCAGCATCGGCGCGCCGCTGACCCGCCGCGAGGGCCCGCTCAAGGTGACGGGGCGGGCGCTCTTCGCCGCCGACACCCTGCCGCCGGGGCTGCTGCACGCCGCGCTCTGCACCGCCCGCATCGCCCGGGGCCGGGTGACCGGCCTCGACGTGGCGGCGGCGGAGCGCCATCCGGGCGTCGTCGCGGTGATGACGCCGGACAACGCCCCCACGCTCGCCAAGGACCCGGACGCCAAGGACGGGCCCTTCACCTTCCGGCTCGACCTCCTGCAGAACGCCTCCGTCCGCTACGCCAACCAGCCGATCGCCGTCGTCATCGCCGAGACCCTGGAGGCCGCCACCGAGGGCGCGCGCCTGCTCGCGCCCCGCTACGAGACGGAGACGCCCCGCATCGGCCTCGACGCGGAGGCGCCCTTCACGCCGCCGGGCATCGGCATCGGCCAGCCGCCGGACGAGGGCCACGGCGACGTCGAGGCCGGGCTCGCCGACGCCGCCGCCCGCATCGAGGCGGTCTACGAGACGCCCGCGCAGTACCACAACGCCATGGAGCCGCACGCGGCGGTGGCCGAATGGGACGGCGACCGCCTCACCCTGCACACCCCGAGCCAGGGGCTGACCGCCGCGGTCGGCCGGCTCGCCGGGCTGTTCGGCATCCCGCCGAAGAACATCCGCATCGAGAGCCCCTATCTCGGCGGCGGCTTCGGCTCGAAGGGCGCGATCTCCGGGCCGCAGGTGCTCGCCTGCATGGCCGCCCGCCTCGTCGGCCGCCCGGTCAAGCTCGTGGCGCGCCGCGAGAACATGTACGGGCCGATGGGCCACCGGGCCGAGACGCGCCAGACCCTGCGCCTCGGCGCGGACGCGGACGGAAAGCTCACGGCGCTCGACCACCACACGCTGACCGCGTCGAGCCGCTTCGACGATTTCTTCGAGCCGGCGGGCGGGGTCAGCCACACCCTCTACGCCACCCCGAACCTCTCCGTGCGCCACCGCGGCGTGCGGGTCGATACCGGCACGCCGCTCTTCATGCGCGCGCCCGGCGAGGCCACGGGCAGCGCGGCGCTTGAGAGCGCGATCGACGAGATGGCGATCGCCTGCGGCATGGATCCGCTGGAATTCCGCCTCGTGAACTACGCCGAGGTCGAGCCGATCTCGGGCCGGCCCTTCTCGTCGAAGGCGCTGCGCGCCTGCTACGCGCAGGGCGCCGCGCGCTTCGGCTGGGAGAAGCGTCCGCTTCAGCCGCGGCAGATGCGCGACGCCGACGGGCTCCTCGTCGGCTGGGGCGTTGGCACCGCGACCTTCCCGGCCCTGATGTTCGAGGCCGAGGCGCGGGCCGAGTTGCGCGCCGACGGCACCGGCACGGTGGTGATCGGCGCCCAGGACATGGGGCAGGGAGCCTGGACGGCGCTCGCCCAGATCGCCGCGGACGGGCTCGGGATCGACATCGCGCAGCTCACCGTCGAGATGGGCTCCTCGACCCAGCCGAGCGGGGGCATCGCCGGGGGCTCGGCCCATACCGCGACCGCGGGCGGCGCCGTCCACGCGGCGGCGCAGGCCGTGATCGCCGAACTCGCCCAGATCGCCACGACCGATTCCGCCTCGCCCCTCTACGGGGCCGGCAATGCCGGCGTGATCGCCCGCGCCGGGCGCCTGATCCGCCGCGACGACGAGAGCCGCTCGGAGAGCGTGGGCGAAATCCTGGCCCGCGCCGGGCGCGACCGGATCACCGGGACGGGCAAGGCCTCGGCCGACCCGGCCGCGCAGAAGAGCTACGCCATGCACGCCCACGGGGCGGTCTTCGCCGAGGTGAAGGTCGATCCCGATCTCGGACAGATCCGGGTGAGCCGCCTCGTCGGCGCCTTCGCCGCGGGCCGGGTCATCAACCCGCGCCTCGTGCAGAGCCAGTATTTCGGCGGGATGATCTGGGGCCTGTCCTTCGCGCTGCACGAGCATGCCGCGCTCGACCCGCGCACCGGGCGCTTCCTGAACGACAATCTCGGCGAGTACCACGTGCCCGTGAACGCCGACACGCCGGCAATGGAGGCGATCCTCGTGCACGAGGACGATCCCCACGTGAACGCGCTCGGCGTGAAGGGCGTCGGCGAGATCGGCATCACCGGCACCGCCGGCGCCATCGCCAACGCGGTCTGGCACGCCACCGGCGTGCGCGTGCGCGAATTGCCGATCACCCTCGACCGGCTGCTCGGCTGAGGGACATCTCAGCGTCCCGACGCCCTCGCCCCTCTGCGGGGAGAGGAGGGACTCCGCGTCCAACGGCTCACGGGACCCGCGACGCGCCCCCCTCTCCCGATCGGGAGAGGGCTGGGGTGAGGGTCGAGACGTGTCCGGATCCGTCGCGACGGCGAGGCGGCTCCGCCCATTCCTGAGCGTCCTCAACCCTCACCCTGCCCCTCTCCCGACGGATCTCGGGCCTGCCCGAGATCTGCGACCCCGTGCCCGAGTCGGGCAGGCCCGACTTGGGTGGAGAGGGCCCCGCGTCCCATCCGGCACCGCCGCGTCTCGCGCCCGATCCGCCCTGGGCACGGACGCGCGTCCCGGGAAACACCCGGGGATGAGGCGACGCGCCAACGGCCGAGCCCGCGATCTCATCCATTGCATCCAATATTTGAGCGCTCCATGTGCGGCCGTACACGAAAGCGCAAAAGATAATGGATTATAATTAGAAGCACATCTGCGTGTCATTACGCACAGATGAAATTGTTATTTGCAGATAACTTCCTCTCATCGACGCAGAACACATGGATCTGCGCGCAAACACCGCACAAGAGGAAGGATTAGATCATGAAACACATCGTCACCGCCGCCGCCCTGGCCGTCGCCCTGGGCCTGCCTGCCGCGGCCCTGGCCGGCGAGGGCGGCAGCGGGAGCCGCATGCCCGCCGGCGGCGCGCATATGAGCTCCTACGTCAGCGACCCCTACCACGACCCCCGCTCGCTCCACTCGCAGCGCCGCGGCACCGGCCAGATCCTCGGCGCGCCGATGTACCGCGACGGCCCCGCCGTCGCCGTCGACCGCCGCATCGTGGCCCCGAACTGGGCGATCGGCGGGACGAGCCGTCCGCGACGCTGACCGCATCCGCTCCCGCGCGGAACGAGCGCTCCCGCGCGAAACGAGACATCCGGGCCCGCCCCGCGGCACCCCCGCGGCGCGGGCGACCGGCGACGCCTTCTGCTCTCTGGGGGCGCCCTTAAGCCGCCCTTGGGCCGTCCCCGGCCCCACGCACCGCGCCTCACCGTAGACCGTCTCGCCACTCACGAGGATCTCTCACGTGGACACCATCATCCAGGGCATTTCCACCTTCCGCGCCCAGATCTTCCCGGGCCAGCGGCAGATGTACGAGCAGCTCGTCCGCGACGGGCAGCATCCGAACGCGCTGATCATCGCCTGCGCGGATTCCCGCGTCTCGCCCGAGCACATCACCCAGGCGGGGCCGGGCGAATTGTTCGTCTGCCGCAACGCGGGCAACATCGTGCCGCCCTTCGCGCAGCAGAACGGCGGCGTCTCCTCGGCGATCGAGTACGCCGTGGTGGCGCTGGGCGTGCGCGACATCGTCGTCTGCGGCCATTCCGATTGCGGCGCCATGAAGGGGCTGATGAACCCCGAGGCGCTGGCGAAGATGCCCAACGTCGCGGCCTGGCTGCGCCATGCGACGGCCGCCGAGCGCATCGTCTGCGAGGCCTACCCCGCCGACATGGACCCGAAGCAGCACCACCGGGCGCTGGCGCTCGAGAACGTCATCGTCCAGCTCGCGAATCTGCGCACCCATCCGAGCGTCGCCGCGGCGCTCGCCAAGGGAGAACTGCGCCTGCACGGCTGGTTCTTCGAGATCGAGACCGGCACGCTGCTGGCCTATGACGGCGAGGCCGGCCGCTTCGTGCCGCTCGGGCACGATGACGGGCTGCCGGTGGCGGAGGCGCCCGCGCCCCGTGTCGCCGCGCCCGAATATGCCCGGGTGGCCGCCGAGTGAGGAGAGATCCGGTGCAGGCTCTCTCCCGTCTCCTGCCGGCCTCCGCGCGCACGACGCTCGCGCGGGACCTGCCGGCCTCCGTCGTCGTCTTCCTCGTCGCCCTGCCCCTCTGCATGGGCATCGCCATCGCCTCCGGGGTGCCGCCGGAACGGGGCCTGATCACGGGCATCGTCGGCGGCATCGTGGTCGGCCTGCTCGCGGGCTCGCCGCTCCAGGTGAGCGGGCCGGCGGCCGGGCTTGCCGTCATCGTGTTCGAGTTCGTGCGCCAGCACGGGCTCGACATGATGGGTCCCGTGCTCGTGCTCGCCGGCGCGTTCCAGCTCCTGTTCGGCTTCCTGCGGGTCGGCGGCTGGTTCCGGGCCATCTCACCGGCCGTGGTGCACGGCATGCTCGCCGGCATCGGCGTGCTGATCGTGCTGGCGCAGCTCCACGTCCTCACCGACGCGATGCCGCAGGCGAGCGGCCTCGACAACCTCGTGGCGATCCCGGCCGCCTTCTTCAACTTCGTCTCGGGGGAGGGCAACCGGATCGGCGCGGTCGCGGTCGGCCTCGTCACCATCGCGGCGATGATCGGCTGGGAGCGCTTCCGGCCGGCCTCGCTGAAGGTGCTGCCCGGCGCCCTGATCGGCGTCGTGGCCGGCACCGCGCTCGCCGGGTTCGGCGCCCTCGACGTGAAGCGCGTCGAGGTGCCCGAGGCCATCCTGTCGAGCATCGGGCTCCCGGCGGCGGAGCTGTGGGGGCGGCTCGCCGAGCCGGCGCTGATCGTGATGGCGCTCACCATCGCGGTGATCGCCAGCGCCGAGAGCCTGCTCTCGGCCGCCGCCGTCGACCGGATGCATGACGGGCCGCGCACGCAGTACAACCGGGAGCTGGGGGCCCAGGGCGTGGGCAACCTGATCTGCGGGGTCATCGGCGGATTGCCGATGACCGGCGTGATCGTGCGCTCCTCGGCCAACGTCCAGGCGGGGGCCGTGAGCCGGGCCTCCACGGTGCTGCACGGCACCTGGATCCTGGCCTTCCTGCTCCTGCTGCCCTGGATGCTGACCCTGGTGCCGACGGCCGCCCTCGCCGGCATCCTCGTGGTCACCGGCTGGCGCCTCGCCAGCCCGGCCCACGCCCTGCACCTGCACGAGCGCTACGGCCTCGTCACCGCCGGGATCTGGCTCGCCACCCTGCTCACCGTGGTGCTGGTCGATCTGCTCTCCGGCGTGGTGCTCGGCCTCGTGCTCAGCCTGATCCAGGTGATGCCTGCGCTCCGCAAGGGCCCGCTGAAGATCGAGCACGCGGCGGCGCCGGAGCGGGCGGGCGTGCCGGAGCTGCGCCTCCCCGGCTCGGCGCCCTTCCTCCAGCTGCCCCGCCTCACCGAGGCGCTGGAGAGGACGCCGGTCGGCGGCGAGGTGCGGCTCTCCACCCACCGCCTCGCCCATATCGATCACACCTGCCTGGAGATGATCGAGGACTGGGCGACCCGGCGCGCCGCGGACGGCACCCGCGTCGCCGTGGTCGGCGGGGAGGGCACCCCGCACCGCAAGCTCGCCGCGGCCGTTGCCGTCGCCTGAGCCGAACCCTCCCCCGTCCGCGGGGGAGGGCCCCATTCATTCCGGGATCCCAAAGGCCTCAGGCCTTTGGCGGGTCGAGGCGCGGAGCCCTGGTCATCAAAGATCAGGGCTCCGCCCCGATACCCCGCCAAAGGGACTTGTCCCTTTGGGATCCCGGATTTACCGGCCGGCCTCCCGGCGCATGGCCTCGACGAGCTGTTCGGTGAAGGCCTCGGCCGCCGCGCCCAGATCGATGCGGGTCTCGTCGGCGGTGGCGAGGCCGCGGCTCTCCAGCTCCGCCACGCCCTCCGCATCGGCCTCGTGGCCGGCGCCGTCCTTGCGCACCACCGAGGCGACGCGCCCGCCGCTGAGCAGGCGGTGATAGGCCGCGAAGGCGAAGATCGAGAGCGCCTTGTCGGAAAGTCCCTGGGTGTCGCCGGCCATGCCTGCCCTCCTGCGGTGGTCAGCCCGACCAACCGCCCCCGGAGGCGACAGGCTCCCGCGGCGGGCGGGAAGCGGCGAAGGGCCGCGCCCCCTCGCGGAGGCGCGGCGCCCGGAGCCTCAGCCCTTCTTGAGGACCGGCGTCGGCGCGGGGGCCGGCGGCGGGTTCGTGGCGCAGGCGGCGGTGCCGAGCACGAGGACGGCCGTCACGACGGCGAGGGCGAGCGACTTCGAGGTGGAACGGTGGTTGGTCACGGATGTCTCCCAAGAGCGACGAATTGGGTCTATCCGTGCCGGCGCCGCGGGGAAGTGCGGATCTGCAACACTGAAACCCAAACAGATCGCGGCGCGAATATTTGAGCCGTTCCAGATCCGGGACCGCCCCGGGAGCGCGGCGCCCCGACCGGCCCGGCCACCCCGGTGCATCGCATCCCAGCCCGGTTCCTGCTAGAGACCGGACCACCATGGACTCCTGTTCCGCAGACCTGTCCGTCCGCCTGCGCCAGCAGGCGATCCTGTCCGAGTTCGGCGTCGAGGCCCTGCGCGGCGACGATGTCGACGGCCTCCTGCAGCGGGCGGCAGAGCTCTGCGCCGAGGGGATGGGCGCGCAGTTCTGCAAGGCGCTCGAATATCTGCGCGGCGAGGACATGCTGCTCGTGCGCGCGGGCGTCGGCTGGGCGCCGGACGTGATCGGCAAGGCCCGGGTCGGGGCCGACCTCGCCTCGCCCGCGGGCTTCGCCCTGAAGACGCGGCGGCCGGTGATCTCGAACCACCTCGCCGCGGAGACGCGCTTCCGCACGCCCCAGCTCATGGCCGATCACGGCATCCGCCGGGCGATCAACGTGCTGATCGAGAACCGGGACGGCGCCTTCGGCGTGCTGGAGGTGGACGACACCCGCGAGGGCATGTTCGGCGAGGCCGACATCGCCTTCATGCAGGGCTTCGCCAACCTCCTCGGCGGCGCCATCGAGCGCCAGCGCACGGAGGAATTGCTGCGCGCGGCGCTCGCCCGGCAGGACCTGCTCGCCCGCGAGATGAGCCACCGCGTCAAGAACAGCCTCGCCATCGTCGCGAGCCTGCTGGCCCTCCAGGCCCGCAGCGCCGAGGCCGGGCCGGACGGCGAGGCGGTGCGCACGGCGCTGATCGACGCGCGCTCCCGCGTCGAGGCGATCGCGGGCGTGCACGACCAGCTCTGGCAGCAGGGCGACCGGGACCGGGACGAGACGCCCGGCGAGATCGATCTCGCCGCGTTCCTCCAGACGCTGACCGCCAACCTGCAGAGCGGCGCGCCGCGCCACCGCCTCGTCTGCACGGTGGCGCCCCTGCGCATCGGCGCCGACCAGGCGATCCCGATCGGCCTCCTCGTCAACGAGCTCGTCACCAACGCGATCAAGTACGCCTATCCGGAAGCGGGCTCCCCCGCGGGCGGCGAGATCCGCGTGCGCACCGCGCGCACGGCGGAGGGCCTGACCCTCGACGTCGCCGACGACGGCGTCGGCCTGCCGGAGGATTTCGACGTGGCCCGGGCCTCGCGCAGCCTCGGCATGCGCGTGGTCCTGAACCTCAGCCGCCAGCTCGGCGCGACGCTGACCACGCCGCGGGGCGGGCGGGGCGCGCATTTCCACCTCGCGGTGCCGCTGGCAGGGTAGGGGACGCGACTCGAATACGGGTAGATCAGGACACAAAAACCGGGCAAAAGTGGCAATGGCCGCATCCGATCCTCGGATGCAGGGAAGGGCGAAGCGGCCGGGTCGCGAGCGGGAGGAATGTCGGTGGTTCAGCGGCGGCGACGCCCGATCCTGCTTGCGGGCCTCGTCCTCCTGGCCGGGGCCATGGTCGCCCTCACCGCCACGGAACAGGGCGCGGCGCTGCGCGCCCGTACCGAGCCGTTCTTCGCGGATCTGCGCCGGGCGCCCGCCGCCGAGGCGCCGCTGCCGGCTCCGCGCACGGCGGTGGAGGACGGGCGCACGGTGGTGCGCCTCAGCCCCGAGGAGCGCGCCCGAGCCGGCCTCGTCACCGAGGTGCGCCGGGCGCTGCCCCACCGCCAGGAGCTGCAGGCCTACGGCCTCGTCCTCGACCTCGCCCGGGTCACCGAGCTGACCAACGCCTATCTGAGCGCCAAGGCGCAGCTCCAGCAGGCGCGGGCCCGGGTCGAGGTCTCGGGCAGCGCCGCGCGGCGGGCGAAGACTCTCGGCCAATACGCCACGCCCGTGCAGGTCGAGACGGCGGAGGGCACCTACCAGACCGATCAGGCCGCCCTGATGGCGGCGGAATCGCAGCTGCGGACGCTGGCCGCCACCGCCCAGCAGGAATGGGGGCCGGTGATCGGCAAGGCCATCGTCGAGCGCGCGCCCACCGTCACCCGCCTGATCGAGCGCGCCGACTTCCTGATGCAGGTCACCCTGCCGCCGGGTGAATCCGTAGGGGCCGCTCCGGGCGCCGCCTTCGCCGAGGTGCCGCCGCAGAGCGACCGGGTGGCCCTGCGCTTCGTGAGCCCGGCCACCCGCACCGATCCGCGCATCCAGGGCCAGAGCTTCTACTACCTCGTCTCCGGCGAGAGCGGCCTCCTGCCCGGCATGAGCACGCTGGCCTTCCTGCCCTCCGAGCGCACGGTGACCGGCGTGCTGGTGCCCGAGGATGCGGTGGTGCACGGGCAGGGCGGCACCTGGGTCTACCGGGCGGTGGGGGCGGGCGCCTATGTCCGCCACCCGATCCGCTCCGACCCGCCCATGTCGGACGACGCCTACGTGGCCGAGGGCCTGCCCGACGGCACCGAGATCGTGCTGAAGGGCGGGCAGGCGCTGCTCTCCGAGGAGCTGAAGAGCCAGATCCGGGTCGCGGGCGACGACGATGACTGACTGGGGAACCGGCGGCAGGCCCACAGGTATCCAGGCCGCCCTCGTCGGGCTCTCGGTGCGCCTGCCGCGGGTCGTGCTGACCCTCGCCTGCGCGCTGCTCGTCTTCGGCCTGTTCGCGCTGGCGCGGGCCAAGTACGACGTCTTCCCCGAATTCGCGCCGCCCACGGTGGTGGTCCAGACCGAGGCGCCGGGCCTCGACCCGGAGCAGGTCGAGGTTCTGGTCACCCAGGCGATCGAGGTCGCGATCAACGGCCTGCCGGGGCTGGAGACCCTGCGCTCCTCCTCGATCCAGGGCCTCTCGGTGATCACCGCCGTGTTCCGTGCGGGCAGCGACATCGACCGGGTGCGCCAGCGCGTCGGCGAACGCCTCGTCGCCCTGGCGGGCCGCCTGCCGCAGGGGGTGATGCCGCCCGCCATGACGGCGCTGACCTCCTCGACCAGCACCGTGCTCCTCGTCGGCCTGACCTCCGACACCCGCGACGACCTGGATCTTCGCACCGTTGCCGACTGGACCGTCCGTCAGCGGCTGCTCGCGGTGCCCGGCGTCGCCCAGGTCTCGGTCTATGGCGGCGGCGTGCGCTCGCTCCAGGTGCAGGTGCGCCCGAACGACCTGGTGCGCTTCCGCGTCGGCCTCAACGACGTGCTCGCCGCCGCCCGCAAGGCCACCGGGGTGCGCGGGGCGGGCTTCGTCGACACGGCCAACCAGCGCGTGGTGCTGCGCAGCGAGGGCCAGGCCCTCGATCCGGAGGTGCTCGGCCGCACCGTCCTCGTGAACGAGGGCGGGGCGAGCGTGGTGCTGGCGGATGTGGCCACCGTGCGCGCCGCCCCCGAGCCGCCGATCAGCGCGGCCCTGATCGACGGCAAGCCCGGCGTGCTGCTGATGGTCGGCGCGCAGATCGGCGCCAACACCCTGGAGGTCACCGACCGCGTCGAGGCGGCGCTCGCCGACCTCAAGCCGGCGCTCGGCCGCGAAGGCATCGCCGTGCGGCCCGACCTGTTCCGGCCCGCGAACTTCATCGCGGTCGCCAACGGCAACGTGCTGCAGGCGCTGGCCGTCGGGGGGGCGCTCGTCGTCATCGTGCTCCTCGTCTTCCTCGGCGACTGGCGCACCAGCCTGATCAGCGCGGTGGCGATCCCGCTCTCCCTCGTCGCCGCGGTGCTCGCCCTGATGGCGGCGGGCGAGAGCCTCAACACCATGACGCTCGGCGGCCTCGCCATCGCCATCGGCGAGGTGGTGGACGACGCGGTGATCGGCGTCGAGAACGTGGTCCGGCGCCTGCGCGAGCGGCGGGCGGCGGGCGATCCTGCGCCCGCCGCCCGCATCGTCCTCGACGCGATCCTGGAGGTGCGCACGGCGGTGGCCTACGCGACCTTCGCGGTGCTCCTCGTCTTCCTGCCGGTGCTCGCCCTGTCGGGGGTCGCGGGCCGGCTGTTCGGGCCGCTGGCCCTCGCCTACATCCTCGCGGTCGTGGCCTCGCTCGTCGTCGCGCTCACCGTCACGCCGGCGCTGAGCCTGCTGCTCCTCGGCAGGCGGGGATCCGGCGGGCCGGCGGGCGGGGCGCGCGCGCCGCCGGGGATGGCCTGGGCGCGGGCGCGCTACGCGGGCCCCCTCGGCCGCATCGGCCGCCATCCCCGCGCCGTGATGGCGCTCGCCGTCCTCACCACCCTCGGCGGCGCCGCGCTGCTGCCGCTCCTGGGGGGCACCTTCCTGCCCGACCTGAAGGAGGGTCACTTGATCCTGCACATGGCCGGCGCGCCCGGCACCGCCCTGCAGGAATCGCAGCGGATGGGCGTGCGGATCACGGACGCGCTGCGCGCCATTCCCGGCATCCGGGCGGTCGCCTCGCAGATCGGCCGGGCCGAGGCCGGCCAGGACACGGCGGGCACCCATTACAGCGAGATCCATATCGACCTCGATCCGGGGCTCGACGGCGCCGCCCAGAAGACGGTCGAGGCGCGGATCCGGGCGCTCGCCGCCGGCTTCCCGGGCGCCCATTTCTCGCTCAAGACCTTCCTGACCGAGCGCATCGAGGAGACGGTCTCGGGCTTCACCGCCCCGGTGGTGGTCAACCTGATCGGCAACGACCTCGACCGCATCGATGCCGCGGCCAAGGCGGTGGCGCGGGAGCTCGCCGAGGTGCGCGGCGCCCGCGACGTGCAGAAGGTCTCGCCCGCCGGCATGCCGCAGGTGAACGCCTCCCTGCGTCCCGCCGACCTGCGCCACTGGGGCCTCGACGCGATCGAGGTGCTGGAATCGGTGCGCACCGCCTATCAGGGCGACGTGGTCGGCCAGACCTATGTCGGCAACGCCGTGTTCAACGTCATCGTCATCCTCGACGAGCGGGCGCGGGGGCGGCTCTCGGGCCTCGGCGACTTGCCGCTGCGCACCCCCGGCGGGCGCTACATCCGCCTGTCCCAGGTCGCCGACATCTACGAGACCACCGGGCGCTACCAGGTGCAGCATCAGGGCGCGCAGCGCGTCCAGGCGGTGACCGCCAACGTGGTGGGCCGGGACATCGGCAGCTTCGTGGCCGCAGCCAAGCGCAAGATCGCCAAGGAGGTGCGCCTGCCCGAGGGCGTCTACGTCTCCTTCGCCGGCTCGGCCGAGGCACAAGCCCAGGCCCGGCGCGATCTCCTCCTCCACTCGGCCCTCGCCGGGCTCGGCATCGTGCTGCTGCTCGCGGTGGTGACGGGCTCGGGCGCCAACCTCGCCCTGGTGCTGGTGAACCTGCCCTTCGCCTTCGTCGGCGGCGTCGCGGCGGTGGCGGCGACCGGCGGCGTGCTCTCCCTCGGCTCCATCGTCGGCTTCGTGACGCTGTTCGGCATCTCCTTGCGCAACACCATCATGATGATCGCCCATTACGAGCATCTCGTCGTGGCGGAGGGCCGGCCCTGGGACGGGGCGACCGCCATCGCGGGGGCCGCCGACCGGCTGGTGCCGATCCTGATGACCTCGCTGGTGACGGGGCTCGGGCTGATGCCGCTCGCGCTCGGCGCCGGCGAGCCCGGCCGCGAGATCGAGGGGCCGATGGCGATCGTGATCCTCGGCGGCCTCGTCACCTCGACCGTGCTGAACCTCCTGATCCTGCCGGGCCTGGCGCTCCGCTTCGCCCGCTTCGGCGGGCAGGACGTGATGGGCGGGCAGGCCCCGGCGGGCGCGGCGGGGAGCCGGACCGGGGCAGGGATGACCGGGACAGGGACGAAGGCGGGGGCGCTCCCGCAGGCGTGAGGCTCAAGCCGGGCCTGAACCTGCTATGAGGGTCCCGATCCCGGAGGATTCGGTTCTCATGCGTCCGGCCCTGCGTCTCGCCCTCGCGGCCCTGCTCGTCCCCGCCTGTCCCGCCCTGTCGGCCCCGGCGCCG
>NZ_CABFPH010000046.1 GCF_902141845.1 Methylobacterium symbioticum | reverse complement strand
GCGCGGGGCCGGAGCGGCCGGAGCCTGGGGCTGGGGGGCGCGCGGCTGGGGACGCGGGGCCGGAGCAGGCTCGGCCTCCTCGCGCCGGCCGCCGAAGCCGACTGTGGCGAGGCGGCGCAGCAGGGAGGTGCGCTTGGCGTCGGCGGGCTCGGCTGCCGGCTCCGCCCGGTTCGCCATGATCTGGTTCTGGGCGATCGGCGGCAACTCGTGGATCTGCGGCATGCGCGGGGCTCGAGCCATCGGCGCGGCGGCCGGGGCGGCCGGGCGCGGCGGCACGAACGGGCCGGCATGGTGCTGGGGCATGGCCTCAGGCTGAGGGGCGGCCGGAGCGGGCACGAAGGGCGCTGCGGCCCGGGGCTGCGCATGGGTCAGCACCACGTCGTCGCGCATCAGGGATGCGGCTTCGGCAGCGGCCTCCATGGAGGGCAGCACTGGGGCCGAGGCGGGAGCCGGGGCGACCGGGATGTGAGCGGCCGGGGCCTGAGCCAGCGGTGTCTCGGTGCGGATCGAAGGGATCGCCTGACCAGCGGCGGCGCGGGTGCGAGCCTCGGAGCGCAGGCGTTCGGCGACTTCGGCGATGCGCTGCTCGGTCTCGGCAATGGCCGGGTTGTTCGGCGAGTTCGCCGAGATCAGGGCCGGCTCGATGCCGGTGGCGACCACCGAGACGCGGATGATGCCGTCGAGGCTCTCGTCGAAGGTGGCGCCCAGGATGATGTTGGCGTCCTGATCGACCTCTTCACGGATGCGGGTCGCGGCCTCGTCGAGTTCGTAGAGGGTCAGGTCCGATCCGCCGGTGATCGAGATCAGCAGGCCGCGCGCACCCTTCATCGAGACATCGTCGAGGAGCGGATTCGCTATGGCCGCCTCGGCCGCGCGGTTGGCGCGCTTCTCGCCGGAGGCCTCGCCAGTTCCCATCATCGCCTTGCCCATGCCGCGCATGATCGCGCGCACGTCGGCGAAATCGAGGTTGATCAGGCCCTCCTTCACCATCAGGTCGGTGATGCAGGCGACGCCCGAGTAGAGCACCTGATCGGCCATCGCGAAGGCGTCGGCGAAGGTGGTCTTCTCGTTGGCGACCCGGAATAGGTTCTGGTTCGGGATCACGATCAGCGTGTCGACCGCGGCTTGAAGCTCCTGGATGCCGGATTCGGCCGTGCGCATGCGGCGCATGCCCTCGAACTGGAACGGCTTCGTCACGACGCCGACCGTCAGGATGCCCATGTCGCGCGCCGCCCGGGCGATGACCGGCGCGGCGCCGGTGCCGGTGCCGCCGCCCATGCCTGCGGTGATGAAGCACATATGGGCGCCCGAGAGCTGGTCGCGGATCTCGTCGATCACCTCGTCGGCGGCGGCCGAGCCGACCTCCGGGTGCGAGCCAGCGCCAAGACCCTGCGTGACGTTGAGGCCCATCTGGATCACCCGCTCGGCCTTCGAGGAGGTGAGCGCCTGCGCGTCGGTGTTGGCGACCACGAATTCGCAGCCGAGGAGGCCCGACTCGATCATGTTGTTGACGGCGTTGCCGCCCGCACCGCCGACGCCGAACACGGTGATACGGGGCTTGAGTTCGCGGATGTCGGGCGCCTGGAGGGAAATGGCCATGGTGTCGAGCCTCTCGTGACCTCTGTGTTGCGTGCGGCGCATCAGGCGCCGGATTTTCTCGATCGGCCCGCCCTCGCGGAGGAGCCGGGAAATCGTCAGAAGCTTTCGCGGATCCAGCGAACGACCTTGGGGAGGTAGCGATCGGTCCCGGTCGCGGCGAAGGCGCCGGGCCCGCGGGGCTCGAAATGCTCCGCGTGCGCCACCTGCGGGTAGACGAGCAGGCCGACCGCCGCTGAGAAGGCGGGGCCCTTTGCGGCCTCGGGCAGACCGCGGATGCCGAGCGGCCGGCCGATGCGGACCTGGCCCTGCATCACCCGGCGGGCGACCTCGGGCATGCCGACGAGCTGGCTGGCGCCGCCGGTCAGCACAACCCGGCGCCCGGCCTGGGCCGCGAAGCCCGCGTTGCGCAGGCGGTCGCGGACCAGCTCAACCACCTCCTCGACTCGCGGCTTGATGATGCGCACGAGCTGCGAGCGCGGCACATGGGCGGGCGCCTCGCCCTCCTCCTCGCCGACGCCGTGCACGGCGATCATGTCGCGCTCGTCGGAAGGCGTGGCGATGGCCGAGCCATAGAGTGTCTTCAGCCGCTCGGCCGCCGCGACGCGGGTCGAGAGGCCGCGGGCGATGTCCATGGTGACATGGTGGCCGCCCACCGCAATCGCGTCCACGTGGACGAGATGACCGCCAGAGAAGACGCCGACGCTCGTGGTGCCGCCGCCCATGTCGACCACGCAGACGCCCATCTCCGCCTCGTCGTCGACGAGGGCTGAGAGGCCCGCCGCGTAGGGCGTGGCGATAACCGCCTCGACGCCGAGATGGCAATGCTCGACGGCGAGCATGACGTTGCGCGCGGCCGCAGCCTCCGCGGTGACGACGTGGAGATCCACGCCGAGCGCCTCGCCGATCATGCCGGAGGGATCAATGACAGCACCCTGGCCGTCCAGGGCGTAGCCGGTCGGCAGGGCATGCAGCACGGCGCGGCCGGGGCTGACGCCGTGGGCACTCGCGGTCTCGAGCACGCGCTCCACGTCGTGGCCGGTGACCGTGCCGGTGCGGACGTTCACCCGGGCCTGGAAATGCTGCGACGCGAGCCGTCCGCCCGACATGTTCACGATGACCGACTGGACCTCGACCTTCGCCATGCGCTCGGCAGCGTGGACGGCCTGCCGGATCGCGCCCTCGGCGGCCTCGAGATCGACGATGGCGCCGCCCTTCAGGCCGAGTGAGCGCTGGTGGCCGATGCCGATGATGCGCGCGAGATGAGTACGGCCCTTCAGAGTGGACATCGCTTCGGCCGGCTGCAACTCGGCGATCAGGCAGACGACTTTGCTCGTGCCGATATCCAGCACGGAGAGTGTCGTCGCACGGCGTGCGGAGAGCGGCTTCAGTCGGGGCGTGAGGCCGTGATGGCTGTGCATCGAACGCTACCGGGCGACGGGTTGGGCTGGGGCGGGGCGGCGGGACGTCTCGAGGGCGGTCACGAACTGGTGCCCTTCTTCGTCTTCTTCTGCGCCTCGGCGCGGGCAGCGGCGGCCTCTTCGGTCAGGCGGACCACGACGCGGTCGGGGAGGCGCAGATCGAGGGCGATGATGTCTTTCTCGAGGATGCGCTCGTTGCGCTCCAGCTCCACCAGGCGGTTGAGCGCCGCTGCCGGATCGGATTCGGGAAGACGGATGTCGACGCCGTCGAGCTTCAGGGTCCAGCGCCGGCCGGAGACGAAGGTGCCGGCCTTCACGCGCTCGGCGAGAGCCCCCGACGCGGCGATCAGGGCGAGGTACTCTCCGAGCTTGGCGTTGGCGCCCTCGCCGACCACCAGCGGCAGGCTGGCGTAGCGGTCGTCGCGCAGGGTGTCGATCACGGTGCCGTCGGCCGCGATGACGCTGACCTCGCCGTTCCGCTGCCAGAGGGCGGCGGGCTCGCGCTCGACCTGCGTGATCACGATCTCGTTCGGGTAGATCTTGCGGACGGAGGCCGAGGCGATCAGCGGCACGGCGAGCAGCCGCGCGCGCACCTCGACGACGTCGAGGAAGGGCACCGAGGTGCGCCAGTCGATCCCGGCAGCGGCCAGCACCTCGCGCTCGTACATCCGCGAGATCCCGGAAATGGTCACGCGCTCGACGCCGAAGCCGGCCAGCCGCGCCGCGATATCGAGGGGGCGGCCATGCTCGGCCACGAACCCGTCATAGCGCCCGCTCGCCACGAAGCCGGCCAGCGCGACGGATGCGAAGGCCGCCGACAGCGCGACGGCGCCGAGGCCGCGGGGCAGGCGCCGCTCGAGCGGCTCCTTGGGCCTGAACCCCGAGCGGCGGAGCGAGCGGGGCAGGCGCTCGGCGAGCCCGGAGACCAGCCGCGCGGCGAGGCCGGGGGCGGCGGGGCTCAGCGGCCCAGAGAAGCGTCCTCCACCATCCATCGGACGAGCTCACCGAATCCGTAGCCCGCATGGGCCGCCATCTCCGGCACAAGGCTCGTCTGGGTCATACCGGGTTGCGTGTTGACCTCGAGCACGACGAGGGCACCGGTTCCACCCGGTGTATCGTCGTAGCGGAGGTCCGCACGGCTGACGCCCCGGCAGCCCAGTGCTTGATGCGCCGTTAACGCCAACTCTTGGACACGCTGGTAAACATTTGGTTTAAGGTCGGCCGGCAGCACGTGGATCGACCCCCCCTCGGCGTACTTCGCCTCGAAGTCGTACCACTCGCCCGAGGCCGGCTTGATCTCGATGACGCCGAGGGCTGTGTCGCCCATCACCGCGCAGGTCAGCTCGCGGCCGGCAATGTAAGTCTCCACAAGGACTTCCTCGCCGTAGGTCCATTCGTCCGAGGCCAGGATCTGGGGCGGGTGCGAGCGCCCGTCGCGCACGATGATGACCCCCACGGACGAGCCTTCCGAGACCGGCTTGACCACGTAGGGCGGGGGCAGGACGTGTGACTTCGCGGCCACGTCACGGTTAACGACGCGGCCCTCCGGCACGGCGACGCCGGCCGCCCTCATCACCACCTTGGCCCGCTCCTTGTGCATGGCCAGCGCCGAGGCGAGCACGCCGGAATGGGTGTAGGGGATCGTCAGGATCTCCAGGAGGCCCTGGATGGTGCCGTCCTCGCCGGCCGGCCCGTGCAGGGCGTTGAAGGCCACGTCCGGGCGCAGATCGGCGAGCACGGCGGCGATATCCGCGCCGACATCGACGCGGGTGACGCGGTAGCCGACGCTCTCGAGCGCGGCGGCGCAGGCATTGCCGGAGCTGAGCGAGACCACGCGCTCGCTGGAGGTGCCCCCCATCAGGACGGCGACGTGCTTGGGCATGGATGGTCTCCGGTCGTCGAAAGTTCGGGCGGGATTCACGCTGCCGCGGCCACGCCGATGCGCCGGATCTCCCAGTGCAGCGCGGTTCCGGAGGTCTCGCGCACGCGGCGGCGCACCTCCTCGCCGAGAGCCTCGATGTCGGCGGCGGTGGCGTCGGCCCGGTTGATCAGGAAGTTGCAGTGCATGGGCGAGACCTGGGCGCCCCCGAGGGTGAGGCCTCGGCAGCCGGCCGCGTCGATGAGCTGCCAGGCCTTGCCGCCTTCGGGGTTCTTGAAGGTGGAGCCGCCCGTGCGCTCGCGGATCGGCTGGGCTGCCTCGCGGGCCGCGGTGACGCGCTCCATCTCGGCCTCGATCGCGGCGCGCTCGCCCGGACGGCCGCGGAACAGCGCGCTCGTGAAGATGACGTCCTCGGGCGCCGCGCTGTGCCGGTAGGTGAAGCCCATCTCGGCGTGGCTGAAGGTCCGGACCTGCCCGCGCCGGTCGATCCCGCGGGCCTCGACCAGCACGTCGGTGGTCTCGCCGCCATGGGCGCCCGCATTCATGCGCAGCGCCCCGCCGATCGATCCCGGGATGCCGCGGAAGAAGGCGAGTCCGTCGAGCCCGGCCTCGGCCGCAGCCTTGGCGAGGCGCATGTCGGGCACGGCGGTGCCGACCCGGAGCGTGTCGCCGTCCACGGCGATGCTCCCGAAGGCTCGGCCGCCGAGACGGATCACCACCCCCGGCACGCCGCCGTCGCGCACGATCAGGTTGGAGCCGAGACCGATCACGGTGACCGGCACGGCTGGATCCAGCGCCGCCAGAAGGGCGCCCAGATCCTCCTCGTCGGCCGGTGTGAACAGCACCTCGGCCGGCCCGCCGACGCGGAACCAGGTGAGGTCGGCGAGCGGCTGGTTCGCGAGCAGGCGCCCGCGCAAGGCCGGCGCCGCGGCGCGGATGGAATCGTGGAGCGTGTTGGTCATGCGAGAGCGCTGTCCGCCGAATTGGATGCCGGGTCTGCGTGAGAGAGCACGCCAAGACAAAGACTTAGAGCCGCTCCCGATTGCAACGCGATCGGGAGCGGCTCTAAGCTTCGCACTGGCCGGACCGGCTTGCGTGAGGGGAACGCGGCATGGGCAAGGACCTTGTCTTCACGCGCGCGGCCGCGCGGACCTTGAGCCGGATGCCCCGCGATACGGAGGATCTGATCCGCAGGAAGCTGCGGCAGTACGCGTCGGACCCGGCGAGCCTCGCCAACAACGTCAAGACGCTGAAAGGCGAGGGAGAACGCTGCCGCCTGCGGATCGGAGACTGGCGCGCGGTCTTCACGATCGAGGCGGATCGGATCATTGTCCATGCCGTCGGCCCGCGCGGCTCGATCTACGGATAGGAGCGTGACCGTGACGATCGTGCGAACACGGACGCCCTCGGGCGAGGCCATCGTGATTCTGCCCGAGGCCGAGTTCGAGCGCCTGCGCGAACTGGCTGAGGATGCCCTCGACGCAAAGCTCGTGGACGAGTCGGCGGCCCGGCTTGAGGCCGGCGCCGACGAACTCCTGAGCGAGGCGGATCTCGACGCCCTGCGCGCCGCGCCGAGCCCCCTCGCCTTCTGGCGGGAGCGCCGCGGCCTCACGGTTGCGGCCCTCGCGAAGGCGGGCGGGGTTCCCGAGGCGCGCATCGCGACGCTTGAGCGGAACGAGGCCACGGCAGAGCCGGCGCTCTACGAACGGCTCGCCGGGGCCCTCGACGTGGACGTCGAGGACATTCGGCCGGAAGCGGCATGAGCGGCAGGCACGCGCCTCACCCCTTCAGCGCGGCGAGGTCGCCCGGCAGCGCGTAGGCCCATTGGGTGATGTTGCCGGCGCCGAGGCAGACGACATAGTCGCCGGGCTTGGCCAGCCCCGCGACGATCCGCGGCAGATCCTCGGGCCGCTCCAGCGCCTGCGCGTCGCGGTGCCCGCGGGAGCGGAGACCCGCGACCAGGCTGTCACGGTCGATGCCCTCGATCGGCTGCTCGCCCGCCGCGTAGACGGGGGCGACGATCACGGTATCGGCGTCGTTGAAACAGGTGCAGAAATCGTCGAACAGCGATTGCAGGCGGCTGTAGCGGTGCGGCTGGACGACGGCGATGACCCCGTGCTCGGTCGAGGCGCGGGCGGCCTTCAGCACCGCCTTGATCTCCACCGGATGGTGCCCGTAATCGTCGAAGATCGCGGCGCCATTCCACTCGCCGGTGCGGGTGAAGCGGCGCTTGACGCCGCCGAAGCCGGCCAGCGCCTGCCGGATCGCCTCCGGTTTCACGCCGAGCTCATGCGCCACGGCGAGCGCCGCGGTCGCGTTGAGCGCGTTGTGCTTGCCCGGCATCGGCAGGACGAGATCCTCCATCTCCATCCGGTAGCCCGGTCGCCGATCGCGGATCATCACGCGGAAGCGGCTCTGGCCGCCGCGCAGGTCGACGTCGATCAGGCGCACGTCCGCCTGCGGGTTCTCGCCGTAGGTGATGATGCGCCGGTCCTCGATATGGCCGACGAGGTCCTGCACCACGGGATGGTCGATGCACATCACCGCGAAGCCGTAGAACGGGATGTTGTCGATGAAGCGCCGGAAGGCATCCTTGACCGCGTCGAACGAGCCGAAATGGTCGAGATGCTCAGGGTCGATGTTGGTGACGATGGCCACATCCGCCGGCAGCTTCAGGAAGGTGCCGTCGGATTCGTCGGCCTCCACCACCATCCATTCGCCCTCGCCCATGCGGGCATTGGTGCCGTAGGCGTTGATGATGCCGCCGTTGATGACCGTGGGATCGAGATTGCCGGCATCGAGCAGCGTCGCCACGAGGGAGGTCGTCGTGGTCTTGCCATGCGTGCCGGCGATGGCGACGCAGGACTTGAAGCGCATCAGCTCGGCCAGCATCTCGGCGCGGCGCACCACCGGGAGACGGCGCTCGCGGGCGGCCTTCAGCTCCGGGTTGTCGCGGCGGATCGCGGTCGAGACCACGACGAGGGCCGCCTCCTCCACGTTCGCGGCGTCGTGGCCGACGAAGGTGCGCATGCCCTTGTCCGCCAGGCGGCGCACATTGGCGTTGTCGGAGGCGTCCGAGCCCTGCACCGTGTAGCCGAGATTGTGCATGACCTCGGCGATGCCGGACATGCCGATGCCGCCGATGCCGATGAAGTGGATGGGGCCGAGCTTGTCGGGCAGCTTCATGGGTCGAACCGTCGTGTCGCAGGATCCGCAGAGAGCGGTATCCCTGAAGAATCAGGTGAGAATCAGGTGCGCGCGGCCGTCTCGGCGACCACGGTGGCGAGCCGCTCGGCGGCGTCGTGGATCCCGGCGCTTTTGGCCGCCTCCGCCGCGCGGGTCAATTTTTCGGGATTTTCGAATGCATCGACCAGCTCCGCCGTGAGGCGGTCCGGGGTGAAGGCGGTCTGCGGCAGGCTCAGGGCCGCGCCGATGGCCGCGAGCGTCGCGGCGTTGGCCGCCTGGTCCTGATCGAGGGCGCCCGGCAGCGGCACCAGGATCGCGGGCCGACCGATCGCGGCGAGCTCCGAGACCGTCGAGGCGCCCGAGCGCGAGACCACGAGGTGGCTCGCGGCCATGCGGCCGGGCAGGTCCTTGAAGAAGGGCGCGGCCTCGAGGCCGGCGAGGCCCATGGCGAGATAGTCGTTCTGGACGGCGGTGAGGTCCTCCGGCCGGACCTGCTGGACGAGGTGAAGGCGCGCGCGCAGGTCCGCTGGCAGCTGCGCCAGCGCCTTCGGCACCACCTCGCCCATCACCCGCGCACCCTGGCTGCCGCCGAAGACGAGGAGGCGCAGCGTGCCGTCCGGGGCCAGCGCCGGATACGGCGTCCGCGCCGCCTCGATCACGGCGGGGCGCAAGGGGTTGCCGGTGTGGATGCGCGGCGCGGTGGCCTTGGCCGGGACGCCGCGCACCTCCGCGAAGCCGGTGGCGATGGTGCGGGCGCCCCGGGCCAGGAAGGCGTTGGCCCGGCCCATCACCGCGTTCTGCTCGTGCAGCACGGTGGGCACGCGCAGGAGTTGCGCGGCCAGCACGGGCGGCACGGTCGGATAGCCGCCGAAGCCGACCACCGCCGCCGGGTTGATGCGCTTGACCTCCCGGGCGGCGACGCCGAAGCCGCGGCCCAGGGTCAGCACGGCCCGCGCCCGCTTGACGAGGTTGCGCCCCGACGGCGTCGCCGAGGGGATGGTCACGATCTCCGAGGCCGGGAACTCGCCCTTCAGCGCGTCGACCCGGGCATCGGTGGCGAGCGCCACTCGGATGCCGCGGGCGCGCAGCGCGTGGGCGAGGCTCTCGGCGGGGAAGAGGTGGCCGCCGGTGCCCCCTGCGCAGAGCAGGATCGTGGGGGTGAAGACCGTCACCGCATCACCCCGGCGACGGTGGCCGGCGCGGTGCCGGGCGGCTTCTGGCTGAGAAGCGTGCTGCGCGGGCGCTTGCGGGTGAGCGCCACGAGGAAGCCCATGCCGAGCGCCAACGAGATCAGCGAGGAGCCGCCATAGGAGACGAAGGGCAGCGTCATGCCTTTGGCCGGCATGAGCTGGGTGTTCACCGCCATGTTGATGCAGGCCTGCAGGCCGAACAGCGTGGTGAGCCCGGTGATCGCGAGCCGCGAGAAGGTGTCGTCGGTCCGGCGCGCCTGCTTCAGGCAGCGCAGCACGATATAGGCGAAGAGGGCCACGAGGCCGAGGCAGACCAGCACGCCGAATTCCTCGCCGGTGACGGAGAAGATGAAGTCGGTATGTGCATCGGGGAGGTGGCGCTTGGCCACCCCCTCCCCCGGACCCGTCCCGAACCAGCTGCCGGACCGGAAGGATTCCTGCGACCAGAACACTTGGAAGCTGTCACCCGAATCCTTGTCGAGGAAGCGCTCGATGCGCTCCCGCACGTGGTGGAAGAAGGTGTAGGCGGCGAACACCCCGGCCATGCCGATGAGGCCGAGCGCGCCCACCCAGATCAGGTGCAGGCCGGCGACGAAGAACAAGGCGCACCACACCAGCGTGATCAGCATCGTCTGCCCGAAATCGGGCTGCAGGAGCAGCGGCACGATGGTCACGGGCAGGAGCAGCATCCCCAGGATGCCGCCGGGCATGTCGCGGCGCTGCGCGCCCTCCGAGAAGGCCCAGGCCGCCACCACCACGAAGGACGGCTTCACGAATTCCGAGGGCTGCAGGCCGAGCGAGCCGAACTGGATCCAGCGATGCGCGCCCTTGATCTCGGGGCCGAACTTGGCCGCGACGACGCAGAGGACGACGCCCACGGCCCAGGTGATGAGCGCGAGCCGGCGCACGCCGCGCAGCGACAGGAAGGAGACGGCGCAGATCAGCAGGATCGTCGGGACGAGATAGATCGCCTGACGGTTGAGGAAGTAGAAGGTCGGCAGGCCGATGCGCTCGGCCACCGGCGGGCCGCCGCCCATCAGGAAGACGAGGCCGGCCACCATCAGGCAGCCCAGGGCCGCCAGCAGGCTGCGATCGACGGTCCACCACCAATCCGTCAGGGGCGTGCGTTCCGCGCGGGACATCATGGCTGGGGACGCGTCTCCGGGGCGTGCGGCGGGAATCCTGCGCGCCGGCCGCGATCCTGTGCCGGATTGGTAAACGCATCCTTGATGGATGCAGTCCCGCCGGGCGGGCGGAGCGCTGTCGGCCTCAATCGAATGTTAACCTGCATTTTACAACCATAGGTCGAATCGATCGACCGATCGAGACCGGCGGCAGGGTGCGACCGCCGGACGCCGCACCCGGCCGAGCCACACGGCCGCCCGCGAGACGATGATGTTCACAGCCAGGAAATCGCGCGAGGAGCGCGCGAAGCTCGTCGCCCTCGATCGCGTGCAAGCGGTGATCGAGTTCGATCTCGACGGCACCGTGCTCACGGCCAACGAGAATTTTCTGCGCGTCATGGGCTATGCCCTGCCCGAGATCGTCGGGCGTCCGCACGCGATCTTCGTGGCGCCCGAGCAGCGGCAATCGCCGGATTACCGCGCCTTCTGGGAGCGGCTGCGCTCCGGCGCGGGCGCGGCGGCGCAGTTCCGCCGGATCACCAAGGACGGGCGCGAGGTCTGGATCGAGGCCGCCTACAACCCGATCCTCGACGCCTCCGGCCGGCCCTACAAGGTGGTGAAGTTCGCCACCGACATCACCCGCCAGAAGGCCCTGGATGCCGATCTGGCCGGCCAGATCGCGGCGCTCCACAAGGCGCAGGCGGTGATCGCCTTCGACCTCGACGGCACCATCCTCGACGCGAACGAGAACTTCCTCGCCGTCGTCGGCTACCGGCGCGAGGAGATCGTCGGGCGTCATCACAGCCTGTTCGTCGACCCGGCCTATGCGGCGAGCCCCGAATACGCCGCCTTCTGGGCCGGCCTGCGCGGCGGCACCTACCAGGCCGCGCAGTTCCGCCGCATCGGCAAGGACGGGCGCGAGATCTGGATCCAGGCCTCCTACAACCCGATCCTCGACGCGGCGGGCCGGCCCTACAAGGTGGTGAAGTTCGCCACCGACATCACCGAGCAGGTCCGCCTGCTCGCGAGCCTGCGCACCCTGATCGACCGGAACTTCGGGGAGATCGAAGGGGCCGTGCAGCGCTCCTCCCGGGCCGCGACCGACGCTTCCACAGCGGCGGACGCGACCTCCGGCACCGTGCAGATGGTCGCCGCGGCCGCCGAGGAACTCGCCGCCTCGGTCCGCGAGATGTCCCAGAGCATCATGCGCTCGCAGGGCGCGACGGACATGGCCTACGACCGCGTCCAGGCGGCGGACAGCCAGACCAAGCGGCTCGCCGAGACGGCGACCGCGATGACGGGCATCGTCGGGCTGATCCAGACCATCGCCGGCCAGATCAACCTGCTCGCCCTCAACGCCACGATCGAGGCGGCCCGCGCCGGCGATGCCGGCCGCGGCTTCGCCGTGGTGGCCTCCGAGGTGAAGGCGCTCGCCGATCAGGCGGCGCGGGCGACCGAGCAGATCAACGCCGAGATCAGCAGCATCCAGGTCGTCTCCAAGGAGGTGGTCGACGCACTGGGCTCGATCCGCGGCTCGGTCGGGGTGATGCGCGAGACCGTGGTGGCGACCGCCGCCGCGATCGAGGAGCAGAGCGCGGTGACGCGCGACCTCGCCGAGAACATGCAGCATGCCGCCGACGCGGTGGGCTCGATCACCGGCAATATCGGCGCGATCGGCGAGGCCGTGACGCGGGTCTCGGACGCCGTCGCGACCACGCGCGACGCCGCCAAGGTGCTGGCGCGGTAGCGGGGCTGGACGAGGCGCGGCACCCTCCCCCCGCAGAGGGGGAGGGAGAGCGCGGTCAGGCCGCTGCGGGCCTCAGCGCTGCAGCACGAAGATCGTCGTGGAGAGCGGCGGCAGCGTCAGGCCGAGGGATTGGGCGCAGCCGTGGCTCGGGGCGTCCTCGCTGTGGCGGCCGCCCATGTTGCCCATGTTCGAGCCGCCATAGGACTCGGCGTCCGAGTTGAAGGCCTCGCGATAGAAGCCCGGCTCCGGCACGCCGATGCGGTAGCCCTCGCGCGGCACGGGCGTGAAGTTCGAGACCACCACCGCGACCTCGCCCGGCTCCTTGCCCTTGCGGGCCCAGGCGATGACGCTGTTGTCCTGGTCGTCGGCCACCAGCCACTGGAATCCGCCGGGCTCGACATCCCGTGCGTAGAGCGCGGGCGTCGCCTGGTAGAGGTGGTTGAGGTCGCGGATCGCGTCCTTGACGCCGCGGTGCAGCGGGTCGTCGAGCAGGTGCCAATCCAACGACTGGTTGTGGTTCCACTCGCGCTCCTGGCCGAACTCGCCGCCCATGAAGAGCAGCTTCTTGCCCGGATGCCCCCACATGAAGCCGAAATAGGCGCGCAGGTTCGCGAATTTCTGCCAGCGGTCGCCGGGCATCTTGCCGAGAAGCGAGCCCTTCCCGTGCACGACCTCGTCGTGGGAGAGCGGCAGCACGAAGTTCTCGGAGAAGGCGTAGAGCAGGCCGAAGGTCAGGTCGTGGTGGTGGTAGCGCCGGTGGACCGGCTCCTTCGAGATGAACTCGAGGGTGTCGTGCATCCACCCCATGTTCCACTTGAAGCCGAATCCGAGGCCGCCCGTATAGGTCGGGTGCGAGACGCCGGGCCAGGAGGTCGATTCCTCCGCCACGGTGATCGTCCCCGGCGCGTGGCTGTAGGTCGCCTCGTTGGTCTTGCGCATGAAGTTGATGGCGTCGAGATTCTCGTTGCCGCCATACTGGTTGGGGATCCACTCGCCCGGCCGCCGCGAGTAGTCGAGGTAGAGCATCGAGGCGACGGCATCCACGCGCAGGCCGTCGAGATGGTAGTGCTCCAGCCAGAAGCGCGCGTTGGCGGTGAGGAAGGTCGCGACCTCGGCCCGGCCGAAATTGTAGATGTAGGTGCCCCAATCCTGGTGGAAGCCCTGGCGCGGGTCGGCATGCTCGTAGAGATGCGTGCCGTCGAACAGGCCGAGGCCGTGCGCGTCGAGCGGGAAGTGGCCGGGCACCCAGTCGAGCAGGATGCCGATGCCGGCCTCGTGCGCCGCGTCCACGAAGGCCGCGAAATCCTCCGGCGTGCCGAAGCGGCTCGTCGGCGCGAAGAGCGAGACCGGCTGGTAGCCCCAGGAGCCGTCGAACGGGAACTCCGTGATCGGCAGCATCTCGATATGGGTGAAGCCCATCTCCTTGACGTAGGGGATGAGCCGGTCGGCGAGTTCCTTGTAGGTCAGGTAGCGGTTGCCCTCGTCGGGCACCCGCGCCCAGGAGCCGAGATGGACCTCGTAGATCGACATCGGCGCGTGGCGCGGATCGCGCTTGCCGCGCGATTCCATCCAGGCCTTGTCGTGCCAGACGATGTCGGAGGTGCCGTGCAGGACCGAGGCGGTCTCCGGCGGGTGCTGGGCGCGGAAGGCGAGCGGGTCGGCCTTGAGCGGCAGCAATGAGCCGTCGGGCCCGCGGATCTCGAACTTGTAGCTCTGTCCGGCCACCAGGCCGGGGACGAACAGCTCCCAGATGCCGCCATCCTGCCAGAGCCGCATCGGGTGGCGGCGTCCATCCCACTCGTTGAAATCGCCGACGATGCTCACGCGACGCGCGTTCGGTGCCCAGACGGCGAAGCGGAACCCGTCGATGCCGTCGAGCCGGCCGCGCTGGGCGCCGAGCACCCGGTAGACGAGGTTGGTGCCCGGCTCGCGCAGGGTCGAGACGTCGTGCTGCTCCAGGGAGGAGCCGAAGCTGTAGGGGTCGTAGCGGCGGCGGGTGGTGCCGTCCCAGAGCTCGACCTCGATCTCGTAGAGGGGCCGGCCCTCGCTCTTCACGGGAGCGACGAAGAATCCGTCCGGATGGCGCCGCTCGAACGAGACGCGGGTGCCGCCGACGAGGAGCGTGGCACTGCGCGCCTCGGGCAGGACGGCGCGGACCTCCCAGGCGCCCGGCCCCACCTGATGGGGGCCGAGCACCGAGAAGGGATCGCCATGATCGGCGGCCATCATGGCCTTGATCGCGTCCGGATGGAGCCCGGAGCGCGCAGGCGCGGCGGGCGGCGGGGCCTCGGCGGTGGGAGCGGCCGATCCGCGCTCGGTCCCGGTCGCGAAGCTCTCGTCGATCGCCGTCATTCAGTCGCCTTTCATGCCTGCGTCCAGAATATCGAGAACCCCACGTGCGGGAATTTCGATCCAGTCCGGGCGGTTGTTGGCCTCGTAATCGATCTCGTAGAGAGCCTTGATCAACAGGCAGAGGCGCAGCAGCGCGGCTTCGGTCTCGGGCTCCGTCACCGCCGCGGGGCTGCCCGCGACCGCGTCGCCGTAGCCGGCGAGGAACGCCTGCTCGATCATGCTGCGCCAAGCCACGGCCGCGGCGCGCCCGCGCCCCTCGGAATCGGCGAAGCGGCTCGCGATCTCGCGGATCACGGTCTCGGCGCCGTAGGCGAAGGAGCGCAGCATCCCGGCGACGTCGCGCATCGCCGTCGACTTGGCCCGGCGCTCCTCCGCGGGCCGTGAGGGCTCCCCCTCGAAGTCGACGATGATCAGGTCGCCCTCCGAGACCAGCACCTGGCCGAGATGGAAGTCGCCGTGGATGCGCGTCCGCTGCGCGCCGCGCGGGGTGGCGGACGCCAGGCGCTCGATCAGGGCGTCGATCTCGCGGCGGCGGCCGTGCAGCTCTGTCACCGCCGGGCGGTCGAGCCCGCGCTCGACCACGAGCTTCATGCCCCGGAAGGCCCGATCGGCCTGGAGCCGGGCGTCGCGGGCGAGAACCGCCACGTCCTCATCCGTGAAGGGCTCGGGCGTGAAGGCCGGGTCGTCGCTCGGCGCGGCCAGAGCCCGGTGCATCTCGGCCGTGCGGCGGCCGAGCAGGTCTGCCCAGCGCAGATGCGCGCTGAAGGCGTCCTCGGGGCTCGGTGCCTCGCTCTCGGGGGCGAGCACCACCGTCTCGAAGTCGCGGCGCAGGCCCTCCAGCATCACCGTCCAGGCATCGCCCTGATTGAGGACGAAGCGCTGCAGCACGGCGAGGGCGGTGCGGGTGCCGTCCTCGGCCACATGCTCCAGGGTGCCGAGCAGCGCCGGGGTGTTGGTGAACTGCGCGACTTCGGTGAGGAAGCGGCCGACCTCGATCTCGGGATGCGTGCCCGGCTGCAGGCGGCGCAGCAGCTTGAGCATCATCTTTGAGCCGATGGCGATGGAGGTGTTGCTCTGCTCGGCCGAGAGGCGGCGCACCTCGCCGGCCTCGAAGGTCATCTCGGGCTCGAAAGCCGAGGTCTTCGAGAAGACGAGCCGGCCGTTCTCGGTCGGGATCTCGCGACCGGCGCGCATGCCCTCGATCAGGCAGATCGCGAAGTCGTCGGAGCCGGCGGCGCCGTAGAGCAGGCCGGTGCGGGGGCCGCGTCGGACGCGCGCCACCGCGAACGGCATCAGCGTCTCGTCCTCGCGGCCCTCGTCGACGCCGACGGGCACGAAATAGTCCTGCCGCTCGCCGGTCGAGAGCTGGACGGCGACGCGCGGCAGCAGGAAGCGGGCCTCGCCGCCGCTCTCCTTGACCACGGCGCAGTCGACGATCTGCACGCCCTTGATGCGCGACCCCTTGGCGCCGAACCAGCGCCGGGTGCTGAGGAAGGGCGGGATCACGGTCCGCTCAAAGGCGGTGCGCTCGCGGCCCGCCACCAGCGATTCGATGCCGCCGGTGAGCACCAGCGTGAACAGTTCCGGAGGCTCCTGCTGCGGGCCGACCGCGCCGGTATTCGCGCTCGACAGGGAGAACCAGTAGAAGCCGTAGGAGGGCAGCGTCAGCAGGTAGGGCAACTCGCCGATCGGCGGGAACTCCGTGCCGCCGGTCAGCTCGATCGGGACGGCGCTGCGCAACTCCGACAGGTCGAGCTGCACCGCCTGGGGCGCGCGGGACAGGTTCGCGACGCAGAGGATGCGCTCGCCCTCGAACTCGCGGATCCAGGCGAGCACCTTGCGGTTCGACGGGTAGAGGAACTGGATCGTGCCGCGCCCGAGCGCGACCGAGTTGTTGCGGATCGCGATCATGCGCCGCGTCCAGTTCAGCAGGCTGGTCTGCGCCTGGGTCTGCGCCTCGACGTTGATCGCGTCGAAGCCGTAGATCGGGTCCTGCACGGAGGGCAGGAACAGCTTCTGCGGGTTCGCCCGCGAGAAGCCGCCGTTGCGGTCCGGCGACCATTGCATCGGCGTGCGGACGCCGTCGCGGTCGCCGAGATAGATGTTGTCGCCCATGCCGATCTCGTCGCCGTAATAGAGCACCGGCGTGCCGGGCATCGACAGGACGAGGGACTTCATCAGCTCGATCTTGCGCCGATCGTTCTCCAGCAGCGGCGCGAGGCGGCGGCGGATGCCGAGATTGATGCGGGCGCGGCGCTCGGCGGCGTAGAACGACCACAGGTAGTCACGCTCCTCCGCGGTGACCATCTCGAGCGTCAGCTCGTCGTGGTTGCGCAGGAAGATGGCCCATTGGCAGCCTTCCGGGATCTCCGGGGTCTGCCGCATGATGTCGGTGATCGGATGCCGGTCCTCGCGGGCGATCGCCATGTACATGCGCGGCATCAGCGGGAAGTGGAACGCCATGTGGCACTCGTCGCCGTCGCCGAAATACTGCGCCGTCTCCTCCGGCCACTGGTTCGCCTCGGCGAGCAGCATCCGGTCGGGATAGCTCGCGTCGAGGGCGGCGCGGATCGCCTTGATGACGTCGTGCGTCTCCTTGAGGTTCTCGCAGTTCGTGCCGTCGCGCTCGATCAGGTAGGGGATCGCGTCGAGGCGCAGTCCGTCCACGCCCATGTCGAGCCAGTAGCGCATCACCTCGATCACGGCCTCCAGCACGGCCGGGTTGTCGAAGTTGAGATCCGGCTGGTGCGAGTAGAAGCGGTGCCAGAAATACTGCTTGGCGACCGGGTCCCAGGTCCAGTTCGAGACCTCGGTATCGAGGAAGATGATGCGCGTGTCGCTGTAGGGCTCGTCGGTGTCGGACCAGACGTAGAAGTTGCGTTCCGGCGAGCCGGGAGGCGCCTCGCGCGCGCGTTGGAACCAGGGATGCTGGTCCGAGGTGTGGTTGATGACGAGCTCGGTGATGACTCGCAGCCCCCGGGCGTGGGCCGCCTCCACGAAGGCCTTGAAGTCCTCCATGGTGCCGTAGGACGGGTTGATGTCGCGATAATCGGCGATGTCGTAGCCGTCGTCGCGCAGCGGGGACGGGTAGAACGGCATCAACCAGATCGCGGTGACGCCGAGATCGCGCACGTAATCGAGCCGCTGGGTCAGGCCCGCGAAGTCACCGATCCCGTCATTGTTCGAGTCGAAGAACGACTTGACGTGGATCTGATAGATGATGGCGTCTCGGTACCACTGCGGATCGGTGCGATCGATCATCGCGTCGCTGCCTCATGCGTCGGGTCAGGGCGGAGCCGATCCCGCCCGACCAGAGTCGAGGCGTGAACGGGGGCGATGCAGCTTGCGTGCATCATCTCGGCGAGAGCGCGGCGAGCCACGCCGCGTCGGTGTCTGGTCGCACGGGGCGCCTCATCCCGCAACCCGACGTGGCAGCGCCAGGCGCCAGACAATGCAGGAGCGTTCCGCCGGATCGAGGGCGATACGATGGGACTTGCCACGCAGCTCGAAGGTATAGCCCTGGAGCAGGTCTTCCACCGCGACTGCGCCGTCGTCGGGCAGGCCGAGCAGCCAGAGCGGCACCTCGTAGGTGCATTCCTGGCGGCTTTTCGGATCGAGGTTCACCATCACGAAGATGCAGTTGTCGCGTTCCGGCGTCACCTTCGCGTAGGCGATGATGGAGTCGTTGAAAGCGCCGGTGAAATGGATGTTGCGGAAGTCCCAGAGTGCCGGGTTCTCGCGGCGGATCTGGTTCAGCTTGATCACGTGCTCGCGGATGTTGCCGGGACGGTGGTAATCCCAGGCCTTCAGCTCGTACTTCTCCGAATTGAGGTACTCTTCCTTGCCGGGATACGGCGCCGCCTCACACATCTCGAAGCCGTTATAGATGCCGTAGACGGATGAGAGCGTCGCGGCCAGCGTCGCCCGGATCACGAAACCCGGCCGTCCGCTGGTCTGGAGGAAGTACGGGTTGATGTCCGGCGTGTTGGCGAAGAAGTTCGGCCGGTAGTACTCGCCCATCTCGCCCGCGAGCTCGAGGGCGTATTCGGTGAGTTCCTGCTTGGTGTTTCGCCAGGTGAAGTAGGTATAGCTCTGCTGATAGCCGGCTTTGGCGAGCTTCTTCATCATCTTGGGCCGCGTGAAGGCCTCGGCGAGGAAGATCGCGTCCGGATAGGTGCCGTTGACCTCGCCGATCACCCATTCCCAGAACGGGATCGGCTTGGTGTGCGGGTTGTCGACCCGGAAGATGCGCACGCCGCGGGCACACCAGCCGAGCAGGATGTCGCGCAGCTCGATCCAGAGCGAGGGCAGCGCGCCGCCGTAGAAATGGACGTTGGAGATGTCCTCGTACTTCTTCGGCGGGTTCTCGGCGAATTTCAGCGTGCCGTCCGGCCGCCACTCGAACCATTCGGGATGGTTCTTGATCCAGGGATGGTCGGGGGAGCACTGGATCGCGAAGTCGAGGGCGATCTCCATGCCGTAGGCGTGGCTTGCGGCGACGAGCTGCTCGAAATCCTCGAAGGTGCCGAGGTCCGGGTGCACGGCTTCGTGGCCGCCCTCCTCCGCGCCGACCGCGTAGACCGAGCCGACATCGCCCGCTTCAGCCTTCAGCGTGTTGTTCTTGCCCTTGCGGTTGGTGCGGCCGACCGGATGGATCGGCGTGAAGTAGAGCACGTCGAAGCCGAGCTCGCGGATCTCGGGCAGGCGGCGGATCACGTCCTGGAAGGTGCCGTGCCGGTTCGGATCCATGGATTGCGAGCGGGGGAAGATCTCGTACCAGGCCGAGAAGCGCGCGGCGAGGCGGTCGGCGATCACCGGCAGGATCACCGGATAGCGCGAGAGGTTCACCCGCTCGGCATGGGCCCGCACCAGCCGCACCGCGTCCGGCTGGAGGATGCGGTCGAGCTGCGCGGGCGAGCCGCTCTCCTCGGCGGCGAGGGCGGCGACCAGGGCGGCGAGGCGGTCCTTGTCGCGGCCCGTGGCGAGGTCGGCGGCGTTCTGGACCAGGGCGACGCCCTCGATGGTCTCCAGACGCACGTCCACCCCGGCGTCGCGCTTCTTCAGGGTGTCGCGCATCCACGAGGAGAAGCCGTCGCGCCACGCCTCGATCGTGTACTCGTAGCGGGCGTTCCGCTCGAGGGGGAATTGGCCGCCCCAGCGGTCGTTGTCGACGAAGACCATCGGGTCGCGGCGCCAGTCCTCGGTGCCGGCGACGCGCGACAGGATGGCCGCGTCGATGATCTCGTGGCCGTCGGAGAAGATGTCGGCCTCGACGCGCAGGGACTCGCCGACCACGCGCTTCACCGCCGAGCGCCCGCCGTCGAGTTCCGGGCTCACGGCCTCGATGACCACGCGGCCCCTGCCCTCGGGCCGGTCGTTGGTGGGCAGGCGGGCCACCTTGGCGGCCTCGGCCGCGATGATCCGAAGCTCGCCCGGCGCGAGGTCGATCGCGCTGCCCGGGTGGAAGGCGATGGGCTCGGCCTCCGGCGTGCGGTCCACGAAGGGCCCGAGCAGGCCGCCCGCACGGGCGATCAGCGTGCCGGCATCGACGGGGAGCGGGCGGCCGGTCGGGTTGTAGAGCACCAGCACGGCGCTGCGGGCCGAGGCATGGTGGCCGGTATCGTAGCGGATCAGGGCGATCACGTCGGAATCCGGCGCGGACAGGCTCGTCTGCGCGCCCTCGACATTGGCGGCCGGCAATTCGGCCCTCAGGCGGTTGATCGCGGCGATGGAGGCCGAGATGTCGATGCCGGTGTCGCTCTCGCGCGAGGCGGGCGTGGTGTCGACCACGTGCAGCCTGCGGCGATAGCCCCATTCGTAGCCGATCGGCATCAGCACGCCGGCGGAGAAGAAGGCGGCGAGCGCGTAGCGGGCGCGCAGATGCGCCCTGATCTCGGCCGGGCCGCCGACCACCTCGGCGGCGAGCCGGCCCATATCGTGGTTCTCGGGGAAGGCGATGGAGGGCGCGAGCACGCGCAGGCGCTCGTACTGCTCCAGCGCCCAGGGCTTCTTCAGGTCCCACCAGGCGAAGGAGTTGAACAGGTAGTCGAAGCCGGCGCCGGCCGTGTCGCGGGCCTGCGCGAAGGTGCAGCCGAGGGTCTCGGCGGCGAACAGGCTCTCGGGGTCGCGTCCCTTGGCGGACGCGATGATGGTGCGCCAGGTCTCGGCCGGGACCATGTAGGCGGCATCGCAGCGGAACCCCGCCACGCCGAGCCCCTGGAGATGGGCGACATAACCGGCCCAGATCCGGGTCAGCTCGGCCCGTGCGTGCTCGGAGTGGTAGTCGAACTCGGCGAGATCCCCCCAGACGGTGCGCTTGGCCGGATCGTCCGGATCGACCGCGAACGGGCTCGCGATGCTGCCGTCCGGGTTCTTGGCGAAGAGGTCCGGGCGGTCGCGGGCGAGGCGGCCGTCGTTGGCGGCGTGGTTGATGACGAGATCTGTCATCACCTTCAGGCCTTGCGCGGTCGCTGCCGCGCAGAAGTCGCGGATCTGGTCGTCGTCCGTTCGGCCGTCCGGGTCGCGGAATCGGTCGTCGAGCCGGTCGGGATCGGCCACCGCGTAGAGGCTGCCCGAGCCGCCGGTCTGGTGGAACGGGTTGAGATAGACCCAGTCGAAGCCGAGGCCGGCGATGCGCGGCAGTTCGGCCGTCCAGTCCGAGACGCGACCGACGAGCAGCGGGAACAGGTTGTAGATCCGCGGCCCCTCCGCCCGGGGGGCGAAGGCCGCCGGAAGGGCCTCGACGCCGGTCGCCGGGGCGGCCTTGGCCGTCTTCGCGCTGGTCGGTGCGTTCATGCTGGCCTCGTCCTTCGTGGTATCCGCCTAACGCCCGAGCCGCCGGAGCGTGCCGGGGCAGCGGGCGCCCCATGGCTGTGCCACGGCTGTCCCATGGCGTCAGGTCCGTGGATGGTCAGTCCGTCCGTCGCAGCACCGCGAAGGGCAGGTGTCGGAACAGGTCGGCACAGGCGACCCGGTTCCCCTCGAAGCTCGCGCCCGTCACGAGATCGCGCCAGTGCGTGCCCGCACCGAGCGCGAACGCGGTCCCGGCGAGGGCGTCCGCCGACCAGAGCGTGCCCTCGGGCAGGAGCCTAGCAACGAGGCGGGGCACCGCCACGAACAGATCGCCGGCCCCGCCCGCTCCCTCCGAGCGCAGGAAGGCGAGGACGTGAGCCGCCCGCTCGCCGGAGGCCTCGACGGCCCGGTAATCGGCGTCGGCGTAGAAGCCGGGGCGCTCGGCCCGCTCGGCCAGGAGCTTGGCGAGCACCGCCTGCTTCACCCGCCCGTCCGGCCAGTGCGCCAGCAGCTCGGCCGCCGGCCTCCCCTCCTCCAGCGTCCGCTCGCGGGCGCCGTAATCGACCGGGCGGCGGTTGTCGGGATCGACGAAGGAGAAGTCCCAAAACTCGGTGCCCTGGTAGGTGTCGGGCAGGCCCGGCAGGGTGCATTTCAGGACGGTGCGGCCGAGCGAGGCCAGCATGCCGAGCTGGGCGAGACGCCGCGCGAACGGCCGAAGCTCGCGCAGGAAGTCCGAGCCCGGCGCGATCAGCGCCGAGAACAGGCGCTTCACCGCGCCCTCATAGGCCTCGTCCACGTTGACCCAGCTCGAGCGGCGCTTGCCCTCGCGCATCGCCTTCTCGCCGTAGGCGATCAGGCGGTCGCGGAAATCCGTGATCGCCGCCGGGTCGTCCTGATCCAGAAGCTCCAGCGGCCAGGCGCCCAGGATGGCTTGAAAGAACATCCACTGGTCGTTGGCGTCGGGCGCCGGCTCGTCGTCGATCGTGGCGAGGTGCGGGCCGGCGGTGGCGCGCCAGAGATCCCAGGCGCGGGCCCAGGCATCCGGCATCTCGGAGAGCGCGATCAGGCGCGTGCGGGCATCCTCGCCGCGCTTGGTGTCGTGCGTCGCCGTGGTGATCATGGCGTTCGGCCAGTCACGGGCGCGGGCCGCCTGGAGCGCGTGGAAGTGATCCGCGTCGAGGCCGTACTCGCCCGGATCGCCGCCGACCTCGTTGAGGCCGAGCAGCATGGCGAACCGGTAGAACAGGGTGTCCTCGAGGCTCTTGGCCATGACCGGACCGGTGAGCTGCTGGAAACGGCGGCGGAAGCGCAGCACCGTGCGCGGGTCGGGCCGGCCGGGGCCAGAGGTCTCGACGCGTCCGAGCAGCACGTCGCGCGTGAAATCGTGCACCGAGCGGTCGGGCAGGCCCGACCAGCGTTTCGCCTTGGCGACGGCGCCCTCGATCAGGCGCACGTCCTCGGGCTCGATCTCGGCATCTTCCAGTTCCGGCGGCAGGTAGCTGCGATAGGTCGGGAAGCGGGCGATGATCTCGATGAGCGCCCGGCGGGTGGCGTTGAGCGAGAAGTCACGGGTGCGCCGGTCGGAATCGGCAACCGCCTTGAGGTCGGCGGTCAGCACCTCGAGCTCGCTGGCAAAGCTGATCTCGAGGATCTCGGACTTCGCGGCGCGGAGCTGCGCGCCGTAGCCCTCGTCCATGCCGGAGGCCCATTCGTAGAGGCGGCGGATCTTCGCCCGCTTCTCCTTGTCGACGAGGATGCCGTCGAGCTGGTTCAGCACGTCGTAGCCGGTGGTGCCGGCGACCGGCCAGGGACGCAGCCGCTCGCCCGGCTCCAGGATCTTCTCGACCACGACGTAGAAGCCGGGCCCCACGGCTGCCTGCAGCGCCCGGGCATAGCCCAGCGGATCGGCGAGCCCGTCGATATGGTCGATGCGCAGGCCGTCGATCCGGCCCTCGCGCACGTGCCGGAACACGGTCTCGTGCGAGCGGTGGAAGATGTCGGATTTCTCGACCCGCAGGCCCGCCAGGGAGTTCACGTCGAAGAAGCGGCGATAGTTGATGTCGCTCGACGCGATGCGCCAATGGGCCAGCCGGTAGGCCTGGCTCTCCAGTAGGCGGTGCAGCGGCCCGAAGCTGTCGGGGTGCCCCTTGAAGCCGTTGAGCAGCTTCAGGGCGCGGCCCATCGCGTCGCGGATCGCGGGCGAGGCGGCGTAGATCGCCGCGATGCGCTGCTTCAGCCCCTCGGCCTCCGCGGGCAGGGCGCGGCGGCGCTCGGGGTTGGTCTCCTCGCCCATGGTGCGCAGGCGCTCGGAGATGGCGAGCAGCTCGGCCGCGGCGTCGTCGCCGACATCGCCGAGCGCGGCGATCACCCGGTTGAGGATGGTCGGATAGTTGAGCGGCCGGATCGGGAACAGGTGCTCGTAGTGCCAGACGCTGAAGGCGCCGGCTTCGGCGTCGAATTTCAGCTCCAGGGTGCCCTTCTCCAGGGCCTCGCCGTAACGGTCTCCGAGGAAGGGGATGACGAGGTTGCGGTTGGCTCCGAGCCGCTCCCAATCGATGTCGAAGGCGTGGGCGAACGGCGACAGGGGCCCCCATTCCAGGACGGAGAGCCACCACGGATTGTCGGACCCGCCGACACCCATGTGGTTCGGCACGATGTCGAGGAGGAGCTTCAGGCCGTGCGCGCGCAGGCGGTCGGAGAGCTTCACGAAGCCCGCTTCGCCGCCGAGTTCCGGATTGATCGCGCCGTGGTCGACGATGTCGTAGCCGTGGGTCGAGCCCGGCCGCGCCTTCTGAATGGGTGAGGCGTAGACGTGGCTGATGCCGAGCTTGGCGAGGTAGGGAACGATCGCTTCCGCGTCCGCGAAGGTGAAGTCCTTGTGGAACTGGAGCCGGTAGGTCGCCCGCGGCGGCGCCGCCGCGAGCCGTGCGGCGCCGGAATGCGGTCCGCGCTCCTCGGCCGAGAGCGCGGCCGCGAGCTTGGCGAGCGGCCCGCCGGGCTCGGCGATCACCGTGAGGTCGCGATCGAGCTTGCGCCGCCAGTTCGGGTAGCCCTCGGTGGAGCCGGGCACGTTGGCCTGCGAGAGTTCCGAGATCACGTCCTCGTACTGGACGGCGGTGAGGATCGCGGGCGCGCGGGCGAGATAGCGCGCGGCGGCCTCGAAGGGCGCGGCCTCGGGCGGCTCCCAGCTCTGCAAAAGCTGCTCGCCGGCCAGCGCCTCGGTGAGGCGGCGGCGTTCGGTGACGCGCTCGGCCCGCTCGGCCTCAGCGCGTTCCTGGTCGTAGAGGCCGAGCGCCTGCCGGGTGTCGGTGTCGACGCCGCGCCACCAGCCGACGAAGGTCGGCAGGTCGTGCGTGGTGATCGCGGTGAGCGCGTCGCGCGGATAGGCGCCCGGCGCCTTGAAGCGCCCGTCATGCTCGCGCTCGAAGGCGAGGATGCGGTAGCTCAGGATGCCCGCCCGCATCAGCGCGTCGGAGAACCCCTCCGGCGCGGTGCCGAGATCCTCGGCGATGACGAGGCAGGCGTTGCGGTGGCTCTCCAGACGCAGCACCGCCAGCATCGGCTCGAAGGGCATCGCCACGTAGGCGCCGTCATGGGCGGAGCCGCCGAGCGGAATCAGGAAGAGCCGGGCGAGCTGGAAGGCGTGGTCGATGCGGATCGCGCCGGCGTGGCGCATGTTGGCCTGGACGAGCGCCCGGAAGGCGGCGAGCCCGTCGCGCTCCATCTCCAGGGGATCGAAGGCCGGCAGGCCCCAATCCTGGCCCTTGGGCGCCAGGAGATCGGGCGGCGCGCCGATCGAGACGCCGTTGGCGAAGCGCTCCGGGTTCGACCAAGTCTCGGAGCCGCCGCGGTCGGCACCCACCGCCAGATCGCGGTAGAGGCCGATGCGCATGCCCGCATCGCGCGCGGCCTCGGAGGCGGCCTGGAGCTGCCGGTCGGCGAGGTATTGCAGCCAGGCGTGGAAGCTGACCGCCTCCGCGTGCTCGGCCTCGAAGGCGTGCACGGACTCGGTCCCGGCACGGCGGTACGCCTCCGGCCAGTCGCCGAGCCAGTGCGCGCCCTTGCCCTTGAAATGGGCCGACAGCGCCTCGAACAGCGCGTGCGCTTGCAGGCTCGGCCCACCCGCTTCGCGGAAGGCCCGGAATTCCGGATCGTCACCGTTCCGGGCGGAGGAATCCTGCCAGAGCGCTTCGAGGACGGGCGCCAGCACCTCCCAGACGCCCTGGTGATCGACCAGCGAGGCGTCGCGCAGCGCCTCGACCGCGCGGCCCGCGCCGTCGAGCAGCCCTTCCGCCCGCGAGCCTGCGAAGCCGGGCAGGTCGCGCGGCGCGATGAAGAGCGTCTCCAGGAACAGGCGCGAGGAGGGCGAGTAGGGCGAGATCTTGGTGCGGTCGGACCCGAACAGGGCATGGACCGGGCTGAGCCCCAGAAAGGCCGCGCCGCGCAGGCCGGCATCGTGCGCGGCGCGGCCCGCATCCGCATAGGTGCCGATGCCGATATTGTCGGTCGAGCGCAGGCCATAGAGCTGCGCGGCGAGGCCCCAGTCGGCGGCGCCTTCGTCGGCATAGGCACGCGGGCGCCAGCAGCGCCGCGGCGCCGCGATGATCCAGGCCTCGGCCCGCCTCTCGCCGAGCGTGACGGTGAGGTGATGGTAGCCGGGCGTGAGCGGCGGCAGCTCGAAGACCCCCTCCGGTCCGGAGAGGACGGCCCGGCCCTCGCGGGCATGGCCGCGCTCGTCCACCACGCGCCAGACCAGGGCGCCGCTCTCGGCGCGCACCGGGATGCGAGCGGCGCGGCGCGCCTCCACCGGCACCAGCGGCGGGATCAGGCCGCGGCGCAGAGCCTCGACCGTGCGCAGCGACGCGGCGATCTCCTCCTCGGTGCCGACGCGGAAGCCCAGAGCCGCGAGGAGGCCGCGACGGGTCTCCAGCGTGGTCTCGACGGGCTTTCCGAAAGCATCCGTGTAGCCGCTGGCGACGCCGACGAGGTCGGCGAGACGTTCGAGAGTACCGCTCACTGCAGGGAATCCGTCACGAAGACACCGGTCCATCCCGGCAGGCTCGCACCCGATCCGTCGGGCGCGTTGGTCCAGATCACGCGGCCGGAGAGATCGTCCGGCTCGAACGCCGTGGCGCCGAGATTGGCGACGAAGCGCATCCGCCCGGCCCCGAAGGTCCAGGTGCAGTCCACCACGTCGGCGCGCGGCAGCGTGGCCTTCGCACCGTGGTAGCCCGATCGCGCCAGCGGCACGACCGCCTCGCGGCGGATCGCCAGGAGCCGCTTCGTGTCGGCCAGGACCTCGCGATGGGGCGAGCGCGTTCGCTCGGCCCAGTCGAGCTTCGAATCGAGGAAGGTCTTCTCCGCGGTGGGATCCGGGATCACCGAGGTGTCGTCGGCGAACGCCGCGAAGCTCTTGAACTCGCGCCGCCGGCCCTCGCGCACGGCCTTGTTCAGGTCGTCGTCGGGGGCGAAGTCCACGAAGAACAGGAACGGCGTCGAGGCCGACCATTCCTCGCCCATCCACAGCATCGGGATCTGCGGTGCCAGCAGGAAGCCGGCCCGGGCCAGAGCGAGCTTGCCGGGATCGGCCAGTTGGCTCAGGCGCTCGCCGAGCGCCCGGTTACCGACCTGATCGTGGTTCTGCAGGAAAGTGACGAAGGCGGATGGCGGCAGATGGCCGGAGGGCTCGCCGCGCGGGTGGTCGTCCAGCGTCTTGAAGGGCTCGCCCTGGTAGGCGAAGCCCTCGGCGAGGCAGCGGGCGAGGCGCTCCACCGGCTTGTCGCTGAAGCTCGCATAGTAGCCCGCATCCTCGCCGGTCAGCAGGACATGCCAGCAATGGTGCAGGTCGTCCGCCCATTGCGCGTCGTGCTGGCGCGGCCGGCCCGACGGGTCGCGCTCCAGCCAGCGGGCCTGGTTGGCCTCGTTCTCCAGCATCAGGTGGATGTGGCGCTCGGGGAACCGGGCGCGCACCGTCTCGCCGAGCTCGGCCAGGAAATGCGTCTCCGAATCGTCGAGGATCGCATGCACGGCGTCGAAGCGGATCCCGTCGAAATGATACTCCTCCAGCCAGTAGAGCGCATTCTGGATAAAGTATTGGCGCACGACGCGGCCGCTCTCCTTGCCGTCGAAGTTGATCCCGGCGCCCCAGGGCGTCTGGTGGCGCTCGGTGAAGAACGTCTTGGCGTAGGCGTGGAGATAGTTTCCGGCCGGTCCGAAGTGATTGTAGACCGCGTCGATATAGACCATCAGCCCGAGCGCGTGCGCCCGGTCGATCAGGCGCTTCAGGTCGTCGGGCCGGCCGTAGGCGGAGTCGGGCGCGTAGGGCAGCACCCCGTCATAGCCCCAGTTGCGCGTCCCCTTGAAGTCGGCCAGCGGCAGCAGCTCGATCGCGGTGACGCCGAGGTCGCGCAACGCCTCGAGCTTGCCCATCAGCCCGGCATAGCTGCCCTCGGGCGTCGCCGTCCCGACGTGGGTCTCGTAGATGACCGCCTCCTCGAAGGGACGGCCGCGCCAGGTGGCGTCGCTCCAGGCGAAGGCGTTCGGGTCGATCACCTCGCTCGGGGCCGAGACGTCCTCCGGCTGGAAGCGCGAAGCAGGGTCGGGCACCACGAGGTCCCCGTCGATGCGGAAGCCGTAGCGGGCGCCGGCCCGCACGCCCGGGACGACGGCGCGGTGCCAGCCGCCCTCCGCCGCCGAGAGCGGGTGGTCGGCGCCGTCGAGGACGAGGCCGACCTCGCTCGCCGTCGGCGCCCAGAGCGCGAAGCGGACGCCGCCCTCCACGAACTCGGCTCCGAAATCCATGCTGTGGGCACGCCGCATCGGGCTGTCATCCTCGTCCGCGGGGAAAGCGCTCGCGGGCGCACCGGACGCCCTCCATGCAGAAGGCATGCGCGGTCCGTCGGTTCCCGCGCCGCAACTAAGGCGGAGCCGCGGGGCGACAACCGAGCGGGGCGGCAGATTCCCGGGGGAAACCGTCCGGTCAGGCCGGAACGAAGCGCGGCGCGGCGCCGAGGGCCGCGAGCACCTGCACGCTGCGCCCCGGCATGGCCACGGCACCGCCCTCCGGCACGGGATCGGCCCGTCCCGCTTGCACCGCGCCGGTCTCGCTCGCCGTGTCGAAGACCGGGCGCCAGGGGCCGCCGACGATCGGCGCGATGCGGAAATCGCACGGGGTCTCGGCGGCGTTGAACAGCAGGAGAAGCCGGTCCCCGGCCTCGGCATCGTTGCCGATCTGCATGCCGAAGGCCTGCCGGCCATCGTCGCCCCAGGCCTCGCCGTCCATCTCGGTGCCGTCCGGCGAGAGCCAGTGCACGTCGCGCAGCGGCTCGTCCGGATCGATCTGATGACCGTCGAAGAACCGGCGGCGGCGCAGAGCCGGCTGGGCGCGGCGCAGGCGCAGGAGGTTGGCGACGAAGGCGGTCAGCGTCGGATCCGGGTCGGAGGTCCAGTCCATCCACGTCGTCGCGTTGTCCTGGCAATAGGCGTTGTTGTTGCCGCCCTGGCTGCGCGAGCGCTCGTCGCCCATCAGCAGCATCGGCACGCCCTGCGCCAGCATCATCGTGGCGAGGAGGTTGCGCTTCTGGCGGGCGCGCAATCCGAGGATCGCGCGGTCGTCGGTGTCGCCCTCGACGCCGTAGTTGCGCGAGACGTTGTGGCCGTGGCCGTCGCGGTTGCCCTCGCCGTTGGCTTCGTTGTGCTTCTCCTCGTAGGCGACCACGTCGGCCAGGGTGAAGCCGTCGTGGCTCGCCGCGAAGTTGATGCTGGCGAGCGGCGAGCGGCGCGAGGGCGCGAACACCTCGCGCGAGCCGGACAGGCCCTGCGTGACCTTCGCCAGGGTGCCGCGGTCGCCGCGCCAGAAGCCGCGCGCGGCGTCGCGGAACTGGTCGTTCCACTCGCTCCAGCCGCGCGGATAGCCGCCGAGCTGGTAGCCGCCCTCGCCGATGTCCCAGGGCTCGGCGATCATCTTCACGCCCGCCAGCACCGGATCCTGCGCCACCGCCTGGAAGAAGGCGGCCCGCGGCGTGAAGGCCATCGGCGCCCGGCCGAGGCTGGAGGCGAGGTCGAAGCGGAAGCCGGCGATTCCGTAGGCGGTGACCCAGTGGCGCAGCGAGTCGAGGACGAGCTGCATCACCCGCGGATGGTCGAGGTCGAGGGTGTTGCCGCAGCCGGTGCAGTCGATCTCGAGGCTGCGGTCGGCCGGGTCGAGCTTGTAGTAGCTGGCGTTGTCGATGCCGCGGAAGGACAGGGTCGGACCGGTATGGCCGCCCTCGCAGGTGTGGTTGTAGACCACGTCGAGGAAGACCTCGATGCCGGCGGCGTTGAGTTCCCGGATCGCCGCTTTGAGACCGCCGATGCCGCCGCCGCCGAGATAGCGCGGATCGGGCGCGAAATAGGCGAGCGGCTGGTAGCCCCAGTAGTTGACGAGCCCCTTGTCCACCAGGAAGCGGTCGTCGGCGAAGGTCTGGATCGGCAGAAGCTCGAGGGCGGTGACGCCGAGCTTCCACAGGTGCTCGATGACGGCCGGATGCGCCAGCGCCGTGTAGGTGCCGCGCTCCTCCTCGGGGATCGCCGGATGCGTCATGGTCAGGCCCCGGACATGGGCCTCGTAGATCACCGTGTCGGCGAGCGGGCGGCGCACGGGCTTGAGCGCGAGGTTCGGCGCCTCGGGCGCGGTGACCACCCCCTTCGGCATGTAGGCCGCGCTGTCGCGCCGGTCGATCCGGTCCTCGCGCGCCAGGGTCCGGCGATGGCCGTAGAGGGCGTCG
Organism: Methylobacterium symbioticum; assembly: GCF_902141845.1. Classification (GTDB taxonomy): domain Bacteria; phylum Pseudomonadota; class Alphaproteobacteria; order Rhizobiales; family Beijerinckiaceae; genus Methylobacterium; species Methylobacterium symbioticum. The sequence continues at coordinate 12,116 of NZ_CABFPH010000046.1, read as the reverse complement.
TGCCAGCGGATGCGGCCCGCGATCTCGCGGGCATAGGGGTCGAGCACCAGCTTCGAGGCGTTGAAGCGGTGGCCGGAGGCCGGGTCCCAGGGGCCGTGGACGCGGTAGCCGTAGAGCTGGCCCGGCAGCACGCCGCGCAGATAGCCGTGCCAGACGTCGTCGGTGCGGCAGGGCAGCCGGATCGTGCGGCTCTCGTGGCGCTCGCCGGGCTCGAACAGGCAGAGATCGACCGCGGTCGCGTGCTCGGAGAACAGGGCGAAATTGACGCCGCGCCCGTCGAAATGCGCGCCGAGAGGGGCTGGTACGCCGTCATCGACGCCGATCATTCAGGCGGGTTCCGTCCAGGCAGGTTTGGCTCCACGGCCGCGCAGCATCGCGCCAAAACCCTGCGCATGTGTGAAGCGCGGCATCCCCCGGCGCCGCGTGGCAGGCCGGAGGCGGGCCGGCCGCCTATTCGGCGGCCTGGGCCGCGGTCGGCGGCTCGCGCTCCACCGTGCGGAAATGCTCGAGCTCGGTCAGGAAGTTGCGCGCCCACCAATCCACGTCCTCGCGGGTCATCCGCTCGGCCATCGGCTTCCAGCGCTCGAGCCGCTCGCCCCGCGACATGTAGAGCGCGGTACGGATCGCCTCGGCCACCTCGAAGCGGTCATAGGGATTGACCAGCAGCGCCTCGGGCAATTGCCGTGCCGCGCCCGCGAATTTCGAGAGGACCAGGACGCCGGGATCCTCCGCGCTCTGGGCCACGATGTATTCCTTGGCCACGAGGTTCATGCCGTCGCGCATCGGCGTCACGAGGCCGACGCGCGCCGCGCGGTAGAGGCCGGCGAGAACCGGGCGCGGATAGGCCTTGGTCACGTACTGGATCGGCGTCCAGGCCGGGTCTCCGAGCGAGCCGTTGATCTCGCCGACCGTCTCGTTCACCTCCCGGGCGAGCTGCTCGTATTCCGGCACCTCGCTGCGCGATTTCGGCGTGATCTGGATGTAGGTGACGTTGCCGCGCTGGTCCGGGTTCGAGGCGAAGAAGCTCGATACCGCCTCCATGCGCTCGGGCACGCCCTTCGAGTAGTCGAGCCGGTCGACGCCGATCAGCAGCTTGCGGGTGCGCAGGCCGGCGATGGTCTCGCGCACCACCTTGTTCGAGCCCGCCTTTTCGGCGGCCTCCTTGAACCCCTCGACATCGATGCCGATCGGGAAGCTGCGGATGCGGGTGCGCCGCCCGTCGACCATCAGGGAGCCGCCCCCGAGCGGGATCGCGCGCATCGTATCGATGAGGTTGCGCGAGAGGTTCTGCACGTCCGGATCGGTCTGCAGGCCGATCAGGTCGTAATCGGCGATGGCGCGCAGGAGATCGCCGCTCGCGGGCAGCGAGTTGAAGACGTCGGCCGCCGGCCACGGGATGTGGTGGAAATAGCCGATCGGGTTGGCGAGGCCGAGGCCGCGAAGCTCCGAGGCGAGGGGCAGCAGGTGGTAGTCGTGCACCCAGATGATGTCGTCGGGCTCGACGAGCTTGGCGAGCGCGCGGGCGAAGGTGCGGTTGACGCGGCTGTAGCCCGAATAGTCCGAGCGCGAGAAGGCGCCGAGACCGAGCCGGTAATGCATGATCGGCCAGAGGGCACGATTGGCGAACCCGGCGTAATATTCCTTATGGTCCTGGGGAGACAGGTCGACCACCGCGTACTGGACCCGTCCGCGGTCGATCAGCGTCGGCTCCTCCGTCGGGTTCTCGGTGACGGTGCCGCTCCAGCCGAACCAGAGTCCCTCGTAGGAGGAGAACGCCTCCTTCACGGCGACGGCGAGGCCGCCCGCGGCCACCGCCTTGCCGCCCTCCTCCGGAACCGCCACGCGGTTCGATACGATGACTAGGCGTGCCACGCAGCCGGCTCCGGATCCTCGAGCTGGCGGGCGCTCACTGGGACGCGCGCCCGCAACCTGACTTCAGCAAGAACGCGCGGAAGCGAAGCGCGATCCGTCGGGCCCTGAACCAAGCGCGAACCCCCCGCCGGGTCAAGATGCCGGGCCCGTCCTGTCCCGACAAATGCCCGACCCAGGCTTTTCCGGGACGGGGCGGTGCCTGAGCCCGCGCACCGGAATCGATCCGGGGGCGCAGGGCATTCGGTGGGCGTTTTGAGGCAAAGCGGCCCGCCCCGAACGGGGGAGACCCGCCGCGCCCGTCCCGGGAATTGCGCTCTGCCGGTCGATGTCGCCTGCCGCTCCGGCATCCCGACGGTCGCCCTCGGGCCGGCGGCGATCGGAAAAACACTGGCCGGAAGCTTGGCTGCGGCCGGAACCGGTCCGGGCCCGGACGGTTACTCAGCCGAGTTGGAATGCGTTCGCCTGCATCCTCGATGCGGGCGCCGTGGCGAGGAGTTGACCGAAGATGGCCGCCAGCGAGTCTCCCCACCCTTCGAATCCCGGGACGGGACCTGAGACGGCCGCGCCCGCGGGGGCCAGCCCCGCGGCTCGCGAGCAGGCGGATTGGCAGGCGCTGAAGGGCGACGTCGAGGGCCTGGCCGACGAGGCGGCCGAACGCGGGCGCGGCCTCCTCGACGCGGCGCGGCTGCAGGCGCAGGACTATGTCGAGCGCCGCAAGAACGACGCCGCGCAGTCGGTCCACGACTTCGCCCGGACCATTCGCTCGTCGACCAAGGATTTCGACGACAAGCCGAACATCAAGGCCTTCTTCGACAGCGCCGCGGACGGGCTGGAGCAGCTCGGCTCCTCGATCGAGACGCGCAGCTTCAGCGAGTTCTACAACGAGGCCGAGGCCTTCGCCCGTCGCGCGCCCGTCGCCGTCGCCGTTGGCACCTTCGTCGCGGGGCTGCTCGCCGCGCGGCTCATCAAGGCGTCGAGCCTGCCGCCGGACGGCGACGCGCGCGACCGGTTCCGGGCCTGAGGCGCGCCATGGCCGAAGGGACAAACCCGCCGCCTCCCGGACCGTCGAGCATCCAGGCGCTGCTCGGCGACGTGGTGCGCGAGACGAGCGACCTCGCGCGCAAGGAGATCGCCCTGTTCCGGGCCGAGATGGCCTCGAACATCCGCTCGCTCGTCGTCGGGCTCGCCTGCATGGCGGCCTCGGCCGTGTTCGCGGTGGTGGCGCTGATCGTGCTGATCGGCGCCTTCGTGAAGTGGCTCGCCACCATCGTCGGGTCGGAATGGCTCTCGGCGCTGATCGTCGGCGGCGTGCTGCTCGTCATCGCGGTCGGCCTCGCCTTGTGGGCGCGCAGCGCCCTGTCCCTGTCGACGCTCGCGCCGACCCGGACCACCCGCCAGGTCCGCCAGGACGCCCGTGCATTGTCGGAGCGCGTATCCGGATGAGTGGCATGAACGAGTTGGAACGGGAGATCGAGGAGAGCCGGGCCCGGCTCGACCAGACGATCGATCAGATCCAGGGCCGCCTCTCGGCCTCCAGCCTCGTGGACGAGATGCTGGGCAATGCCCGCCGCACGCCGGCCCTCAGCGGCGCCTACGATGGCGCCCTGGAGGCAGTGCGCAAGAACCCGGTGCCGGTGCTGATGATCGCGGCCGGCGTCGGCTGGCTCCTGCACCGCATGTCGCAGGATGCGAGCCGCCGCCGCACGCAGGTCCAGGCCGAGCGCGTGCCGGTGCTGAACACCGGCGCCGCCCGCACCTACGACCCCGACCTGCCGACCGTGAAGACGGTGCAGGACCCCGTCGAAGAGACCCGCCTCTGACCGGGGGCGAGACCGCGCTTTTGAGGAGTTGACGATGAATGACGCTGACGGCGCGCCGAAAGGCCCCGGCTCCTTCGCGGGCGACGCAGGGCTCGACCCGCATGCGCGGGCGGCCGACCATAGCCTGCGGCCGGACCCAAAGGGCGAGCACGATCCCCTTCGCGGTGCGGGCCTCGGCCCGCATGACCGCGCGAGCGATTTCAGCCTGCGCCCGGATCCGGCGGGCACGCATGATCCGCTGAAGGGCGCGGATCTCGACCCGCATGCACGCCGGGCCGATTATTCCGGCACGACGGGGAGCGGCACGACCTCCGATTCCCTGCGTGAGCGGGCCGAGGCCGCGACGGCCGAGGCGCGAGACCGGGTGGCCGAGCATGCCGACGCGATCCAGGGCAAAATCGGTGAGGCGGCCGACGAGGCCCGTGACCGCATCCGCTCGGCTTACGGCGACGCCCGTTCCTGGGCCGAGGACGCGCGCCAGGGCGGACTGCGCCGGATCGACGACCTGACCGATCGAAGCCGCGAGGGCCTCGACCGGGGCCGCACGGCCGTCGAGCAGTTCGTCAACGAGAACCCGCTGCTGGTGGGTGTCGTCGGCGTTGCAGCGGGTTTGCTGCTCGGCGCGCTCCTGCCCCGGACCCGCCAGGAAGACCGCAATCTCGGCCCGTTCGCCGACGAGATGCGCGACCAGGGCCTGCGCTACGCCCGGGAGTTCACCAGCCGCGGCCGGGAATTCGTGCACAACGCCCTCGACCCGGACAACCTGAATGCCGCCGCCCGCAAGGGGCCGGGCGACAACGACGACGGCCGGCCGACCGACCCGGTGCGGCACACGCTCTGACCGGGCGACGGGAGCGCGAAGCGATGCGGGCGGCGCTATCCCGGCGCCGCCCGTTCGCGTATCTGGGGATTCTCGTGCGCGTGATGCGTCCCGAACGGCCCGAGCCGCGTTGACCGCCTATGCGCGACGAACCCCGCCTCGGCTTCTGCTGCAAGTTCATCCCGACCGAGCCCCCCGGCACCCACGCCACCCAGAAGGCGGCGAAGGAGGCCGCGCTCGTCATGAACCTGACGAGCGCCACCATGGCGCATCTCGGCAAGCTTCAGCCGGCCGCACGCCGGGAGAAGCTCGGTGCGATCGTGCTGCACAACCTCGCCGCACTGGAACGGCAGATCGAATGGGTCGGCGCCCGGCCGCCCCTCGAGCGGCTCCTGCGGATCGCGAGCAACGTGCTGCCCGGCTACACGCATCCGATTGCCGCCCCGCTCTACGACGAGCCGGCCTTCGCCCGCGCCATCGCGGACGGACTCGCCCGCATCGGCGCGCGGGCGCGGGCGCTCGGCGTGCGCCTGAGCTTCCATCCCGGCCCATTCTGCCTTCTGGCGAGCCGCAACCCGGCGGCGATTGAGAACGGCATCGGCGAATTGGAGTATCATGCCCGCATCTTCGAGATGATGGGCTTCGGCTCCGGCTGGCATCCGCACGGCGCTCACATCAACATCCATATCGGCGCCCGCGACCCGGGGCTTGCCGGCTTCCGCGAGACGCTGCCGCGGGTGAGCCGGACGGCGCGCGACCTTCTGACGATCGAGAACGACGAGTTCGGCTTCGGCCTGGACGAGCTCCTGACGCTCGCCGACCTCGTGCCCATCGTGCTCGACCTGCACCACCACTGGGTCGAGAGCGGCGGCGCCTATATCGAACCGGAGGATCCGCGCATCGGGCCGATCCGGGAATCCTGGCGCGGCGTGCGCCCGATCGCCCATGTCAGCGTCTCGCGCGAGGGGCTGTGGCCCGACCAGGATCCGGACAGGCTGCCCGATTTCGCGGCCTTGCGCGCGGCGGGCTTCTCGGGGCGCGACCTCGCCGCCCATTCGGACCTGATGTGGAATCGGGCGCTCAACGACCTCGTGGCGCGCCACCTCGCCTGGGCGGATTTCGAGATTGAGGCCAAGGCCAAGAATCTCGCCTCGGTCGGCCTCGCCGAGCAGATCCGCGCCGGGCGGACGGCCCTGCTCGCGGCCGAGTGAGGCTCGACGCGAAGCCCCCCAGGGTCTAGGCAGCCGTCATGAAGACCGCCGACTGCGACATCCTCATCCTGCCCGGCCTCGCCGGCTCGGAGGAGGATCACTGGCAGGCCCGCTGGGCGAGCCGCCTCCCCACCGCCCGCATCGTCGTCCAGGACGACTGGCACGCCCCGGAGCCCGAAGCCTGGCGGAGACGGATCGCGGAGGCGGTCGCTGCGGCGCGCCGGCCCGTCATCCTGATCGCCCACAGCCTCGGCGTGGTCGCCGCGGTCGAGGCCGCGCCGGACTTTCCCCCGGACGTGGTCCGCGGCGCGCTCCTCGTGGCCCTGCCCGACGTCGAGGAGGCGCCGGACCTGCCCGATAGCGTGCGCGCCTTCGCGCCGCTGCCGCGCGACCCCCTGCCCTTTCCGTCCCTGCTGGTCGCGAGCCGCACGGACCCGCACTGCGCCTATGCGCGGGCCGAGGACTTCGCCTATGCCTGGGGCGCGCAGATCGTCGATGCGGGCGATTCCGGCCACATCAACGTGGCGAGCGGCCATGGGCCCTGGCCGGAGGGCCTGATGCGGCTCGCCGGATTTCTGAAGACCCTGTAGGGCGCGCCCGGCCGACGCTTAACGCTTCGTTTACCGTCCCGCCGTCTGGATGGGGGAAGGCGGGCAAGGCCGCCCGCGGGAGACCGACGTGACGCGCAAAGAGCTTCTGGAACGACTCGACACCGCGCTGGCGGCGCTCGGCCCCCGCGCGCCGATGAACTTCAATAGCTCGATCTTCGGCGACGCCGCGCTCCTCAAGCGCATCGAGGCCTTCGAGGCCCAGGCGACCGTGGTCGAGAAGCCGAAGGTCGCCGATTACACGGGCAACATGTTCTCGCGCATCGCCAACCGGCGCGCGGCGGCGGGCAAGTAGCCGCTATTTCGCCTCCGGCTCCGCTGCGCGGAGCAATTCGCCCGCGACGTCGCCGAGCTTCGGCTGCGACTCGCGGGTGAAGGGCAGCGGTCGGCAGACCGCCAGAGCCGCGAGACCGAACCGGGCGGTCATCAGCCCGTTCAGCACGCCCTCGCCGAGCTTGGCCGAGATCCGGGCGGCGACGCCGAGGCCCAGCACCTGCTGCAGCACGCTCTCGCCCACCGCCATGCCGCCCGTCACCGTGAGATGGGCGACGGCCGCCCGGGCCAGGCGGATGAAGCCGAGGAGCCCCGGCCGGCCGCCGTAGATCGCCGCGATCCGGCGCAGCAGCCGCACGGCGGCGAAGACCACGAAGGCCACGTCGACGATCGCCCGCGGGCTCAGAGCCGTCACCGCCGAGACCTGCTTGGCCGCCGTGGCGATGGCGTTGCGGGCCTGCCGGTCGAGGGGCGCGAGCAATTCGTGCTCGGCCAGCCCGATGCGGTCGTCCACATCGAGGATCGCGTCCTCCAGCGTAGCCAGCCGCTCGCGGCCGGGCTTCAGCGCCGCCCGGTCGGCGTAGAAGGCGGAGAGGTCGCGCACCACGCCCTGGGCGGCGGTGTGGTCGCGGGTGGCGATGGCGCCGATGGCCGCCTCGCGCAGGTGCTCGATCCGGCGCTCGCGCCAGAGCCCCGACAGCTCGCGGGCGACGATCGCCGCGAGCGCCAGACCCGCGAGGCCGAGGAGCGCCAGGGCCACCCAGCCAAGCCAGGGCGCCGTGGCGAACAGGTCGGCGATCAGCCGCTCGACCGAGAGGCCGATCGCGATCGAGACGAGGCCGCCCACCGACGACAGGAGTAGCGCGCCCCAGGGCGAGCTTCTCCTGGCCGCCACCGGCACCGGGGTGCCGTCGGCCGCGTCCACGATCTCGAAGGGCTCCTCGACGATGCGGATATCGGCGGGCGGAGGCGGCTCGGCCTCGGCCGTCTCCGGAGCCTGCGGCCCGTTCGGGGGGATGCGGAAGGCGCGCGGCCGTCTGGGATCGCTCATCGGTCCTGTCCCAAGAATTTCACGCGAGCCGGTCGCCAATCAGGAACTGCATCGCCCGGTCGAGACGGATCTGCGGCAGGCTTCCCGGGCGCCCGAGCGCGTCGGGCTTGACGAGGGGCGGCCGGAAGCGCGGGAAGCGCAGCGAGCCCGGCGGCACGGCGCCCTCGAGCACCGCCTCGGGGCGGGCGGGCAGTTCGCCGGGGAAGATCGCGGCCTCGCTCTGCCCGTCGAAGCGCTCGCCGTCGACGATCTCGCCGGCCTCCGGCGTGCCGGCCACCGCGCGCAGCACCGCGCCGCCGTCGTGGACGCTGGTCTCGCGGGTGGCCCGCACGGAGGCGAGCGCCACCGTGCCGACCCTGGCACCGGCGGCCTCCGTGCGGCGCATGGCGCGGGAGACGAGCAGGCGCAGCAGCGCGTCGAGGCGGTCGTGGCTGGTCTGGTGCAGGTGGTCTGCCTTGGTCGCGGCGAACAGGATGCGGTCGGCCCGCGGCGCGAACAGCCGCGACAGCAGGCTGTTGCGGCCGATATTGAGCGAGAGCAGCACCGCGTCGAGCGCCTCCTCCAGCTCGGCGAGGGCGGTCGGCCCGGCATCGACCGCCGAGAGCACGTCGACCAGCACGATCTGGCGGTCCACCCGCTGGAAATGGTCGCGGAAGAAGGGCAGCACCACCTTGGCCTTGTAGGCCTCGAAGCGCCGCGCCATCAGCCCGGCGAGGCTGTCCGGGGCCAGCGTCTCGGGCAGGTCGTCGAGGGGCGCGAAGGTGAGCGCGGGCGAGCCCTTGAGGTCGCCCGGCATCAGGAAGCGCCCGGGCGGCGTGGTGGCGACGGCCTCGGGCCCGGCGCGCAGGGCGGCCAGGTAGGTCTTGAAGGCGTCGCTCGCTCGCTCAGCCACCACCTCGTCGAGGGGCCCGTTCGGGTCGAGGCCCCTGAGCACGTCGAGCCAGGGCGCGGCGAAGGCGGCCCGCCCCGCCCGGCGGGTGCCGTTGATCGTGGCCCGCGACCAAGCGGTATAGTCCTGCTCGATCAGCGCGAGATCGAGCAGCCATTCGCCGGGATAATCGACCACGTCGAGCATCAGCGTGCCCGGGCCGGAGCGCCAGGATCCGGCGCGCTCGTACTCGATGGCGAGGCGGAACTGGCTGATCCGGTCGGTGGAGCGCGGCCAGCGCCGCTCCTCCGTGAGCGCCGCCATGTGCTCCTCGAAGGGGAAGCGCGGCACGTCGTCGTCAGGCTGCGGCACCAGCCGGGCGCGGCGCAGGCGCCCCTCATGGACGGGCGCGAAAGCCGGCAAACCGCGTCCCTCGGTGAGGTGATGGATCAGCGCCGTGGTGAAGACCGTCTTGCCGGAGCGGGCGAGGCCCGTCACGCCGAGCCGGAGCGTCGGCTGGATCAGCAGATCGCTCGACGCCTCGGCGAGGGCCCTGACGGCGGAGCCGGCGCGCGCGGCGAAATCGGACAGGGGCACGGTGATCCGCTCGAGGGGTGGAGAGGAGGCGGTGGAAGCCGGGCTGAGGTGGCGCGCGCAAGCCTCGGCCGCAAGGGCCGAACCGCGCTCGCGCAGCGCGGCTGAGGAGGATTGGCGCGAAGGGCAGAGCGCGCTCGGCTCGCTCATGCGCCGGGGCAGTTAAGGATGGTTTGCGGCGATTGGCTTGGCGCCCGCAAGCGGCCGCTCGGCCCTGCGCCTCTCCCGGCCACTCGGACTACGTTGTGCGCCCATCTTGGGCGTTACAGACGCGCTAGGCCTCGCCTTTCGAGAGCAGTATGTTCAAACCGTCTCTCCGCCGCCTCCGATGTCCGGTCTGCTGCGGCAATGCCTCGACGAAGGCAAGGCTGGAAGTCCGGGCTGGCCCGCGGGAATGCCGCTCACCGTCGGGACTATCTTTGTCGCCTGGGAAGGCGCACAGTACGAATATCACCGGATGGATTGATCCAGGCTTCGGTGGCTGAGGGTCTGTACCCCCGCCTGCAATGGATAGGCGGCATGGCCGATCTCCTCAAATTCCCCACCAATCTACGCCCTCGGCACGCACGCCGGACCTATCAGGTGCACCGGTTCGCCCAGAACGGCGGCGTGCTGAGATCCTGCATCATCACGGCCCGCGACGACGGTGACGCCAAGCGGCAGGCGTCGGGTTTGACCGCAGGAGATCGTGCCGAACTCTGGGCCAGCAACCGCCTCGTTGCCGTATTCGGCGCGTTCGCGAACCCGATCGCGACCGAGATCCGGTTGAATCCAGAGCCTCAGACGACCGGATCGTGACGACCCTTCGTCCGGCCTCACAACATTTCCAGGAGCACGCCCATGGCGACGGAAAAGAAGCGCGGCAATCGCGAAACCAAGAAACCGAAGAAGCCCGTTCCCAAGACCAATGCTGCGGCGCCTTCAACCAAGGGCACCGTCGCGGCCGCTGTGAAGACCACCGGCCGAGGCTGAAGCGGTGCTTCACCTTCATGACGCCTCCGCATGGTAGAGCCAGATCGGCCGCGATTGTGTCCGGTGATGCGGAAGCTGACTACCTTGGTCGTCCGCATATCGCAGCTCCCTGGCCTTCAGGAGCGGGGGCAACTCATCGATCGACTCACGGATCTGGAAGCTGAAGGCATCGCCCGAAATGTTCCGCGGCGGACCGTGGAGATGATCCGGGCCGTCCGTTTGCAGTTGCGCGTTGAAGGCCTGATGCCCCGGACGCCTCCCCCGCGTGGTCACTGATGGGCTGGAGAAGGACTGGCCAGGCGGCGTGCTCGCAGGACCTTTGCCCGCCCGTCACCACCCCGTGCGGTTCAGGGAGTTGGAATGGCCGCCAAATTCAACATGGAGCAAAACACCCAGCTAGCTAGAAGAGAAAGGCGATACATTGATTTCGTCAAATTATGGCACGCTGCGGAACAGATTGGAGATTTAGGGCGTTCTTTTAAAGTAGTTCGGAGGCGTCACCGATGCGGTTCCTCAAGATGTCTTTCGCCTTCTTCGGGCTTACGGTTGCCCCTCTCGCGGCACAAACGGCGGCCTCCCCTCAGCAAAGCCGTGCGCAGTCACCGAACATGCCGCAAGCGCACGAAACTGTGCCGGAGCGTGTTCGCCCGCAGACATCGGTTGCAACCGAGACGGTGAATAAGGATGCGCAAGAGCGTGACGGGGCCAAGCAACCCAAATAGGCCAGGGCTTCAGCCCCTATCGAACGCGACTTCAGACCTGCCGATTGAGGACGTGGCTGGAGGGTCGAACGCTGTCTCGCATTCCCGATCAAGCAGGTCGTTAACGGAGATCGACCTGTTGCCGATTGTCGATTCCGCCGCGCCGGCGTTGTCCGAGCATGCCGATATGCAACGGGAAACAGTCACACGCGCAGATCATGCATTCCGCCTCGCAGATCGGGCGATTGCGGATGAGGTAGCCCGGCACACGGGAGCGACGATGGAGCCTAGCGGGGGCCTCGAAGGTCCTCGTCGGCAGCGACGACGTCTTCGCGTCGGTGTCGAGGTCTTCGATCGGATCGCTGCCATCGGCCGCCGGGAGCAGATCAGCAGGAGCACGCTGATTGAACGCATGGTCACGACTTGGGAGAGGCAACGCCTTGCCGAAGCGGAAAGGATTTCTCCGCGCCAACCGAGCGAGGACGACGACACCTTTATTGCGCGTGTCCTTCGCATCGAGAGCAGCGTTTGACATGTTTACAGGCGAAACTGCTGGCTGAGCAGCGAAACAACGAAGTGTCCGGCCTTAGTTGGCCATATGGATTGGCTGCCTTTCGCCGTAGCCCCGCTTCCTCGCCATGAGCTCTTTCCCAGCATTCTCCAGAGCAAGCTGGGTCCGACCGAAGCGGTCGAGGAGCATGTGAGCCCGATCTGGCGAGATATGGTACTGATCTATGAGCCGCGTGATGATGCCTGCGAGCTCTTCGCGAGCGCCGCTGTGCTTCGTGAAAGCAGCGACAAGAGTGTCAGCAGCCGTCATGATTTTGAGATCCCGTTTGATCTCAACCGTTGAAGGAAGCCGTATCACTTTGCCGAAGCGCGTTTTCCGTCGCATGACACGTCTCCAAACGGCGCCGACTGCGAAACATCGCAGCGATGTAATTTCAATTCTCGCGGCGTCCGAGCATAGTATCAATCTATCAAAATGAAAGATGTTCCGATATTGCCATTATTTTTCGACCGGCGCGCTTTGCCTTTAATTTTTGTCGCTAAAAATAACGAGGGCCACACGTCGAGAATGCTTCGGACGCCTATTGTGACCGATTCCAGAGTCCAGTCGTACGGGAGCCGATGTTTGCTTTGCTCTCGGTCTACCCGGAAGCTGACCGATGCAATTCGACCCATCGCAGTCGTAGGTCGCCGTCCACACAGTTTTCGCCGAGCGGACCTTCGACAACCAAGCCAAGGCCAAGACCAACGTGCGCGCCGCGATCGAGAGCGTGGCGGCGCGGCTCGGCAATACGCCGACCATCTGCCGCAAGTGCT
>NZ_CABFPH010000045.1 GCF_902141845.1 Methylobacterium symbioticum | reverse complement strand
GACCTCACCCTCGACCTCGCGCCGGGACCGGGCGCTCGCGGCCCGGCGATCCGCCTGGACGTGCCGGAACGCGGCGCGCTGGCGGAGATCGAGGCCGGCGCCCCCGGGTCGGCGCGGCCGGTGCGTCTGACGCTGGCGCCCAACCAGGGACCGCGGGTCACGGCGAGTGCGACGGCCCGGCTCGATGGGTCGACCCTCCGCCTCGACGCGATCTCCGGCACCCTCGGCCTCGCGCCCTTCGCGGGCAGCCTCGCCCTGGAGGGCGGAAGCCCGGGGGCGAAGCCGCGTCTGAGGCTCGACCTGCGCCTCGAGGCGCTCGCCCTCGCCGACGAGAGCGCCGCGCTGCGCGTCGATCCGGTGGCGGGCATCACCGTGCCGGTGCGGGCCGATCTCGTACCGCATCCGAGCTGGTTTTCCGGCTACGAGGCGGAGGCCACCGTCGCCGTGGCGCGCCTCGCCCTGGGTCCGGTGCGAGCCGGCGCGCTCGGCCTGACCGCGCGGGTGCGGTCCGGGCGGCTCGATGCCGCCATCGAGGCCACCGCCCTCTACGGCGGCTCCGCGCGGGGACGCTACGTGGTGGAGCCGGAGGGCGGCCAGGGCCGCCACCAGATCGGCCTGTCGCTCAACGCGGTGCGGGTGCAGCCGCTGCTGCAGGACATCGGCAACGTGTCGAGCCTCGACGGCACCGGCACCGGGCGCCTCGACGCGCAGGCCCTGGGCGGATCGATCCCGGCGCTCCTGCGCAGCGCTCGCGGACAGGCCGAGATCTCGGTCACGGACGGGCGGATCGACGGGCTCGACCTCGCCCGCGCCGCGGGTTTCACCGCTGCGCCCGGAGGGCTCGCCGCCCGCCTCGACCGCCTCGGGGCGCGCTTCGCGCTGGCGGAGGGTGGGGCGACCACCGACGACCTTCAGATCCGGACCGGCCTCCTGGAGGCGCAGGGGAGCGGGCGCCTCGATCTCGTCGCGCGGACGATCGACCTGCGCCTCAAACCCCTGAAGGTCGCGGGCGGCGGGCGCCTCAACGTGCCGATCCGGATCTCAGGCCCCTGGACCAGCCCAGCGATCTCCGCCGATCTCGCGGGCCTGACGCAGGATCCGGGCGGGACGCTCCAGGGCCTGCAGAGTCTCGGCAACAGCCTGCTCGGCAACGACCCGGACACCGATCTCGGCGCGGCCATCGGCGACTTCCTCGACGCGCTGATACCGCGCCCGGACAGCGGGCCGGCGGAGCGCCTTCCCTCGGACCGCGCGCCGCGGCGCCGGCCCTGACCTCTCACGCGACGAGTCCCTTCGGCGATGCCTAGCCCCGCTCTCCGGTCCCACGCCCTGCTGCGGAGCCTCGCGCTTCTTCCAGGCCTCGCGCTCGGCCCCGCCGCGCCGGCACGGGCGGCGGACGAAGCCCCCCGCGCCGCGGTCTCGGTGAGCGTGCGCCCCGCCGCTTCGCGCTGCTTTCCCGACCGGGTGGAGGTGACCGGAACGCTCGCCCCCCGCGAGCAGGTCGATCTCAGCGCTGACCGCGAGGGGATGAAGGTCGCGCAGGTTCTGGTGAATCCGCTCGACACCGTCACCACGGGGCAGATCCTGGCCCGGCTGGCGCCGATGGAGGGCCCCACGGACGGGTCCGGAACGCCCCTGCGGGCGCCGGTCGGCGGGACCGTGCTGCGCAGTCAGGCGATGATCGGCCAGCCCGCCTCGCCGCGACTGGGGCCCCTGTTCCAGATCGTGGCGGGCGGCGACATCGAACTGTCGGCCGAGGTGACGCTGTCCGATCTCGGACGGATCGCCGCCGGTCAGGCGGTGGCGGTGCGCCCCCTCGGGCTTCCCGAGATCGCCGGAAAGGTCCGGCGCGTCGAGGCCGCAGCCGATCCGGCCTCGCAGACCGGCCGCGTGCGGATCGCGCTGCGGGGCACTCAGGACGCCCGGGTCGGCACCTTCGCACGCGGGATCGTGACCGTAGGCGAGCGCTGCGGCATCGGGGTGCCCTACTCGGCGGTGCAGTACGAAGCGGACGGGACCATCGTGCAGGTGGTCGACGGCACCCGCGTCGAGACGCGGCAGGTCACGGTGGGGCTGCTGGCGGGCGACGACGCGGAGATTCTCTCGGGTCTCTCGGACCAGGATCTCGTGGTAATCCGCGCCGGCGCCTTCCTGCGCGAGGGCGATCTCGTCCAGCCGATCGTGGCGGAGCCGGCGAGCCGCCCCTGACCCGATTTCAGCCAGAGTTGCGCTTTCGGTATCAGGCAACCGTAGAACGTCAAGCATTCGCGAGAGTTCAGTACATTTTTTCGAATTATATCGACATCAAAGATGCATGTTTAGCAGATTTTACTTTTATTTAACCGCGCAGGATCCCTCTTTCGCCGTAATCCGCACGGATTGCGGGCCCGCTTCCAACGGGACCGGCGGCGATATCTTGGAGGGCCTTTTGACCGTCAAACTGCGTCTCATCGCAATTATCTCTGTGTTGAGCCTCGCCGTGATCGGCGAGGCCGGCCGGCAGGTCTACGAAGCCTGGGGGCGTTGGCGGCAGTCGACGCTCGTCGCCGCGCTCGCGAATGCGGACCGTCACTTCCTGCGCGGTGTCTCGGAGCTGCGCTTCGAGCGCGGCGCGACGCTCTCGGCCCTGCGCCTTGAGAGCGAGCAGCTCGGGCCCAACCTCGCCGACATTGCAGCACGGCGCGCGGCCATCGACGGCGGCCTGCCGCAGGTCCTCGCCACCTTCCCCGACGGTGGGGTGCCGGCGATGCGGAGCGCCCTCACGACCCTACAGACACAATACGAGGACTGGCGGCGCACCCGCGACTTGGCCGACGCGGCGCTCGCCAGGTCGCTGCCGGCGCGCGATCCGGCCTTGCACGGCCAGGTCTCCAACCAGGGCTCGGCGCTGATCGCGGCGATCGAGGCGGCCATGACCGCCACCGAGACCTGGATCCGCGACGCGGATCCCTCGCTGTCCGACGCGATCCAGATGCGGGCGATGAGCTGGGCGGCACGCAGCTTCGCGGGCGATGCCAGCAGGATCGTCCACGACGTCCTGTCGGAGAACCGCCTGATCACCCCAACGGAGCAGATGGCGTTCGCCGCCGAGCGGCGCTTGGTGGATTTCGCCTTCGGCGTCACGCGTGGCCTCGCTGAGACGATCCGGGAGGCCGGCGAGGTCCGGACCGCGATCGAGGCGGCGCAGGCCGGCTACTTCGCGGGCCCCTTCGACACGGAGGTCCGCCAGACACTGGCGGCTCTCGCGGACCGGGCACGGCCGCGCCCGGCGCTCGCGGAAGCCCGCAACCGCTCGACGCCCGCCCTCAACTCGATCGCCGCGGTGACCTACGCCGCCGTCGACCGCCTCGATGCCGTCGCCGCCGCGACCGCGGCGGAGGCGAGGCGGGACCTCGCCCTCCAGGCCGCCCTGCTCTGTCTGGCCCTGGTGCTCGCCGGCGGCGGCACCGCCTGGGTGATCCGCGGCGTCACCGGCCCGCTCACGGCGATGACGGCGGCGATGCGGCGGCTCGCCGACGGGGACGTCACCGTGGAACTCGGGCAGCGCAGTCGCCGGGATGAGATCGGCGCGATGGCCGCTGCCGTCGAGGTGTTCCGCGCCAACCTGATCCGGGCGCGCGCGCTGGAGGAGGAGACAGCGCTCGCCCGCGCCTCGGCCGAGGAACAGCGCAGAACCGGCATGCACCAGATGGCCGACCGCTTCGAGCGGGCGGTGAGCGGCATCGTCGGCCAAGTCTCGGACTCGGCCACACGCCTCCAGACCACCGCCCAAACCCTGTCGACCAGCGCCGCCGCCACCGCCGAGCAGTCGGTCACCGTCGCGGCGGCGGCCGAGCAGGCGGCCGGCAACGTAGCCACCGTCGCCGCGGCGGCCGAGGAACTCGGCGCCTCGGTGCAGGAGATCGGCCGGCAGGTCACCAGCTCGGCGGATTTCGCCCGGACCGCCGTGGCGGAGGCTCGCGAGACCGCTCAGCACGTCCAGGCCCTGAGCGAGACCTCCGCCCGCATCGGCGACATGGTCGGCACGGTCTCGCAGATCGCGAGCCAGACCAACCTGCTGGCGCTCAACGCCACCATCGAGGCGGCGCGCGCCGGCGAGGCGGGCCGCGGCTTCGCGGTGGTGGCGGCCGAGGTGAAGGAACTCGCCAACCAGACCGCCAAGGCCACCGAAGAGATCGCCGCCCAGATCAGCCAGATCCAGGGCGCGACCGATCAGGCGGTCCGCGCCATCGAGAGCATCAGCGCGCGTATCCAGGAGATCAGCGGCGTGTCGGCCTCGGTCGCGGCGGCAGTCGAGGAGCAGGGCGCGGCCACCAGCGAGATCGTCCGCAACGTCGCCCAGGCCGCCACCGGCGCGGGCGAGGTGACGCGCAACATCGCGGGCGTCGCCGATGCCGCGACCGTGACGGGCACGGCGGCGAACGAGATGCTTGCCTCCGCCTCGGACCTGTCGCGCCAGTCGGACCATCTCTCGACCGAGGTCGCGCGCTTCCTGGCGACGGTCCGCGCGGCCTGATCCTCTCGGGTGTCGGGAACGCTCAGCCTTCCTGGAAGAGGCCGGGGCGCTGCCCCGGCACCCCGCCAAAGGGGTGACCCCTTTGGGATCCTCGGAATTCAGGCCGGCGGGCTTGCCGGCCCAAGGCCCGGGGCGACGGCGCCACCGCCAGGCGGCACGTCCTGCGGCTTCTCCGCCGCGGCCTTGCGCCGGCCGAGGGAGCCGAGCCGGCGCAGCAGGCGCAAGCTCCGGTCGCTGATCTCCGAAACCGTGACGAAGACCGCCGGCACGAAGACGAGGGAGAGCAGCGTCGAGAAGATCAGGCCGCCGATCACCGCGAGCGCCATCGGCGAGCGGAACTCGCCGCCGATGCCGAAGGCCAGCGCCGAGGGCAGCATGCCCGCCACCATGGCGATGGTCGTCATCACGATCGGCCGCGCCCGCTTCTGGCCGGCATCGATGATCGCCGCGTCCCGGGCCATGCCGTGGCGCATCGACTCGACGGCGAAATCGACCAGCATGATCGCGTTCTTGGTGACGATGCCCATCAGCATCAGGATGCCGATCCAGACCGGCGTGGTGAGCTGCTTGCCGGTGACCATCAGGGCGATCACCGCCCCGCCGAGCGAGAGCGGCAGCGAGAACAGGATGGTGATCGGCAGGAGGAAGGAGCCGAACAGCAGCACCAGCACCGCATAGACCATCATCAGGCCGGCGCTCATGGCGTGGGCGAAGCCGTCGGCCAGCTCGTTCAGGCTCTCGGCATCGCCGCCCTGGTCGACGGTGACGCCCTTGGGCAACGACTTCATCACCGGCAGATCGTCGATCGCCTTGAGCACGTCGCCGAGCGCCGCATTGCCCACGAGGTCGCAGGCGACCGTGGCCTGCCGCTGGCGGTCGTAGCGGGTGATGTTGGTCGGGCCCTGCTGGAAGTCGAGTGCGGCGATCGCCGAGAGCGGGATCGAGCCGCCCCCGCCCTTGGGCACGCGGACCTGCTCCAGCACCGACTGGTTGACCCGGGCCGTGTCGTCGAGCTGCACCCGGATCGGCACGAGCCGGTCGCCCGCGTCGAACTTGGCCAGCGCCGGGCCGACATCGCCGATCGTGGCGACGCGGATCGTCTCGGCGAGCAGCGTCGGCGAGACGCCGAGGCGCGCGGCGAGGTCGAGATGCGGGCGGATCCTGAGTTCCGGCCGGTCGAGGGTCGTGCCGGAGATCACGTTGGCGACCGTCGGCAGGCGCCGCATCTGGCCCGCGAGCTCGTTGGCGACGTTGGCGACCGTGCGCGGATCGGTGCCGCGCACCACCAGCGAGATCGCCCGCAGGCCGTTCTCGTCCACGAAGTAGAAGCGGATATCGGGCACGGCCCGCAGGCGGCTGCCGATCTCGCGCTCCAGTTCGCGCTGGGTGATCGAGCGGTCCTTCTTGGCCGTGTAGTTGATGATGAACGAGGCCCGGCGCGCCTCGATGGGCTCCTTCGGCACGCGCCCGCCATCCACGAACACGCTCGTCACCTGCGGCAGCTCGCGGATCACCCGGGCGATGTCCTCGCTCACCTTCTCGGTCTCGGCGAGCTGCGAGCCCGGCGGCAGCTCCAGCGCCATCACCGAGCGCGCGGAATCCTGCGCGGGCAGGAAGCCCTTCGAGAGCAGCCCGATGGAGGCGATCGAGCCGGCGAAGGTCAGGAGGCCGATGAGGACGGTGAGGGGATAGTAGCGCACCGAGAGCGTGACGAGGCGGGTATAGGCGCGCAGAACCGGACCCGGCGGCTTCTCGGGCTTGTGGTGCGGCTTCATGATGTAGGCCGCGAGCATCGGCGTCACGAAGCGGGCGGCGAGCAGGGAGAAGAACACCTGCACCGCGACCGTGATGCCGAACTGCTTGAAGAACTGCCCGGCGATGCCGGACATGAAGCTCGCGGGCGCGAAGATCGCGATGATGGTGAGCGAGATCGCGATCACCGCGAGGCCGATCTCGTCGGCCGCCTCCATGGCCGCCTGGACCGGCGACTTGCCCATGCGCATGTGGCGGACGATGTTCTCGATCTCGACGATCGAATCGTCCACGAGGATGCCGGTCGAGAGCGTGATGGCGAGGAAGCTGACGAGGTTCAGCGAGAAGCCGAGCAGGTCCATCGCCCAGAAGGCGGGGAAGATCGACAGGGGCAGCGAGACCGCGACGATCACCGTGGCGCGCAGGTCCCGCAGGAACAGGAACACGATGACGACCGCGAGGAAGGCGCCCTCGAACAGGGTCGAGATCGCCGCGTCGTAGTTGCCGCGGGTGAAATCGACCGAGGTGTCGATCAGCTTGAGATCGTAATCCGGGTTCTCGGCGCGGATCTGCGCGACGCGCGTCTCGACGGCCTTGGCGACGACCACGTCGCTCGCCCCCTGCGCGCGCTTGATGCCGATCGCCACCACCGGCTCGCCATTGAGGCGGGCGAAGGTGCGCCGGTCGGCCACCGTGTCGGTGACCCGGCCGAGATCCTCCAGCCGCACCTGTCCCCCGGTCGGCAGGGTGATCATGGTGCCGGCCAGGTCCTCCAGGGTCCTGGCCGAGGCCAGCGTCCGGATCGCCTGGTCGCGGCCGCCGATCTCGGCGCGCCCGCCCGTCACCGTGATGTTGGTGCCGTAGAGCCGCCGGCTCACGTCGACGGCGCTGAGGCCGAAGGCCTGGAGGCGGTCGGGATCGAGAGAGACCAGGATCTCGCGGGCGGCGCCCCCGATCACCTCGGCCTCGGCCACGCCCTTCACGTCCTGCAGCGAGCGCTTGACGGTGTTCTCCATGAACCAGGAGATCTGCTCCGGGCTCTTGTTCGGCGCCGTCGCCGCGTAGGTGACGATCGGCAGCCCGACCACGTCGACGCGTTGGATCAGCGGCTCCTGCACGCCCTGCGGCAGGTTCGACCGCACGCGGGTGACCGCATCCTTGACGTCGTTCAGCGCCCGGTCGGTGTTGCTCTCCAGGCGGAAGGCGATGGTGGTCACGGACAGGCCGTCGGTGACCGAGGAGGCGATGTGGCGCACGCCCTCCACGCCCGAGACGCCGTCCTCGATCGTCTTCGTCACCTGGGCCTCGATCTCGGCGGGCGCCGCCCCGAACTGCGAGACGACGACGGAGATCAGCGGGATGTCGGCGGCCGGCAGGCGGGTGACCGGCAGCTTCATGAAGCTGACCCAGCCCAGCGCCAGCAGAATGATCGAGGCCACCACCGAGGGCAGCGGCCGCTTGATCGCCAGGGCGGAGATGTTGACGGACATCAGCGCGAGGCTCCGACCTGGCCGGTGATGACGGGGGTGACCCGATCGCCGGGTCGCAGGGCAGTGCCGGCATTGGCCACCACGGGCTCGCCGTCGCTCAGGCCCTCGCGGATCTGCACGTTGCTCTCGTCGGAGAGGCCGATGCGGACGCTGCGGGTCTCCACCCGGCTGCCGTTGAGCACCTGCACGGTGGGCACCCCGTTCTGGTAGCTGACGGCGGCGCGGGGCACGGCCACGCCGCAATCGCGGGCGGTCTCAAGGACGGCGCTGGCGAACTGGCCGGGCCTGAGCGCCGTCGGCGGGTCGAGGCTGATGCGGGCGCGGCCGAGCTGAGTCCGCGGATCCACCTCGCTCACCGGCACCCGCACGCTGCCGCGGATCTCCGCGCCCTCGTCCGGAACGATGCGCGCGGCGGTGCCGGTGCGGATCTTGGCGGCGTAGGGGCTCGGCACGTCGACCAGCAACTCGGTGCCGGCATCGGCCATGACCCGCACCTGCGGATCGGGCAGGCCCGCGGGCGCGGCCGGGGCGGCCGGCGCTCCGAGCCCGGCCGCGGCGCCGGTCACTTGGCCGAGGCGCAGGCCGATCCGGGTCACCCGGCCGGCGATCGGCGCGCGCAGGGAGACGGTCTCCGGCGTCTGCGGGCGCTGTGCGCCGCCGTCCGGCTGGCGCACGGCGCGCAGGATCTCCTGGCCCGCGGTCACCGTGTCCCCCTCCGCCACCAGGATCTCGGTGACGCGGTAGCCGTCGAAGGGGATGCTGGCGCCGCTCTCCTCGCGCGCCAGGGCGAAGCCGGTGATGCGGACCTGCTCCTTCAGGCAGGCATTGCCGGCGCGCACGCCGAGCACCTTGGTCCCCTCCGGCGTGCTCTGGGCCGCGGCCGGCCCGGCCAGGAGAAGCGCGGACAAGAGGAGCACAGCCAAGGGGAGCGCCGCGGCGAGAAGGGGAAGCCGGCCCTCCGCCCAGGCCCGGCAGCGGCGCCCGGACGGCGGAGCGCCCTCCCCTCGGGCGAGGCGCAGCGCGACGGACGGTTGCTCGGACATGGCGTGCACGGGCCCGGGGTCGGGTCTATGACTGGCGGGCCGACACCCGCCCCCCAGGCGCCGGCTTGGCGGGCTCGAGAGCCGTGCCCGATCACGTCGGATCGCGTCACGCCTCTCGATCCCCGTCTGGACGGGCGCTCAGCGCCCCGCGGTCTGCACCTGCATCATGTTCACCGCCTGCACCCGACGGTTCTCGCGGGAGGCGGGATCGGCCGGGACCTTGAGATGGGCTTTGCCGTAGCCGACCGTGATCAGGTTCGCGGCCGGGATGCCGTATTTCTGGACGAGGAAGCTCTTGACCGCGTCGGCGCGCCGCTCGGAGAGCCGCTGGTTGGCGGCGTCGCCGCCCCTGGCATCGGTGTGCCCGGCGATCATGAAGGTCTGGCCCCGCATGCCGGCGCTCGACAGCGCCTTGCCGAGATTGTCGGCGTTCTTGAGGGCCTCTCCACGGAGCACGTCGGAATTGTAGTCGAACTCCATCGGCAGATCGATCTGCGGCTTGGTCGCCGCGAGGCTGCCGAGCTTCTCGCGCTCGCCCGTCGAGAGCGAGCGGCTCGGCTTGTTGCGCAGGCCGTCCACGAAGGCCGCGTCGGGGGAGGCGGCGATGACGGGGGCCACGGCCGGGGCCGGCGCGCCGATCGAGAGGCCGCGGGTGCGTGGCGGCTCGACGGCATTCGGCGACAGCGCTTTGAGGATCTGCGCCTCGCTGACATCCTCGGCCGAGGCCGGCGCCGAGGCCAGGACAGCCAGCACTGCCCCGACGAACAGATGAGTACCACTCCTCGAAGAACCGAACATTGGACCCTCCAAGTCGCTCAGGCGGTCCTTCTCTACCGCTGATCGGGTTGTGTCACGGCGCCCTCCGCCGTTCAACATGGCATGACAGAGTTCATGGTCCACCTGTGTGCGAGCCGACACACCTGCCCGCGGCCCGGCACTGATCTCACCGGATGCCGTAGCCGGCGAATTCCTTGTCGATCTGCGGATTCAGCTCAAGAGCGCCGGCCATGTCCTTCTCGGCGAGGGCCCGCTCGCCGAGACGCAGCCGCGCGACGCCGCGTCCGTAGAGGGCCGAGGCGTGTTGCCCTTCGCCGCGCAGGATGACGTCGTAATCGGCGACCGCGGCCCGCAGCGCCCCCGATTTGAGGTTCACGAGACCGCGGCTGTCGAGGGCATCGACGAAGCCCGGGCGGAGCTTCAGGGCTTGGTTGCAGTCGGCCATGGCCCGCTGAAGGTCGTTCGAGAGCGCGCGCATCCAGCAGCGATTGTTGAACGCCTCGGGGCTCGCGGGATTGAGGCGGATCGTCTGATCGAAGTCGCGGATCGCCGCCGCCGCGTCGCCGCGCTGGGCGTGGAACTGACCGCGCTCGTAATAGGCGGCGTCGTCGCGCGGGTTGCTGGCGATGCGCTGGTCGAGAGAGGCGAGGCGCTGGCGCTCCTCGTCCCGGCGCCGCTCGGCGGTGCGGGCGATCCGGTCGAGCGCGTTGCGCGCCCGCTCGGCCTGGGGGCCGGAGGGGTGCTTGTCGAGGAAATCCTGGTAGGCGGCCTGTGTGCCGACGGCCTCGGCGCGCTCGTAATCGGCAGCCGCCTGCCGGTCCTCACCCTCGATCCGCGCGACCTCGGCCCGGGCCCTCTCCGCGAGGGGGCCTGCCGGGTAGGTGGCGAGAAAATCCTGGTAGGCGCCCTTCGTCCCCTGGGCGCGGGCGGATTCGAAGGCGCGCTCGGCGGCGCGCTGCCCCTGTTCGCGGGCGAGCCTGTCGCGATTCGCCTGCTCCCGCGCGGCTTGATCCCGCGCAGCCTGATCTCGTGCAGCTTGGTCACGCACCGCCTGATCCCGAGCGGCCTGCTCCCGGATGGCTTGATCCCGCGCAGCCTGATCCCGGGCGGCCTGCTCTCTAGCCGTCTGCTCCCTGGCCGCCTGCTCGCGGCTGCGGGCGGCTTCGCTCGCGGCCTGATCCCGGGCCTCCTGTTCCTTGGCCGCCTTGTCCGCGGCCTCGTCGGGCTTGCGGCGGACAAGGGTGCGGGGCTGCTCCGGATCGAAGGAGAAGGTCTCTTCGAGATTGACGGTGAGGGCCGGGCTCTGCCCCCGCACCCGCCGGGCGATGGCCTCGGCGGTGGCCGCGAAGGCACGGTCCGCGGTCTGGTCGAGCACGCCGATCTGCTGCACCAGTTCGCCGACGAAGGGGCTGCGCGTCGCGCCACCCTCGTTGACGACGCCGCCGGGCGCCGTGGACGACAGGATCAGCGAGCCGGGCGTAGCCGGAATCGCGGCCAGACCCTGCGAGAAGCTGCGGAAGCGGCGCTCGAACGGGTTGCGGCGCGAGGCGTCGAGAACGACGGCGCGGATGCCCGCGCGGCTGCGACTGAGCCCCTCGAGCAGGCCGTCCAGGCTGAGCCCGTCCCGAACCACATCCGCCTCGCTCCAGATCCGGGCATCGACGGGGATCAGGTAGTTCTTGCGCGCGACCTGGATCCCGTAGCCGCTGAAGAAGACGAAGGCGATGCCGTCCGGCTCGAGGCCGCGCTGGAAGCGGTCGATCGCTGCCTGGAGCGCTTCCTTCGAGGCATTCTCCACCGTCTCGACGCGGAATCCCTTGGCCTTCAGCGCCTCGCCGAGGGCGCGCGCATCCGCGATCGGCGTCGGCAGCACGGCCTCGCTGTCCGGATAGGCGGCGTTGGCGATGAGCAGGGCGGCCCGGCCGTTTGCCGCAGCCTGCGGGGCGGAAGAAAGAAGCGCCGCCAGCATCAGAAGGAACGCGGACGCCAGGATACGAACGGACGGCATGCGGCGCTCGAACGATGTCGTTTTGCCGCCCGGTGATGCCCTGGAATCCCGGGCGCGGCAATAGTGCCGGGGTATCGGACGGCAGAGGGTCAGTCGTGACGACCCCCTTGCCCACATCTGAAACCAGTCCTCGCCGAGCCCGCACGGGGATCGGCAGGATTCGGGTCCGCGGCCGGCCTTGGCGCCGAGGCTCCGGAAGGCCGGCCGCGCAGGTCGTTACTGCATCAGGCCGAGATAGCGCGGCAGGAACAGGGACAGCGCCGGCCAGTAGGTCACCAGCATGAGGAAGCCCAGCATGGTCAGCAGCCAGGGCCAGACCGCGACGGTCAGCTCCGTGATGCCCATCTTCGCGATGCCGCTCGCCACGTAGAGGTTGAGACCCACCGGCGGGTGGCAGAGGCCGACCTCCATGTTGACGACGATCAGGATGCCGAAATGGATCGGGTCGATGCCGAGCTTCATGGCGATCGGGAACAGGATCGGGGCCATGATCAGCACGATCGAGGATGGCTCCATCACGTTGCCGGCGAGCAGCAGCAGCACGTTGACCACGAGCAGGAAGGCGATCGGCCCCATGCCGGTGCCGATCATCCAGTCGGCCATGGTCTGCGGGATCTGCTCCGAGGTCATCAGGAACGAGAACAGGGCCGCGTTGGTGATGATGTAGAGCAGCATCGCCGACATGTTGGCCGAGTCGAGCAGCACCTTCGGCACCTTCGAGAGCGGCATGTCGCGATAGACGAACACGGCGACGAAGAAGGCGTAGACGGCGGCGACCGCGGCCGCCTCGGTCGGCGTGAAGAAGCCCGAGTAGATGCCGCCGATCACGACGAGGATCAGCAGCAGGCCCCAGAAGCTCTTGCGGAAGGTGACGAAGCGCTCGGTCCAGCTCGCCTTCGGCAGGCGCGGATAGCCGAACTTGCGCGCTCGGTACCAGGTCGTCACGCCGAGCAGGAAGGCGAGCAGGAGGCCCGGGATCACGCCGGCCATGAACAGGGCGCCGACCGAGGTGTTGGTCGAGACCGCGTAGAGCACCATCACGATGGAGGGCGGGATCAGGATTCCGAGCGCGCCCGAGGTGGTGATGACGCCGGCCCCGAAGCGGTTCGGGAAGCCCTGCCGCACCATCGCCGGCATCAGGATCGAGCCGATCGCGACCACGGTCGCGGGCGAGGAGCCGGACACGGCCGCGAAGAGTGCGCAGGCGAAGACGCCGGCAAGGCCCAGGCCGCCGTAGAAATGGCCGACCATCGCGGTGGCGAAGTTGATCATCCGCCGCGCCACGCCACCATGGGTCAGGAAGTTGCCGGCCAGGATGAAGAACGGGATCGCCATGATCTCGAACTTCTCGATGCCGGTGAACAGCTTCAGCGCCACCGCCTCGATCGGCACGGTGGTGAGCGTGAACAGGAAGGTGAGCACCGTCAGGCCGAGCGAGATCGAGATCGGCATGCCGGTGAGCATGAGGGCGAAGAGCAGCCCGAAGATGATGGCCGCGTTCATGCCCGTTCTCCCCGGTGCGTGCCCGGTCCGACGGGCTTCGGATGCAGATTGTCCTCGGGGACGAAGTGGGTGACGTCGGAGGGCGTCTCGATGCCTTCGACGGCGCCGTGGTCGTGGCGGGGCAGCTCGCCCGTGCGCCAGAACGTGACCGCGACCTGGAGGAAGCGGAAGCACATCAGGTAGGAGCCCGCCGGCACCGCGAGGTAGACGAGCCACATCGGCACTTCGAGATCGGGCGAGGTCTGGTCGGAATGGGCGATCTTCCAGACGAAGATCGCGCCGAGCGTGCCGACCACCGCGGTGAAGAGCGCGCCCGCGAGCAGGCCGAACTCCACGAAGAGCTTGCGCTTGGGGCCATCGAGCCGGTTGATCAGCACATCGACGCCGACATGGATGCCGGTGCGTACGCCGTAGGCGGCGCCGAACTTCGCCATCCAGACGAACATGTAGATGCAGAGCTCCTGCGCCCAGCCGAGATTCAGCGACAGCAGGAAGTCCTGCAGCACCGGGATGTCGACGGTGGCGAAGTAGCGGTGAAGGACGGCGACGAAGATCAGCAATGTCGCGGCACCCATCAGGGTCGCGATCAGCACCTCCTCGAGCCGGTCGAGGATTCGTAAGAGCATGGCAGGCTCCGGGGAGGAGGCATGGGGCCGGACCGGGGTTCCCCGTCCCCGGCAGGCTTCATGGGATAGGCGTGTGCCTTGCCGGGCTTCCCCTCCCCCACGGACCTCGGGTTTGCCCGAGGTCCGCTCTTCTCTGCCCAAGTCGGGCAGGCCCGACCTGGGATGGGGGAGGGTGGCCCGCGAAGCGGGTCGGGAGAGGGGAGAACCCGGCCGTACGAAAGAGGCGGAGCGGCGGCACGAGGCGCGCTCACATGCAGCGTCGCCCCCCTCTCCCGCCTCGCATCCGCGAGGCACCCTCCCCCCCCGCAGAGAGGGGAGGGTTGTTCCGCGCTTACGACTTGTTCGGGTCGAAGCCGGTCGCCTCGTAGAAGTTCTGGATGACCTCCTTGCCGATCCGCGAGGCCATGTCCTTGTGGACCGAGACCAGAGCCTTCTTCCAGGCGGCGACCTGCTCGGGCGTCGGATTGTGGATCTCGGTCTTGCCGGCCTTGCGGATGGCCTCGAGCGCGTCGTCGTTGTCCTTCTGGGCGACCTCGTTGGCGTAGACGCTCGCCTCCTTCATCGCCTCGTCGAGCTGCCCGCGCACATCCGCCGGCAGGCCCTCCCAGAAGCTCTTGTTCACGATCACGGCGTAGCCGATGTAGCCGTGGTTCGACATCGTCAGGTGCTTCTGCACCTCGTGCATCTTCTGGGTGTAGATGTTCGAGGCGGTGTTCTCGGTGCCGTCCACGACGCCGGTCTGCAGGGCCTGATAGACCTCCGAGAAGGCCATCACCTGCGGGATGGCGCCGAGCGCGCGGAACTGCGCCTCGAGCACCTTCGAGGACTGGATGCGCATCTTCTGGCCGCGGAAGTCGGCCGGCAGGAGCAGCGGCCTGTTGGCCGTCATCTGCTTGAAGCCGTTGTCCCAGTAGGCGAGGCCGATGAAGCCCTTGGGCTCCAGCTTCTTCAGGAGGCTCGCTCCCATCGGACCGTCCACGACCTTCCGCAGGGCCTCGCGGTCGGGCAGGATGTAGGGCAGATCGAAGACCTCGAACTCCTTGACGCCGAGCGGTCCGAACTTGGCGAGCGAGGGCGCGAGCATCTGCACGGAGCCGAGCTGGAGCGCCTCCAGCTCCTCCTTGTCCTTGTAGAGGGTCGAGTTCGGATAGACCTCGATCTTGACCTTGCCGCCGGTCTTCTTCTCGACAAGCTCCTTGAACTTGTCGGCGGCGCGGCCCTTCGGCGTATCGCTCGCCGTGACGTGGCTGAACTTGATGACGATCGGGCTCTGCGCCTGCGCGCCGCCGATACCGAATGCCAGGGTCAGGCCGACGAGTACCCGGCCGAGATGCGTGCGCAGACTCATCCAATTCCTCCCGAAATCTTGATTTGACGTCGCAGTGTTCTGCGTTTTCCGAGACTTAGCGCGACCCTGGCATCCGCCGCAACGTGGTCAGACCACCTTTTCCACCCGGAGCGTTTCGATCTCGCCTGGGCCGTAACCCAGCTCGGTCAGGATGGCGTCGGTGTGCTCTCCAAGATCCGGCACCGGATCGAGGCGGGGCGCGTAGGCGTCGGTGCGGCCCGGTGGCAGCAGGGTCGGCACGAGGCCCACCGGCGAGCCCATCTCGGCGAAGCGTCCGCGGGCCTGGAGCTGCGGGTGGGCCCAGATGTCCGCCATGGCGTTGACGCCGGCATTGGCGATCCCCGCCGCGTCAAGGCGGGCCATCACCGCCTCGCGGGACTGGCTGGAGAAAGCCTGCGCGATGATCGCGGCGAGTTCCTCGCGCGCCGCGCTGCGCTTCGCGTTCGAGGCGAAGCGCGGATCGGCCGTCAGGTCCGGCTGCTCGAGGACGCGCTCGCAGAACAGCGCCCATTCGCGCTCGTTCTGGAGACCGAGCATGACGGTGCGCCCGTCGCCCGTGGGGAAGGGACCGTAGGGATAGATGGTGGCGTGGGCGGCGCCGGCCCGCGGCGGCGGGGCCGCCCCCTCGAACGCATAGTAGAGCGGATACCCCATCCACTCGACCATGCATTCGAGCATCGAGACCTCGTAACGGGCGCCCTTGCCGGTGCGCCCGCGCTGGATCAGACCGGCCATGACGCTGTTGAGCGCGTACATGCCGGCGGCGATGTCGGCGATGGAGCAGCCGGCCTTGGCGGATTCCTCCGCGCTGCCGGTGACCGAGAGGAAACCGCCCTCGGCCTGGATCAGGAGGTCGTAGGCCTTCTTCTCGCGATACGGGCCGTCGTCGCCGTAGCCGGAAATATCGCAGACCACGATGCCCGCGTTCTTGGCCGAGACCGCCTCGTAGGAGAGGCCGAGCCGGGCTGCGGCACCGGGAGCGAGATTCTGGACGAGCACGTCGGCTTTCGCGACCAGCCGGTCGAGGATCTCGGCGGCCTGCGGCGCCTTGAGGTCGAGGGTCAGGCTCTCCTTCGAGCGGTTGGTCCAGACGAAGTGCGAGGCCATGCCCCGCACGCGCTCGTCGTAAGCTCGGGCGAAGTCGCCGACGCCCGGCCGCTCGATCTTGATCACCCGGGCGCCGAGATCGGCGAGGTGGCGGGTGCAGTAGGGGGCGGCGATGGCGTGCTCCAGAGAGAGCACGGTGATGCCGTCGAGGGGGCGGGCGGCCATGGTCATGCGTCCGGGACCTCGTCCGAGAACTGCGCCTGCATGCCGACGCGCCCGTCGGCGGTGAGCGTCCACGCCTCGCCGGTGGTCCCGTCGGTCAGGCGACCGGCGATGGTGAGCGGGGCGCCGTCGAAGACCGGGCTGAGACCGCGGAAGCGGAAGAGGCCGGGTGCCGCCCCGCCCCGCAGCCCGGCGGCGAGATGCAGCAGCCAAGTCGCCTGGAGGGGCCCGTGCACCACGAGGCCGGGATAGCCCTCGACCTCCGTGGCATAGGCGCGGTCGTAGTGGATGCGGTGGCCGTTGAAGGTCAGCGCCGAGTAGCGGAACAGCAGGGTCGGCGTCGGATCGACTGCGTGGCTCGCCTGCGCTGCGGGCACGCCGCCGGCGGCCTCCGGCGGCTGGCCCGTGCGACCGGGCGTCATCTCCCGGTAGACGATGTCGTGCCGCTCGGAGAGGGCGAGACCCCGCTCCGTCTCGAAATCGTGGTGGACCGCGACGAAGCAGAGGGGTCCCGTGCGCCCGTGCTTCACCTGCACGTCGCCGATGCGGGAGACCCGGCGCACGCGGTCGCCGACACGCAGCGGATCAACGTGTCGGATCTCGCCGCCCGCCCACATCCGCCGCGGCAGCGGCACGGGCGGCAGGAAGCCGCCGCGGGCCGGGTGGCCATCCGGCCCCAGCTCGCGCATCGGGCGGATCGCCGGCGACAGGCACCAGTGGATCGCGAGCGGCGCCGCTTCGCCCGGCCGGGGCTTGCCCGGATCCTGGTCGAGCGTCGCCCGGAAGCCGCGCACCAGCTGCTCTGAAAGGTCATCCTCGGCGGTCTCGGTGCGCCCGATCCAGCCGCGCAAATGGTCGATGTCGAGGGGAGTGGCGTCCATCGGGCTCTTCTGCGGGAGGCTCTCGATTCCGCGCCGACTATGTCAGCCGCACTCCCCGTCGCCCAAGACAGCTTTCTTCTCGCCCCCATAAGCGGATGCTATGCCGCGCGTGATCCGTCAGCATCCGCCGGTATCGATGGACCTGCGCCAACTCCGTTACTTCGTCGCGATCGTCGAGCAGGGGTCCTTCTCGAAGGCCGCCGAGGCCCTGCGCGTCGCCCAGCCGGCGCTGAGCCAGCATATCCGCCACATGGAGGGGGAACTCGGCCTGCCCCTCCTGCACCGGGGCCCGCGCGGCGCCGTGCCGACGGAGGCCGGTGCACGGCTCCTTCACCATGCCCGCGCCATCCTGGAGCGTTTCGCCGAGATTCCCGACAGCGTGCGCGGCGCCGACCGACCCGTGATCGGGGATGTGCGGATCGGCCTGCCGGGCACGGTGAGCGAGATCCTGTCGGTGCCGCTGTTCGAGGCGGTGCGCGCCCGGCACCCCGGCATCCGGCTCCGCATCGCCGAGGCGATGAGCGGCTTCATTCTGGACTGGCTGAACCGCGAGGCGATCGACCTCGCGGTGCTGTACAACCCGGCGTCGCCGAAGGGCTTCGTGCTCGCCCACGTGCTCACCGAAGATCTCTGCCTGTTCGCGGTGCCGAGCCAGGACGGCGCGCCCCCGGATGGGCCGGTGCCGCTGGCCGCGGCCGCAGCCCTGCCCCTGATCCTGCCCGGGCTCTCGCACGGCCTGCGCGACCTCGTGGAAGAGGCCGCCGAGGCCGAGGGCGTCGCGGTGGCCGCGCCCGTCGAGATCGATTCCTACGCGCGGATCAAGGAACTGACGGCCCGGGGCCACGGCTTCGGCGTGCTGCCGCGGGTGGCCGTGCAGACGGAGACCGAGACGGGTCAATTCCGCGTCTGGCCGCTCGGGACGCCACCCCTCCAGCGCCGGATCTACCTCGCCCACGCCGCCGAGCGCCCGCTCTCTACGGCGGCGGCCGCCGTTCGTAGCCTTGCCCTCGACCTGCTGCGCGACTTCGTGCGCACCGGCCGCTGGACCGCCGAGCTGGCGCCGGAAGCCCCCTGAAGCCGGGTGTCGAGTGGGATCATCCCTCTCACGGGTCCGGGCGGAGCCCGGGATCCTTCAGGGCTTCGCCCCGAAACCCCACCAAAGGGATGATCCCTTTGGGATCCCGGACCTGAATTATGCCGTCTCGCCTGCGAGGCGGCGTGCCGCCCGGTCGCGGCCGATCAGCGGGAGCAGCCCGGCAAGGTCCGGCCCGTGGTCGAGGCCGGTCAGGGCGAGGCGCAGCGGCATGAACAGGGCCTTGCCCTTGGCGCCCGTCCGTTCGCGGACCGCCCCCGTCCAGGTCTTCCAGGTCTCCGGCCCGTAAGGCTCCTCCGGCAGGGTCTCGGCGGCGGCGGCGGCGATGGCGGGGTCGGCGATCACCGGCGCGACCGGGCCGGCCACCACCTTCCACCACAAAGCGGCCTCAGCGACCGTGGCGAGGTTGGCCCGCACCGCCAGCCAGAACGCTTCGCCCGCCAAATCCGGGATCCCGAGCGCGGCGAGTCGCGGAGCCACCTCCGCGTAGGGCATGGCGTGGACGAGGCGGGCATTGAGCCCGTCGAGTTCGTGGGGATCGAACCGGGCCGGCGCCCGCGAGATCTGGGCGAGGTCAACGAGGGAAGCCAGCTCGTCGAGGGAGGCGACCGGCCGCACCGCCTCGGCTGAACCGGTAAGCACGGCGAGCGAGCGCACGGCCGCCGGCTCATAGCCCGCCTCGCGCAGGGACCGCAGCGAGAGGTGGCCCAGGCGCTTCGACAGCCCCTCCCCGTCAGCGGTGGTCAGCAGGTTGTGGTGGCCGAAGACCGGCACGGACGCCTCCAGTGCCTCGAAGATCTGGACCTGCACGCCCGTATTGGTGACGTGATCCTCACCGCGGATGACATGGGTGATGCCGAGGTCGATGTCGTCCACCACGGAGGGCAGCGTGTAGAGATAGGTGCCGTCCGCGCGGATCAGGACCGGATCGGAGAGCGAGGCGCAATCCACATGAGCGGGTCCGCGCACGAGGTCGTCCCAGGCGACCGTGCGGGCCTCGAGCTTGAAGCGCCAGTGCGGGCGGCGGCCCTCCGCCTCGTAGGCAGCGCGCTGCTCGGCCGTGAGGCTCAGGGCGGCCCGGTCGTAGATCGGCGGCAGGCCGCGGCCGAGCTGGCGGCGGCGGCGGCGCTCCAGCTCCTCCGGCGTCTCGTAGCAGGGGTAGAGCCGGCCCTGTCCCTTCAGCCGCTCGGCCGCCGCATCGTGCTGCGCCGCCCGGTCGGACTGGCGGGCGAAGAGATCCGGCACGATGCCGAGCCAAGCGAGGTCCTCCTCGACGGCGCGGGCGAATTCCGCCGTCGAGCGCTCGCGATCGGTATCGTCGAGGCGCAGCAGCAAGCGGCCCCCGCGGGCGCGGGCAAACAGCGCGTTGAGCAGCGCCGGCCGGGCATTGCCGATATGGAGATAGCCGGTCGGCGACGGGGCGAAGCGGACGAGAGGTGCCATGCGGTCCCTCTAGCGCATTTTATGGCCCGGCGGGGACTGCCGCGCGCTCGGCCTTCGCCGCGAACGCCCCTTACGTGTCGAGGTAGCCGGCCTCGCCCAAAGCCGCCGCGACCGCCTCGAAATACGGAGAGCCCGGCGCGAAGGCCGGGTCGAGCGCGCAGCCAAAGGACTCTGCCCGCCAATCCTCGCCCGTCTCGCCGTCCATCACGAGCACCGGCAGGTCGCCACGCTCCACACGCCGGCCCAGAAGAGCCGAGGCCGCCTGGAAGGCACCGCCGATCGATCCGATTGCTGCGATGGTCATATCGCCCCTCCCGCCGAGGACACGATCGCCCCGGATTCAGGTTGACTGAACCTTAACAGAATGGCGGATCAACCTTGGCGAAAGCAAGTCTGCCCGATCCGCGGCCGGACGATCGACAGATCTGCGCCGGATCGGCTCAGACACCCCAGGAGGAGAGCTTCGGCAACAGGATGGGTCGGGCCGGAATCGGCACCTGCGCCACGCGGCCGGCGCTGAGCACCGTGCCCGGCCTGCATCACCCTCCGCTCATTCGCCGGACCGGCCCGGACGGTCGCGCGAATCAGGGCCGCCTGTGGCCGGATCCGGCGCTATGACGTGACGGCCGGACTTCTCCGGCCCCATCCGAGACTGCTCCCCCAGCCATGACCGTGATCGCCCTCGTGCTCGCCGGCAATCTGTTGCTCGCGGGCCTGTTCTCCCTTGTCGCCGTCGCGCTGGATTGATCCCGTCAGCGCTTCGGCTTGTCGAGTTGGGCGATGAGAGCTTCCAGGCGCTGGTTCACCGGAGCGGCGAGCGCATCGGCATAAAGGCTGCGCAGGTTCTGCCCAAGATGCCGCCGGACGTTCGGGCTGAGGGGCGTGGCCGCCTGCGCCGGCTCGGCGGATGGGGCTGGCTGCTTCGGCTCAACCATGGGAGATCCTCCATCCGGGCTTCGGCGGGGATCGTGCGCAAACTCGGTTAAGGCTCCGTCACCGCGATTCCATCCGATCGCGGCGACGGGAAGCGGGAACCGGTCTTACGGATAGCCGTAGCGCTTCTTCGCAGCCGCGAGCAGGCCGAGCGCCTCGCCCTCACGGCCGGCGGCGCAGGCCGAGGACGCGTGGGCGAGATCGGCACCGAAGCGGTCACCCACCGGCTTGTTGAGGTTGCCCGTCGCGACATCGCTCTCCACCACCGCCTGCGTCCGGGCGATGGCGGGCCCGCAGCCCGACCCCTGGGGCAGCACGACGGGGGCCGACGGGGCTGCCGCGACCACCGGCGGCGGGGTGACGGCCTTCTGCTGGCAGGCGCCGAGCCCGGCGGCGGCGAGCAGGACGAGCGTGAGGCGGAACGTGGGCTTCGACACGACAAGGACCCTCGAAACGGCACAGCTTGGTACCGCGGCGCTTGTGGGCCGGGCGTGCCCAGCCGGTCAACCGCGCCGGACGACGCGCCCCACCGCCCGCCCCCTTCGCGGTCCTACTGGGCCTTCTCGGCGATGGCCTTGAGACCCGAATCGTAGATGCCCTGGATCACGTCCTGCGCGACCGTGTCCGGCACGCCCTTGGCACTGAAGCTGCCCTGCCAGCTCACCTTCGATCCGGAGCCCTCGGGCGCGACGGCGAGCGTCGAGCGGTAGTCGGAGACGGGCAGAGGACCTTCCAGGATCGTGTAGGTGTAGCTCATCACCTTGTCGTCGCGGGAAACCTGTTGCTCGACCAGGGTGCCGCCGCCTTTGAGGGTTAGGGTGCGGATCTTCTGGCCCTCCTTGTCGGATGGGACGCATTTCTCCACCGCCGGATGCCAGGCGGCGATGCCGCAGAAATCGCCGATCGTGTGCCAGACCTTGTCCGGCGCGGCCGCGACGGTGGCCGACTTCTGCACCTCGATGGCCTGGCCGGGCAGCGTGCCGGCGAGCAGGACGAGGGCTGGGAGGGCGAGGCGCAACATCTCTGGGGTCTCCATCCGTCGTGTCGGTGTGGGCGGGGCCTGTTCTCGACCCGCTCCGGCTCGCAGGCCGCGGGGGAGCTAGGCTGCGAGCCCGCCCATGGCAATGGCCGACCGTCGCCGCGCGCGCGAACCTGTGTCATCTGTCGCCCGCCCCGATCCTTGCAACCGAGCGCCCCATGCCCCTCGATCCCGATCTCGCCGCGCGCATCGCCGCCTCCGTCGCGGAGGGCTTCGCCGCCCAGGTCGAGCACATCCGGGCGCTGATGCGCTTCGAGTCCCTGCGCGGGCAGGAGCACGCGATCCAGGATTTCGTCGGCCGGGCCTGGGCCGAGCGCGGGCTCGCCGTCGAGCGCTTCGCGATGGACCGCGCGGCGCTCGAGGCGCATCCCGGAGCCGGGCGGATCACCGCGGAGCATTCCGACGCCCCGATCATCGCCGCGCTCCACCGGCCGCGCCGGCCGGCGGGCCGCTCCCTGATCCTGCAGGCGCATGTGGACGTGGTGCCGCCCGGCCCCGCCGACCTCTGGGCGCACCCGCCCTTCGAGCCGGCCATCGACGGCGACTGGCTCTACGGGCGCGGCGGCGCCGACATGAAGGCGGGTCACGCGGCCAACCTGTTCGCCCTCGACGCGCTGGCGCGGATCGGCCTGCGGCCGGCGGCCGAGGTGACGCTGCTCTCGGTGGTCGAGGAGGAATCGACCGGCAACGGCGCGCTGGCCGCCCATCTGCGCGGCTACCGGGCCGAGGCCGCGCTGATCCCGGAGCCGGAGGAGGAGATGCTGGTGCGCGCCAATACCGGCGTGCTCTGGTTCACGGTCTCGGTCCGGGGCCGCCCGGCCCATGTGCGGGAGATGGGGGCGGGCGCCAACGCCATCGACGCGGCCCACCGGGTGGTCGGCGCGCTCCGGACGGTCGAGGCGCGCTGGAACGCCGAGAAGGACCGGCACCCGCATTTCCGGGACGCCGAACACCCGATCAACCTGAATGTCGGGCGGATCGCGGGGGGCGACTGGGCCTCGACGGTGCCGGCCTGGGCCTCCGTCGCCTGCCGGATCGCGCTCTATCCGGGCACGCGCGCGGCCGACGCCGCCGCGGAGATCGAGGCGGCGGTGGCCGCGTTCGCGCGCACCGACCCGTTCCTGGCCCGGAATCCGCCGCGCGTGACCTTCGACGGGTTCTTCGCGGAGGGCTACGTGCTGGAGCCGGGATCGGAGGCGGAGGCGGTGCTCGGCCGGGCCCATGCCCGCGCGACGGGTGCGCCGCTCGCGAGCTTCATGTCGCCGAGCTATCTCGATGCCCGGGTCCACGCGCTCTACGAGGGCGTGCCGGCCCTCTGCTACGGCCCGATCAGCCACGACATCCATGGCATCGACGAGCGCGTCAGCCTCGCCTCGGTGGAGCGGGTCACCACGGCGATCGCCCTGTTCGTCGCGGAATGGTGCGGGACGGAGGCCTGATCCCGCGGCGCCCGGGCGGCGGCGACCGCCACCATGCCGAGGCAATCCGAGCGGGTGGCGCAGGAGGGCGCCGGGCCCGCTCAGCCGGCCATCCGGGTCTCGGGCAGGTGCAGGAGGAGAGGATCGTCCGGCGCCGCCGTGCCGGTCACCGCGATCTCGGCCTGCGCCGCATAGGCCGCGATCAGGCGCGGCCCGAGCTTCGGAACGTTCGGCCGCCCGGCCTCGGCCGCCTCGCTCAGCCCCGAGACGATCGAGAGGCGCACCGGCGCGCCGGCCGCCGCCTGGATCTCGATGGCGATGGTGCAGGCCACCGATTCGGCCGTGGCGTCGAGGCACTCGGCCACGATCTCCGCCACGATCATGCCGAGCGCGTTCGCGGTGCGCGGCTCGACGAGGCCCGTGCCGGTGCCGCCCACCTGCACCCCGATCCGTCCGGCCCGCCGCAGCTGGCCGAGACCCGATGCGAGGCGGTGGAGGTAATCCTTGACGTCGATGCTCGCGATGTGGGGCGCCTCGTGCAGGTGCTGCTGGACGAGGGCGATGGCGCGGACCCGCTGCCCGAGGGCCTCGAAGGAACCGCGGCAGGGATCGGGCGCGGCGCGGCCGTAGAGGCCGATCAGGCTCACCATCACCTGCAGGTTGTTGCGGACCCGGTGGTAGACCTCGGCGAGCAGGGTCTCCTTCTCGGCGAGCGCGTGCTCGATATGCTCCTCCGCATGCTTGCGGTCGGTGATGTCGAAGCAGGAGCCGAGATAGCCGCGGAAGGTCCCGTCCTCCACCAGCGGGCGGGCCGTGTCGAGGAGCCAGCGATAGGCGCCGTCGTGGCGCCGCAGCCGGAACTCCACGGTGAAGGGCTCCCGCGCCGCGAAGGCGTCGGCCACGACCCGGGCATGGCGCTCGAAATCGTCCGGATGGAGCCCGCGCCGCCAGTCGAGCGCCAGCTCCTCGTCGAGGCTGCGCCCGGTGAAGTCGAGCCAGCACTCGTTGTGATGGATGGTCGCGCCCTCGGGGTCGGAGCGCCACATCATCAGCGGCACCGAATCGGCGAAGCGGCGGAAGCTGTCGCTCAAGACCGCTCGCTCCTCCCCGCTCGATGATGTCTGCGCGACCATGCTGTTCCCGACTCGGACGCCCTGCCGTCCCGCTGATGCGCGCTTTGGCAGGCGCCGGTCAACGTGCCGAAGGGGAAGCCCGTTCCGGCACCGCGGCAGCGCGATCTGCACGGTCCGCGCCTATGAAAAAAGGCTGATCCAAAGAGATTGATCCTTGACACCGGCGCGCTCCTGGGATAGGGTTCAGGCATTCTCCAAAAATATGTCGAGAGGCAGCGATGCCCTGGCCGACCCCGCACAATGCGGAGCTGCGCGCCGAGGCGGAGCGCCGCCTGCGCGAGACCGCCGAGCCGATGTCCGCCATCGCGGACGCGCTCGGCATCCCGCGCGGCACGCTCGCGGGCTGGAACGCCCGGGCCGGCTGGCGCAAGCCGCGCCCCTCGAAGCTGAGCGCCGCCAACTGGCCGCTCGGCCGGCGCGAGGCGATCGCCCGGCTCTATTACGAGCCGCGCAACCACCCGCAGGACCTGGTCGACGCGCTCGGCATCGGCCGCAACTCGGCCGGCGCCTTCTTCAAGGCGATCGGCCTGACGCTCCGGCGCGCGAGCCCGACCGTGGCCGGGCCACCTGCGCCCCTCGACGCGGCGGGCGCCACCGACGGGCCGAGCCTGCGCGCGGCCCTGCGCAGCCACATCGCCCGGCAGATCGCCGGGTTCGATGCGGCCCTGCAGGGCACCGGCGCAGCGGTGGTCGATTCGGCCCGGGTCCTGCGCGACCTCGGCGGCCTGAAGAAGCTTCTGGACGAACTCGGCGCGGCGGAGGCATGCGATGGGGGCGGAGGGAGCACGGACAACCCCGACGAGCTGCCCGTCCTGCGCGCGGAGATCGCGCGCCGCCTTGGCCTCACCCCGCCTGGCGGAGACCCTGGCGCTGCTGCCGCCGGACCGGACCCGGGCGCTCGCCCGTGACTGGCTGATCGCCGCCCGGCCCGACCAGCTGCCGCCCTGTTGCCTGACCGACTGGACGACCTGGGCGGTGATCGGCGGGCGCGGCTGCGGCAAGACGCGCACCGGCGCGGAATGGGTCGACGCGCTCGCCCGCGGCGACCCGGCCTTCACGCCCGAGCCCGTCGCGCGCATCGCCCTCGTCGGCGAGACCTTCGCGGACGTGCGCGACGTGATGATCGAAGGTCCCTCGGGGCTCCTCGGCATTCCCGAGCGCGGCCGGCGCCCGGCCTGGAGCCCGAGCCGGCGCCGGCTCACCTGGCCGAACGGCGCGGTGGCGCAGGCCTTCTCGGCGGAGGAGCCCGACGCGCTGCGCGGCCCGCAATTCGGCGCGGCCTGGTGCGACGAGCTCGCGAAATGGCGCCACCCCGAGGCCGCCTTCGACATGCTGCAATTCGGCCTGCGGCTGGGCGCGCATCCGCGCAACCTCGTCACCACGACACCGCGGCCGATCCCGCTGCTGCGGCGCCTGCTCGCCGATCCGCGCACGGCGGTGAGCCGGGCCCGCACCGCGGACAATGCCGCGCATCTCGCGCCCACCTTCCTGGAGGCGGTGGTCGGCCGCTACGCGGGCACCCGGCTCGGGCGGCAGGAACTCGACGGCGAGCTGATCGAGGACCGGGCCGACGCCCTCTGGAGCCGCGCGATCCTCGAGGCCGCCCGCGTCGCGGCCCCGCCGGACGCCCTCGGCCGGATCGTGGTGGCGGTCGATCCGCCGGCGGGCTCGGGCGCCCGCTCGGATACCTGCGGCATCGTCGCGGCGGCCCGCGCGGGCGGCCATGCCTACATCCTGGCCGATGCGAGCCTGCCCCGGGCCACCCCCGAGGCCTGGGCCGGCACGGCGCTCGCCCTCTATCACCGCCTCGCGGCCGATGCGCTCGTGGTCGAGGTGAACCAGGGCGGCGAGATGGCCGCCGCGGTGCTGCGCCAGTGCGATCCCGCCGTGCCGGTGACCTCCGTGCGCGCCACCCGCGGCAAGTACCTGCGGGCCGAGCCGGTCTCGCTGCTCTACGCGCGCGGCTGTGTCCACCATGTCGGCGCCTTTCCGGCCCTGGAGGACGAGCTGTGCGATTTCGGCCCCGAGGGCCTGAGCGGCGGTGGCTCTCCGGACCGGCTCGACGCGCTGGTCTGGGCGGTGACGGCGCTGCTCCTGGAGGAGGGCGGTGAGCCACGCATCCGGAAATTGTGAAGGCGCAACGGGGCGTCCCATTGTCGCACGAGGCCGAATTCCTGAGGAGAATAGCACTAAAGAACAACAACCTTCGGTTGTAAATATGCGAAACTACAATTATGCGCGCTGACGTTACCGTGATGTCGATCGCGTTCTACCGAGCGCAAGATCCGATTAATCTTTCTGCGGCAAGCGAAGACACCTTTCGCATCCCTGATCGACGGAAACGCCCATGCCTCTGCTCCGCGGCGATGATGCTCGTGCCAAGCTGGACGCCCTCGACCGGTCGCAGGCCGTCATCGAGTTCGCGCCCGACGGCACCGTCCTGACCGCCAACGGCAACTTCCTCGCGACGGTGGGCTATGCCCTGCAGGAGGTGCGGGGGCAGCACCACGGCCTCTTCGTTCCGCCGGCCGAGCGCGACAGCGCGACGTACCGCACCTTCTGGGAGGGCCTGCGCGAGGGCCGATTCCAGACCGGCGCGTTCAAGCGGATCGCCAAGGGCGGGCGCGAGGTCTGGATCCAGGCGAGCTACAACCCGGTGCTCGACCGCGGAGGCCGGGTGGTCAAGATCATCAAGTTCGCCACCGACATCACCGCGCAGACGGTGCGCAGCCTCAACCTCGACGGCCAGATCGCCGCCCTCCACCGGTCCCAGGCGGTCATCGCCTTCGCCCCGGACGGCACGATCCTGGACGCCAACGCGAATTTCCTCGCCACGATGGGCTACACGCTGGAGGAGATCAGAGGCCGCCACCACGGCCTGTTCATGGATCCGTCCGAGCGGGCGGGCGACGCCTACCGCGACTTCTGGGCGGCGCTCGCCCGCGGTGAGTACCAGTCGGCCGAGTTCCGCCGCATCGCCAAGGACGGAAGCGAGATCTTCATCCAGGGCACCTACAACCCGGTCACCGACGCCGACGGACGTGTCACGCAGGTGGTGAAGTTCGCCACCGACGTCACCGAGCAGGTGCACGAGCGCCGCCGGCGCGCCGAGGCGCAGCGGGCGATCGGCACGGATCTCGACGCGATCGGCTCGGCGATCGCGGACGTCACCGAGCAGACGACGACGGCCGTCGGCACGGTCGGCCGGGTGGCGAGCGACATCCAGACCATGGCGGCCGGAGCGGAGGAGGTCTCCGCCTCAGTCGGCGAGATCAGCCAGCAGGTCAGCCATGCCGCGCAGATGGCGCGGGCGGCCGTCGAGCAGACGCAGCGCACCGGCGAGATCGTCGCCGGCCTGAGCGCGCACGCGACCCAGATCGGCGACGTGGTGGCGATGATCCAGAGCATCGCGGGCCAGACCAACCTGCTGGCGCTCAACGCCACGATCGAGGCGGCGCGGGCCGGGGTCGCGGGCAAGGGCTTCGCGGTGGTGGCCGCCGAGGTGAAGGCGCTGGCCGAGCAGACGGCCAAGGCGACGGACCAGATCCGCGGCCAGATCTCCACGACGCAGGCGGCCACCCGGGAAGCCGTGGACGCGATCGGCGCGATCCAGGGCACGATCCGGGCGCTGGACGAGGCGGCGGCCGCCATCGCCGCGGCCGTGGAGGAGCAGTCGGCCACGACCCGCGAGATGTCGGGCAGCCTGCAGATGGCCTCCTGCGGGGCGGCGAGCCTCGCGACCGGCATGGAGACGATCGCTGCGGCGAGCGGGCGCGTCGACGCGGCCGCGCGGCAGTTGCGGGAGGCCGCGCGGGCCGTGGGCTGAGCGGATCGCCCAGGCTATCGCCGTCACCGTCGTCGCCCCCGCTGCAAGACTCTCCTCGCACGGGCGGAGACGCCGGATGGGCTGCGGGATCGCGTGGGGCGGCGCCGTCCCGCACCGCCCCGTGTGAGAACCGGGCGAGCCGGGCTCAGCGGCTGCCGCCGCCGCCGCTGCCCTGCGGGGCGACGCGGCTCGGCTGGCCGGCATTGCCGGCGGCGGCCGAGTCGTTCGAGATCACGTCGGCCGGCTGGCCGGTCGGCGAGTAGCTGTAGGCCCCCGGCTCGCCGGTGGCGCCGCCCTGGCGGGTGAGGACGCCGCCGGTGGTGGCGGGGCCCGGCCCCGGCGCCACGACGACGGCCGGGCCGGACGGGGTCTCGACCACCTGGGCGAGGGCGGGCGTGACGAGAGAGGCGGCAACGGCCGCCAGCAGAAGCGTGCGCATTCGAAGATTGTCCTGTGCGTGGCAAGGACGGAGGACAACGGTCTTCCGTCCGCGACGTGGAC
The DNA here is from genome assembly GCF_902141845.1 of Methylobacterium symbioticum. Taxonomy (GTDB): domain Bacteria; phylum Pseudomonadota; class Alphaproteobacteria; order Rhizobiales; family Beijerinckiaceae; genus Methylobacterium; species Methylobacterium symbioticum. The sequence continues at coordinate 13,682 of NZ_CABFPH010000045.1, read as the reverse complement.
GAAGAACATCGATCGCGCACAAAAGATCCGTCCGGCCGAACGGCTTCGTTTCACGGGTCTGAGATCGCGGCCCCGGGCCTCCCTCCATCGTCCCCGACGCGGCGGACGGCGCGCCGCCGCGCGACACGCGCGCCCCGCCCGCACGACCCGGATCCCGACCCTCAGCGAGGACGCATACCATGCCGACCCTGCTCACCCGGCTGGCGCGGGCCGCCGGCTACGTGCCCGCGCACGCCGCCCTGTCGGAGAAGGCGTTCCCGGGATCGGTCCTCTCCGGACCCGGCTTCGTCCTCGGCGGCGAGGGCCGCGCCGCCTGGACGCCGCGGAAGGCCACGGCGCTCGCCCGGGCGGGCTACGCGCGCAACGCCGTGGTCCACCGCGCCGTGCGCCTCGTGGCCGAGACCGCGGCGAGCATGCCCCTGGTGCCGGAGGGCGCGGGCGCCGGGGCGCTCGCCGCGCTCCTCGCCCGGCCGAACCCGCGCGAGGGCGGCACGCGGCTCCTCGAGACGGTCTACGCCCAGCTCATGCTGAGCGGGAACGCCTATCTGGAGGCGGTGAGCCTGGACGGGACGCCCCGCGAAGTGTTCGCGCTGCGCCCCGAGCGGATGCGGGTGGTGCCGGGGCCCGACGGCTGGCCGGTCGCCTATCTCTACGGCGTCGGGGACCGGGCGCGCCGCTACGAGCAGGTGGGCGCCGTGCCGCCGATCCTGCACCTCGCCCTGTTCCATCCGGAGGACGACACGCGCGGCCTCGCCCCGATCGAGGCGGCGGCGACCGCCCTCGACATCCACAACGCGGCGGGCGCCTGGAACAAGGCGCTGCTCGACAACGCGGCCCGCCCCTCCGGCGCCCTGGTCTTCGGCGGCCACGCCGCCTTGAGCGAGGCGCAGTTCGTCCGGCTCAAGGGCGAGCTCGATGCGAACTATCAGGGCGCCGCCAATGCCGGCCGGCCGCTGCTGCTCGAAGGCGGGCTCGACTGGAAGCCGCTGGCGCTCTCGCCGAAGGAGATGGACTTCGTCGAGGCCAAGCACGCCGCCGCCCGCGAGATCGCCCTCGCCTTCGGCGTGCCCCCGCTCCTGCTCGGTCTGCCGGGCGACAGCACCCACGCCAACTACGCCGAGGCCAACCGCGCCTTCTACCGGCAGACCCTGATCCCCCTGGTGCGGCGCACGGCGGAGAGCCTCGCGCACTGGCTCGCGCCGGGCCTCGGCGCGGTGCGGCTGGAGCCGGACCTTGACCGGATCGAGGCCCTCGCCGCCGAGCGGGAATCCCTGTGGCGACGCGTCCAGGCCGCCGACTTCCTGAGCGAGGCCGAGAAGCGCGCGGCGGTCGGCTACGGCCCGGCGGCCTGAGGAGGACGCGATGGACGGCCATTTCACCGGCTATGCCAGCCTGTTCGGCCAGCCCGATCTCGGTCGCGACGTGGTCCGGCCCGGGGCCTTCGCGGCGAGCCTGCGGGCGCGCGGACCGGCCGGCGTGCGCATGCTGTTCCAGCACGATCCGGCCGAGCCGGTCGGCATCTGGCTCGACCTGCGCGAGGACGCGCGCGGCCTCCGCGTGGAGGGCCGGCTCAACCTCGCGGTGCAGCGCGCCCGCGAGCTCGACGCGCTGATCCGCCAGGGCGCCCTCGACGGGCTCTCGATCGGCTTCCGCACCCTCGGCGCCACGCCCGACCGCGCCGGCTTCCGCCACCTGACCGCGGTCGATCTTTGGGAGATCTCGCTGGTCTCCTTCCCCCTTCAGCCGGGCGCGCGCGTCGCCGCGCCGCTCGGCCCCAGGCTGCGCGAGCTTGCCCGGCGGATCGCGCCCGCCGCCCTCGGAGACTAGGACGCATGCAACCGGACATCGCCTACGAGACCAAGGCCCAAGAGACGAAGGCCCAAGAGACGAAGGCCTACGAGACAAAGGCCTGCGAGACCAAGGCCAGCGAGACCAAGGCCAGCGGGATCCCCGCCTACGAGACCAAGGCCGGCCTGACCGGCGGATCGCCCGACGCCGATGCCCGCGCCGCGCTCGACACCTTCGCCCGCGCCTTCGAGGCCTTCAAGGCCACGAACGATTCCCGCCTCGGCCAGATCGAGAGCCGGCTTGGCCCCGATGTCCTCACCGAGGAGAAGCTCGCCCGAATCGACGCGGCCCTCGACCAGGCCCGCAGCCGGCTCGACCGGATCAGCCTCGACCGGGCGCGGCCCCCGCTGCTCGGCGGACCGGCTCCCCGCGACGCCGCCGCCGACGAGCACAAGGCAGCCTTCGACCTCTACGTCCGGGCCGGCGAGAGCGGCGGCCTCAAAGGTCTGGAGGCCAAGGCCATGCAGGCGGGCTCGGGGCCCGATGGCGGCTATCTCGTGCCGGAGACGATCGAGCGCGAGGTGCTGCGCCGGCTCTCCGACCTCTCGCCGATCCGGGCCATCGCCGGCCAGCGCACCATCTCGGGCGGCCAGTACAAGCGGGCGGTCGCCACCGGGGCGCCGGCGGCGGGCTGGGTGGCCGAGACGGCGCCGCGGCCCGAGACCGACGGCCCGGCGCTTGCCGAGATCGCCTTCCCGGCCATGGAGCTCTACGCCATGCCGGCGGCGACCCAGACGCTCCTCGACGACGCCGTGGTCGACATCGACGCCTGGCTCGCCGACGAGGTCGAGACCGCCTTCGCCGAGCAGGAGGGCGTCGCCTTCGTCACCGGCAACGGGGTGAGCCGGCCGAAGGGCTTCCTCGCCTACGACACGGTGACCAACGGCTCCTGGACGCCCGGCAAGATCGGCTTCGTCGCCACGGGCGCGTCCGGCGCCTTCGCCTCCACGAACCCGGCCGACGCGCTGATCGACCTCGTCTACGCGCTGCAGGGCGGCTATCGCCAGAATGCCGGTTTCGTGATGAACCGGCGCACGCAGAGCGCGATCCGCAAGCTGAAGGACGGCGACGGCAACTACCTCTGGCAGCCGCCGATTGCGGCCGACCGGCCGGCCACCCTGATGGGCTTCCCCCTGACCGAGGCCGAGGCGATGCCGGACATCGCGGCGGGCAGCCTGTCGGTGGCCTTCGGCGACTTCCGCCGCGGCTATCTCGTGGTCGACCGGGCGGGCCTGCGCGTGCTGCGCGACCCCTACTCCGCCAAGCCCTACGTGCTGTTCTACACGACGAAGCGCGTCGGCGGCGGGGTGCAGGACTTCGCGGCGATCAAGCTCCTGAAGTTCGCCTGATCCGTGTCCTGACGCGCTCTCCGTCGCCGAGCCGATAGGCCCCTCGGCCCGAGAGCGCTCGGATCCTGCGCCGCTCAGTGCGGGCGGCGCCGGACCAGATGGCGCCCGATCTCCAGGAGCAGGGCGTCGATCAGCAGGCGCAGCAGCGGCCGGCCGCTGCGGTCGATCGCCTCGCGGGCGGCGATGCAATGGTCGGCGGCCACCTCCAGCACGTCGGGCTCGGCCCAGCCGGGATCGTGCGAGCTCTCGGAGAGGTGACGGTGGGTGGTGTCGATATAGGTGCCGTGGCCGTGGCGGCCCTCGCCCGGCCGCGGCAGGCGGCCCTGGTTGAGCACCCAGCGCACGGCGCCGTCCTCGCCGCGGATGCGGAACTCGGCCGTGAAGGGGCCGCCCTCCTCGCGGACGCGCAGGATGCGGTCGAACACCCAGGACCGGTCCTCGGGATGGATGCGGCCGAGCGCGATATCGAGGCTGAGCGGCTTGCCGGCGAGCCCGGCATCGCCCGCCATGGCCGCGGCGGCGCCGTCGTCGAGCACGGAGCGGCCGGCCAGCACGTCGGTCGTCCACGTGCCGATGACGCCGGCCGCCTCCAGCGGAAGGGGAAAGGACCGGCGTGTCATGCGCTCGTCGACTTGGAGGGCTGCGCGGCACGATGCGGAGCCGGTTCAGACACCGGACCGGGATAGTCTGGTATCGATAGCAATACTACCAGTTGCAGTCCAACCGCACCATGACCGGCAAGCTGCGCCGTGTCGACCAGAGTCCAGGCGGGCGCAGAGTCCGCGGCACCATGCCGCGCGGGTCTCAGCGGCTGCGCGGCGGGCGGGCCATCCAGCCGCTGCGGCCGCCCGGGCTCACCACGGCGGCATCGATCTGCGACATCTCGGCCGCCCGCGAGGCGATCCAGCCGGCATGCTCCGCCACGGGCGTGACGGCGGTGAAGCCGCCGCAGGCGGTCCGTCGCTTCGTGTTCTGCTGGAGTGCCCCGCTCGACCAGCTGACGACGCCGACGATGCGGTAGCCGCCCGGGCCGCCGCTCAGGATCGGGCCACCGGAATCGCCGAGGCAGGCGCCCGCCCCCGCCGTCTCGGCGAAGCGGCGCCGGTCTGTCACCACCGTGACGCGGTTGGCGACCTGCAGCGAGCCGATCGAGACGAGATGGGCCTGGCGCAGGGTGCGGGCCGTGTTGCGCCGGTTCTCGGCGACGACGCCGAAGCCCGCGATGTCGACCGCGTCGCCCGTGCCGATCGAGCCGGCGCCGCGCGGATCGAGGGGCGCGAAGTCGGCACCGAGCGGCTGGGCGAGCTTGATCAGGGCGAGGTCGACCCCCGGCTGATCCTCCGGCGTGGTGCCGGGCACGAATTCGGGATGCATCGAGACCGCCGCCGCCCCGACGCGCCGGGAGCGGAAGCCGCGGTCGACGGCGATCACGTTGTAGCCGGCCCGGTGCATGACGCAGTGGGCGGCGGTGAGCACGAGGTCGGGCGCGATGAGGGTGCCCGAGCAGATCTCGCCCTGGGTGCTCTCGATGCGCACCACGAAGGTCCGGGTGCCGTTCGGATCCCGCGCGACTTCACCCTGGATCACCGCCCCGGCCGAGGCCGGGATGAGACCGACGAGGGCGCCGAGCGCGGTCGCGCGGAGGATTCTGGCGAGCATCGAGCGTTCCCTGCTGTCGGATTCCGAGCCTAGCCCAAGGCAAACCCCCGGCCAAGCTGCGGTTCCCTGCGGACCTGGGCGATCGGTCTGAAAGCGTGTCGAAGGCCGATGCAGATCTCGGGCGAGAACGCCGACCTCTATCCACTGGCCTCGTCCGAAGGTGCCGCGCCGGCGGCCTCGACGGAGGCCTCCGGTCCTCACGGCGCCCCTCTGGAGGGCTCCTTCGAGGCTTCCGCCGCGGTTCGGCGCCTCAGGATGAGGTCGCGATCTGGGACAGCCGGCCACGCACCGGGGCCGACGCCGCTCAGCCCTCCCAGCGCGCCGCCCGGCCCCAGCCCGCGAGCGTCCGGTCGAGCCAGTCGCGCTGCGGGCCGACGAGGATGCCCTGGGTGAGACCGCCGCAGGCGCCGCCGATCCAGGCGGTGACGGCGACGACGGCGCCGCCGGCCCCCGTCACCGGGCCGCCGGAATCGCCCTGACAGCCGCCGGCCTTGCCTGAGGCGGCGCGCAGCCAGACCAGGATCCGGCTCGGCCCGTGGGGCTCGACCACGGCGAGCGCCGCGCTGCGGAAGCTGCCGGTGGAGCGCGGATCGCCCGGACGGGCGGCGCCATAGCCGCCGAGGTCGAGGCTCGCCCCCGCCCGCGGCAGGGCCGGGCTCAGGGCGGCCGGGGCGAAGCGGGCCGGCAGCGGCGTCGCGGTGCGCAGGAGCGCGAGGTCGATGGAGCGCCGCCGCCCGGCGATCGCCCCCGCATCGTAGCCCGGATGCACGGCACGGGCGGCAAGCGGCACCAGCACCGGCTGGCCGCCCTCGTCCTTGTAGTGGACCCGGTGCTCCAGGCCGCCCGCGGCGCAGTGCCCGGCGGTGAGGACCACGTCGGGTGCGAGCACGATGCCGCTGCACATGCCGCCGTTCGAGGACAGCACCATCACCGCGGAACCCGGCGGCGCCTCGGCGCCCCCGACCACGGCGCCCGCCGGGGCCGGCGCCTGCGCGAGGCACAGACCGAGAAGCGCGGCGGCGCGGGGCAGACGCCTCGGAAGACGCATCGAAACAGCCTTGGCTCGAACCGGGAGGGGTACGGACGATGGTCCCGATACGCGTGGCGGAGAGCGGCGTCGAGCCGGTGAGCGTGGCGGAGCTGCGCCTGTATCTGCGCCTCGATCCCGACGACCACAGCGAGGATGGGCTGCTCGCCGACCTCGTCGCGGCGGCCCGCGCCGGGATCGAGGCGGAGAGCCGGCGTATCCTGCGGCCCGCGACCTTCCGGCTGATCCTGGCCGCCTGGCCGTGGGGCTGGCTCGCCGTGCCCCTGAGCCCGCTCGTCGCCGTCACGCGGCTCGCTCTGTCGGGACCCGGCGGCGCGACGCCCCTCGATCCCGGCCTCGTGCACCTCGGCGACGACCCGATCGAGGCGCCGGGCCTCGCGATCGACCCCGCGGCCCCGGCCCTCGACGGCCGCAGCGTCCTGATCGAGCTGAGCGCCGGCTATGGCGGCGACGGGCCGGCCCTGCCCCCGCCCCTGCGGCTCGCCGTGCTGCGACTCGCCGCCGCCCGCTACGAGCACCGCGGCGACGAGCCCGACCCGCCCGATCCGGCCGCCCTCGCCGCACCCTTCCGCCGCCTCAGGCTCTGACCGGAGACCACCATGGCCGACCTCGCACGTCCCGCGCTCGGCGCGCGGCGGCGCCGCTTCGTGCTGGAGATGCCCGTCGAGGAGCCGGACGGCTTCGGCGGCGTGCTCCGGCGCTACGTCGCAGGCCCCGTGCTCTGGGGCGCGATCCGCCCGGCGGGCGCGGTCGAGCGCCTCGCCGGCGGCCGGAGCGACCGCGTCGCCACCCACCGCATCACCCTGCGTGCCCGGCCGGGCCTGACGCCCGCCATGCGGCTCGCCGCGGGGCCGCGCCGCTTCGCCATCCGCGGCGTGGACGAGGCGGATCCGCAGGGCCGCGACCTCGTCTGCCACGTGGAGGAGCTGGTCGAGGCGCCGGCGGGAGCCGGCCTGTGAGCGCCTCCGCCCTGTTGGCCCTCCGCGCCGCCCTGATCGACCGGTTCGCGGACGACCCGGCCCTGGCGGCCCTGATGGGCGGCGCGGTGCGCCTGCACGACGAGCCGCCGCGCGGGGCGGTGCCGGTCTACGCCCTGTTCGGCGAGGCCGCGTCCCGCGACGATTCCGTCGACGGGGCGCGGCGCGCCATCCTCGGCCAGGCGCTGATCGTGATCGCCAAGCCCGGCTCGGCCCGCAGCGCCCTCGACGCGGCGGCGCGGATGGCCGCGCTCGCCGAGGACGGCCTGGCGCTCGCCGGCCACACCCTGGTGAGCCTCGTCGCCGAGAGCCTGAGCGCCAGCCGCGACGCGCGCAGCGGCGAGGCCCGCGCGATCCTCAGCCTGCGGGGTGTCGCCGAGACGCCCTGACGCCGTCCCGCAAACCATCTTCCACGGAGACATCGATGAGTGCCCAGAAAGGCAAGGACCTTCTCATCCGGGCCGGGGACGGCGCGGGCGGCTTCACCGCGGTGGCGGGCCTGCGAGCCCGCCAGCTCGCGCTCAACGCCGAGACCGTCGACGTGACGAACGCGGATTCCGCCGGGCGCTGGCGGGAGCTGCTTGCGGGGGCGGGGGTGCGCCGCGCCGCCATCTCGGGCGCGGGCGTGTTCCGGGACCAAGCCTCGGACCTGCGCCTGCGCCAACTCTTCTTCGAGGGGTTGATCGAGACCTTCCAGGTGGTGGTGCCGGCCTTCGGCACGATCGAGGGGCCGTTCCAGATCACCGCGCTCGAATATCGCGGCGACCATGCCGGCGAGGTCACCTTCGAGATGAGCCTCGATTCCGCCGGGGCCCTCGCCTTCACGGCCCTCGCCTGATGGCGAACCGCCGCCGCGGCGAGGTGCCGCTCGATCTCGGGGGGCAGCGCTACACCCTCTGCCTGACGCTCGGCGCCCTGGCCGAGCTGGAGGACGCCCTCCGGGCGCCCGACCTCGCCGGCCTCGCCGAGCGTTTCGCCGCGGGGCGGCTCTCCGCCCGCGACCTGGTCGCCCTGCTCGGCGCCGCCTTGCGGGGCGGCGGGCACGACCTCGACGACCGCGCGGTGGCGGAGCTGCCGCTGGCTGGCGGCTTCGCGGCGATGACGGAGGCGCTCGGCGCCGCCCTCGTCGCGGCCTTCGGGGAAGACGGCTCCCGCCCTTGAGCGCCGCGGGCGGGCATGAGGGCGCCCTCCCGCGGCCATCGGCTCAAGCGGTCGCCCTGCCCTGGGACGACCTTCTCGCCCTCTGTCTCGGCCGCCTCCGCTGGCCGCCCGCCACCTTCTGGGCGGCCACGCCCCGCGAGGTGGCCGCCGCCCTCGGGCGGGCGCCCGCGCCGATGTCCCGCGCCGAGCTCGACCGGCTGATCGCCGCCCATCCCGACTGACGGAGCCTCCCCATGGCCGAGACCGACACGGACCGCGCCAACGCCGCCCGGATCCGGCAGCTCCAGACCCTCGACCGGCTCGCCCAGAGCTTCGGCCGCAGCCTGTCCGCGGCGCTTGCCGGCAGCCTCGGCTCCGGGCGCCAGCTCGACGGGCTGCTCGGCTCCCTCGGCAACCGCCTCGCCGTGGCCACGGCGCGGGCGGCCCTGAGCCCCGTGCGCAGCGGCATCACCAGCCTCGTCAACGGGCTGCTCAGCGGGGACGCCGCCTTCGCGCGGGGCGGCGTGATCCAGTCCGGCCGCGTCCGCCCCTTCGCCGCGGGCGGGATCGTCTCGGCCCCCACCTATTTCCCGATGCGGGACGGCGCCGGCCTGATGGGCGAGGCTGGCCCCGAAGCGATCCTGCCGCTCCGCCGCGGCCCGGACGGCCGCCTCGGCGTCGCGGCGGGCGCCGCCGCCCGGCCGGTCTCCGTCAACGTCACCATCGCGACCCCCGACCCCGGCGCCTTCCGCCGCTCCGAGGCGCAGGTCGCGGCCCAGCTCGCCCGCGCGGTGGCCCGCGGCCAGCGGGCGCTGTGAGAGCAAGAAGCGACGATCTGCGACGCGCCAAGCGCGACCGCGCCCTGGCGCCGGACGGGAAGGCTCCGCGGAGCCTTCACACCGAGGAGAAAGGACCTCCCGATGGCCGCCGACTTCCACGAGGTGCTGTTTCCGCTCGACGTCGCCCTGCGCGGCAGCGGCGGGCCGGTGCGGCTCACCGAGATCGTGACCCTGGCCTCGGGCCGCGAGCACCGCAACAGCCGCTGGGCGGATTCGCGGCGCCGCTACGATGCCGGCTTCGGCATCCGCAGCCTCGACGCGCTCCACGCGGTGCTGAGCTTCTTCGAGGAGCGGCGCGGGCGCCTCTACGGCTTCCGCTACCGGGACCGGGTGGATTGCCGCTCCGGTCCGCCCAGCCGGCCGATCGACCCGGGAGACCAGATCCTCGGCACCGGCGACGGGCGAAGCAGCGTCTTCGCGCTCGCCAAGACCTATGGCGCGGGCCCGAGCGCCTACCGCCGGACCATCGCCAAGCCGGTGGCCGGCAGCGTGCGGGTGGCGGTGGCGGGCCGGGAGCTGAGCCCGGGCGACTTCAGCTGCGACCCGGCCACCGGCCTCGTCACCGTCGCGGGCGGCGCGGTGCCGGCCCCGGGCGCCGTCGTGAGCGCGGGCTTCGCCTTCGACGTGCCGGTCCGTTTCGACACCGACGACCTCACCGTGAACCTCGAGGCCTTCACCGCCGGCGAGATCCCGAAGGTGCCCCTCGTCGAGATCGTGCCCTGAGGCTCCCGGGAGACCCCCATGCGCGACATCCCCGACGCCTTCGCCGCCCATCTCGCCGGCGGCGTCACCACGCTCTGCCGCTGCTGGGCGCTGACCCGCCGCGACGGCCTGCGCCTCGGCTTCACCGACCACGACCGCGACCTCGTCCTCGGCGGCCTGACCTACGCCGCCCGCACCGGGCTCGAGGCGGCGGAGGCGAGCGCGGAGCTGGGCTTCGCCGTCTCCGGCGGGGACGTGGCCGGCGCGCTGACCGGCCTCGGGCTCACCGAGGTGGAGATCGCGGGCGGCCTCTACGACGGCGCGAGCGTCGAGACCTGGCTCGTCGACTGGACCGCACCGGAGACGCGCCTCCTCCTCGACCTCGCCACGCTCGGCGAGATCCGCCGCACGGGCGACGCCTTCGTGGCGGAGCTGCGCGGCCTCGCCGACCGGCTGGAGGCGGAGCGCGGCCGGACCTACCGCGCCACCTGCGGCGCCGATCTCGGCGATGCGCGCTGCCGCGTCGACCTCGCGGGCTTCCGCGCCACCGGCACGGTGCTGGCGGAGCCGGAGCCCGGCACGCTCGCCGTCGCCCTCGACGGGAGCTTTCCCGAAGGCCTGTTCTCGGGCGGGCGCCTCGCCTGGACCGGGGGCGCCAATGCCGGCCGGACCACCGACCTGCGGGTCCAGGCCGGCGGCCTGATCGAGCTGTGGGAGGCGCCCCCGGCCGCGATCGCCCCGGGCGACGCCTTCACCCTCAGCGCCGGCTGCGACAAGCGCCTCGCCACCTGCCGCGACCGCTTCGCCAACGCGGTCAACTTCCAGGGCTTCCCGCACATGCCGGGCAACGACTTCGTGGTGCGGCCGCCCGGGGGCGAGACCGGCCTCGACGGCGGCAGCCTGTTCCGCTGACGGAGCGCGCGATGAGACTCACCGGAGACGCGGTCGTCGCCGAGGCGCGGGCCTGGCTCGGCACGCCCTACCGGCACCAGGCCTCCTTGATCGGAATCGGCTGCGACTGCCTCGGTCTGGTGCGCGGCGTCTGGCGCGGGCTGCACGGCGAGGAGCCCGAGGCGGCGCCGCCCTATTCGGGCACCTGGGCGGAATCGGCCCCGCCCGGCCGCGACCCGCTGATGGAAGCGGCCCGCCGCCATCTCGTGCCGGTGGACGGGCCGCTCGCAACCTACGCGGCCGAGCCCGGGGACGTGCTGCTCTTCGCCTTCCGCGCCCACCTCCCGGCCCGGCACTGCGCCATCGCCACCGAGGCGGGCGCGATGATCCACGCCCATGACCGCGCCGCCGTCGCCGAGGTCGCCCTCACCGGGTGGTGGCGGCGCCACCTCGTCGGCGCCTTCCGCTTTCCCGGCCTCGTTCCAGGAGATCCGCCATGGCGACGCTGATCCTGTCCACGGCCGGCGCGGCGGCGGGTACCGCGCTCGGCGGCCCGATCGGGGGGGCGATCGGGCGCGTGGTCGGCGCCGCGGCCGGCGGCGCCATCGACGGGGCGCTGCTCGGTTCGCGCGCCGGCCCGCGCCATGTCGAGGGGCCGCGCCTCGCCGACGTCGCCGGCCTCACCTCCACCGAGGGCGATCCGGTGCCGCGCGTCTACGGGCGGGCGAGACTCGGCGGCACCCTGATCTGGGCGACGCGTCCGCTCGAGGTCGCCAACACCACGGTCGAGCGTGCCGGCCGCGGCGCCAAGGGCGGGGGCGGCCAGCGCGTCGTGCGCACGGCCTACGCCTATTTCGGCAACCTCGCGGTCGGCCTGTGCGAGGGCGAGATCGCCTGCCTGCGCCGGATCTGGGCCGATGGCCGCGAGATCGACCAGACCCGGATCACGCTCCGTGTCCATACCGGCACGCCGGATCAGGCGCCCGACCCGCTCATCGTCGCCAAGGAGGGCGCGGAGAACGCCCCCGCATATCGCGGCCTCGCCTATGTGGTGTTCGAGGGCCTGCCGCTCGCCGAGTTCGGCAACCGCGTGCCGCAATTCGCCTTCGAGGTGATCCGTCCGGTCAACGGCCTCGCCCCGCTCGTGCGAGCGGTGGACCTGATCCCGGGCTCCAGCGAGTTCGCCCTCGACCCCGCCTCCGTCAGCGTCGATCTCGGCCTCGGGCGGAGCCGGCCCGCCAACCGCTTCCAGCTCCGGCGCGAGGCCGACGTCACCGCCTCCCTCGACGCGCTCCAGGCCCTGTGCCCGCGCTTGCGGCGCGTGGCCGTGGTGGTGTCGTGGTTCGGGACCGACCTGCGCGCCGGCCGGTGCCGGGTGGTGCCCAGGGTCGAGGCGGCGGCCAAGGCGACGACCGGCGACGTCTGGCAGGTGGCCGGCCTGGGCCGGGCGGAGGCGGAGTGCGTCTCCAGCACCGCGGACGGTGCCCCGGCCTATGGCGGCACGCCCTCCGATGCCGGGCTCGGGCGCCTCGTCGCCGACCTCGCCCGGCGCGGGCTGGAGGTGGTGCTCTACCCCTTCGTGATGATGGACATCCCCGCCGGCAACGGCCTGCCGGACCCGCGCGACGCGAGCGCCTCCGGCCAGCCGCCCTATCCCTGGCGCGGGCGCATCACCTGCGATCCCGCCCCCGGCCGGCCGGGCAGCCCGGACGGCACCGACGCGGCCGAGGCCCAGGTCGAGGCCTTCTTCGCGAACGGCTACCGGCACGCGGTGCTGCATTATGCGGGCCTCGCCGCGGGCTGGGCCGAGACCGGCATCCGCCTGTCCGGCTTCCTGATCGGCAGCGAGCTCGTCGGTCTGACCCGGGTGCGCGGCGCGGCCGGCTACCCCGCGGTCGCGGCGCTGCGGGCGCTCGCGGCCGAGGTGCGGGCGATCCTCGGGCCGGGCGTGCCCCTCGTCTACGCCGCCGACTGGACGGAGTATGGCGCCCATGTGCGCGAGGATGGGGCCAGCCTGCGCTTCCCCCTCGACCCGCTCTTCGCCGATCCGAACATCGCGGCGGTCGGCATTGACTACTACCCGCCGCTCACCGACTGGCGCGACGCCCCGGTCCATGCCGACCTCGCCCGGGCCGACACCCTCTACGACCGCGGCTTCCTGAAGGCGGCCTGCGCCTCGGGCGAGGCCTTCGACTGGTATTATCCGGACGAGAGTGCGCGCGCGGCGCAAGGCCGCCGGCCGATCAGCGACGGCGCCTTCGGCAAGCCCTGGATCTACCGGGCGAAGGATCTCGTCGCCTGGTGGTCGAACCGCCATGTCGAGCGGGAGGGCGGGGTCGAGACCGGGCCGACCGCGTGGCTGCCCGGGGCCAAGCCGATCTGGCTCACGGAAGTCGGCGTGCCCGCCGTCGACAAGGGCACAAACGGCCCGAACGTCTTTCCCGACCCGAAATCCTCCGAGAACGCCGTCCCGCCCTTCTCGCGCGGGAGCCGCGACGACCTCATCCAGCTGCGCGGCCTGGAGGCGATCCTGTCGCGGTTCGATCCGGACAGCCCCGGCTTCGACCCCGCCCACAACCCGCTCTCGCCGGTCTATGGCGGACGCATGGTCGATCCCGCCTCGGTCTTCGTCTGGGCCTGGGACGCGCGGCCCTTCCCCGCCTTCCCGGATCTCGGATCGGTCTGGGCCGATGCCGGCAACTGGCAGGTGGGGCACTGGATCACCGGGCGCATCGAGGGCTGCGACCTCGACCTGCTGGTGGCGCGCATCCTCGCCGATCTCGGCGTGGACGCCACCGTGCGGATCGAGGCTGCCGCCTTCCTCGACGGCTACGTGATCGATCGCCCGCTCTCGGCGCGCGCCGCCCTGGAGCCTCTCGCTCAGGTCTACGGCCTCGACGTCTCGGCCGTGGCGGGGGTGCTCCGCATCCGCGGGCCCCGCCGCGAGACGGCCCTGGCGCTCGCCGAGGGCGACCTCGTGCGCGTCGCCGAGGACAGGCCGCCGCTGGCGCAGGTGCGGGCGGAGGAGAGCGCCCTGCCGCGCAGCCTCGAACTCGGGCTTACCGATTCCGAGAGCCCGGCCTATCGCCGCGCCAGCGCCGCGGCCGCGCGTCCGGCGGGCGGACGCCGCCGCGAGAGCCGGATCGAGGCGGCGATCGTCACCCGGCGCGCGAGCGCGGAGGCCCTGGCCGAGGCCGTGCTGGACCGCGCCATCGCCGCCCGCGACACC
>NZ_CABFPH010000044.1 GCF_902141845.1 Methylobacterium symbioticum | reverse complement strand
GCGACATCGATTTCGTCGCGGTGCTGGATCGTGAGCCCACCGCGGAGGAATGTGCCGCGCTCGAACGCCTGCATATCGGCTTGGCGGAGGTCGGCGGCCTGCTCGCGCTGCGGCGGCGGGGGCGGCGTGTCGGGCTTGACCGCGACGGTGCGGACCCGGCGCGGCTCGCCGAAGGCGTCGAGGGACGCGCTGCCCGGGGTCACGGCGCCCGTGGTGGAGGCCGTGGCGGAGGTGGACGGCGCGGCGCGGGTCGCCTGCGCGATGTCGATCGGCTGCTCCTCGCGGTTGACGATGCGGACCGGGCTGTCCTTCGCCTTGGGCTCGTAGATCTGGCGGTTCTGGTCCGGGATCTCGACCCCGTCGGCGACCTTCGGCGCGACCTTGAGCGGCGAGGTGTCGGCCTGGATCACCGGCACGCCGCCGGAGCTGGTGCCGTGCAGGCCCTTGTAGGTGAGCGCCCCGGTCACCGCGACGGCGACGACGGCGAGGCCGGCGCCGACCGTCATCAGGCGGCGGCGCGGATCGACGCGCTTGAGCGGGCGCTGGTCCTCGGCAACCTCCCCGGCCTGCTCGTCATAGGCGGCCGACTGGTCCTGCTCGACCGAGGCGAGATACTGGTTGAAGGCATCCGCCGGCGTCTCGCGGGTGGCAGCCTCCGGGGTGAAGCTCGGCTCGATCCGGCCGCGCCAGTCCTGGTTCGCCGCCGGCACCTCGGCGCGGCGCTCCTCGCGAGCGGCCAGAAGCTGGCGGAAGGGGTCGTCCTGGCCGACGATGCGCGCCAGCTCGGCGAGCGGGTCCGCCTTCGGCGCGCCGGCCGGGGCGGCCGCGGCCGCCTGGCTCGCCGGATGCTGCTCCAACGCGCGCGCGAAGTCCTCCAGGTCGACGGGCGCACGCGAAGCATTCGTCATGGCAGCATCCTCACTTCAACGCCGGCGGGGCGTCAGCGCATCTCGTCCGGTGCGGAAACACCCAGAATCGCGAGACCGGAGGCAAGCGTGCCTCTCAAGGCCTCGACAAGGGCAAGCCTCGCCTCGGTCGACTTTCGGTCGGTTGCATTAACAAACCGTAATTGCGGCAAGTCTTTGCCCTTGTTCCAGAAACTATGCAGCGAACTCGCGATTTCGTAGAGATGGAATGCGATTCTGTGGGGTTCGTGCGCGGAGGCGGCCGCCTCCAGCACACGTGGGTACTGCGCGATCAGACGCATCATCTCGATCTCCCCCGAATCGGCAAGTGATTCGAGGTCGGCGCGGGCGAGCAGCGTCCGGTCCGTGAAATCGGTGTCGGGATAGGCCTCGCGCGCCTGCCGCTGCACCGAGCGGGCCCGGGCATGGGCATATTGCACGTAGAAGACCGGGTTGTCCTTCGACTGCTCGACCACCTTGGCGAGATCGAAGTCGAGGGTGGCGTCGTTCTTCCGGTAGAGCATCATGAAGCGGATCGCGTCGCGGCCGACCTCGTCGATCACCTCGCGCAGCGTCACGAACTCGCCGGCGCGCTTGCTCATCTTCACCGGTTCGCCGGCGCGCAGCAGCCGCACCAGCTGGCACAGCTTCACGTCGAGGGTCGCCTCGCCGTTCGAGACCGCCTTCACCGCCGCCTGCATGCGCTTGACGTAGCCGCCGTGATCGGCGCCGAGCACGTCGATCATCTCGCGGGCGCCGCGCAGGAACTTGTCGCGGTGATAGGCGATGTCGGCCGCGAAGTAGGTGAAGCTGCCATCCGATTTCAGCAGCGGACGGTCGGTGTCGTCGCCGAATTCCTTCGTGCGGAACAGGGTCTGCTCGCGGTCCTCCCAATCCTCCGGCAACTGGCCCTTGGGCGGGGGCAGCCGGCCCTCGTAGACGAGGCCGCGCCCGCGCAGCGCGTCGAGCAATTCGCCGACGGCGCCGCTGTCCTGGAGCTTGCGCTCCGAGAAGAACACGTCGTGGCGGATGCCGATCGCCGCGAGGTCGTCGCGGATCATGTCCATCATCGCGGCGAGCGCCGCGTCGCGCACCACCGGCAGCCACTCGGATTCGGGCCTGTCGGCGAGAGAATCGCCATAGGTCGCCGCGAGGCTTTCGCCCACCGGGATCAGGTAGTCTCCGGGATAGAGCCCCTCCCCGACGACCGCGTCGCTGCGGCCCAGCGCCTGCAGGTAGCGGATATGGGCGGAGCGGGCGAGCACCACGACCTGCGCGCCGGCATCGTTGATGTAGTACTCGCGCGTCACCGCGCGGCCGGCCGCGACGAGAAGGTTGGCCAGTGCGTCACCGAACACCGCGCCGCGTCCGTGCCCGACATGCATCGGACCGGTGGGGTTGGCCGAGACGTACTCGATATTGACGGGTCCGCCCGCCATGGCGATCCGGCCGAAGGCGGCCGGATCGGTCGCGGCGCTGCGCACCACTTCGTGGAGCACGGACGGCGCCAGCCGCAGGTTGATGAAGCCGGGGCCCGCCACGCTCGCCTCGGTCACCCGCGGGTCGGCGCGCAATTCCGCGGCGAGCGCCTCGCCGAGCTGCTTCGGGTTGGCGCGCGCTTCCTTGGCGAGCACCAGGGCAGCGTTGGTGGCGAGGTCGCCATGCGCGGGATCGCGCGGCGGCTCCACCACGACGCGGGTCAGGTCGAGCCCCTCGGGCAGGGTGCCGGAACGGGTCAGCGCTTCGAGGGCCTCGCGCACGCGGGCCTCGAACAGGGCAAAGATGTTCATCGCGATATTTCGAATCCGTCGCCCGGGGCGTCGCCGCGCCGCCGGTGCCTGAAGCGGGCGCCATAGCAAGGGGGGCGGCCCAAGTCACGGATGGCGGCCTCAGGGCCGGGCCCGCCGCGCTGTCCCGGGGTTTCCCCCCCCTTGCGTAGACTGCCTCGTTGAAGGGCGAGCCGGACTCTCGCGATCACTCGATCCACGCAAATCGATGCACGGGAGAAACTGTCGATGAAGGCCCTTGTTCTGTCCGGTGCCGTTCTCGCCGCCGGCCTCGTCATGGCGCCGCCGGCCGCCGAGGCCGGCCCCTACGGGCATGGCGGATACCGCGGCGGCCACGGCTTCGGCCATGGCGGCGTCGCCGGCGTCCGGGGCGGCTATCGCGGCGGCTTCGCCCGGGCCGGCGGCTTCGGCCATCGCGGCTACGGCTACCGGACGGGCAGCGTCGGCTACCGCGCGGCCGGGCTCGGCTATCGCGGCTACGGCTATCGGGGCGGCTATTACGGTGGGCGCGGCTACGGCCTTGGGCTCGGCCTCGCGGGGACCGGGGTCGGGCTTGGCGTCGGCCTCGCGGCCGGCGCCGTCTCGACGGGCTACGGCTACGGCTACGGCTACGCCGCTCCGGCCTACGGCTACGCCTATGGCAGCAACGGCTACAGCAATTACGGTTACGCTCCGGTCGGCTACAGCTACCCCGCCGCCTATGCCGCGCCGGCCTACGGCTACGGAGCCGATTGCTACGGCTGGTGAGGTGGCAGAGGCCCGCGGCGGTGTCGGACGAGGCGCCGATCCTCTCGTCCGGCCCCGGCTGACGGAAGGGCGACCGGATCTCGGGCAGGCCCGAGATCCATCGGGGCATCACGGCTCGGCGAGCGGCAGCCCACGGCTCGGCGGGGTCCAGTGCAGGTCGGGAGTCCTCGCGTAGAGCCGCCGGTGGGCCAGCACCGCATAGGTGTCGGTCATGCCGGCGATATAGTCGGCGATGCGGCGGGCGACCTTCGCCTCGGAGGCGCCGTCGAGCCCCGCGCTCCACTCCTCGGGCATGCGCGCCGGATCGGCGCGGAAGGCCGCGAACAGCTCGGCCACGATGGTGTTGGCCTTGGCACGCACCGCCATCACGCCGGGATGCCGGTACATCCGCGCGTAGAGGAAGCGCTTGATGCCGGCATCCGCGGTGGCGACCGGCTCCGAGAACGCGATCACCGGCGCACCCGCGGCGCGGATGTCCTCGACGCGGGCCGGGTGCAGGGCGTCGATCCGGCGCTCGCCCTCGCGGATCAGGTCCTCCACGAAGCGGGTGATGACCCGCCGTGCCAATTCGTGGATCCGGCGCGAGGTCTCGAGGCCCGGATACAGTGCCTCGATCTCGTCGAGGAGGCCGGCGAGGAAGGGCACCTCGGTGAGGTCTTCGAGGTCGAACAGGCCGGCGCGCAAGCCGTCGTCGAGGTCGTGGGCGTCGTAGGCGATGTCGTCGGCGAGCGCCGCGACCTGCGCCTCCGGTCCCGCATGGAGAGACAGGTCGAGCGGGTGCGCGGCGTCGTATTCGAGGATCGCGGCCGGGATGCCGGCCCGGCTGTAGCGCGGCGTCGGGCGGCCCTCGCCGTCGAGGAGCGGCCCGTTATGCTTGACGAGCCCCTCCAGGGTCTCCCAGGCGAGGTTCAGCCCGTCGAAGCCGGCGTAGCGCCGCTCCAGCCGGGTGACGATGCGCAGGGCCTGCGCGTTGTGGTCGAAGCCGCCGAACGCCTCCATGCAGGCGTCGAGGGCATCCTCGCCCGTATGGCCGAAACAGGTGTGGCCGAGATCGTGGGAGAGCGCCAGCGCCTCGGCCAGGTCCTCGTCCAGGCCGAGCGAGCGCGCGAGCGCGCGGGCAACCTGGGCCACCTCCAGGGTGTGGGTGAGCCGCGTGCGGTAATGGTCGCCCTCGTGGTGCACGAAGACCTGGGTCTTGTGCTTGAGCCGCCGGAAGGCCGTCGAGTGCACGATGCGGTCGCGGTCGCGCTGGAAGTCGCTGCGCGTCGGAGAGGACGGCTCCGGGATCAGGCGCCCGCGCGTGCGCGCCGGGTCCGTGGCGTAGGGCGCACGCCAGCGCTCACCGGGGGGCCGCACCGTGCCGCCTCCTCGCCCCGCTCCGGTCGGATCTTCGCATGGCTCCCCCTCGGCCCCCGCGCGTTGCGGGGTTCGTGCCTCGCCCATATCTTGTGGGTGACGCGGCGCCCGGCAATCGCTGGACCGCACGGTACCCACAGAGCAGTCCGGTTCGCCCCATGACCGAGATCAACCTGACGCCCCGCGCCGCCAAGCGCATCAACGAGATCATGGGCGCCGAGCCGCCCGGCTCGTCGCTGCGCATCAGCGTGAACGGCGGCGGCTGCTCGGGCTTCTCCTACGCCTTCGACATCGCCCGCGACAGGGCCGAGCAGGATGTCGCCATCGAGCGTGACGGCGCCACGGTGATCATCGATCCGGTCTCGCTCGAATACATGGCCGGCTCGACTATCGACTTCGTGAACGACCTGATCGGCCAGTCCTTCAAGATCGAGAACCCGCAAGCCACCGCCTCCTGCGGCTGCGGCACCTCGTTCTCGATCTGAGCTCGCCGTCCGGCGGGATTGCTCTCGGGGCCGGCGCCGAGCCTGCCCGCCGTTGCAGTGAGACGACAGGTGCGAACCGTCGCGCCTGCCGTAATGCGCCGCAATTGCATGCGGTCGCGAACTGCGTCACGGATGAGAACGGCCGGCTTGGTGCCTCTCGTACAACTCCCTTCGCGCCGTCGCGGTCATGGGAGGATTCCCGGAGTTCGGGAATCGTGCGCGGTGCGCCGAGATGCCTGCCGCCCCGCACACCTCGACATGCCGTCGGCGATCCGGACACGCACATGAGTCACCCGAAGGGCCGCGCCCGCCTCGCGCCGGCGGTTCTCGCGTCCGCGCTCGCCGCCGCCCTGCCTGTCCTCTGCATGACGGCGACGCCGCTGGCCGCGCAGGAGGCGGCCTCGGCGGTGCAGGACGTGACCCTCGCCGACGTGAGCCTGCCGCTCGGCACCACGGTGTTCCGGGCACCGAAGATCACGGTGAGCGGCACCCGTCTCTCGAAGGACGAGCTCACCGCCCTCCTCAAGGCCGATGGGCCCGAGCCCTGGCCCGCCCGGCTTGCCCGGCTGGAGGCGGCGAGCGTCAGCGCCCCGGTGTTGATCTCCGAGCATGCCGGCCCCGGCGCGATGCGCCAGACCGTGACCTACCGCGAGATCAGCGCCCGCGACGTGCGCGCCGGCCGCATCGCCGAGCTGACCACGGCCGGCGCCGCGCTGACCGTCACGGATGGGACCGAGACGGGCACCGGCACCTACGGCCCGATCCGCGCCACCGACGTGGACCTCGCGGCGCTGACCCGCCTCTACACGATGCCGGGCGACGGCAAGGGCACGGTGCAGCGCCTCTACGCCGCCGTCCAGGTCTCGGACGTGGTCTATACCGATGCCTCGGGCACCACGGTGAAGCTCGGCCGGCTGGAGGGCCGCGACCTCGGCGGGCGCCAGGTCCCCGGCGGCTGGAGCGGCGCCCTCGACGCGATCTCCGCCGGCCTGGCGGCGCTGAGCGCCGACCCCGAGGCCGAGGCCCTGCCCGCGCCCGAGCGCGCCCGGCTCGCCGGAGCCGGCGCCGACCTGCTCGGCGCCCTCGATGTCGGCACGCTCGAGGCGCGCGACCTCTCCCTCAGCGAGACCGACGCCGACGGGCCGCTCCTCATCGAGGTGGGCCGCCTCACCTATGCGAGCGGGCCCGAGGCGGGCTTCCGGATGGAGGGCCTCGCCTTCACGCAAGGGGCGACCCGAGCCCGCCTCGCGCGGCTCGCGCTGACCGGCGTCTCACTGGCGCCGACCATCGAGACCCTGCGCCGCCTCGCCAAGCCCGACGCCGAGATCGGCGAGGACGAGATGCGCCGCCTGATGCCGGCGATCGGCGGGCTGACCCTGCAGGAGATGAGCCTCGACCTGCCGGCCGAACCGTCCGCCGGGAAGCCGTCCGCCAAGCTCAACCCGAAGGTGGAGGCGAAGCCCGGCAGACCCGAGGCCAAGCCCGAGCCGAAGGCGGATCAGAGGGCTGCCGGCGATCCCCTCGCCGCTCCCGCGGCCGCTCCGCCCGCCGTCACGCATGTGGCGCTGCGCGACGCGGCGGTCAGCTTCGGCCCCCTCAAGGAGGGGGTTCCGACCGCGACCCGCTTCAGCCTGTCGGGCCTCGTCATGCCGGCCGCGATGATGGCGGATGCGCCGGTCCTCGGGGCGTTGCCGGCCTACGGCTACCGCGACCTCGACCTCACCTTCGTCGCCGACCTCGCCTGGGACGAGGGCAAGCGCGAGGTTTCCTTGCGCGAGATGACGCTGACCGGCCGCGACATGGGCACAGTGCGGCTCTCCGGCCTCGTCGGCGGCGTCGGGCCGGAGGTCCTCACCGCCAAGGTCCCGGCCACCCAGCTCCTGATGTTCACCGCGAACGCCAAGGCCCTCGACGTGACGGTCGAGAATACCGGCCTGTTCGAGCGCTTCATCGCGGCGCAGTCGAAGAGTCTCAGCCTGAAGCCCGATGAGCTGCGCCAGGAATACGTGAACGCCAGCCAGTTCGGCGTGCCGATCATCCTCGGCGGTTCGGCCGGCGCGAAGGCGATCGGCACGGCGATGGGCCAGTTCGTGACGAAGCCCGGCCGCCTCGTGGTCAACGCCAAGGCCAAGACCGATGCGGGCCTGGGTTTCGCCGATTTCGCCTTCGCCCGCTCTCCGGCGGCGGTGTTCGACAAGATCGAGGTGGACGCCAAGGCCGAGTAGGCCCGC
Source organism: Methylobacterium symbioticum (assembly GCF_902141845.1). GTDB lineage: Bacteria > Pseudomonadota > Alphaproteobacteria > Rhizobiales > Beijerinckiaceae > Methylobacterium > Methylobacterium symbioticum. The sequence goes on along the minus strand of NZ_CABFPH010000044.1, from coordinate 35,052 downwards.
GCCCCCTACTCCGCGATCACCCCCGGATGCGCCGCCGCGAGGCCGGCGCGGGTCGCCTCCGCCCAGGCGCGATCGCGGACCTGGCGCGGCCGGTCGAGCGTGACCTCGGCCACGAGGCTCGCGGGCCGCGCCGAGAGCAGCAGCAGCCGGTCGGCGACTGCGATCGCCTCGGCGACGTTGTGGGTGACCATCAGCACGCTCATGCCGAGCCGGTCGACCGTCTCGACCACGAGGCCGCGGAGCGAGGCCGCCGCCGCGTCGTCGAGGGAGACGAAGGGCTCGTCGAGGACGAGGAGGCGCGGCTCGTCGGCGAGCGCCCGGGCGAGCGCCACACGCCGCTGCATGCCGAGCGAGAGTGCGCCGGGATAGCGCCCGCGCCAGGGCGCCAGGCCGAGATGCGCGAACAGGGCGTCGAGGTCGCGCCCGCGCCGCGCCCGCGGCATGGCGAGGCGCACGTTCTGCTCCACCGTGCGCCAGGGCAGGAGCCGCGGCTCCTGGAAGACCATGCCGGGCCGGGCCGAGTCCGTCCGGGGATCGGGCTCGACGCGGCCCTCGTAGTCCGGGTCGAGCCCGAGCAGGATGCGCAGGGTGGTCGACTTGCCCGCGCCGGACGGGCCGATCAGGCAGACGATCTCGCCCGATCGTACGGCGAAGGCGAGGCCGCGCACCGCCTCGACGGGCTCGGCCGAGGCCGGGTGATAGACCTTGCGGTCGATGGCGACCCGAAGGACCGTGGGCTCAGCGCCAGCGCCGGACATGCGCCTGCAGCCGCTGGAGGATCAGGATGTCGATGGCGATCATCACGCTCATGAAGACGATGCTGTAGCCGAGGATCGCCGCCACGTTCGTCGACTGCACGAAGTAGAAGTTGATCGCGAAGCCGACGCCGTCGGGTCGCCCCAGCAGCTCGATCACGAGCACGATCTTCCAGGCCAGCGAGAGGCCGGAGCGCGCCGCGGCCACCACGTAGGGCTGCAGCTGGGGCACCAGCACATGCGCGATCCAGGTGCGCCGGTCGAAGCGGTAGGTGCGGGCCATCTCCTCAAGGCCCGGATCGAGCTCGCGGGCGCCCTCGCGGACGATCACCGCGACGTTCGGCAGCTTGTTCAGCACCACCGCCAGGATCGCCGCGGTCTCGTTGAGGCCGACCCAGATATAGGCCAGCACCGTGATCACGAGGGCCGGGGTGTTGAGGACGACGAGGAGCGGCGTGTCGAGGGCGAGGTTCAGGGCCTTCGCGCGCCCCAGGGCCACGCCGAGCAGCACGCCCAGCGCCATGGCGAGGCCGAAGGAGACCCCGACCCGCAGGAGCGTGACGCCGACATTGTGGAACAGGTCGCCGCGCGCCGCCTCCTCGGCGATGAAGGTGGCGACCGCCAGCGGGGCCGGCAGCAGGCGCGAGCCGGCGGCCTGCGCCGCCGCCTGCCAGGCGGCGACCAGGACCGCCACCGAGACGAGGCGGGTGAGAAGGTTCATGCGGGGGGCCGGCGCCCCCGGCCGGCCGGCTCAGCCATTCCGGCTCCCGTCGAAGTAGAGGTTCGGCGGCAGGGCAGTGCCCGCGCCGACGAGCCGCTCGCCGCCGAGCCGCTGCATCACCGCGTAGAGCCGCTCGCCGTCGCCGCGCTCCTCGGCGATCGTCCGGCGCGGGATGCCGGCGAGGAAGTCGCGCTTCAGCGCCTCGAAGGTGGGCTCGTCCTCCGCCGTCATCAGCGGACGCACGATCTCCCACGCCTTCGGATCCGAGGCGAGGAGGTCCTTGGCCGCCCGCGAGGCCCGGGCGAAGCCGGCCACCATCTCCGGCTTCTGCTGCACGGCGGCCCCGTCCACGAGGTAGCCGATCAGCGACACGGCGCCGGTCGCCCCGAAGGCGCGCATGATGTCGTCGGCCCCGACCAGCCGGCGGAAGCCCTTGGCCTCGAGCCGCGCGCAATAGGTCCAGTAGGTGAGCGCGGCGTCGAGCGCCCCCTGCTCCAGTTTCAGGGTGATCAGCGGCGGGGCGCCGTAGGCCAGCTCGGCCTTGGTCTCCAGGTCGAGGTCAGCGGCGTCGCGCGCCTGGGCCTTCAGGAGGAGCCAGTTCTTGTCGAGGGGGCCGCCCGCCACGCCGAGGCGCTTGCCGGCGAGGGCCTTGAGGCCGCGGATCGGGCTGTCGCCCGGCACCATCACCGCGCCTTCCGTGGTCGAGTAGGGGATGAAGCGGAGATTGCGGCCCTCGTTGCCGAGGCGGGCCGCCCAGAGCAGGTCGCCGACGATGGCGTCGACCTGTCCGCCCATGAAGGCGATGCGCGCCGCGTCGTTGCCGGCGAGCTTCACCACGTCCAGTTCGAAGCCGTTGGCCGCGTCGAGGCCGCGGGCCTTGATCACCGCCGCCTCCCAGGCGACCGTGCCGAAGGGCAGGCTGCCGAGGCGGAAGGCCGGCGCCGCCGCAGCGGCCGGGCGCGCCGAGACGGCGGCCGCGCCCGCGAGCGCCCCGGCGAGCAATCCGCGCCGTGACAGCATGGCGCCCTCTCCCTGATGTCCTAGACGGTTCTTCGATGCCGCCGGTCCGGATGCGAGCTTGGCGCGCGCGTTCGGCCGGGGCCATTGCCAAAAGGTCATAGGGCGCCCCCGGCGAGGCGTCCACCGGCCATGTGCGCGGACCTTGCGCGCGGCTTGCGCGCTTTTCCGGCGCGAGGCACCCTCCCGCGAGGCAGCGGAGGAGACGAGCGATGAGCGAGCGGCGCGAGGGGGCTCTGGACGACGCCACCATCGAGGCCCGGCTGAAGGCCGAGCTGCCGGACTGGCGCTACGAGGACGGCTGGATCCGGCGCACCTACAAGACGGCGGGCTGGAAGAGCACGCTGATGGTGATCAACACGGTGGGCCATCTCGCCGAGGCGGCCTGGCACCATCCCGATCTCACGGCTTCCTACGCCTGGGTCGAGGTGCGGCTGATGAACCATGCGGCGAAGGGCATCACCGACAAGGATTTCGCCCTGGCCGCCAAGATCGAGCAGGTGGTGGGCTGGCAGCCGGGCCGCGAGGGCGGCGCCCTCGAAGGGACGCCGACCGACCCGCGCTTCGCCTACATCAAGTACGACAAGTAGGGCGCGGCGCTCCGGCTCAATCGTCCGGGTGTCGAGAGGGATCATCCCTCTCGCGGGTCCGGGCGGAGCCCGGAATTTGCATCGGGACTTCGCCCCGATACCCCCACCAAAGGGATCATCCCTTTGGAAACCCGGATCGATCCCGCATGACCGACTCGACCGTGCGGGCCCTGCGTGGGCGCGTGCTCACGCTCAAGGGCAACCCGTTCCTCGACGAGCCCGGCGCCTGCCTCGTCCACCACGAGGATGGGCTCGTCGTGATGCAGGGCGGGCGCGTCACCGCCTTCGGCGCCTATGCCACCACCTGTGGCGCCCTGCCCGAGGGCGTGGTGCCGGTGGAATATCCCGACAGCCTCATCGTCCCGGGGCTGATCGACACCCATGTCCACTACCCGCAGATCCAGATGATCGGCGCCTTCGGGGAGGAGCTCCTCGCCTGGCTGACGCGCTACACCTTCCCGGCGGAGTTCGCCTTCGCCGACCGGGTCCATGCCGAGGAGACGGCGCGGCTGTTCCTGCGCGCGGTTCTGGCCTGCGGCACCACCACGGCCGCGGTCTACTGCACGGTGCATCCACATTCGGCCGAGGCCTTCTTCGCGGAATCCGAGCGGTTCAACACCCGCATGGTGGCCGGCAAGGTGATGATGGACCGCAACGCCCCCGCAGCCCTCCTCGACACGGCCGAGCGCGGCTACCGGGAGAGCCGGGATCTGGCCGCGCGCTGGCACGGACGCGGGCGCCAGCTCTACGCCGTCACCCCGCGCTTCGCCCCGTCCTGCTCGGATGCCCAGCTCGATGCGGCCGGGGCGCTCCTCGCCGAGCGGCCGGATCTCTACCTGCAGACCCATCTTTGCGAGAGCGAGGCGGAGGTGGCCTGGGTGCGCGAGCTGTTCCCGGCCCGCTCCAGCTATCTCGACGTCTACGCCCAGGCCGGGCTCGTCCGGCCCCGTGCGGTGTTCGGCCACGCGATCCACATGGACGAGGCGGATTTCTGCACCTGCCACCGGGCGGGGGCAGCGCTCGCGCACTGCCCCAGCTCGAACCTCTTCCTCGGCAGCGGCCTGTTCCGTCTGTTCGATGCCCTCGATCCGCGCCGGCCGGTGCGGGTGGGGCTCGGCACCGATGTGGGGGCCGGTACCTCGCTCTCCCTCGTGCGGACGCTGGGCGAGGCCTACAAGGTGGCTGCGCTCCGCGGTGACAAGCTCGATGCGGTGCGCGCCCTCTGGCTCGCCACGGCGGGCGGCGCCGAGGCCCTCCACCTGGAGGACCGGATCGGCCGGATCGCGGTGGGCTACGAGGCCGATCTCTGCGTGCTCGACACCGCGGCGACGCCCCTCATGGCCCACCGGGCGCGCTACTGCACCGATATCGAGGAACTGCTCTTCGTGGTGATGACGCTCGGCCACGAGCGGGTGAAGGCGACCTGGGTCGCGGGCGAGCCGGTCTACGAGGCGGGACGGGCCGAGTCGTTCCGCTATGCGTCGCAAGGGTAGCGCCCTCCCTCCCCCCCACTGCGGGGGAGGGTGCCGAGCGATGCGAGGCGGGAGAGGAGACCCGGCTTCAGGCGCTGGCGCAACGTCGATGCGGAGCACCCTCCTGCACCGCCGCTCCCCTCTCCCGACCCCCTTGCGGGGGCCACCCTCCCCCGCAGAGGGGGGAGGGAAAGCCTTCGTCAGGCGCCGAGGCCGCCGACGCAGACGTACTTGGTGTTCAGGTAGTCCTCGATGCCCTGGTAGGAGCCCTCGCGGCCGACACCTGATTCCTTGACGCCGCCGAAGGGCGCCACCTCGGTGGTGATGATGCCCTCGTTGACGCCGACCATGCCGTATTCGAGCGCCTCCGAGACCCGGAAGGTCCGGCCGAGATCCTTGGTGTAGACGTAGCAGGCCAGCCCGAACTCGGTGTCGTTGGCCATCGCGATCGCTTCCGCCTCGTCGCGGAAGCGGAAGATCGGCGCGAGCGGCCCGAAGGTCTCCTCCTTCGCCACCGCCATGCCGGGGACGACATCGACCAGCACGGTGGGCTCGAAGAAGGAGCCGCCGAGCGCGTGGCGCTTGCCGCCCGCGATCACCCGCGCGCCCTTGGCGGTGGCGTCGCGGATATGCGCCTCGACCTTCTCCACGGCGGCGTGGTCGATGAGCGGGCCCTGGACCACGCCCTCCTCCGTGCCGTTGCCGACCTTGAGCGCATTGGCGGCCTTGGCCATCCGCTCCGCGAAGGCGTCGTAGATGCCGTCCTGCACCAGCAGCCGGTTGGTACAGATGCAGGTCTGACCCGAATTGCGGTACTTGGCCAGCATCGCGCCCTCGACCGCGCGGTCGAGATCGGCGTCGTCGAAGACGATGAAGGGTGCGTTGCCGCCGAGCTCCATCGAGACCTTCTTCACCGTGCCGGCCGCTTGGCTCATCAGCAGCTTGCCGATCTCGGTGGAGCCCGTGAAGGTGATCTTCTTCACGAGCGCGCTGCCGGTCATCTCACCGCCGATCGCCTTGGCCGAGCCGGTGAGCACCGAGACGATGCCCGCGGGGATCCCGGCGCGCTCGCAGAGCAGGCCCCAGACCAGGCCCGACAGCGGCGTCTGCGTTGCCGGCTTGATCACGATCGGGCAGCCGGCGGCCAGCGCCGGGGCGAGCTTGCGGGCGATCATGGACGAGGGGAAATTCCACGGCGTGATCGCCGCCACCACGCCGACCGGCTCCTTGGTGACGAGGATCCGGCGGTCGGCCCAGGGCGAGGGAACGACGTCGCCGTAGACGCGCCGCGCCTCTTCCGCGAACCAAGTGACGTAGGCCGCCGACATGCCGACCTCGGCGCGGGCCTCGGCCAGCGACTTGCCCTGCTCGGCGGTGAGGATGCGGGCGAGATCCTCCTGGTTCTCGGTGACGAGCGCGGCGAGCTTCTTGAGGAGCGTGGCGCGCTCGTTGGCGGTCTTGGCGCGCCAGGCCGGGAAGGCGGCGTGCGCGGCTTCGATCGCGCGGCGCGTCTCCTCGGTTCCGGCATTCGGCACCCGGGCGATGATCGCGCCGGTGGCGGGGTTGTTCACCTCGATCGACCCGGCGCCGCTCTTCGACCATTCGCCGCCAATCAGGCAGGCATCGACGAGCAGGCTCGGGTCCTTGAGGGACAGGGTCTCGGTCTCAGGCATTCGAGGTTTCCTTCGGAGGCTGTGGCGCGGCGTTCCGCGGCTTGATGGGCACGCTCTGGGCCGTATTCCTCGCCTGTGCCTCGGCTTTTGTCTCGAAGACGTGGGGAGCCAGGTCCCGACTTGCCAGCGATGCGCCGAGTTTCAGTCTCATGAACGCGCTCGTCGTATAGCGAGACGCGGTCTCGTAGTAGCGGTTCTCCAGATAAGCGACCGTGGAGAAGTAGGCGTCGCTGACCGTCGGATCGATCTCGACGCCGTCGTAGTTGGCGATCAGGTGCACCTTGCGCCCGATCTCCTGACAGGTGCGCTCGTATTCACGGCGCACCAGCTCGACATCCTCGATGGTCCGGACCTGGAAACCTTCGAGGTTGCAGAACAGGATGTTGCGCTCGGCATCGTAGCTGAGCCGCTCGGCGAGGGAGAGGCCGAGGAGCCAGGGCTCCAGCCCCATCACGCCCTCCCGGAACAGGCGCGGGTCCATCGGCTTCGGGTCCTGGACGATGGGCTCGAAACCCATCTGGGCGAGGATGTCCCGCTCGATGTCGATGCCGGGCGCCACCTCCACGAGCTCCATCCCGGCCCGGGTGCGGCGGAAGGTGCAGCGCTCGGTCACGTAGAGCACCGGCTGGCCGCGCTCGGCGGCGTAGGACCCCGAGAAGGTGACCTGCTCCACCGCCTCGATGAACTTGCGCGAGCGGCCTTCCTGCAGGATGCGCACGCCCCCATCCACCACCGCGACCTTGAGCCCGTCGGCCGTGAAGGTGCCGGCGAAGACCAGCGACTTCGCGTTCTGCGAGATGTTGATGAAGCCCCCGGCGCCGGCCAGCCGCTTGCCGAAGCGGCTGACATTGACGTTTCCCGCCCCGTCGCACTGCGCCAGGCCGAGGCAGGCGAGATCGAGGCCGCCGCCGTCGTAGAAGTCGAATTGCTGGTTCTGATGCAGCACCGCCGCCGGGTTGAGCGCCGCGCCGAAATCGAGCCCGCCCTGCGGCAGGCCGCCGATCACGCCGGGCTCGGCGGTGAGCGTGAGGTAGCGCAGCACCCGCTCCTCGGCCGCCACCGCGGCGACGCCCTCGGGCATGCCGATGCCGAGATTGACCACGCCGCCCAGCGGCAATTCGAAGGCGCAGCGCCGGGCGATCACCTTGCGCGCGTCGAGGCTCATCGGGACGATACGGTCGAGGGGCACCCGCTGGCGGCCCGTATAGGCGTGGTTGTAGGCGGTGCCGTAGGTCTGGCGGTGGTTCTCGGGCTCGCTCAGCACCACGCAGTCGACCAGCACGCCCGGCACCTGCACCTCGCGCGGGTTGAGCGAACCGGCTTCCGCCAGCCGCTCCACCTGCGCGATCACGAAGCCGCCGGAGTTCTTGGCGGCCATGGCGGCGGCGAGGTTGTCGAGGGTCAGCGCCTCGCGCTCCATGGTGATGTTGCCGGCGGGATCCGCCGTGGTGCCGCGGATCAGGGCGACATTCACCGGGAAGGCCTTGTAGTGCAGCCAGGGCTCGCCCCCGAGCTCGACCACGCTGACGAGGTCCTCCGTGGTGATCGCGTTGAGCTTGCCGCCTTCGAGACGCGGATCGACGAAGGTGTTGAGCCCGACCTTGGTGATGTGCCCCGGCGTATGGGCGGCGATCTCGCGGTAAAGATGCGAGACCACGCCGAGCGGCAGGTTGTAGGCCTCGATCTGCCCCTCGACCGCGAGGGCGCCGAGCCTGGGCACCAGCGCCCAGTGCCCGCCGACGACCCGGCGGACGAGACCCGGCAGCGCGAGGCGGTTGAGGCCGCGCTCCTTGCCGTCGCCGGGCGCGGCGGCGAACATCAGCCCGAGGTCGCGCGGGCCCTGGCTGACCTCGAAGCGGCGGGCGAGCGCCAGGATCAGCTCATCCGGCGTGCCGATGCCGACGAAGCCCGACACCGCGACCATGTCGCCGTCGTGGATGATCGCGACCGCCTCGTCGGCGCTGACGATCTTGTTCTTCAGGCTGCCCAACCCCGGATCTCCCTCAGCCGCGCGCGCTCAGCCAGTCGGCGATGCCGGAGCCCAGCAAGGCCTGCGCCTTGCCGCCGACGAAGACGCCGACATGGCCGCCGGGCAGGCCGAGCTCCGTGTAGTCCTGCGTGCCGATCTTGGGCCCGAGCGCCCGCGAGGTGGCGGGCGGGATGATGTGGTCGTCCTTGGCGAAGACGTTGAGCACCGGGCAGGTGATGTCGGACAGCTTCACCGTACGGCCGGACAGCTCGAAGCGGTTCTCGACCAGTTTGTTGTCCTGGTAGAGATCCTTGAGCCACTGCTTGGCCGCCTCGCCCGGATGATCCGGCCGGTCGGCGATCCACTTCTCCATGCGGAGGAAGTTCAGGAACTTCTTCTTGTCGGCGAGCGCGTCGAGCAGGTCGAGGTTGTACTTCGTCAGCGTCCGCATCGGCGTCATCATCGAGAAGACCGAGCCCATGAAGGCGCCGGGCAGCGAGCCCTGCGACTCGATCAGCCGGTCGATGTCCTCGGGGCTGAGGGAGCGCATCCAGAGATTGATGAAGCCGTGGCCGGGGCGGTTCTCGACCTGATCGGCGTGGAAGTCGATCGGCGTGATGGTCAGCACCATCGCGTTGACGTCGGCTGGGTAGAGCGCCGCGTAGCAGGTGGTGAAGACCCCGCCCTCGCAGATGCCGAGCAGGTTGACGCGCTCGCGGCCGGCCTGATCCTGGATGAAGGACACGCACTCGGCGAGGTAGCCGTCGACATAGTCGTCGATGGTGACGAAGCGCTCGGCGCGGCTCGGATTGCCCCAGTCGACCACGTAGAGGTCGAGACCGAGATTGAGCAGGTTGCGGACCAGCGAGCGGTCCTCCTGCAGGTCCGCCATGGTGTAGCGGCCGATCAGCCCGTAGACGATCAGCACCGGAGGCAGGCCCTTGGATTCGGCGAGCGGCCGGTAGCGGTAGAGCGAGACCTTGTCCTGGCTCCAGACGAGGTCCTTCGGCGTGGTGGCGATCTGTACGTCCGCATCGCGGATCTCGCCGAAAAGCTTGGCGCCCTCCGCGATGCGGCGCCCGAGCGCCGAGACCTCGGCGACCGCGTCGGCCGGCGTGATGGTGGGGCGGCTCACGGCGTGGCCTCCTTCTGGCGCGTGGCTCCCTTCGCGCGCTTGAGGGCGCGCAGCTCGCGGCGGAGCTCCGTCACCGTCTTGTGCAGGTCGTCGAGCTCCGCCCGCGTCGGGTAGCCGAACATCTGGCTATAATATTCGCCGAGATCCTGCTGCGCGAGGCGCAGATCCGTGGCGGCCTTGAGCGATTCCCGCTGGCTCTTCAGGAAGGCCTCGGAGCGCTGCGTCTCCACCAGGACGTCGTTGGCGGTCTCGATCCACAGGGCCATCAGGGCGCGGGCGGATTCCAGCGGCTGGCCGGCCTCGGCCTTCGCGTTGACGGCCTTGGAGAAGGCGCCGGTGGCCCGGGTCCAGGCCTCCAGCATCAGGGTGTTGTGCTCGAGATTGCGCCGACGCAGCGCCGTCCAGGCCGTGGTCAGGCCGGCGAACTTGCGCTCGACCTGGAACAGGTCGGCGAATTGCGGCCCCTCGGCGAGGCGGCTCAGCGCCGCGTCCACCTCGCTTGAGGCCGAGAGCCAGCCGCGTGGGTCGAAGACCTTGGCGAGCACCTCCGCCGCCACCGGGTCCTGGCCCGGCTTGGCGCCGAGCTGGGCGCTGAAGCCGGCAGCGACTGCCTGCGCATCGGTCCAGGCCTTGGCATAGGCCGCCTGCGCGGCGCGGGCCGCCTCGAAATCGGGAGCCGGCGCCGGGCCGGCAGCGGTCTGCAGGGCGCCGAACAGGTTGGCCTGTGCCTCGGCGAAGGAGCGGGCGCCGCGGCTCCACAGCTCGCCCATCGCCTTCATGCTCTCAATGGGATCCATCCCACGCCCCTCCCTACCCGTGGCCGGCCGTCGTCCCGCGGCCGGCGCTCCGTCACGAGGATGCCCGCCCGCCGGAGCGGCGGACGGGTGGTTCCGCGGCAGGCGGCCTCAGGCCGCCTGCCGCGCCTTGCCGTCCAGCGCCTCGGAATAGATCGCGAAGGCGTCGCCGTGCGTGACTTCGCGCGGGTTGTTCACGAGGAGGCGGGTCTGCTTCATCGCGTCGGTGGCGAGGCGCTCCAGATCGGCTTCCGTGACGCCGACCTCAGCCAGCGAGGCCGGCACCTTGCAGTCCCGGCAGATCGCGGCGAGCCCGTCCACGAAGCGGGCGGCGGCCTCGCCCTCGGGCAGGCCCGTCGCCTCCGGGTCGATGATCGGCGCGAGCTCGGCATAGAGCCCCTGCGCGTGGCTCAGGTTGAACCGCATCACGCCCATCAGCACCAGCGCGTTCGAGAGCCCGTGCGGCACGTGGAAGATCGCCCCGATCGGGTAGGCGAGCGCATGCACCGCTGCGACCGGCGCGTTGGCGAAGGCCATGCCGGCGAGCATCGAGCCGAGCAGCATGCCGGAGCGCGCCTCGAGGTTCTTCGGGTCGGTGCAGGCGGTGCGGATGTTGGCCGACAGGGGAGCCAGGGCCTGTTTGGCGAGCTGATCCGAGATCGGGTTCTTCTTGTGCTTGCTGGTGAAGGCCTCGATCGCATGCACCATCGCGTCGATGCCGGTCGCGGCGGTGACGGGGGCGGGCAGCCCCAGGGTCAGCTCGGGGTCGAGCACCGCCCAGTCGGGTAGGAGCTTGTGGGAGACGACGCCCTTCTTCTCGGTGGTCGGCGTGGTGACGATCGAGATCGGCGTCACCTCCGAGCCGGTGCCGGCGGTGGTCGGCACGAGGACGAGCGGCAGGCGCTCGCCCTTGGCGAGCCCGACGCCGTAGATGCCGTCGAGGGGCTCCTCGGACTTGGCGAGATAGGCCACGAGCTTGGCCGTATCGAGGGCGGAGCCGCCGCCGATCGAGAGGACGAGGTCGGTGCCGGCCTCGCGGGCCCGGGCGGCCGCGGCCTCGACGATGGTCGAGGGCGGGTCGGCCTGCACGTCCTCGTAGATGTCGAGGGTGATGCCGGCCTGGCTCAGCGCGGCCTCGGCAGCCTCGGTCAGGCCGGCCTTGCGCACGCCCTTGTCGGTGACCAGCATGACGCGCTTGGCCTTCAGCCCAGCCACGATCTCGGGGAGCTTCCTGGCGGCGCCGGCCTCGAACAGGACGTTCGGCGTGGTCTGAAAGGTGAAGGGGTTCATGGCGCGCGCGAGGTCCCTGCTGGTGCCGTAGGGCTGGACGTGAGGGTTGAACATGGGGCGCTCGCGCGACAGCGCGCGAGCGCCCGATCTCGAAAGGCCCGCCCGGTCGCGGGCCCGAACCTCACTCGGCCGGATCGAGGGTGAGGTCCTTCACCTTCGCGCGCAGCTCCTCGACGAGGACGCGGGTGTTCTCCGAGTAGTCGATCGGCACCGCCACGAGATGCACGCCGCCGGCCTGGAAGGCCTTCTCCAGCGTCGGCACCAGGGCCTCGACCGACTCGACCCGGTGGCCGGTGGCGCCGTAGGATTCGGCGTATTTCACGAAGTCCGGGTTCTTGAAGGTCATGCCGTAATCCGGGAACTCGTCCACCGCCTGCTTCCAGCGGATCATGCCATAGGCCGAGTCGTCCAGGATCAGCACCACGAGATTCAGGCCGAGGCGGACCGCGGTCTCCATCTCCTGGCTGTTCATCATGAAGCCGCCGTCGCCGCACACCGCCATGACGCGGCGGTTGGGATAGAGGATCGCGGCCATCATCGCCGAGGGCAGGCCGGCACCCATGGTGGCCAGCGCGTTGTCGAGGAGCAGCGTGTTGGCGACGTAGGTGCGGTAGTTCCGGGCAAACCAGATCTTGTACATCCCGTTGTCGAGGCACACGATCCCGTCCTCCGGGATCACGCTCCGCACGTCGCGCACCAGGCGCTGCGGCGTGACCGGGAAGCGGTCCTCGTCGTTGCGGTCGGAGATCCGCGCCAGGATGTGCTCGCGAAGCGAGAGCAGCGCGCCGGCGTTCGGCAGCCGGTCCTCGAGCCGCTCGGCGATGAGCTTCAGGGTGGGCCCGAGATCGCCCACCACCTCGGCGTCGGGATAGTACACTTCCTCGACATTGGCCGGCATGTAGCTGATGTGCAGCACCTTCTGGCCGCGCTGGCCCATGAAGAAGGGCGGCTTCTCGACGGTGTCGTGGCCGATGGCGATGATGAGGTCGGCCGCATCGATCGCCTCGTGCACGTAGTCGCGCTCGGAGAGCGCCGCAGTGCCCATGTAGAGGCGGGTGCCGTGGGCGACGGTGCCCTTGCCCATCTGCGTGGTGAAGAACGGGATGCCGGTGCGCTGCACGAAGCCGCCGAGGTCGCTCGTGGAGCGCGGGCGGGACGCGGCGGCGCCCAGCATGATCAGCGGGCGCTTGGCCGCGATGATCATCTCGGCGGCGCGCGCGATGGCCTTGGGATGGGCCACGGGGATGTCCACCGGGTGGCTCGGCACCGTGTAGGACTCGGCCTTCTCGGCCGCGATGTCCTCGGGCAGCTCCAGCAGGACGGGGCCGGGCCGCTCCTCCATGGCGACGCGGAAGGCATCGCGCACGATGGTCGGGATCGAGGAGGCGGACACGATCTGGCGGGCCATCTTGGTGATCGGCTTCATCGAGGCGATCACGTCGACGATCTGGAAGCGGGCCTGGCGGGCCTTCAGGATGCCCTTCTGACCGGTGATGATGATCATCGGCATGGCGCCGAGATGCGCATAGGCCGCGCCGGTGGAGAAGTTGAGCGCGCCCGGGCCGAGCGTCGCGAGGCAGACGCCCGGCTTGCCGGTGAGCCGGCCGTAGGTGGCGGCCATGAAGGCTGCGGCCTGCTCGTGGCGGGTCAGGATCAGCTCGATCTTCGAGGTGCGGAGCGATTCGACGATGTCGAGGTTCTCCTCGCCCGGGATGCCGAAGATGCGCTCGACCCCCTCGTTCTCAAGCGCCTGGACGAGTAGATCGGATCCTTTCGGCATGACGTGTTCCTTCTTCGAATCAAAGGCCTGGCGCCTGGGGCGGCCGGCCGGGGCGGCGATTCAGGCCACCGTCGAGGGGGTGGTTTCGGTGAAGCCGGCGCCCCCGACAACCGGACGAGTCCCGGTTCTGCGCGCCGGAGTATAGGATTCGCGCCGGTTGAAAGTGGTCGACATTACACAGCATTCATCGTCGCCGGCCGCTCTGCGGTAGGCGGCGTTCCGCGGTGGCGGCCGAGGATCAGCACCGTGACCACGCCGGCCCCGGTGAGGCAGACCAGGGGCGTCAGGGCCAGCGGGAAGCTGCCGGTGCGGTCCTTGATCAGGCCGAGCAGCGAGGTCGCGCCGCCGGTGCCGAGATGCGACAGGGTGTTGATCGCCGCGATCCCCGCCGCGGCGGTGGCCGGGGAGAGCCACTCGGTGGCGAGCGCCCAGAACGGCCCCTTGATCGCGTAGTTGCCGATCAGGACGAGGCTGAGCAGCACCATCACCAGCGTGAGGGAGTTCGTCAGGTTGGTGAGCGCGAGGCAGAGGGACGTGAGCGCGAGCGGCAGGGCGGTGTTCCAGACGCGCTCGCCGGTGCGGTCGGCGCGCAGCCCCCACAGGATCATGAACACCGAGGCGATGCCGAAGGGGATCATGTTGAGGAGGCCGGTCTCCAGGTTCGACAGGCCGAAGGATTTGAGGATCTGCGGCTGCCACAGGGAGAGCGCGTTGCTGGTGGCCGAGGAGCCGGAATAGATCAGCGCCAGCGCCCAGACCTGCTTGCTCGCCAGAACCTTCCAGAGCGGCAGGTGCCCGGCCCGCGCCCCCGGTGCGGCGCGCTCCGCGGCGAGCGCGCGCTCCAGCCAGTCGCGCTCGGCCGGCGCCAGCCAGCGCGCCTCGGCGGGCCGGCTCGGAAGGAAGACGAGGGCGCCGAGGCCCAGGAGCACGGCGGGGATCGATTCCATCACGAACAGCCATTGCCAGCCGTGCAGGCCCGCGGCGCCGTCGAGTTCGAGCAGGGCGGCCGAGAGCGGCGAGCCGAGGAAGCTCGAAAGCGGGATCGCCACCATGAAGGTCGCCACCACCCGCGCCCGGTAGGCCTTGGGGAACCAGTAGGTCAGGTAGAGGATCACGCCGGGAAAGAAGCCGGCCTCGGCCGCGCCGAGCAGGAAGCGGGCGGCGTAGAACGAGTAGGGGCCGACGACGAACGCCATGGCGATGCCGACGAGGCCCCAGGTGATCATGATCCGGGCGATCCAGATGCGCGCGCCGACCCGCTCCATGGCAAGGTTGCTCGGTACTTCGAACAGCACATAGGCGACGAAGAACAGGCCGCCGCCGATGCCGAACATCGCCTGGCTGAGACCGATATCCTTGTTCATGGTGAGCGCGGCGAAGCCCGCATTCACCCGGTCCACATAGGCGATGAAGTAGCAGAGGATCAGGAACGGCACGAGGCGGAAGCCCACCTTGCGCATGGTGGCCGCCTCGATGGCGGCGGGCGCGCGTGCGGCGCCAGCGGCGGGGCTGTCCGTCATGGTTTCCTCCGGTTGATTCGTTGAGGCGCGTCGCGCCTCGTTCTCCCGCCCCCGATGCGGGGGCGGTGCCGAGCAGATGCGAGCCGGGAGAGTGCCCCCCGCTTCAAGCGCCGGCTCGGCGTCGATGCCGAACTCGGGTCCACACCGTCGCTTTCCTCCCCGAGCCCAGGTCGGGCGGGCGGATCTCGGGCAAGCCCGAGATCCGTAGAGGGAGCGACAGATCCAGCCTCAGACCAGCCGGCTCAGGAAGATCAGCACGCCGGTGACCGTGATGGCGCCGCCGATGCGGGTCGCGATCTGGGCGAAGGGCATGAGCTGCATCCGGTCGGCGGCGGTGAGGATGGCGACGTCGCCGGTGCCGCCCTGGCCGGAATGGCAGGCGTTCACGATCGCGGTCTCGATCGGGTACATGCCCATGCGCCGGCCGACGAGGAAGCCCGTCGCCATCAGGGTGAACACCGTCGAGACGATGACGATGAGGTTCACCAGGGTGAAGGCGGCCATCAGCTTGTCCCAGGGGGTCAGGGCGACGCCGATGGCGAAGAGCAGCGGGTAGGTCATGCCGACCTGCACGAACTTGTAGACCACGAAGCCGCCCGCCTGGAGATGGGGCGAGACCGCCTGGGTCAGCTTGGCGAGCACAGCCAGGAACAGCATCGCCACGGGGGCAGGCAGGCCGACGACGTGGTGCAGCATCACGCCGAGCAGGTAGAGGGTGACGGCGGTGAGCCCCGCGGCGGCGATGGTGGAGACGTCCATGGCGCCGCCGGTCTCGCTCTTCACCGACTCGCTCTTCGTGTCCATGTCGTCGTGCTCGCCCGGCTGCAGCCGGCCGTTGCCGGTGAGGTGGGGCATCCGCTTGCCGACATAGTTGAGCGTGCCCGAGAACAGGATGGCCGTGAGGCTGCCGAGCATCACCGGGGGCAGGACCTGTGCGAAGAGCTCGCCCTGGGGGATGCCGAGGATCGACGCGTAGCCGATCGAGAGCGGGATCGCGCCCTCGCCGACGCCACCGGCCATGATCGGCACCACGATGAAGAAGAAGGTCTTGTAGGCGCCGAGACCCAGAGCCATGCCGACCAGGGTGCCCACGCATCCCGCCGCGACCGAGCCGACGGCGAGCGGCACGAAGATCTTCAGGAAGCCGCGAATCAGGACCTGCCGGTCCATGCCGAGGATCGAGCCGACGATGATCGCGGCGATGTAGAGGTAGAGGAAGTTGGTGAACTTGGTGAAGTCGACGATCGATTTCTGGATCTGCGGCGGGATCAGGCCGTAATAGGCGAGTGCCGAGGGAATGAAGGTCGCGAAGATCGCGCCCGCTCCGATCGCCCGCAGGACGGGGAGCCGCTTGCCGATCTCGGCGCAGGTGAAGCCGCCGAGGACGAGGACCGCGATCATGGTCGGCGCGTCGGCCTTGATCTCGCCCTCGAAGGTCAGGATCGTCAGGAGGGCGCAGAGGATCAGGTAGACCGGGATCGGGATGATGCCGATCTTGACGTCCATCAGCCGCCACCAGCCCTCGGGCCAGAACGGCTTGCGCGCGGTCTCGGTCGTCCGGGGCACGGCGCCCGGAGCGTCGAGCGGAATCGGTCCTGCGGTGTCGGCGTGCATCAAGTTTCCTCCGGGAGCACTTCGTCACTGGCGGTTCGCTGCCGCTCTTGGCTCTGTTGATCGTGCTTGTTATGCCCCCTCTCTGACGCCAACCTGACAGGTGGCGGACGCACGATCGTGTGATCCGAAGCTTCGAACGACTGTTCGAGTCTTGGGATGACCGGGTTTGGGCGACGCGTGAGCGAAGTCGAGATCCGTCATCCCGCGGCGGCCTCTCGGATCTCGTGTTTTGAGGGGCGGATCCGGCGATGCGGATATTGGTCGTCGAGGATACGACCGAGGTCGCCGAATCGATCGTCGTGGGCTTCCGCCGCATCGGCCACAATGTCGATTGGGCGCAGGATGGCCTGACCGCCGAGGAGATCCTGGCCACGCAGGTCTACGACCTCGTCGTGCTCGACCTGAACCTGCCGGGCCGCGACGGGCCCGCCCTGCTCAAGGATTTCCGCGGGCGCGGCGGGACGAGCCCGGTCCTCGTGCTGACCGCCCGCGGCGCCGTGGACGACCGGGTGCGGGTGCTCGACCTCGGCGCCGACGACTACCTCGTGAAGCCCTTCGACTTCCGGGAGCTCGAGGCCCGGGCTCGGGCCCTGCTGCGCCGCTCGGCCGGCGAGGCCACCAATGCGCTGATCTGCGGCGACATCGCCATCGACCGGCAGGCGCGTAGCGTGAGCGTGGCCGGCCACCCGGTGGAGATGACCCGCCGTGAGCTGATGCTGCTCGAGATCCTGGCCGCGCGCCCCGGCCGCGTCTTCAGCAAGGACGAGCTGCTCGACCGCCTGTTCGGCCTCGACGAGAGCCCGAGCTTCAATGCCGTCGAGCAGTACGTCGCCCGGGTTCGGCGCAAGCTCGGGGCCTCCGAGGTTCAGATCCGGACCCTGCGCGGCCTCGGCTACCAGCTCAATCCCGGCCTGCCCAGTCCCGGCCTGCCCAAGCCCCTATGAGCGCGCCGGGCGGCCTCTCCCTCTACCGGCGCGTCACCGGCCTCGTCGCGGCGGTGATGGCGGTGACCGGGATCGGGCTCGGCGTGGTGGCGGCGAGCTACGCCCGCGGCGCGGCCGACGACGCCTACGACCGGCTGATGGTCGCCGCCGCCCTGCAGATCGCCGAGAGCGTCTACACGCAGGACGGGCGGCTGCTCGCCGACCCGCCCTTCTCGGCCTTCGAGACCCTGGCGCTCGCTCCCGACGACCGGGTCTTCTACGCGGTCGCGGGGCCGGACGGCGCGGTGCTCACCGGCTACGACGACCTGCCGCCTGCGGTCCGGGTCGATCCGCCCGGCGCCGGCTCGGCGGTGGGCGACGGCACCTTCCGCGGCGTGCCCGTGCGGGTCGCAGCCGCGCGGCGCTACATCCCCGACGCGGCCACGCCCGGCTGGGTGCGCGTGGCGCTTGCCCAGACCAACGAGGCGCGCGGGGCGCTCGCCCGCGACCTCACCGTGAAGGCGCTCGCGCTGCTCGCCGTCATGATGCTGCTCGGCTTCCTGGCCGCCCTCGCCGCCGTGCGCCTCGCCCTGGCGCCGCTGGCCCGGGTCGAGCGCACCATGTGCGAGCGCGACCCGAAGGACCTCGCCCCGCTCGCGATCGAGACGCCGCGGGAGATCGGCGCGCTCGTCGGGGCCATCAACGGCTTCACCACGCGCCTGTCGCGGCATCAGGCCGTGCTCCAGCGCTTCGTCGCCGAGGCGAGCCACCAGATCCGCACGCCGCTCGCCGCCCTCTCCTCGCAGGTCGAGATGCTGGCCTGGTCCGAGACCGGCACCGGGCCGGAGGCCGAGGAGCGCCGGGCCCGCCTGACCCGGATCCGCGCGCGCACCCGGGAACTTGCCCGCCTCACCAACCAGCTCCTCGACCATGCGATGGTGAGCCACCGGATCGAATCCGTGCCCTTCGCGCCGGTCGATCTCGCGGAGCTCGGCCGCCAGGTGCTGCGCGACGCGGCGAGCTCCGCGGTCGGTTCGCTGTCGGCCCCCTTCGAACTCGACCTCGCCTTCGAGGGGCCGGAGACGCCCGTCCTGGTGCTGGGCGACGCGATCTCACTGCGGGAGGCGCTCGGCAACCTTGTCGGAAACGCCATCAAGCACGGCGCGCGGGCGCGGCTGGAGATCGCCGTGCGCGATCTGGGCCGGCTGGGCGAGATCGCGGTGATCGACGACGGGCCCGGCATCCCGCCGGAGGATCGCGAGCGGGTGACCCGGCCCTTCGAAGGCGGCCCGGGCCGCGGCGAGCGTGGCGAGGGCGCGCAGAAGGGGGCCGGACTCGGCCTCTCGATCGCCAGCGACGTGGTCGCGGCCCATGGCGGCCGCCTCGCCTTCGCGACCCTCGCCGATGGGCGCTTCTCCGTCAGCCTCACGATCCCCGCTGCCGTCGCGACTGCGAGGGCGGCATGAGCCGGGCCTTCCGCCTCGCCGCCGGTCTCGTCCTCGCGCTCCTCCTCGGCATGGGCGCGGCGCGGGCGATCGAGACCCACCGCTTTCCCGCGCCCGGCGCCGAGGCCGTGAGCCTCAACCTGCATGCGGCCACCGACGTCGCGGCGATGCGCCCGCTGATCGAGGACTTCCAGGCCACCCGGCCGGATGTCGGCATCACCTACACCGAGTACGTCACCGCCGAGCTGTTCGACCGGATGCGCGTCGCCTGCGAGGGGGCCGGCGGGGTTGACCTCGTCCTGTCCTCCTCCGTCGACCAGCTCGTGAAGCTCGTCAACGACGGCTGCGCCGAGAAGCTCGGCCTCGCCAGCACCGGCCTGCCCCGCTGGACCCGCTGGCGGGACGAGCTGTTCGGCTTCACCTTCGAGCCGGCGGTGATCGTCTACAACCGCGACGCCGTCCGGCCGGAGGATGTCCGCCGCACCCGCGCCGAGCTGATCGACCTCCTGCGCGCCGATCCCGAGCGCTATGCCGGTCGGATCGGCACCTACGACGTGACGAGTTCGGGGATCGGCTACCTGTTCTCGGCCTACGACGCCCGTGCCGGCGCGGTGTTCGGGCGCGTCATGGAGGCGCTCGGCCGCGCCCGCGTATCCCTGAGCTGCTGCACCACCGACATCCTCGACGCGCTGTCCGCGGGCCGCCTCGCCATCGGCTACAACCTGCTCGGCTCCTACGCGGTGGCGGCGGTCCGGGCGGGCGCCCCGCTCCGGGTGGTCATCCCGCGCGACTACACGCTGGTGCTGAGCCGGGCGATCTTCGTGCCGAAGCGCGCGCCGCATACCGAGGCCGCCCGCGCCTTCGTGGCCTATCTGCTCTCCGCGCGTGGCCAGGCGCGGGCCCGCGAGACCAGCTTCGCCTTCGGCTTCGACGGCAACACCGTGCCGGAGGCGGACGGTCCCGCTTTGCCCCCGGCCTCGGCGATCCTGCGGCCGATCGAGATCAGCCCGGAACTGCTCGCGATCCAGGACCGAGCCAAGCGCGCGAGGCTGCTCGGCGACTGGCGCAGCGCCGTTGGGGCGCCCGTCGAGGCCGGCGCGCGCTGATACCAGACGGCGATGAATGCGTCTCACCGCCGTCTGCCCGTGCGACTGAACGGCGGCAATCGTCCGCCGGGCGCTCCGATCCCGGCCATCGGTCGGAATCGGCACACTTTGGCCTGCGGCGGCTCAGCGCCCGTAGATGTCCTCGACGCGGATGATGTCGTCCTCGCCGGTATAGGAGCCGACTTGGACCTCGATCAGCTCCAGCGGGATCTTGCCGGGGTTCGAGAGCCGGTGCATCGAGCCGATCGGCAGGTAGATCGCCTCGTTCTCGTGGACCAGGGCTACCCGCTCGTCCACCGTCACCTCGGCCGTGCCCTTCACCACCACCCAGTGCTCCGCCCGGTGATAGTGCTTCTGCAGGGAGAGGCGCCCGCCCGGCACGACCTGGATCCGCTTCACCTGGAAGCGCTCGCCGATGTCGATGCGCTGGTACCAGCCCCAGGGCCGGTACATGCGCAGATGCGCGTCCGCCTCGGGATGCGCCTTGGCCCGGAGTTGGCCGACCAGTTCCTTGACCGCGCCCGAGCGTGCCTTCGAGGCCACCAGCACGGCGTCGGGCGTGGTCACCACCACCACGTCCTCGAGGCCAACCACCGTGGTCAGGCCGTCCCCGGCGCTGTGCACGAGGCTGTTCTTCGTGTCGATCAGCTCGACCCGGCCGCGTAGCGCGTTGCCGGCCGCGTCGTGGTCGAGAACCTGCCAGACCGCGTCCCAGGTGCCCACGTCCGACCAGGGGAAGGAGACCGGCACCACGCCCGCCCGGCCGGTGCGCTCCATGACCGCGTAGTCGATCGAGATCTTGGGGCAGGTGGCGAAGGCCGCCGCGTCGAGGCGGATGAAGTCGAGGTCGCGCGCGGCCGCCTCCAGTGCGGCCCTGGCGCCGGCGAGGGTGTCCGGGGCGAAGGCTGCGAGCTCGGCCAGCATCACGTCGGCGCGGAACAGGAAGTAGCCGGAATTCCAGAGCGCGCCGTCGGCGATGAGGCGCTCGGCGCCCGCTTGGGTCGGCTTCTCCACGAAGCGCTCGACCGCGTAACCCGCGGCTGCCGGGAGGGCGCTGCCGCGGCGGATATAGCCGTAATCGGTGGCGGGCCGCGTCGGCTCGATGCCGAGCGTCATGATCTGGCCGGCGCGCGCGCCCTCGGCTGCCGCCGCCACCGCGGCGCGGAAGGCGTCCGCGTCGCCGATGACGTGGTCGGCGGCCATGATCAGCACGATGGCCTGCGGGTCGGCCGACGCCGCGTGCAGGGCGGCCACGGCCACGGCCGCGGCGGAGTCGCGGCCCTGCGGCTCCAGCAGGATGTCGGCGGAGAGCCCGACCTGGGCGAGCTGCTCGGCGGCGATGAAGCGCGATTCGGCCGCAGCGATCACCGTCGGCTTGGCGAACAGGGCCTGATCGGCCACCCGCAGGGCCGTCGCCTGGAAGGTGGATTGGACCGGATCGACCAAGCGCGCGAACTGCTTGGGCATGCTCTCGCGCGAGGCCGGCCACAGCCGTGTGCCGGAGCCGCCGCACAGGATCACCGGACGGATCTCCGGAGCAGCACCGGAACTCGCCA
This sequence comes from Methylobacterium symbioticum, assembly GCF_902141845.1. Lineage (GTDB taxonomy): Bacteria > Pseudomonadota > Alphaproteobacteria > Rhizobiales > Beijerinckiaceae > Methylobacterium > Methylobacterium symbioticum. The sequence continues at coordinate 13,692 of NZ_CABFPH010000044.1, read as the reverse complement.
TCTCAGACCCCATTGCCACCGCTCCCGTCCCACCGTGCCGGTTCACGGCAGGTCAATATCCAGCCGCCTTGTACGGCCGCAATGCCCGGCAGCAAAACCGATGCCGCCCCGAATGCGGGTGAGAATGGGCCGGGCATGCTGTTCCGGGCCGGTATTGGGACTGAAGCCCGGCTCTCCCCCGGTCGGCCGGTGTCCGGGTCCCAGTCGGAGAGCGCGCCCGGCGCAGCGCCGGGCCCGACCGGGTGGGCCGGGGCGGAGATCGCCCCGGCGCGCAGAGTCTCCGGAGGTCGGCCGCCATGATCGCCGGATCACGGTGGCGGCCCTCTCGTGTCGACGGGGCCCGCTGAACTGGGATCCGCTTCGGCGGCCCCCGCCCGCCCGCCTATGAGAAGGAGCCAAAGGCTTCGAAGGCGTTGGTCGAGGGGCTCTGCTGCGGGGCCGCCTCGGCATCCACCGGCGGTGTCGGGTCCTGTGGGCCGGCCGTGACGGGCCGGATCGCGTGTGGTGTGGCGTGAGTCTCGTCAGGGACGGTGGCAAGCTGCGAGGCAGAGCGATCGTGCTGCGCGTCGAGAATCATCCAGTCTCCTCAGGCTGCGGCCGTGTGGACGGCCGAGCTTGGGATACGGATCCGGTGGATTCGGGCAAGCCTCGAACGAGCATGGCAGCCGCGCCGGGGACGGACTTGCGCGCCGCTCTCCCGCGCCGCCGCGCGTCGGCGACGATTCTGCCCGCTTTGCCTTTGAGACCGGTGCCCGACGCCGCGGAGGGACCCTCAGATCTCCTGCGTCACGCGGGCACGCATCTCGCGCTCCGCTTCGAGCAGCATGCTGCGCAGATGCGCGTTCAGGAGGTCGCCCGCATCCGACAGGACGAGACTGTCCGGCAGGCGCGCCAGGATCTCGCGGACATGGAGGCGCGCCTTCTCGATCATCGCCTGATTCGCCCGCTCGGCAGCCGCCAGGTCGTGGCGGCCGTGAAGAACCAAGAGATCGCCGTAGAGCGCAAGCATCGTCTTGTAGGCGATGTTGCAGATGATCGCGAGATCGGCCGGATCTTCGGAGACTGCGAAATCGTCGAGCGTGTGGGTCAGCATCGATGAAGCGTCATCCCTGCTCGTGCTCGGGTGAGGCTCGGCATGCCCCGATCTGGCCGCGCTGGTCCGTTCCTCGCGGTGCCGGCGCGGATCAATAGGCATGCGCCGGTGCGAAAGATAGCGACTTGCGCGGTCCGGAGCGCCGCTCATTCGGCGGGCCGTTCCTTCGCCCAGCGCTCGCGGTCGGCAGCCGACCGGCGCAGGGCGTCCTCGGGGTCGACCGCATCGGCCGCGCGCCCGCGCCGGGTCGGCGCGACGGGGCGTGCCTCGACGGGATCGGGCCCGATGCCCTGGGGCACCGTGCCGGTCTGCGCGACCGGGTGCAGGAGACGCGTGCAGGCGCCGGCCTGCAGCAGAAGCAGGACGGCGAGAAGCTGTCGGACCGGCATGCGTCGGCTCCCCCATCGGGCGTGGATCGGCGACTTTCCTGCCCCCTCAAAGTGGCGGTAGTCCGGCGCTCCCGAGCCGCGTCCGGCCGGATGCGGTCACGGCGACCACCGAGCCTCGGTCAGCGCCGGGTAGACCATGCGCACGTTGCGGCGCGAGTCCGGGATCTCGGTGACGGTTCGCCCGCGGGCGTCGCGCTGCGGCGGGACGGCGCTCGCCGGAAATCCGGATTCGGCCGGGCGCAGGCGCCAGACCTCCGCTCCAAGCTCGATGCGGGGCCGGTCCACACCGGGGCCGCTCTCGGCCGCATGGGCGGGAACGAGGCCAGCGAGGAGGGCGAGCAGGAGAATCCGGGCGGGGCGGCCGGGAAGATCGGGTGTCATGAGCGGGCAGTCCGAAGGAACGCCCTAGCTCGCACCGGGTTCGTTGAAGGCCGTTCTCAACGGGGCGTCGCGCGGGCGACTTCCCAACACCCGCGGCGCGGTCGTGAACATCTCTTCCGAGACAAGGTAAACACGCCCATGGCGAGCAAGGTCGAGACCGGACGCGAGGCCGGCGCCATCCCGGAGCGGGCCCCGGTCGGCGCGGTGATCGACACCGACATCTCGGCCCGGCTCGACCGGCTGCCCTGGGGCCGATTCCACGTCCTCGTCATCGTCGCCCTCGGCATCACCTGGGTGCTCGACGGGCTGGAGGTGACGCTGGCGGGCTCGCTGGTCGGCGCGCTGCGCCAGCCGCCGATGTCGTTCACCGAATTCGACGTGGGACTGGCCGCGAGCTCCTACCTCGTCGGCGCAGTGACGGGCGCGGTCGGCTTCGGCTGGCTCACCGACCGGATCGGTCGCAAGAAGCTGTTCTTCATCACGCTGGCCCTCTACCTCTGTGCCACCGCGGCGACGGGCCTGTCGTGGAACATCTACACCTTCTGCCTCTTCCGCTTCCTCACAGGTGCCGGGATCGGCGGCGAGTACACGGCGATCAACTCCACCATCCAGGAGCTGGTGCCGGCGAGCGCGCGGGGTTGGACGAACCTCGTCATCAACGGCTCGTTCTGGATCGGGGCGGCGCTCGGCTCCTTCCTATCGATCGTGCTGCTGCGGCCGGAGGTGATCGACCCGGCCTGGGGCTGGCGCGTGGCCTTCTTCGTCGGCGGCGGCATTGGGCTCGCGATCCTGCTCCTGCGCCGCTGGATCCCCGAGAGCCCGCGCTGGCTCGTCACCCACGGCTACGCGGCCGAGGCGGACCGGGTGGTGGCAGGCATCGAGAAGCGCTTCACCGACCACGGCGTCACCCTGCCCCCGCCGGACGGCTCGAAGCACAACCGGCTCAAGGTCCGCCACCACACGCCGCTCTCGGAGGTGGCGCAGGCGATGTTCGTGACGAGCCGCAAGCAGACGCTGGTGGGGCTGTGCCTGATGATCGGCCAGGCCTTCTTCTACAACGCTCTGTTCTTCACCTATGCCCTGGTGCTGGAGCGCTTCTACGGCGTGCCGGGCGGCCATGTCGGCTGGTACCTGCTCCCCTTCGCGCTCGGCTCCTTCCTCGGCCCCGTGGTGCTCGGGCGCTTCTTCGATACGGTCGGGCGCCGGCCGATGATCGCCTTCACCTACGGCATCTCGGCGGTGCTGCTCGCGATCGCCGGCTACCTGTTCAAGATCGAGGCGCTCGGCGCCACGGGTCAGACCGCGGCCTGGATGGTGGTGTTCTTCTTCGCCTCTGCGGCGGCGAGCTCGGCCTATCTGACGGTGGCCGAGACCTTCCCGCTGGAGATCCGGGCGCTCGCGATCGCGGCCTTCTACGCGCTCGGCACCGGGATCGGCGGCGTCTCGGGCCCGCTCCTGTTCGGGACGCTGGTCGAGACCGGCTCGCGCGGCGCGGTCTTCGCGGGCTACCTGCTGGGTGCCGCGCTCATGCTGATCGCCTCTGTGGTCGGCTGGATCTGGGGCACCGCGGCCGAGGGCAAGTCGCTCGAAGACGTTTCCAAGCCGCTCGCCGCGGCTTGATGGTCCGGGATCCCAAAGGGGGCGCCCCTTTGGCGGGGCGCCGGGGCAGCGCCCCCGGCTCTTCTCCTACTTCACGGCGAGCGCGAGGTTGGCCACCTCGTCGAGATAGGCCCGGATCCGGTCGGCATTGGCGCCGAAGTCGCGGTCGCCCAGCCGCGAGGCCGAGCGCACGTCGATGCGGGCGCCGTCCGCGCGGGGATGCACGCGCACGGTCACGTCGTCGGGCAGGTTGAGCACGAGGCCGCGCGAGACCGCCTCGATCCGGCCGTTGCCGAGCCGCCCGCCCGGCCGGATCGCCTCGACGATCTGCCATTTCCGGTTGACCGCCGCCTTGCGGGCGAGTTCGAAGGCCTCGTCGGCGTCGAGGTCGAGGGTGAGCGGCGCGATCTGCGGATAGGCCGCGCGCTGGCGCTCGCGGGCGGCGGGGCCGGGATCGGCCGGGTAGCGTCCGTCCCGCGCGGCGAAGGCGGCCCGCGAGCGCGAGAAGGCCGGCGGGTTGTCGATATCCGTGGTGATGTCGACGAGCGCCGGCAGGCGCAGGCCACGGATCGCCGCGTAGGCGGGATAGGCCAGGATCACGGTGGCCAGGAACAGACCGGCGAGCGCGGCGCCGAGCCCCCGCGCGCCCTCCCGCCAGACCCGCACGAAGGCGAAGGCGGCGGCGAGGATCGCCAGGGCCGCGACGCCGAGCCCGGCGGCGAGCGTGGCCAGCGCCGGGCCGGTCTCGGCCCGCGGATCACGCACCAGCACCAGGGCCAGGACGGTGACGAGGAGGGAGAGAAGGGCGAGCCGGCGCGCCAGCGGGCCGGCGCGGGTGACGGGCTCCTCGAACTGAAGGCGGCGCATGGACACTCGGACGGGGTTTCCGGGGCGGGATCTTACAATCCCCACGACGCGGCAGGAAGCGGAACGGTTGCACCCGGCAGGGGACGGCGCCCCCGGCCCGGATGAAGCGGCGTGGCCCCTCTGGTATAGCCTGGAATGCCATGTCGCGTCCCGAGCCCAGTCCACCTGCCGACCCGCTCCGGGTCTGGTTCCGCTTCATCCGCCTGAGCCGCCGGGTCACGGCGGCGATCGGCACGGAGCTGCGCGCACTCGGCCTGTCGATCCCGCAATTCGACGTGCTCTCGACGCTGACCGAGCGCGAGGGCCTGACCCAGCAGGAACTGGCCGAGCGGCTCTACGTCACCAAGGGCAACGTGTCGGGGCTGATCGACCGGCTGGTCGAGGCCGGGCTCGTCGAGCGCCACGCCATCCCCGGGGACCGGCGCTCGCACGCGCTGCACCTGACGGAGGCGGGGCGCGACCTCGCCGTCCGGGGGCTCGCCGCGCAGGCCGCCTATGTCGGGCGCACTCTCGGCCGGATCGCGCCGCAGGATCTCGCCGCCTTCGAGCGGCTGGTGCTCGAATGGCGCGAGCTCGCCCGGGCCGACGGCGCGGCGCGCTGACGGAGGGTCAGGGCGTCAGCGGCTTCAGCGGCGGCTCGGTGCCCTCCGGCAGCGCGGTGCGGGCGACGTTCATGGTCATGGCGAGCAGCGCGTAGTAGCCGTTGATCCCCGCGAGATCGATCGCGCCGCGCTCGCCGAAGCGGGCGACCAGGGCCGCGTAGGTGGCGTCCGAGACCGCGCGGTTCACCTGCAATTCCGTCGAGAAGGCGTAGACCAGCGCCTCGTCCGCGCTCATCGTCTCCGGCCGGCGGCCTTCCGCGAGGGCGGCGGCGGTCTCAGGCAGGACGCCTGCCTTCAGGGCGATGGGGTGGTGGATGTGCCACTCGACCTGCTGGCTCCAGAGCCGCGCGACGACGAGGATCGCGAACTCGCTCAGGCCCAGCGGCAGCGCGCTGCCATAGCGCAGATACATCCCCATGTCGCTCGCCCGCAGCATCATCTCGGGGCTGCGGATCAACGGCCAGAACGGCCCGAAGACTGGGGTGCCGCGGGTCTCGGCGAAGGCGGCAGCCGCCTTCCGCTGCTCGGGGCTGAGCGCCTCCTCGGGGATCGGCGGCAGGCGGTCGCGGTCGGGGCTGGACATGCGGGGCTCCTCGGGGGCTCTGCCCTGCCAGACACCGCGGCCCGGCCCCGGTCAAGGGCCGCGCACGCCCGCCCATGCCGCGGCGCACGGCCTGGATTTTCCGCCCCGCAGCGCTTAGACCACCTCCTCAGTCCGTCGGCGGGCGGCGCCCCTGGGCAGCCGCGGATCGCAGCGAGGCAGGTCTTGGCCACACCCGTCAACGAGCGCCGCCGCATCATGCTCCTCACGGGGGCGAGCCGCGGCATCGGCCACGCCACCGTGAAGCGCTTCTCAGCGGCCGGCTGGCGCGTCATCACCTGCTCGCGCCATCCCTTCCCGGAGAACTGCCCGTGGGAGATGGGGGCCGAGGATCATCTCCAGGTCGATCTCGCCGATGCCGCCGACACCGAGCGCGGCGTGCGCGAGGTGGCCGAGCGCCTGGCGGCCGAAGGCGGCGTGCTGCACGCCCTCGTCAACAATGCCGGCATCTCGCCCAAGGGGCCCGATGGCGTGAGGCTCGGTGCCATCGCCACCCCGTTCTCCGACTGGCAGCGGGTCTTCCAGGTGAACTTCTTCGCGCCGATCCTGCTCGCCGGAGGTCTGAAGACGGAGCTCGCCCGCGCCAAGGGCTCGATCGTCAACGTGACCTCGATCGCGGGCTCGCGCGTCCACCCCTTCGCGGGTGCCGCCTACGGCACCTCGAAGGCGGCGCTGGCCGGCCTCACCCGCGAGATGGCCGCGGATTTCGGGCCGCTCGGCGTGCGCGTCAACGCGATCTCTCCCGGGGAGATCGACACCTCGATCCTCTCGCCCGGCACCGAGAAGCTCGTGGACCAGATCCCGCAGCGCCGGCTCGGCACGCCGGACGAGGTCGCCAAGGCGATCTACTTCCTCTGTACCGAGGCCTCCTCCTACGTGAACGGCGCCGAGCTGCACATCAACGGCGGCCAGCATGTCTGATGCCGCCCGGCGGGCCGGCGCGCTGCTGATCGCACTGGCCGCAGCCGGACCTGCCGCGGCCGAGCCGCAAGTGAGCGTGCTCGACCTGCCCTTCCGCGTCACCGCCATGCGCGGTCCGTCGAGCGAGGTCGCGGTCGCGGTGGCGACCTCCGGCCTCCTGCCGCTCGCCCGGCCGCGATCGGGCGATCCCGCCCCGGAATCCGGCGAGGAGGATCGCGCGCCGGTCGTCGTCGTCTGGGGCGAGGGCGGGGGGGCCGCGCTGAGCCTCGCCGAGGGACAGATCCGCACCACCCTGCTCGGCGCCGAGGCGATCGAGGGGCTCGCCGCCGCCGAGACGCCGCGCGGTGCCCTGCCCGGTTCGCGCCGTGCGCTGGCCGGGGCCCTGAGCGCCTACCTCACCGGGCCGACCCGCGGCGGTGGCGGCCTGCCGGGCGCGGCCGCGCTGACCATCCGCGAGCGCCAGCCGATGGCCGTCAGCGCCGAGCCGAAGCCGGTGCCGGTGACGACCGCCACGGTCCCGGCCGGCTCCGATTCCGTCTTTGCCACGTCCCGGCCGCGGGCCCTGCGGCTGGCGGGCAAGCCCGCCTTCCTCGCCGCGACCCTGACGGGTGCGGACGGCGGCCTCGCCCTGATCGGGCGGAAGGACGGCGCCGACTGGTCCGTCCTCGCGCGCACCGCCCCGCAGGCCGGCGGCCCGATCCGGCTCGCGGCGATCGCCCCCTTCACGGCACCGGCCGTGCCGCAGGCCGCCGCCGTGAAGGGCGACGGCACACTCCAGCTCTGGTCGGTCGCGCCGGACGCCTTCGCCCTCGTCGGAGAGGCTCCCGGCTACGCCGCCGGTCCGCCCGAGGTCGATCTCGCCGCCCTGGTCGAGCCGGACCAGGAGGGCTCGGCCGAACTCGCCCTCCCCTCCGCGGGCGGGACCGCCCTCGCCGTGGTCGCGTTCAAGGGCGGCCCGCCGCGCGAGCGCCTGCGCGCACCCCTGCCCGCCCCAGCCGCGACCGGTGTCGCCGCGCTCGGGCGCGGGCCTGCGTCCCGCCTCCTCGTCGGGCTGGCCGACGGCCGTGTCGCCGTGGTGGCGCCGTGAGCAGGGCGGAGACGCGGCTCTTTCCGGCGCGGCCGATCGTCGGCGCCTCGATCGCGGTGATCCGCGGCGACCGGGTGCTGCTCGCCGCTCGCGCCAACGAGCCGATGCGCGGGGTCTGGACGCTGCCCGGCGGCAAGGTCGAGGCCGGCGAGACGCTGGCTGAAGCGGCTCTGCGCGAGCTGCACGAAGAGGTCGGCCTGGAGGCGCAGGTGGTTGGCGTGCTGACCCCCACCGAGATCATCGAGCGCGACGGTGACGGCCGGGCTCGCCATCACTACGTCGTGCTGCCCCACGCCGCACTATGGACGGCGGGCGAACCGATGCCGGGGCCGGAAGCCCTCGACGTGCGCTGGGCCCGGCTCGACGAGGTCGCAGGCCTCGCGACCACACCCGGCTTGGTCGGCACGCTGACGGAAGCCTTCGCTCGGGTCGCTGCCCTGGAGCCCAGCCTGTGATGGATCAGGTCTGGGTTTCGAAAGGGGTCACCGCTTTTGCGGGTCCAGGGCGGAGCCCTGGTGTAGACATCCGAGCATCAGCTCCGGCTTCCGGCCAAAGGGACAAATCCCTTTGGAATCCCAGGATCTTGCGGGCCTGCGCCGCCCTGCTCTGCTGCCTCTCCCTGATGGGGGCGGGCTCGCCTGCCGAGGCCCAGCAGCGCGGGGCCCGGCCGGCCCAGAAGGCGCCGGAGAAGGAAAAGGAGCCGCCCCCGCCGCCCGAGCAGCCCGCCCCCTACGACCGCGACCTGATGCGGCTCGCCGAGATCATCGGGTCTCTGGCCTTCCTCCGCGGACTCTGCGCGGCGCCAGACGCGGCGGAATGGCCGAGCCGGATGAAGGCCCTGATCGAGGCCGAGGGCGTCACCCCGAACCGGCGCGACCGTCTCGCCGGCGCCTTCAATCGCGGCTACCGCGCCTATGCGGTGACCTACCGGATCTGCACGCCGGCGGCACAGGAGGCGGTGACGCGTTTCGTGGCCGAGGGTGAGCGTCTGTCGCACGGCCTGGCCGGTCGTTTCGGGGGCTGATGCAGGCGCGCAACACCCGGCGATCCGTTGCCGGAAAGAGCAAATCATCCGGGTCGCGTTAACCGACTCGAAATTCCCGACTGGTCTGCGCCCATCGAGCCGCCTATCATTCGCCTCGTCGCCGGGTCCCCAGCCCGGCGCGAGGGAAACGATGCGCCATGCTTCACCAGACCTTTCACCCTACCCCGGTCGAGGCCGATGTGGAGGAGAAGCGCGTCGCCTTGAGTTACGTCTCGGAGGCCTTTGCCGAAGGCTGCCTCGATGGACTCGACGCCGACTGCATGGCCCAGGCCGCCCTCTTCGCCGCCTTCCAGGAACTCGTCACCACCTATGGTGAGGAGGCGACCGCGCGCTACGCGGAGGGGTTCCCGGAGCGCATCCGCGGCGGTGCCTTCACGACGACGCTGCAGCACTGAGCGAGGGCGCGGCGCCAGGCATAACGATCGACACGGCCCCTCCCTCCCCCTCTGCGGGGGGAGGGAAAATCGCTGCCCGTCAGGCTGTCCCCAGCGCCTCCTCAAACAGCACCGCCTCGCCGCGGGCGGGCGCGGTCAGGATCCCGTCCCACATCACGCGGGCGCCGCGCACCACGGTGCCGACGGGCCAGCCGGTGACGGTGACGCCGTCATAGGGCGTCCAGCCGCATTTCGAGGCGATCCAGCCGTTGCGGATGGTCTCGCGCCGCTTCAGGTCCACCACCGTCACGTCTGCGTCGTAGCCGACCGCGAGGCGGCCCTTGCGCGCGATGCCGAACAGCCGCTTCGGGCCGGCGCTGGTGAGGTCCACGAAGCGGGCGAGCGAGAGCCGTCCCGCCGCCACGTGGTCGAGCATCACCGGCACCAGCGTCTGGACGCCGGTCATGCCGGAGGGCGAATCGGGATAGGCCTTGGCCTTCTCCTCGAGCGTGTGAGGCGCGTGATCGGAGCCGAGCACGTCGGCGACGCCCTGGGCAAGGCCGCGCCAGATCCCGGCCCGGTGCTCGGCGTCGCGTACGGGCGGGTTCATCTGCACCAGCGTGCCGAGGCGGGGATAGGCCTCGGCGCCGTCGAGGGGGAGGGGGGGTGGCGTCACCTCGCAGCTCGCCACGTCCTTGTGGCCGGCGAGGAAGGCCATCTCCTCCTTCGTGGAGATATGCAGGATGTGGATACGCGCGCCCGTCTCGTGGGCCAGCGCCACGAGGCGCTCGGTCGCCTTGAGGGCCACCTCGGGCGAACGCCAGACCGGGTGCGAGGCGGGATCGTTCGGCACGCGCAGGGCCTTGCGCTCGCGCAGCATCGGCTCGTCCTCCGCATGGAAGGCGGCGCGGCGGCGGATGTTCTTGAGGATGGCGCGCACGCCCGCATCGTCCTCGACGAGCAGAGCGCCGGTGGAGGATCCGACGAAGACCTTGATGCCCGCCGCCCCCGGCAGCCGCTCCAGCTCGGCCACCTGATCGGCGTTCTCGTGGGTGCCGCCGACCCAGAAGGCGAAGTCGCAATGCATGCGATGATGCGCGCGGGACAGCTTGTCGGCCAGCGTCTCGGCGCTCGTGGTGAGCGGATTGGTGTTCGGCATCTCGAACACCGCCGTCACGCCGCCCATCACCGCGGCGCGCGAGCCGGATTCGAGATCCTCCTTGTGGTCGAGGCCGGGCTCGCGGAAATGCACCTGGCTGTCGATGACGCCGGGCAGGAGGTGGAGGCCGGTGCAATCCTGCCGCTCTGCGGCGTCGCGGCCCGTCAGATCGCCGATCTCGGCGACGCGCCCGGCCCGGATGCCGAGATCGGCCCGGGTCTCGCCGTCATGGTTCACCACGGTGCCCCCGGCGAGGACGAGGTCGAAGGGCTGGTCCATCGGAGATCTCCCGGGCGGTTGAGGCGCTGTCCGGGGGGGCTTATGTCACGGTCGCGCGCGCGGCACAGCCCCGGCGCGCCCGCAGGTCTTCAGGAGATGTCATGCCGATCGCGCTTCTGCCGGACCGCGCCCTCGTCACCGTGACGGGCGAGGACGCCCCGGACCTGCTCCAGGGCGTGCTGACCTGCAACGTCGTCACCTTGGGCGAGGCCGAGGCTCGGCTCGGCGCCCTGCTGACGCCGCAGGGCAAGATCCTGTTCGACTTCCTGATCTCACGCATACAGGGCGGTTTCCGCCTCGACTGCGCCGCCGACCAGGCCGCAGGCCTCGCCAAGCGCCTCGGCCTTTACCGGCTGCGCGCCAAGGTCGAGACCGCCGCCGACCCAACGGGGGCCGTCGCCGCCGCCTGGGACGGTGCCGCCACGGGGGGGGAGGTCCGGGGGGCGGCCGATACCCGCGCCGTCGATCGCGGCGCCCGCCTCTACGCTGAGGAAGGCGCCTTCTCGGCGGATGCGAGCCCGCAGGATTACCACGTCCATCGCATCGCTCTGGCAGTGCCCGAAGGCGGACGCGACTTCGCCTACGGCGACGCCTTCCCGCACGAGGCGCTGATGGACCAGCTCGGCGGCGTCGACTTCCGCAAGGGCTGCTATGTCGGCCAGGAGGTGGTCTCGCGCATGCAGCACCGGGGTACCGCCCGCACCCGGCTGCTCGCCGCGCGCTATCCGGCGGGCGAGGCCGCGAGCCCGGGCACCGAGGTCACGGCCGGAGGGAAGGTGCTCGGCACGACGGGGAGCGCCGCCGGGGAGCGGGGCCTCGCCACGATCCGTCTCGACCGCCTCGGCGACGCGCTCAGCGCGGGCGAGACGCTGCGGGCCGGGGACAGGCCGGTGGTCCTGGAGCGTCCGGCCTATGCGCGTTTCGCGATGCCGGACGCGGCGGGCGAGCCGGCGGCCTGAGCGATGGCGTTCCGCTCCTGTTCTCGCTAAACCGAGGGCATGTCCGAGACCGGCCTCATCGCCCATCCCGATGGCTGCCCCCGCTGCTGGTGGGCCGGGCTCGACCCCGTTTACGTCGCCTACCACGATACGGAGTGGGGCGTGCCGGAGCATGACGGACGCGCGCTCTACGAGAAACTGATCCTCGACGGATTCCAGGCCGGTCTCTCCTGGATCACCATCCTGCGCCGCCGCGAGGGCTTTCGCGAGGCCTTCGCGCAATTCGAGCCGGAGCGGATCGCCCGGTTCACCGCGGACGATGTCGCCCGGCTGATGGCGGATGCCCGCATCATCCGGAACCGGGCCAAGATCGAGGCGACCATCCGCGGCGCCCAGGCCTGGCTGCGGATCGAGGAACGCGGCCCGGGCTTCTCGGCCTTCCTGTGGAATTTCGTGGACGGATCGCCGGTCCAGGGCCGCGCCGGGTCCCGCGCCGACATCCTGCCCGAGACGCCGCTGTCGCGGCGGGTCAGCAAGGCCCTGAAGGCGGAGGGCTTCGGCTTCTGCGGGCCGACCATCGTCCACGCCTTCATGCAGGCGACCGGGCTCGTCAACGACCATCTCGTCGGCTGCCACCGCCATGCCCCCTGCGCCGGCCTCGGCGGTCCCCGGTGAGCGCCGTGCCGCCGCGGGCTTGGCAGCGCATGCTCTCGGGGCGCCGCCTCGACCTGCTCGACCCCTCGCCCCTCGACATCGAGCTCGCCGACATCGCCCACGGCCTCGCCCGGGTCGCACGCTGGAACGGGCAGACTGCGGGCGAGCACGTCTTCTCGGTGGCGCAGCACAGTCTGCTCGTCGAGGCGGTGGGCCGGCATCTGAGGCCCGGCTGCACGCGGGCGGAGGGGCTCGAACTCCTCCTCCACGACGCGCCCGAATACGTGATCGGCGACATCATCTCGCCGCTGAAGGGCGCGATCGGCGACGCCTATCGGGGTGTGGAACGGCGGCTGCTGTCCGCGATCCGCCGCCGTTTCGGGCTGCCGGCGCCCGATCCCGCCTTCGCCCGCCTCGTGAAGCGCGCCGACCGGATCGCCGCCCATGTGGAGGCCGTGCAGCTGGCAGGCTTCTCCGAATCGGAGGCCGCGCGCTATTTCGGCCGGGCCGAGCCGCTGCCTGAGGCGGTGCTGGCCCTCGCCGAGCCCTGGCCGACTGCCGCGGCGCAGGCGCGCTACCTCGACCGCTTCACCACGCTTGCCGCCGCATAGAGCCGAGACCACCCCCGTGCCGAGCCTTCACGTCTGCTCCCTCGCCCGCCTGCCCGAGACCGTCGCGGCGACCGGTGCCGGCCATGTTCTCAGCCTGCTCACCTCGGGCGCGGCCCCGGAGCTGCCGCCATCCGTCCCACCGGAGTGCCGCGCCGTGATCGCGGTGAGCGACATCGCCGCGGCGCGCGAGGGCCACGTCCTCGCCGAGGATGCGCATGTGGAGCAGATCCTCGCCTTCGTCCGCGCCTGGCCCCGGGAGAAGCCACTCGTCATCCACTGCTATGCCGGGATCAGCCGCTCGACGGCTGCGGCCTATATCGCCGCCTGCGCACTCAACCCGGAGCGCGACGAGGCCGAGCTCGCGCGCGACTTGCGCGCCGCCTCGCCCTCGGCCACACCCAACCGCCGCTTCGTGGAGCTCGCCGACCGCCTGCTTGGGCGCGAGGGCCGCATGGTCGCGGCGATCGAGTCGATCGGACGCGGCGCCGACGCCTTCGAGGGCGCGCCGTTCCATCTCGCCGTCGCGTAGCGCCGCCTTCGGGCCGCCTCCTCACGGGTGTGGCCGAACCACGCCAGCCAAGCCGAAAACGGTGGGCCGGCCCGCCTCCGCAGGAGCCCTCGGGTTGTCGCGGGGGCGCGCTCCGCCCTAGAACCGGTCCAAAGGAAGCCCTCTGGGATGAACGCGAGCCGCCCCGACACCGCCCCGTCCGCTCCCGACCTGCCCTTCGAGAAGGCGCTGGAGCAGCTCGAGGAGATCGTCCGCCGCCTGGAACGCGGCGACGTCCCGCTCGACGAGTCGGTGGCGATCTACGAGCGCGGCGAGATGCTGAAGCGGCATTGCGAGCATTTGCTGAAGCGGGCCGAGGCGCGGATCCAGCGGATCACCCTCGGGCCGGACGGGCGCGCCGAAGGGACGGCGCCCCTCGACGTGGAGTGAGTTCCGCGCCGATCGGCAAGGCCTGCACCAATCCTGGGCCAAGACGAGGTGGACCGTGGCCGAGAGAGAGAGCGTGACGTCGATTCTTGACGGTCTTGAGGAGCCTGCGGCGTTGCGGCGTCTGCCGGAGAGCCGTCTTCAGGCGGTGGCGGACG
>NZ_CABFPH010000043.1 GCF_902141845.1 Methylobacterium symbioticum | reverse complement strand
GGCGGGTTGCAGGACCCGTCGCGCCGCGGGACAGCGCGTGGCTGGGATGTACGTGTTTTGTTCTCGCGTGTCAAGCTTTTTGTCTCAGGGCAGGCCTTTCCGCCCTGCCGCCGTGCCCTTCCTCTCCCCTCTGCGGGAGAGGGTGGCCCCCGAAGGGGGGCGGGAGAGGGGAGCCCGGCTGCCGGAAGGGGCGGAGCAGGCATGAAGGCCACCGCCTCCGCTTGCACCGTCGCACCCCTCTCCCAACCCGCTTCGCGGGCCACCCTCCCCCGCAGAGGGGGAGGAAGGGCGCGGTTCCAGCGCTCCGCCGCAGCCCGGATCAGGCTCGGGTCCCCTCCCCCGGTCGGGCGAGGGCGCGCGTCGTGATCCTTGCTCTCCGCTGGAGGCAGCGGTGCCCTCCCCGGAGGCCGGAGGGGGCTTGCGGCTCCCCTGCCCCCTCAGGGACGGGCGATAAGGCTCAGGCGGCCCGCACGGTCGCCAGGAAGCCGCTCACGGTCTCGCGCAGCATCGCGGCCTGCCGAGAGAGGTCGCCCGCCGCAGCCAGGACCTGGCCCGAGCCGGCGCTCGCCATGGCCGCGGTCTCGCTGACGCTCGCGATGTGGCTCGAGACGGTGCGGCTGTTCTGCGAGCTCTGTGCCGTGGTGCGGGCGATCTCGGTGGTCGCGGCGCCCTGCTGCTCCACCGCCGCGGCGATGTCGCCGCCGACGCGCGAGAGGCGCTGGATCAGCCCGGTGATACCGGTGATCGAGGCGACCGAGGCCTCGGTGGAAGCCGAGATCTCGGCGACCTTGGCGGCGATCTCGTCGGTGGCCTTGGCGGTCTGGCCGGCCAGCTCCTTGACCTCGGCGGCCACCACCGCGAAGCCGCGGCCCGCCTCGCCGGCGCGGGCCGCCTCGATCGTGGCGTTCAAGGCCAGCAGGTTGGTCTGGCTGGCGATGTCGGAGATCAGCCCGACGATCTGGCCGATGCTGCCGGCCGCCGCCGCCAGATGGCGCACCTGGGCGGCCATCGCCTCGGCATCGCGCGTGGCCGAGGCCGAGAGGTCGGCGGAGGCGGTGGCCTGGGTTCCGATCTCGCGCACCGAGGCCGAGAGCTCCTCCGTCGCTGCGGCGACCGTGTCGGCCGAGAGCGCCGCCTCCTGCGAGGCGCTCGCCACTTCGCGGCTCAGGGCCGTGGTGCGCTCGGCAGCCTGGGCCATTCCGTCGGCGGCGGCCTGGAGCTGGCTGGCGGCGTCCGAGACGGTCCCGACGATGCCGCCGACCTGCGCCTCGAAGCTGTCGGCGAGGCTCAGCACCGCCCGGCGCTGGGCGGCCGCGGTCTCGGCCGTGAGCCGCTCCTGCTCGGCGCGGTGGGCCCGGCCCTCGGCCACGCTCTCCCGGAACGCCGCGGCGGCCCGCGAGAGGGCCTGCACCTCGCGCGGGCCGCCCTCCGGAATCGCCACATCCGCCTCGCCGCGCCCGATGGCGACGAGCACCTGCGACATCCGCACCAGCGGACGCGCGATGGCGCTGCCGAGGCCGAAGGCGAGCGCGCCGGACAGGAGGAAGGTCGCGAGCCCCGCCAGCGTCCAGATCGTGAGCGCCTGATCCGCCTCGGCGCGCACCGCCTGCGCGGCCGCGACGAGATCGCCGCTGAGCCGGTCCTCGACGCCCTTCAGGGCATCGATGCGCTGAGTCGAGAGCTTGAACCAGTGCGGCGCGTCGCGGAACGGCAGCGTCTCGCCCGGCAGGGTGCCGAGGACGAGCTTGCGCAGGCGCGCCACCTCCCGGGCGGCGTCGGTCGCGTCCGCCGCGTCGAGCAGCGCGCTCTGGGCCTCGCTCGCGCCCGCCCGGAACAGGCCGGCGAAGGTCGCCTGGTTCGCCGAGAGCGCGGCGAAGCGGCCGAGCCCGCCGAGGTCGAGGCTGCCGGCGGCGAAGGCGGCCGCGGCGGCCGCCCGCTCCTGGCCGGCGGCCTCCTTCAGCGCGAGGAAGGCGGCGTAGGTCGAGGCGCGCGCGGCGATGCCGGCATGGGCAGCGACGCCCCCCATCTCGCGCACGATGCCGAGACCCTCGGCGATCGTCGCCGTGTAATAGGCCGCGGCCTGAGCGACCGGCGTCTCCAGGGCATCCACCGCCTTGCGCTGCTCGGCCAGCCGGGCGAGCGCCTGCGCGAAGGCCTGTCCGCGCCGCTCGATCCCGGCGCCGAGAGCGGCGATCGGTGCATCCGTGACGGCCTGCCCGAGGCCCTGAACGGAGCCGTCCGTGAGGGCGCGCTGCGCCGCGAGCTCCGCTTTGAACTGGCTCCCCTTCGAGCCGAGGAAGAGGCTCGACGCCCCGCGCTCACGCTGGGCCTCGTGCACGAAGACGCTGATCCGTGTGGCCAGGTCGGCGAGATGCTCCACGCGCCGCATCTCGGTGCGCTCCGCCGAGCGCTGCGTGATCGCGATGCCGGTGACGGCGCCGAAGGCGAGGCAGGGCGCGAGCGCCACGGCGACGATGCGTCCGCGCAGGGACGTGAGAAATCCAAGTGCCATCCGTTCGTCGGCCCGTCGTCTTGTGGTGTTGCGCGATGGATGCCCGGCTACCGGTAAAGGAATTCTTGCCTTACGACGTAGTGCTCACCAATCGGTCATCATGCATAAATCTTCGACTGTTCTGGTGAAAGCCTGAGTGAATCCGGACTTTGTCTTCCGTGAAGTCAGTACGTCTTTGAATAAAATCTTAAATGGCGCGCCAAGGATGGTTTGACTGCATAGCGGCGGAGCCGTGCAATCGGAGTTTGCAAAAATCAGCACTCGTGTGTCTTTTGAGCTGATTTTTGCAGCTAGTGATTGAGTCTTCGCTGCGCTGCGCCGCCTGGCTTGGTCATGGCGCGCCGGTGAGGGACCGTCGCCGCGATCGAGGCAGGCCCGGCGGGAGAGGGCATCCGAACGATTGGCTCGGCGCGCGTGTCCCCGGCTCGGTCCTGCAAGGCGCCTCGGCGCGCGGTCCCGCGCGCCCGGCCCGCTCGTGGTGCCGGGCGCGGTCAGGGCTGGCACCGCGCGCCGATCGCCCCGCGCCTCAGGCGAGCCGCTGCTCGATCACGCCCCGCCAGCCGAGCCCGCGATAGGTCTCGTAGCCCGGGGTGTCGTGGAAGGCGACGAGCCGTCCCTGATCGGTCCGGTAATGGCCCTGCGCCCGTCCCTCCGTCCGGAGCGGATAGGTCTCGCTCAGGACGCTCTCGCCCCGGGAACAGGCGATCACGCGGTTCCGGGCATCGAGCAGCATCACCCGGGTGCGGTCCTTCTCGCCGGCCTCCAGCCGCACGCCCTGGACGATGGCCTGGGCCTGCGGCTGCCAGTCGAAATGGATGGCGAGGACGCCGAGCGCGGGAGCGTCGGAGCGGCCGTCGGAGCGCACGCTCGCGCAATAGGTCGCGACCTGCGCGCCGCCGAGATGCGGCTCGGTCCGCACGTCGGCGGCCGTGAACGCGTCCCCGCTCCGCAGGGCCGCCGCCTCCCGGAACCACGGCTCGGCGCCGACCTCCGTGCCGACCACGCCCGGATAGGTGTCGGGACGGCCGTTGGCGATCACCCGACCCCTGAGGTCGCACAACCAGAGATCGAGATAGACGGTGTAGGCCGACAGGATCACGCCGAGCCGCTCGCTCGCATGGGCGGCGGTCGCCTGCGTCGGCTGCTCGGCACAGGCGACCACGGCCGCGTCGGTGGCCCACCACCGGACATCACAGGTGCGCTCGTAGAGGTTTCGGTCGATCAGCTCGACCGCGTTGAGGGCGAGGTCGACGCAGCGGTTCGCGCGCGCCTCGCTCGCGAGCTGCTCGACGGCCCGGGTGAGGTCGTCCACCCCCGTGCTGAGACCCTGCCCGAGGGCCGCGGCGAGCGATTCGACCTCGGCCGAGACCGTGCGGACCTCCTGGGCGACGACCGAGAAGCCCGCGCCCTTCTCGCCGGCATGCGCCGCCTCGATCAGCGCGTTCAGCGCCAGCAGGCGCATGCGGTTGGCGATCGACTGGATCAGGCCGAGGTTCGAGGTCGCATTGGATCGCAAGGCATGCGCCGATGCGCCGACCACGTCGGCCAGTTTCAGACTGCTCATGACGTCATCCCAAGATCGTTGGATACAGGCGCCGTTGACGGCGTTCCCGTCCCGGTCGTTTTGGTTGTCGCGCGCTCGGGCGCCGTCCATGACCCTGCGATCATGGCGGCGCGGCAGGCCGGTGTTGCGGTTGATGTTCTTGTCGGCCGAGCAGGCGCTCGCGTGCGCGATGGGTCCGAGCCCTTCGCCCGCAGCGGGCTGCCGGGAACTCGGAGCGTATCCTACGAATCGAGCGTTGATCTTGTCGAGCGGTGTCTTGAGCCGGTTAAATCGATTGATAAATGGGTTTTTAATGCCATTCATCGGTTTGATTTCGATCATCCGGGCGGATGGCGACTATTCGGGCATGATGATCAATCGCGCGTCGCAGGAACTGGGCACTCTGCGCGATTCGCGCGGCTCCGCCGGCCTCCAGGACCGCGCCTCGGCCCTGCCGGCTGGCGGAACGTTTTTTTTCGCGCCCTCCCTGACGGGATCGCCGCCCGTCTCGGCCGGCATTGCCGTCGTACCTGTTCCGTTCTAGTGGTTTCGCGCCGCCCGGATTCCATCTCCGTCTCGAGAGTCCCGGACTCGCGCGCGGCATGCCCGGTGACCGTCCGTTTCCATCGCGGGCGCCGCAACGGGCCGCCCGGATCGTCGCAGAGATTGCTTCACCCCATGGCCCCATCCAAAGCCCGCAAAGCCGAGAACGCGGCCAAGACCGACCTCGCCAAGGCCAGCGTAGTCAAGACCGGTGCGGCGAAGGCTGCCCCAGCTAAGGCCGGTGCAGCCAAGACGGGTGCAGCCAAGGCGGGCCCGGCCAAGCCGCGGGACAGCGCCAAGGACGAGACCGGCGCCCGCCTCGCCGCCCTGTTCGACGCCGCGCCCGCCCCCGACCAGCGGGTGATCGCGATCCGGGGCGCGCGCGAGCACAACCTCAAGAACGTCGACCTGACGATCCCCCGCGACAGGTTCGTGGTGTTCACCGGGCTGTCCGGCTCCGGCAAGTCGTCGCTCGCCTTCGACACGATCTATGCGGAGGGGCAGCGCCGCTACGTCGAGTCGCTCTCGGCCTATGCCCGCCAGTTCCTCGAGATGATGTCCAAGCCCGATGTCGACCAGATCGACGGGCTCTCGCCGGCCATCTCCATCGAGCAGAAGACCACCTCGAAGAACCCGCGCTCGACGGTGGGCACCGTCACCGAGATCTACGACTACATGCGCCTGCTCTGGGCGCGCGTGGGCATCCCCTACTCGCCGGCCACCGGCCTGCCCATCGAGAGCCAGACGGTCAGCCAGATGGTCGACCGCGTGCTGGCGCTGCCGGAGAAGACGCGGCTCTACCTGCTCGCCCCCGTGGTGCGCGGGCGCAAGGGCGAGTACCGCAAGGAGATCGCCGAGTTCCAGAAGAAGGGCTTCCAGCGCCTGCGGATCGACGGCGAATACTACCCGATCGACGACGTGCCGAAGCTCGACAAGAAGCTCAAGCACGACATCGACGTGGTGGTGGACCGCATCGTCGTGCGGGACGATATCGGCTCGCGGCTGGCCGAGAGCTTCGAGACGGCACTGGAACTCGCCGACGGCATCGCCGACATCGAGTTCGCGGACGCGCCCGAGGGCGAGGCGCCGCGCAAGATCACCTTCTCCTCGCGCTTCGCCTGCCCGGTCTCCGGCTTCACCATCCCCGAGATCGAGCCCCGGCTGTTCTCGTTCAACAACCCGTTCGGCGCCTGCCCGACCTGCGGCGGCATCGGCCACGAGATGCGGATCGACCCCGAGCTCGTCATCGGCGATGGGGCGCTCAGCCTGAAGCGCGGCGCGGTGGCACCCTGGGCGAAATCGACCTCGCCCTATTACGGCCAGACGCTGGAGGCGCTCGCCAGGCATTACGGCTTCAAGACCACGGTCGCCTGGGACCAGCTCCCGGCCGCCGCCCGCGCCGTCATCCTCTACGGCACCGGCTCCCAGGCCGTGCGCTTCGAGTACGACGACGGCGCCCGCGCCTACGCGGTGACCAAGCCCTTCGAGGGCGTGATCCCGAACCTGGAGCGCCGCTACAAGGAGACCGACAGCGACGCCGCCCGCGAGGAGATCGGCCGCTTCATGAGCGAGACGCCCTGCGCCGCCTGCGCCGGCAAGCGGCTGAAGCCCGAGGCGCTCGCCGTGAAGATCGCGATGCAGGATATCGGCGACGTCACCGCCCTCTCGGTCGCCGACGCGCAGGCCTGGTTCGCCGACCTGCCGGAGAAGCTGACGGGCAAGCAGAACGAGATCGCGGTGCGGATCCTCAAGGAGATCCGCGACCGGCTGACCTTCCTGGTCGATGTCGGCCTGGAATACCTGACGCTCGCCCGCGGCTCCGGCTCGCTCTCGGGCGGCGAGAGCCAGCGCATCCGGTTGGCCTCGCAGATCGGCTCGGGGCTCTCGGGCGTCCTCTACGTCCTCGACGAGCCCTCGATCGGCCTGCACCAGCGCGACAACGAGCGCCTGCTCGGCACGCTCAAGCGCCTGCGCGACCTCGGCAACTCGGTGATCGTGGTCGAGCACGACGAGGACGCGATCCTCCAGGCCGACTACGTGGTCGATGTCGGGCCGGGCGCCGGCATCCATGGCGGGCAGATCATCGCGCAGGGCACCCCCGCGGAGGTGCTCGCCAATCCCGCCTCGCTCACCGCCAAGTACCTCACCGGCGAGATGGCGGTGCGCACGCCGAGCGTCCGGCGCAAGGGCCGCAAGGGCAAGCTCTCCCTCGTCGGCGCGCGGGGCAACAACCTGCGGAACGTCAGCGTCGACATCCCGCTCGGCACCTTCACCTGCATCACCGGCGTCTCGGGCGGCGGCAAGTCGACGCTGATCATCGACACGCTCTACAAGGCGGTGGCCAAGAAGCTGAACGGTGCCCTGGAGCACCCCGCGCCCTACGAGCGGCTCGAAGGGCTGGAGCATCTCGACAAGGTCATCGACATCGACCAGTCGCCGATCGGCCGCACGCCGCGCTCGAACCCGGCCACCTATATCGGCGCGTTCACCCCGATCCGCGACTGGTTCGCGGGCCTGCCCGAGGCCAAGGCGCGCGGCTACCAGCCGGGCCGCTTCTCCTTCAACGTGAAGGGCGGGCGCTGCGAGGCCTGCTCGGGCGATGGCGTCATCAAGATCGAGATGCACTTCCTGCCGGACGTCTACGTCACCTGCGATGTCTGCAAGGGCAAGCGCTACGACCGCGAGACCTTGGAAGTGAAGTACAGGGGCAAGTCGATCGCCGACGTGCTCGACATGACCGTCGAGGAGGCGGCCGAGCTGTTCAAGGCGGTGCCCGCGATCCGCGACAAGATGGAGACCCTGAAGCGCGTCGGCCTGCACTACGTCCATGTGGGCCAGCAGGCGACCACGCTCTCGGGCGGCGAGGCGCAGCGGGTGAAGCTATCGAAGGAGCTGGCCAAGCGCGCCACCGGCCGGACCCTCTACATCCTCGACGAGCCGACCACGGGCCTCCACTTCCACGACGTGGCCAAGCTGATGGAGGTGCTCCACGAGCTCGTGGACCAGGGCAATACGGTGGTGGTGATCGAGCACAACCTCGAAGTCATCAAGACCGCCGACTGGGTGATCGACATGGGCCCCGAGGGCGGCAGCGGCGGCGGCATGGTGGTGGCGGAAGGCACGCCGGAGCAGATCGCCCGCAGCCCGGCGAGCCATACCGGCCGGTTCCTGCGCGAGGTGCTGGACCGGCGCCCCCTCGCGACACCCCGCGCCAGCGCGGCCGAGTAGCCCGATCCGGCCGGGCGATTCTCGCCCGGCCCGTCAGCCACGATGATTCGAGCCGCGCCCGACGCGGGCAGACCGGCCGGCAGCGCCGGCCGGCCGCCGCGGAGGCTCCCGCACGGAGGCGTCCCGGCCTCGCTCGCCCCTACCCACGGTTGTGCCGCGACCCATCCTTCCCGGCCTCGTTGCCGGATCCTCCCGGGTTTCCGGCGCCCGGCAAGAGCTTGACCGTTCTGCGTTATTTTGCTGGATCGGCGCATGATCACGCGCAAGATCAACCAAGGAACGACGCTTTCGCGCTGCGGCAGAAATGCGGCTTTTGAGCAACGGTTGGGTCCGTTCTGCCGACGAGGCAGGCATTCCACTGTCTTTCGGAAGCGTCCTGTAGAATAGTCCCAAACGTTGAGACTTGGGGTGGCGCCGTAGGGGGCTCACTGGCATCGGTCACACCGGCAGCCGCTTCGGCGGCAAACCGGCAAGGAAATGCCAGGGCTGCGGGACGGAAGCCTGAAATCCTTGGGAAGGAACGAGAAAATGATGAAGACCTGGCTGGCCGCTGGAGCGGTTGCCCTTACCGTCGGCATGTCCGCCACGATCGCCCAGGCCGCCCCTGTCACCCAGCCGGGTGAGCAGGTCGGTCTCGCCTACGGGCCGCTGCCCGAGGGCGTCTACGCGATCAACACCTTCAGCTGGGGCCGTGGCGATGCGGCCGGCGCTCCGGATGTCGGCGTGAACGTTCCGATCCTCGCCTGGGCGACCCCGTGGAAGGTGCTCGGCGCGCAGCTGATCCCGGTGATCGCCATCCCGTCGGTGTTCGTGAACACCAACAACCCGGCCCCGCTCGGCAACCAGAGCCAGAGCTACTTCTACAACCCCTTCGTCGGTAACATCTTCGCCTGGGATCTGGGCAACAAGATCAGCGCCGCCTACCTCGTCGGTGCCTATGTCAACGTCGGTGACCGCGGCTCGCTCTGCAACGGCGCGCTGATCGTCACGGGCTGCACCCCGGTCCTCGCCAACCTCGCCTCGACCACGATCCGTCAGACCGGCGCGATCTCGTACACCGGCGACGGCTGGAACCTGACCGCGGCCCTGACCTACAACATCACGGTGGACGATGCGGCCCGCTTCGGCGGCCGGGTCGGCGCCTTCCTCGGCCCGCAGGCCCAGGCCGACGGCCTCTACCTCGACCTGACCGCGACGAAGACCTTCGGCAAGTTCGAGATCGGCGCCGTGGCCTACGGCTACACCGACCTGCCGGTGAACCGGAACCGTCTGCTCTACGCGAACTACGCTCGCGTCGGCACGTTCGCGGCCGGTGGTCTCATCGGCTACGACTTCGGGCCCTTCAAGGCCCAGTTCATGGTGACCCGTACGGTCGCCGATCGCGGCGTCGGCGCCTTCGCCGACGAGACCCGCGGCTGGTTCCGCATCATTGCCCCGCTCTACACGGCTGCCGCTCCGGCCGCCGCTGCGGCGCAGCCGATCATCCGCAAGTACTGATCGCCGGGTCCGGGCGTCCACGGACGCCCGGTCACCGCATCGAGAACCGTCCGGCCTCGCGGCCGGGCGGTTTTTTGCTGTCAGGCCATCCCCGAGCGCCGCTGTCATCGGGACGCCGCCGACCTATCTTGCCCGATGGTCCGGCCGGCATCGCCCCGGCCGGGGCTGAACCGGCGAGGACCGCATGACCGCGCACGGCGATTGGAAGATTCCGGCGTCGGCGCAGCCGCAGGCCGGGGACTACCGCTACGATCTCGACCGGGCGCTCTCCGCCGTGGTCACGCTCTCGGCCCGCATTCCGGAGGCCGCCTATACCGCCGAGGTGCTCGGCACGGAGCGGGCCGGCAACGGCGTCGTGATCGACGTGGACGGCCTCGTCCTCACCATCGGCTACCTGATCACCGAGGCGGACAGCGTCTGGCTCACCACCCGCGACGGACGCTCGGTGCAGGGCCATGTGCTCGGCTTCGACGCGACGACCGGGTTCGGCCTGGTCCAGGCGCTGGGTCCGCTCGGCCTGCCGGCGCTGCCGCTCGGCGATTCGCGCAGCCTGCATATCGGCGACCGCGCCGTCCTGGCGGGGGCGGGCGGCCCCGCGCACAGCGTCGCCGTGGAGCTGATCGCCCGCCAGGAATTCGCGGGCTACTGGGAATACGTCCTCGACGAGGCGCTGTTCACCGCCCCGGCCCATCCCCATTGGGGCGGCACCGCCCTGATCGGGCCCGAGGGCGAGCTTCTCGGCATCGGCTCCCTGCAGCTCCAGCAGGGCGGCGGCACGGCGCGGGCGATCAACATGGTGGTGCCGATCGAGCTGCTGCTGCCGGTCCTCGACGACCTCGCCCGGCGCGGCCGGCCCGACCAGCCGCCCCGGCCCTGGCTCGGCCTCTACGCCACCGAGAGCGAGATCGGCGTCGTGGTGATGGGACTCGCCGATAACGGCCCGGCCGAACTCGCCGACGTGCAGGTCGGCGACCTGATCGAGACGGTGGCCGGGGAGCCGGTGGCCGATCTCGCCACCTTCTTCCGCAAGGTCTGGGCGCTCGGCACGGCCGGCGTTCCGGTTCCCCTCACCCTGCGCCGGGACGGACGCATCCTGAGCCCGGTCCTGATCTCGGCCGACCGCGACCGCTTCCTGATGGCCCCGCCCCTGCACTGATCGACCCCGATCGGCAGGCTGCGGGACGGCCCGCCCGCTCCGCGTGCGCCTGCGCACGCGCCTCCATCCGGGCGCAGGCAGGACGCTGCCCCATCAGCCGGCGTTCATCTCGGGCGCGGCAGGATCTTCGGATCCGGCGGCCCGCGGCCAGCCGGACAGCGAAGGAGATCCCGTCATGACGCATGTGACCGCGTTGCCCGCGCGCGCATTCGGTCTGGCCGCCCTCGTCGCCGGCGGCCTCGGTTTCGCCGGCTCGGCCGGCGCGGCGCCGCTCGCCGTCGCCCCGCTCGCCGGCGACGCGATGGTTCAGACCGTGGCCGGGGGGTGCGGCCCGGGCTTCCACCCGAACCCCTGGGGCGTCTGCCGCCCGAACTGGGGGCCGCGGCCCTATTACGGACCCCGGCCCT
The DNA here is from genome assembly GCF_902141845.1 of Methylobacterium symbioticum. Lineage (GTDB taxonomy): Bacteria > Pseudomonadota > Alphaproteobacteria > Rhizobiales > Beijerinckiaceae > Methylobacterium > Methylobacterium symbioticum. Next base: position 32,838 of record NZ_CABFPH010000043.1, on the reverse strand, counting down.
ACTGGGGTGGGCCACGGCCCTATTGGCGGCGCCCGGTCGTCTACGGACCGCGTCCCTATTACCGGCCCTACGGCTTCTACGGACCGCGCTGGTAACGGCGCCCGTCGCAGACGCGCCGTCCGTCCGAAGCGGATGGCAGACACGACCAGACACGGCGCCCCGCCACGAGCGGGGCGCCTATTTTTTTGGCAAGCGCAAAGCCTGGGCAGGCCACTCCGCCGCCTCCATGCCGCGCTGCGATGACGAAACGGGCAGCTCGCCGGCTTGCCGAAAGCTTAAGCCGTACATGCGCTTGCAGCATGTCTGCCGTTCCGCATCGGCGCAGCCGCTGCGCTGCGGCAGGCCTATATATGCGGTGCATCAACAAGAGGCAGCGCTGCCCAAGCGGTGGTCGGCGTTGCCGCAACAGAGGTCCTGATCCCATGTCCGCCGCCCGCAGCGTCCTGAGCCGTTTCCGCGCCTATCTCCGCTACCGCGACACGGTTCACCAGCTCTCCCGCCTGTCCGACCGCGAGCTCGCCGATCTCGGCATCAGCCGCTACGAGATCAACGGCATCGCGCGCGTCTGATCCTCCGGCGCCCGATCCTGCCGGCATGCGGCCCGTTGATCCGGGCCGCCTCCCTCCGGTATGCCGGCGCATGACCGAGGTTCACACCATCCACGTCGTCGGCGGCGGGCTCGCAGGCTCGGAAGCCGCCTGGCAGATCGCCGAGAGCGGCCACCGCGCCGTGATCCACGAGATGCGGCCCGTGCGACGCACCGAGGCCCATCAGACCGACGGGCTCGCGGAGCTCGTCTGCTCCAATTCCTTCCGCTCCGACGACCCGAACGGCAACGCCGTCGGCCTCCTGCATCAGGAGATGCGCGCCCTGAGCTCGCTGATCATGCGGGCGGGCGATGCACATCAGGTGCCGGCCGGCGGCGCGCTCGCCGTCGACCGCGACGGCTTCTCCGGAGCGGTCACCGCGGCCCTGTCCGCCCACCCGAACATCGAGATCCGCCGCGAGGCGCTCGACGCCCTGCCCCCGGCGGAGTGGGGCCCGACCATCATCGCCACGGGCCCGCTCACCGCGCCCGGCCTCGCCGAGGCGATCCGCGCATTGACGGGGGCCGAATCGCTGGCCTTCTTCGACGCGATCGCGCCGATCGTGCACCGCGACTCGATCGACATGAGCAAGGCGTGGTTCCAGTCGCGCTACGACAAGGCCGGCCCCGGCGGGACCGGCGCCGACTACATCAACTGTCCCCTTGACCGGGAGCAGTACGACGCCTTCATCGCCGCGCTGATCGCGGGCGAGAAGACGAGCTTCAAGGACTGGGAAGCCTCGACCCCCTATTTCGACGGCTGTCTGCCGATCGAGGTCATGGCCGAGCGCGGTCCTGAGACCCTGCGCCACGGCCCGATGAAGCCGGTCGGCCTGACCAACCCGCACAACCCGACCGTGAAGGCCTGCGCCATCGTGCAGCTGCGGCAGGACAACGCCCTCGGCACGCTCTACAACATGGTCGGCTTCCAAACGAAGCTGCGCCATGCCGAGCAGGTCCGGATCTTCCGCACCATCCCGGGCCTGGAGAACGCGGAGTTCGCCCGCCTCGGGGGCCTGCACCGCAACACCTATCTCGACAGCCCGCGCCTCCTCGACGCGACCCTGCGCCTGAAGGCGCGGCCGTCCCTGCGCTTCGCCGGCCAGATCACCGGCTGCGAGGGCTATGTGGAGAGCGCCGCGATCGGCCTGATGGCCGGCCGCTTCGCGGTCGCCGAGGCCGAGGGCCGGACGCTGGCGCCGCTGCCGCAGACCACGGCGCTCGGCGCGCTGATCGCCCACATCACCGGCGGCCACGTGGCGGCGGAGGACGAGGGCGCGCCGCGCTCCTTCCAGCCGATGAACGTCAATTTCGGCCTGTTCCCGCCTCTGGAGCGCATGCCGCGCAACGAGACCGGCCGCCGCCTGCGCGGCCCGGAGAAGGCGGCGCTGAAGCGGCGCGCCCTCACCGACCGCGCCCGGGCCGACCTCGCCGCCTGGCTCGGCGGCGACGCGCCGCGGGCGGCGGCGGAGTAGTCGCGCCCGTATCAGCTGGGCGCCACCGCTTTCCGGGCGCGGAGTGTCGTCCGCTCTGCAGGCGTGAACAGCGCCGCATAGATGAGCATGGACGCCAAATTCATGGCCAGCGCTATCGATAGAACCAGAACGAGGAAGGGGATGCCGAAGCTCTCGCCCACGTTCATTGCGGGTCCGATCAGAGTCGCGCACCAGACGCAGATACTCACCTCGTAGAGATGGCCATATTCTCGGAGGCCGAACCCGAGCCATGCCGGCCGTGAACTGGCAACGATGAAGCCGAGTGCTCCTGCATCGAAGCCTGCCAGAAGGATCGCTGCCTTGAACGTCAGACCGCCGAGCAGGATGAAGGTAGCGACGAGGCAGCCCAGCCCCAAAGCGCCAAGCCCGTAAATTACACGCTTCCGCCGAAGCGGCCGGTCCGCGCTGCTCATGCTGACCATCTCCCTTTTATGGGAGCATAACCCTGAGAGAGTTCGCCGCAAGATCTAGGGCGTGGAGGCGGTAGCGCGGCGGATGGGGGTGAGCGTCAGCACCTTCCGTCCCGGCCGGTGCCCGTCGTCGCCGGTATCGTGGAAGCCGAGCTTGGTCAGCAGGCCCCAGGAGGCGATGTTGCCGGGGCGGCATTCGGCCACGACGGTGCGGTGGGGGAAGCGCCGGGCGAGGAGCCCGAGCACGCCCGTGACCGCCTCGGTCGCGTAGCCGCGGCCGCGGGCGGCGCCGCCGATCCAGTAGCCGATCTCCACCACCCCCTCCCCGCGCAGATGCGTCCCGATCACGCCGACGAGGCTGTGGTCCTCCTGCGCCCAGGCGCCGAGGAAGCGGTCGCGCCCACGCCGCGCAGAGCCGATCAGGTCGCGCGCGTCCTGCAGCGTGAAGGGATCGGGCAGGAAGTCGACGGCGCCGGTGATCGCCGGGTCGTCGGTGAGGCGGCGCAGGGCGTCCGCATCCTCCGGCAGAAGCGCGCCGATCGAGAGGCGCCCGGTTCTGAGGTCGGGCAGGTCGGCGAGGCTGTCCCGGGCGGCGAGGGTGAACATAGACGGGATGTGGGGTTGCGAGACCGCTCGGGAAGGCACGGCTCGCAGGCCGGGCTTAATCCCGGCGGCGTCATGAAAAAGCCCGCCCCGGGATCCGGGGCGGGCGCGCGCGGCCGGCGCGGCGGCGTCTGCTACGGGTGGATCACCATCGCGCTGAACGGGTGCACATAGGCCTGGAGCATCACCAGCAGGCCGACGAGGCTCGCCAGCACGATCGAGTGCCAGAACACGAAGCGCAGGATCTTGCCCTCCTGGCCGAAATAGCCCGTCGCCGTCGAGGCCACGACGATCGACTGCGCGTCGATCATCTTGCCCATCACGCCGCCGGAGGAATTGGCCGAGGCCATCAGGATGCCCGACAGGCCGAGCTGCTCCGAGGTGATCTTCTGCAGGCCGCCGAAGAGCACGTTCGAGGCGGTGTCGGAGCCCGTCAGCGCCACGCCGAGCCAGCCGAGCAACGTGCCGAAGAACGGGTAGAGGATGCCCGTGCCGGCGAAGGCCAGGCCCAGCGTCGCGTCGACGCCGGCGTAGCGGGTGAGCACGCCGAGCGCGAGCATCGCCGCGATGGTGACGAGCGAGTAGCGCAGCACCCAGATCGTCTCGAGATAGGCGGTGATCAGGCGCAGCGGCGAGAAGCGCATGATCAGGCCCGAGATGATCGCGGCGATCAGCACGCCCGTGCCGGTGTAGGACATGTAGGTGAACAGGAAGACCGCCGCCTCCGGCTTCGGATGCGCCTCGACCGGCGGCACCTTCATGATCACGTTGTGCAGGCCCGGCACCTCGTACTTCCAGGTGAAGAGCGGGTTGACGAGGCCCTTGAACCAGCCGGTGCCCCAGATCGCGACCACCACCGAGAGGATGATCCACGGCACCCAGGCCATCATGATCTCGCGGGAGGTGGCGGTGCGCCCGCCCACATGCACCTTCGGCAGGTCGCCCGGCACCGCGGCGCCGACCGAGACCGGGCGCGGCTGGCCGTAGCCGATCGAGGGGTCGTGGCCGCGCAGCGCCGGCGAGGTCCAGATCTGGGCGGGCTGCCAGAACTTCAGGAACAGGACGAGCGCGCCCATCGAGACGAGCGAGGCGCCGATATCGACGATCCAGGGATTGACGTAGTTCGAGATCAGGAACTGGGCCGCCGCGAAGGAGGCGCCGCAGACCAGGATCGGCGGCCAGATCCGGATCATGCCGCGGAAGCCCGCGAACACCCAGATCAGCCAGAACGGCACCAGAACCGAGAAGAACGGCAGCTGCCGCCCGATCATCGCGCCGAGGATGTAGGGGTCGTAGCCCGTCACCGAGGCGAGGCCCTGGATCGGGGCGCCGAGCGCGCCGTAGGCCACCGGCGCCGTGTTGGCGATGAGCGAGAGGCCCGAGGCGGCGAGCGGCGAGAAGCCGAGCCCGATCAGGATCGCGCCGGTCACCGCGACCGGCGTGCCGAAGCCGCCCGCGCCCTCGAAGAAGGCGCCGAAGGCGAAGGCCACCAGCAAGAGCTGGATGCGCCGGTCCTGGGTGATGCCGGCCACCGATTGCTGGAGCGTGGCGAACCAGCCCTTCTCCACCGTCAGGCGGTAGAGGAAGATGACGTTGAGGATGATCCAGCCGATCGGGAAGAAGCCCGTGACCATGCCGAGCAGCGCGGCGCGGCCGGCGAGGCCGGCGGGCATGCCGAAGGCGAAGATCGCCACGCAGAGGGCGATGACGAGCGACAGGACGGCGGCGATATGCGCCTGGACCTTGCCGCTCGCGATCATGCCGAGCAGCGCGATCACCGGGATCGAGGCGGCCAATGTCGACAGCCACGGATTCCCGAAGGGATCGTAGACTTGGTTCCAGGTCTGCACGGGCGCACTCCTCAGGTCGGGCCGCCTTTCTTTGCGGGCCCGTTGAGCCGCCTCTAACAGAGCCGCAAAGACGGCTCAACGCACTGGATCACGGGATCCACCGACCCCGCCCGCTCCGCGTCGAAGCGTAGCAGTTGCGCGCAGGCACATCCGCGATGATCGTCCCGGCACCGGCCGGATCGTCTATCGCTCTTGTTGAGGCGGACTTGGTCCCGGCACGCAGGCCTGTGGCGAACGACTGGGTGCTGCGGCCCGGCATCTCAGACAAGGGGCGATCTCTTCGAAGCGCTCGGCCGCGGGACCGGACCAGGGATGGCGGCGGGCATTCGCCTCGGCGCATCCGGGATCCGTCACGCCGCCCGCGCCGCGCGCCACAGCCGCCACAGGCGGCGCCAGCGCGGGATCTCCACCGGGCTGTTGAGCGGGTCGTAGGAGACCTGTTCCATCCGGGCGAGGTAGTCCGGCACCAGGGCGAGCGGCAGGAAGGCGGTGCGGGCGGCCGGCGCGATGGTCGGGCGCGCCGCCGCGCAGGCGTCGAGATGGCGGCGGGCGACGGCCCGCAGGTCCGCGCAGGCCCCGCGCAGGCCGGGCCCGCCGCGGCCGGTGACGATGTCCTCGCGGGTGACGCCGTGGGCGCGCAGGATGTCCCCCGGCAGGTAGACCTGGCCCGAGCGCGCGTGCCAGGGCAGCGCCCGCAACAGCCCGGCGAGCCCGTAGGCCACCCCGGCATGGCCCGCGGCCGCCGCGCCGCCGGGCTCGGCTCCGTCGCCGAGGATCAGGCTCGCGAGCCGGAACAGGCTGGACGCGGTCTCGCCGCAATAGCCCTCCAGATCGTTCAGGCGCGGCATCGGGTCGTCGTAGAGGTCGAAGACCCGGGCATCGATCAGGTCCACGAAGGGCTGGCGCCCGAGCCGACGCTTGACGATGGCGTCCTCAAGGGCCGCCGCGACGGGGTTGGCCTTCACGTCGCCGCGCGCCTCCCCCTGAAGCGCGTCCCGCCACCATTGCAGACGGATCTCGCCGGCCATCGGGTTCGAGGCTGCCTCGCGCACCCGCGCGACGGTGAGGCTGAAGGCGTAGAGCGCGAACAGATGCGGCCGATAGGCGGCCGGCGCGAACAGCGTCGCGAAGTAGCGGTCCGGGTCGCCTGCGCGCACCAGCGCCTCGCAGTGGCGGAAGGCGAAGTCGAGGCCGGCCGCCGCCCCCTCGCTGACCCGCTCCGTCATGCCACCGCGACCAGGGCGGCGGCGACCTTGCGGTTCTCGGCCACCAGGATGTTGTAGGTGCGGGCCGCCGCGCCGGTCTGCATCACGTCGAGCCCGACGCCGAAGCCCTTCAGCCAGCTCCGCAGATCGGGCGGCAGTGCCGCGATCTCGGCACCGGTGCCGACGAGGAGGAGGTCGATCGTCTCGGCCTCCGCCTGGACGGGCCGCAGGGCGTTACGGTCGACGGCGCGCGGGTCGGCGACGTCCCAGGCGCGGATGCCGGAGGGCAGGACCAGGATCGAGCCGCGATGCGACATGTCCCCGAAGCGGAAGCCGCCATTGCCGTAGGCGTCGATCGGCCAGCGCCCCGGCAGGAAGCCGGCTTCGAACCCTGCCACGGAGCCCCCTACTCGGCGGCCTGGGGCAGCCCGCCGCGGCCCTCCTGGGCACGCTTCACGCCGGACAGCATCAGGCCGAGATAGATCAGCACCGGCGTCGAGACGAAGATCGCCGAATAGGTGCAGATGACGACGCCGCAGAGCATCACCACCGCGAAGCCCTTGATCGCCTCGCCGCCGAACAGGACCAGCGCCAGCAGCGACAGGGCGGTGGAGATCGAGGTCATCACCGTGCGCGACATGGTCGAGTTGATCGACAGGTTGAGCAGCTCGACGGTCGGGATGGTCTTGTAGCGGCGCATCAGCTCGCGGGTCCGGTCGAACACCACCACCGTCTCGTTGAGCGAGTAGCCGACGATGGTCAGGATCGCGGCGATCGAGGTCATGTTGAACTCGATGCGGGTGATGATGAAGATGCCGACGGTCAGCACGATGTCGTGCAGCGTGCCGACGATGGCGCCGAGCGCCAGCTCCCGCTCGAAGCGGAACCAGAGATAGAGCAGCACGGCCACGACCGAGAGCACGACGCCGAGCGTGCCCGACTGGACGAGCTCGCCCGAGACGCGCGGGCCCACCGTCTCGGTGCGGCGGAAGTCGTAATCGGCGTCGAAGGCGGCGTGCGCCTTGTTCATCACCGCGGTCTGGCCCTGCTCGCCCGCCTGGAGCGGGAAGCGCACGAGGATCTGGCCCTCGCCGCCGAGCTCCTGCACCTCCGACTCGCCGAAGCCGAAGCTGTTGGCGGTGTGGCGCACCGCCGCCACATCCGCCTTGCCGGACTTCGCCTGCAGCTCGACCAGCGTGCCGCCCTTGAAGTCGATGCCGAAGTTCAGCCCGATCGTGATGAACAGCACAACCGTCGCCACCGAGAGGAGCGCGGACAGCGGAAAGCTGAAGCGCCGGTAGCGCATGAAGTCGAAGTGCGACTCGTCGGGCCAGAGGCGGAGCAGGCGCATGGTCGGTCTCGTGCTCGGGAAGGTCGGGCTCCCCAGTTAAAGGGTCAGAACGGCAGGGCCTTGGGCCGGAAGGTCTTGTACCAGACGGCGATCATCATCCGGGTCAGGGTCACGGCGGTGATGACGGTCGTCAGGATGCCGAGGATGAACACCACGGCGAAGCCCTTCACCGGGCCGGAGCCCAGGAAGAACAGGATCAGCGCCGCGATCGCCATGGTCGAGTTCGAGTCGATGATGGTGGCGAACGCCCGGTCGAAGCCGGCCTGGAGCGCCGAGATCAGCGAGCGCCCGGCGCGGGATTCCTCGCGCATGCGCTCGTAGATCAGCACGTTCGAATCGACAGCGGTGCCGATGGTGAGCACGATGCCGGCGATGCCGGGCAAGGTCATCGTCGCCTCGAGCACCGACATCAGGCCGAGGATCAGGCCCACATGCACGATGAGGGCGATGTTCGCGATGAAGCCGAAGGTGCCGTAGGTCGCGAACATGAAGGCGATGACGAGGCCGGCCGCGACGAGGGTCGCGAGCTTGCCGGCCTCGATGGAGTCGCGGCCGAGGCCGGGGCCGACGACGCGGCGCTCCACCACCGTGAACTTCGCCGGCAGCGCGCCGGCGCGGAGCAGCACGGAGAGGTCGTTGGCCTGCTGCACCGAGAAGTTGCCGGTGATCTGGCCCGAGCCGCCGGTGATGGCGGTGCGGATCACCGGGGCCGAGACCACCTCGTTGTCGAGCACGATCGCCATGCGGCGGCCGACGTTCTCGGCGGTGGCCTGCCCGAAGCGCTGCGCGCCCTTCAGGTTGAACTTGAAGCTCACCATCGGCTCGTGGGACTGCTGGTCGAAGGCCGGCTGCGCGTCGGTGAGGTCGCCGCCATCGGCCATGACCCGGCGCTCAACCGGCACCTTGGCGCCCTTCTCGTCACGCGAGGGCAGCAGGTCGACATCGCCCGAGGGCGAGTCGGCGAGCATGCGGAACTCGAGCTTGGCGGTGGAGCCGAGGAGCTTCTCCAGCCGCTCCGGGTTCTGCTCGCCGGGCACCTGGATCAGGATGCGGTCGGAGCCCTGCTGCTGGATCGAGGGCTCGGTGGTGCCCGTGGAATCGAGACGGCGGCGGATGACCTCGATGCCCTGGCTCACCGCGCGGCGGGTGCGGTCGGTGATGCCGGCATCGGTGAGCGCGAGGCGGATCAGCCCGTCCGGCTGCTCGGTGATGTCGAGGGTGCGGGCCCCGGTCTGGCCGACCAGCGCGTTGGAGATCGGCTGGGCGAGCTCGCGCAGCTTCGGCATGACCTTGGCGCGCGCCGCCGCGTCCGCGATGCGGACCTGTACGCCGCGGGGCTGGAGGGCGATGCCGCCATCGGCGCGCACGCTCTCCTGCTGCAGGATGCGGCGCACGTCGTCGCGCAGGCCCTTGGCCTGCGAGGCGACGAGCTCGTTCTGGTCGACTTCGAGGAGGAGCTGCGAGCCGCCCTGGAGATCGAGGCCGAGCACGATGGCCCGGGTCGGCACGATCCAGCTCGGGAACCACGAGGGCAGCGAGGCCATGAACGCCTTCCGGCTGTCGGCCGGGAAGAAGCTCGGCACGGCCAGGCTCAGGCCGATCAGGATGACGGCGAGCGTCGCGATGATCTTCGAACGGGAAAAGCGCAACATCCGCCGTCGTCTCTTGTTGTCTCAAGGCCCGCCGCGGGGGACGGGCGTCGCGCGGGACTGCCGCGTCAGGCGGCCTTGACCGGGCCGCCCTTGACGCGGACCTCGGAGATCATGGCGCGGACGACCCGCACCCGCACGTTCGGCGCGATCTCGACCTCGATCTCGGAGGCCTCGTCCTGCACCTTCGTCACGCGGCCGATCAGCCCGCCGGTGGTGACGATGGTGTCGTCGCGGCGCACGTTCTTGATCAGGGCCTGATGATCCTTGACCCGCTTCTGCTGCGGTCTCAGGATCAGGAAATACATGATCACGAAGATGAGGACGAACGGAACCACCTGCAAGGCGATCTCCGCGCCGCCTGCGGCGGCGGCCCCTTGCGCGAAGGCGGGGGTGATCAAGCGCGTCTCCACAAAATGCGAAGGCCGGCGCGCAGGCTCGCGGCGCCGGGCCTTGTCGAAAGCGCGCGGACTATAGCCAGGGACGACCCGAAAGCAACGCCGGCTTGGGCCTCCGCGACGCCGCGTCCCCGACTTGCGTCAGGTCCGGATCCGTCTTCGATCTCCACTTGGACTTCGCCAGGATCTCACCAGGATCTCATCCCGGCTTCACGCTGGATCCGGACGGTCGAGCGGGTGTAAGCGCCCAGTCGTTCCCGATGCGAGACGTGTCCCGACCGCATGACCACGACCCTCGATACCCTGCTGCCGCTCCTGGAGCGGATCGCCACCGCGCTGGAGCGCGCGGCTCCCCCCGAGCGAACGCCGACCGACGTGACGCAGGCCGACGCCTTCGTCTGGGGGCCGGACCGGCGCCTGCAGCCGGTGCCGCATGTGAACCGCGTCGAGATGGGCCTGCTCACCGGCATCGACCGCAACCGCGACATCCTGGCCGAGAATACCGGCCGCTTCGCCAAGGGACTGCCGGCCAACAACGCGCTGCTCTGGGGCGCGCGCGGCATGGGCAAGTCCTCCCTCGTCAAGGCGGTGCAGGCCGAGGTGAACGCCACGCGGCCCGCGGGCGCTTTGCCGATGAAGCTCGTCGAGATCCACCGCGAGGACATCGAGGCCCTGCCCGACCTGATGGCCCTGCTCCGCCCGGACCCGCACCGCTGGATCGTGTTCTGCGACGACCTCTCCTTCGACGCGGACGACACCTCCTACAAGTCGCTGAAGACGGCGCTCGACGGCGGCATCGAGGGCCGCCCGGCCAACGTCCTGTTCTACGCGACCTCGAACCGGCGCCACCTGCTCGCCCGCGAGATGGTCGAGAACGAGCGCTCGACCGCGATCAATCCCGGCGAGGCGGTGGAGGAGAAGGTCTCGCTGTCGGACCGGTTCGGCCTCTGGCTCGGCTTCCACAAATGCAGCCAGGACGATTATCTCGCGATGATCCGCGCCTATGTGGACCATCACGGGCTCGCCGTGGAGCCGGAGCGGCTGCGCGCCGAGGCGCTCGAATGGGCGACGACGCGCGGGTCGCGCTCGGGCCGCACCGCCTTCCAGTTCATCCAGGATCTCGCCGGGCGGCTCGGCCAGACGCTCGGCTGAGGCCCGCAAACGCGAACGGCGGCCCGCGCGGGCCGCCGTCCTCGATCTCGTCCGGACGGATCAGTTGCTGGCGAGCTGGCTCATCGGGTCGACCGGCGCGCCGCCCTTGCGGATCTCGAAGTGGAGCTGGGGCGAGGTCACGTTGCCCGAGGCGCCGGACTTGGCGATCGTCTGGCCGCGCTTCACCTTCTCGCCGGGCTTCACGTCGATCTCGCCGTTATGGGCGTAGGCCGAGACGTAGCCGTTCGAATGCCGCACCAGCACGAGCTTGCCGTAGCCCTTCACGTCGGAGCCGGCATAGGCGACCGTGCCGTCCTCGGCGGCCTTCACCGCCGTACCCTCGGGCACCGCGATGTTGATGCCCTCGTTGCCCGAGGTGCCGTAGCCCGAGATCACGCGGCCCTTGGCCGGCCAGCGGAAGTTCTGGTCGGCGGCGGCAGGCGCCGCGACCGAGCCGGTGCTGGCGGGCTCGGGCTTCTCCGGAGCCTTCTCGGGCGCCTTGGCGGCGACCTTCTCGGGCTTGGCCTCCGCCTTCTTCTCGGCGGCGATCTTCTCGGCAGCCTTCTCGGCCGTGGTCTTGGAGGACTTCTCGGCGGCCTTCTCCGCGCTCGCGGCCTTCTCGGCATTGGCCTTGGCGGCCTTGGCCTCGGCGAGCTTCTTGGCGGCCTCCTTGGCGGCGTCGGCCTTGGCGAGCTTGGCCTCCGCCTCGGCCCGGGCCTTCGCCTCGGCCTTGGCCTCCGCCTTGGCATCGGGCTTCGCATCCGCCTTGGCGATCTGGCCCGGGCGGACGTGCTTCTTCTTGTCGGCCTCCTTCAGGGCGGCCTCCTTGCGGGCCTTCTCCTCGGCCTGCTTCTCGGCGAGGCGGCGCGCCTCGGCCTCCTTCTCGCGCTTGGCGTCGGCCGCCTTGCGCGCGGATTCCTTCGCCGCCTCCTTCGCCGCCTCCTTGGCCTCGTCCTGGCGCTTGGCCTCGGCGGCCTTCACGCGCTCGGACGGGGCGGCCGGCACGGTGCGGGCGCTCATCGGGGCGGGCGAGGCGGCCGGGTTCATGCCCGAGGCGTTGTAGACGGGGATCACGAGCTGGCGGCCGGGCGTGACCTGGCTGGCGCTCGTCAGGCCGTTGGCCTGGAGGATCGCCGAGGCCGGCACGCCGAAGCGGGTCGACATCTGGTTGAGGCTGTCGTTCTGCGAGACGATGATCGTGGTGCCGCCCGAGCTGCTCCAGCCGGCGGCGCCCGTCGAGGCGACGCGGGTGGGCGCCGACAGGCGCGCACTCGCCGGCGCGCTCGCCACCGGGGCGGAACGCGGGGTGATCGGCGCGGCCGGGGCGCCGAGCGCCTCGGACTGGATGCGGCCGGTGCGGAGCGCGGGGGCGGGCGGCAGCTCGCCGTCGGGCAGGCTGCCCGTGGCGGCGGGCTCGCTCGCCAGGTTCGAGGCGAACGGATTGCTGAACGGCTCGCCGAACCGCATCGTATCGGACGAGCAAGCGGCGGTGCCGCCGCCTATCATCCCGATGAGGGCGACGCGCGACAGCGTCCGAACCCCCAGTCCCGCACCGCGACCCCGCATCGACGCACCCGTTTGCCTGACGCAACTTGATGCGACCATTCAAAGCGGATTCAGGTTAAACAAGTGTTCTCGTAAACCACGTTCGGCTGTCCCGGGTAACCTTGCGCGGGAGCCTCGGTGCGGGCCCGCACACGGTCGCGCTGCCGCCCCGGCCCGGACCCTCCGCCATCCGATCGATCCCGTCGGGATCGCGGATGTCGTCTCAGGTGGCCAGCGCCCGTCCCGGGACCAGGGCGGCGAGGCGGGCCGTGGGGCCGGCATCGCAGCCATCGGTGTCGCGCAGATAGGCGGCGAGGCGGCAGCCGCCCGCCGCGTCCAGGAGCCCCGTGACGAGGCGGCCACCGGGCTCGAGCGCGGCGAGCCAGTGCGGCTTCAGCGCGGGCACGCTGCCATGGACGAGGATGCGGTCGTAGCGGCCCTCGACCGGGGCGAGGCCGTCCGCGTGCAGCACGCGCGGGCCGGCGCTGCCCAGCCGCGCGCGGGCCTGCCCGACGAGGGTGGCGTAGCGCTCCAGGCTCGTCACCACGGCGCCGAGATCGGCCATGAGGGCGGTGACGTAGCCGGAGCCGGTGCCGATCTCGAGGACGCTCTGGCCCGGCGCGAGGCGCAGCAGCGCCAGCATGGCCGCGACCGTGGCCGGCGCCGTCATCGCCGCGCCGCAGGGCAGCGGCAGGGCGATGTCCCGCCGGGCGAGCTCCCGGTGCTCGGGCCGGGCGAAGCGGGCGCGCGGCACCCTTTCGAAGGCCCGCAGCAGGGCGGTGTCGCGCAGGCCCCGGCCGCGCAGGGCCATCACGAAGGCGGCGTTCTCCGCCGCCTGCGCGTCGCCCGCCCCGGCTCCGGGCTCCGCGTCCTCCACGCGCTCAGCCGGCGAAGGCTTGCGCGAAGCGGGTCAGGGTCGGCTCGTCGGTGAGGTCGAGGCGCAGCGGCGTCACCGAGATCCGCTTCTCGGCGATCGCCTTGAGGTCGGAGCCGTTGCCCGGCTCGAACCGCGCCTTGGCGAAGGCCAGCCAGAAATAGGGATTGCCCCGCCCGTCCGTGCGCGCATCGATGGCCAGCAGCGCCTGGTTGCGCTGCCCCTGCGCCGCGACCGCGATGCCGGCGACCTCCTCCGGCTCGCAATCGGGGAAGTTCACGTTGACGAGGATGCCGGGATCGAAGCCCACATCGAGGATCTGCCGCACGACCCGGGGCCCGTGCGTGCGGGCGCAGTGCCAGCGGACATTGCCGCGCCCGCCCGGCCCATAGGCCTGGCTCATGGCGATCGCCTTCACGCCGAGGATGGTGCCCTCCATCGCCGCCGCGATCGTGCCGGAATAGGTCACGTCCTCGGCGACGTTCTGGCCGCGGTTGACCCCCGACAGCACGAGGTCCGGCGGCTGGTCGCCGAGGATGTGGCGCACGCCCATGATCACGCAGTCGGAGGGCGTGCCCTTGATGGCGAAGCGCGTCTCGGAGACCTGGCGCAGGCGCAGCGGATCGTTCAGCGAGAGCGAGTGCGACACGCCCGACTGGTCGCTCTCGGGCGCCACCACCCAGACGTCGTCCGAGATCTCGCGGGCGATCTCCTCCAGGGTGGCGAGGCCCGGCGCGTGGATGCCGTCGTCGTTGGTGACGAGAATGCGCATCAGCTGGCAGGCCCCTCGATCCGGTTCAGGCCGCCCATATAGGGCTGGAGGACGGACGGGATCGTGACGCTGCCGTCCGGGTTCTGGTAATTCTCCATCACGGCGATCAGCGCGCGGCCGACCGCGACGCCGGAGCCGTTGAGGGTGTGAACGTACGAGACGCCCTTGCCCTCCTTCGGGCGGTAGCGTGCGTTCATCCGCCGCGCCTGGAAGTCGCCGCAGACCGAGCAGGACGAGATCTCGCGATAGGTCTCCTGGCCCGGCACCCAGACCTCAATGTCGTAGGTCTTCTGCGAGGCGAAGCCCATGTCGCCGGTGCAGAGGGTCATCACCCGGTAGGTGAGGTCGAGCTTCTTCAGCACCGCCTCGGCGCAGGCGAGCATGCGCTCGTGCTCCTCCTCGGACTTCTCCGGCGCGGTGATCGAGACGAGTTCCACCTTGTTGAACTGGTGCTGGCGCAGCATGCCGCGGGTGTCGCGCCCCGCCGCCCCGGCCTCGGCCCGGAAGCAGGGGGTGAGCGCGGTGAAGCGCAACGGCAGCGCGTCCTCGGCGAGGATCGACTCGCGCACGAGGTTGGTCAGCGGGACCTCGGCGGTGGGGATCAGCCAGAAGCCGTCGCCCGCCGCGAACTGGTCGTCGCGGAACTTCGGCAACTGGGCCGTGCCGAACATCGCGTCGTCGCGCACGAGGACCGGAGGCACCACCTCCGTATAGCCGTGCTCCTGCGTGTGCAGGTCGAGCATGAACTGCCCGAGCGCCCGCTCCAGCCGCGCGAGCTGCCCTTTCAGCACCACGAAGCGCGAGCCGGAGAGCTTGGCCGCCGCCTCGAAATCCATCAGGCCGGTGGCCTCGCCAAGCTCGAAATGCTGCCGCCCGGTGGTCAGGCGCGGGCGGCTCGCCGCGAAGCTGCGATATTCGACGTTGCCGTGCTCGTCGGCGCCCTCGGGCACCTCCGGTTTCGGCCGGTTCGGGATCGCGGCGAGGCGCTCGTCGAGGACCTTTCCGGCCTCCGCCTGCGCCGCGTCGAGCCCCGGCGCCTCGTCCTTCAGGCGGGCGACCTCGGCCATCAGCTCCGCAGCGCGCGCCTCGTCCTTCGCCTTCTTGGCGCCGCCGATCTCCTTGGCGAGCGCATTCCGCCGCTCCTGGTTCGCCTGCGCGGCCGAGATCGCGGCCTTGCGCGCGTCGTCCAGCGCGATCAGCTCGGCGGAAAGGGGGGCCAGGCCGCGGCGTTCGAGGTCGCGGTCGAACGCGGCCGGGTTGTCGCGGATGGCGCGGATGTCGTGCATGGCGTCGGGCTCGGGGTTTCGCGCGCCCGCTTTGCAGCATGATCGCCGGGGGGACAAGGTTGGCGGGCGCGGCGCGCCCTCCCTCCCCCATCTCAAGTCGGGCCTGCCCGACTTGGGCACAGGTGAGCGGAACTCGGGCAAGCCCGAGTTCCGTGGGGGCAGGGGAAAGGCGGGCGCATTTGACAATCCCGGCCCGATCACCGACACGGCCCGCCGCGATGCCGCGCCGGCGCTCCTCGATGACGGACCACGCATGACCAGCCTGTCCGCAGGCCGCGCGGGGACCGCGGACCCCGATCTGATCGACCGTCTGCCCGGCCTCGCCGCGCTGACGCATGCCCGGGCCTGCGCCGCCCTGCTCCTCCTCGCCCTCGTCCTGTTCCTGCCGGGACAGATCGCGCTCCAGCCGATGGACCGCGACGAGCCGCGCTTCGCGCAGGCCTCGAAGCAGATGCTGGAGACGGGCGACCTCGTGGATATCCGCTTCCAGGGGGAGGCGCGCCACAAGAAGCCGGTCGGCATCTACTGGCTGCAAGCGGCGAGCGTCGCGGCGGGCGAGGCGCTGGGCGTGCCCGCCGCGCGCAACGCCATCGCCCTCTACCGGATCCCCTCGCTGCTGGGCGCCTGCGCGGCCCTGCTGCTGAGCTACTGGGCGGCGCTCGCCTTCCTCAACCGGCGCGGCGCGCTGCTGGCCGCCGCCCTGTTCGGCGCCTGCCTGATGCTCTCGGCGGAGGCGCGCCTCGCCAAGACCGATGCGGTGCTGACCGCCTGCGCGGTGGCGAGCTTCGGGGCGCTCGCCCGGGCCTGGCTCTCGCGGGGCACCCTGGTGCCGCTGCCGCGCTCCGCCCTCGTCGCCTTCTGGGGCGGGATGGCGCTCGGCATCCTGGTGAAGGGGCCGATGGTGCCGCTCTTCGTCGGGCTGCCCGCCCTGGTGCTCTCCGTGTGGGTGCGCGACGCGCACTGGCTGGCGCGCCTGCGTCCCCTCCCCGGCCTCGCCGTGGTGGCGCTCGCCGTCGCGCCCTGGTTCCTCGCCATCGCCTGGAAGAGCGGCGGCGCCTTCTTCACCGAGGCGGTCGGGAACGACATGCTCGGCAAGGTCGGCGGCGCCAAGGAGAAGCACTGGGGCCCGCCCGGCGCCTACACCCTCGCCTTCTTCGCGACCTTCTGGCCGGCCGCCGCCTTCGCGGCCTTGAGCCTGCCCTTCGCCTGGCACAGGCGGACCGACGACGCCGTCGCCTTCCTGATCGCGGCGGTGCTGCCGGCCTGGCTGATCTTCGAGGCCGTGCCGACGAAGCTGCCGCATTACGTGCTGCCGCTGATGCCGGCCTTCGCGATCCTCACCGTGCTGGCCCTGCGCGCCGGCGCCCTCGATCCGGCCCGCCGCGGCGCGGGCGCGGTCGCCGCGCTCGTCTGGGTCATCCCCGTCGGCATCACCCTCGGCCTCGCCGCCGCCGGCTGGCAACTCGACCACCGGATCCCCTGGGCCTCGCTGCCGCTGCTGCTCGGCGCCTGCGGCCTGGCGCTGGCGAGCTGGTCGGCCTTCCGGGCCGCGGCGCCCGAGCGCGCCCTGGTGCTGGCGGTGCTCGCGAGCCTGCTCCTGGCGCCCGGCCTGTTCGGCCTCGCGCAGCGGGAGATCCCGGCCCTCAAGGTCTCGCCGCGCCTCGCCGCGATCCGCGACGCCCTGCCCTGCCGGGCCCCGCAGGTGGCGAGCCTCGGCTATCGCGAGCCGAGCCTCGTCTTCCTGATCGGCACCGATCTCGCCACGCCGCCCTCCGGTGCGGCGGCCGCGGACTTCCTCCAGGCCGGCGGCTGCCGCCTGCTCTTCGTCGAGGACCGGCTCGCGGCCGAGTTCGCGGCCGAGGTCGCAGGCCCTCGGGGCGGTGCCCCGGCACCGGCCGAGGTCGGCCGGGTGGACGGCTTCAACATCAATGGCGGGCGGCGCATCGGCCTCACCGCCTACGCGGTGGTCCCGTGAGCGCGATCCGTCTGAGCGTCGTGGTGCCGGTCAAGAACGAGGCCGGCAACGTCGCGGCCCTCCTGGCCGAGCTGGAGCGGGCCTGCGCGCCGCTGAGCCCCTTCGAGGTGATCTACGTGGATGACGGCTCGACCGACGCCACGCCCGCCATCCTGGCCGACCAGCGGCGGGACCGGCCCTGGCTGCGCGTGCTGCGCCACGCCCGCAGCGCCGGGCAATCGGCGGCGGTGCGCAGCGGCGTCGCGGCCGCGCGCGGCCCGATCATCGCCACCCTCGACGGCGACGGCCAGAACGACCCGGCCTACATCCCGGCCCTGTTCGCGGCGCTGGAGGAGGGCGGACCCCGGGCCGGCCTCGCGCAGGGCCAGCGCCAGGGCCGCAAGGACGGCGCCTTCAAGATGCTGCAGTCGCGCATCGCCAACGGGGTGCGCGGGCGCATCCTGAACGATTCGACCCGGGATACCGGCTGCGGCCTCAAGGTGTTCCGCCGGGCGGTCTATCTGCGGTTGCCCTATTTCGACGCGCTGCACCGGTTCATGCCGGCCCTCGTCGCCCGCGAGGGCTACGCCGTCGTCCACCGCGACGTGGTCGACCGCCCGCGCTTCTCGGGGACCTCGAATTACGGGCTGTTCGACCGGCTCTGGGTCGGCATCCTCGATCTGGCCGGGGTCTGGTGGCTGATCCGGCGCAAGCGCGCGACGCCCGAGGTGGCGGAGGTGGAACCGTGCTGATCCAGCTCGCCGAGGACCTGCCGGCCTATTTCTACGACGTCTTCGTCACCCGCTTCGACTTCTGGCTGGTCTTCGGCATCGTCGCGCAGCTGGTCTTCGGCTCGCGCTTCATCCTGCAATGGCTGGCGAGCGAGCGGGCGGGCCGCAGCGTGATGCCGCTCTCGTTCTGGTTCCTGTCGATCCTCGGCGGGCTGATGACCCTGGTCTACGGCTTCGTGCGCAAGGAGCCGGTGATCATCATCGGTCAGGGCCTCTCGACAGGGATCTACCTGCGCAACCTCGCCCTGATCTTCCGCGAGCGACGGAAGACCCGGGCGATGGGGCGCTGAGCTTTCAGAGCTTGCCTGATTGGATCGCGGATTCCTGTCTGAGCCTCCAACGTTCGACCTCATCCTTCGAGGCCGTTTGCGCGGCACCTCAGGATGCGGCGAGCGGACGGGACGAGCCGCGTATCGATGCGGGGGCTCGCTTGATCTCGCTCCAACCGACGCTCAGCTCGCCGCCCGGAGCCGCGCGAAGCCGGCCTCTAGGTCGGCCTTGAGGTCGGCGACCTCCTCCAGGCCGATATGGAAGCGCAGGGCCCAGCCGCCGGGCTCCCAGGTGGTGGCCGTGCGGTAGGGCGCGCAGTCGAAGGGGATGACGAGGCTTTCGAAGCCGCCCCAGGAGAAGCCCATCCCGAACAGCTCCAGCCCGTCGAGCATGGCGGCGAGCGCGGCCTCCGGGCAGGGCTTCAGGATGACGCCGAACAGGCCGGAGGCGCCGGAGAAATCGCGCTTCCAGATGGCGTGGCCGGGATCCTCGGGGAGGGCCGGGTGCAGCACCCGCAGCACCTCGGGCCGCGCCTGGAGCCAGCGCGCCATCTCCAGGCCGGCCCGGCCGTGCTCGCGCAGGCGCAGATTCATGGTGCGCAGGCCCCGCAGCGCCAGGAAGATGTCCTCCGGCCCGGCGCATAGGGCGAAATGGTCGAAGGTCCGCCGCACCGCCGGGAAGTGCTTCGCGTTGGCCGAGGTCAGGCCGAGGAGCAGGTCCGAGCCGCCGCTGAGATATTTGGTGCCGGCCTCCACCGCGATGTCGACGCCGCGCTCGTGCGGCGGGAACAGCAGCGGCGTCGCCCAGGTGTTGTCCATGATCACGGTGCCGCCGCGCGCGTGCACCACCTCGGCGATGGCCGGAATGTCCTGCATCTCGAAGCTCTGCGAGCCCGGCGCCTCGACCAGCACGGCGCGGGTGTTCTCGCGCATCAGCGCGGCGATGCCCGCCCCGATCGTCGGGTCGTAATAGGTCGTCTCGACGCCGAAGCGCTTGAGCACGCCGTCGCAGAATTGGCGCGTCGGGCGGTAGGCGGAATCGGTGACGAGGAGGTGGTCCCCGGCCGAGACCGCGGCCATCAGCGCCACGGTCAGCGCGGCGAGGCCCGACGGCGTCACCACCGTGCCGGCCGCGCCCGCGAGCTCGGTCCAGGCCTCGGTGAGCGCGTCCATAGTCGGCGTCGCCGAGGTGCCGTAATTGTAGCGGCCCCGCCGATGCTTGATCGCGTCGTAGGTCGGGTAGAGCACCGTCGAGCCGCGATAGATCGGCGTGTTGACGAAGCCGTGCTGCTCGGACGGGTCGCGCCCCGCATGGACGAGGCGCGTGGCGGGGCCGTGGTTCGGGTTCTTCCTCAACGTCGCTCGCTCGGATCTCAGGAGGGGGGTTCCGCCGCACGAAGCGCAAGCGGGATGCGAGGTCAAGCGAGCCGGGTCACGGGTTCCGCTTCGTTAACGGGCCTCGGCCTATCCTGCGGTCGTAGTGTCGCGTCACCCTGGTCC
Source organism: Methylobacterium symbioticum (assembly GCF_902141845.1). Taxonomy (GTDB): domain Bacteria; phylum Pseudomonadota; class Alphaproteobacteria; order Rhizobiales; family Beijerinckiaceae; genus Methylobacterium; species Methylobacterium symbioticum. The sequence continues at coordinate 13,147 of NZ_CABFPH010000043.1, read as the reverse complement.
GTCGCGTTGCGTATCCTGCGTTTTCTGGCCGGCGCCTCCGTGGCCGGCCTCAGCACCCTGACCATCGGTTTCGTCGCCGCCGACCGGCTGAGCCATCTGGCCCCGCCCCCGGTCGTCGCGAAGGCGACGCCCGAGCCCTCGGCCACCGGCTCCATCGCCGTGCCGAAGCCGGAGGCGCCCGTCGCCGCCGTGAAGGCGCCGCCGAAGATCCCGAACGGCTTCGACACCGAGCGCCTGCACGCGCTGATGCGCGGCGACCCGATCCTGCCGCCGAGCAAACGGTAGCGGTTCAGGCCGCCAGCAGCGCGCGCCCGTCATGGCCGGCGATCCGCACCGTGCGGATCGTGCCGGGCTCCGCGTCGAGCCGCACGGGCGTGAAGCCCTCCGTGCGGCCGGTGCCGCCGCGCTCGGCCAGGACCCGGTGCGTGCGGCCGACCTCCCCGTCGAGGTGCCGGACGAGGGCCGCCTCCCCCGCCGCACGTAGGAGCGCCGCCCGCTCGCGGATCGCTTCCTGCGCCACCGCCGGCATCCGCGCGGCCGGGGTGCCGGGCCGCGCCGAGTAGGGGAAGACGTGGAGATGCGTCAGACCGCATTCCGCCACGAGGTCGAGGCTGCGGCCGAACTGCGCCTCGGTCTCGGTGGGGAATCCGGCGATCAGGTCGGCTCCGAACACGATCTCCGGGCGGATCCGCCGGATCTCGGCGCAGAAGCGGATGGCGTCGGCGCGGGCATGGCGCCGCTTCATCCGCTTGAGGACGAGGTCGTCGCCCGCCTGCAGCGAGAGGTGGAGATGGGGCATCAGCCGCTCCTCCTCGGCGAGCGCGCGCAGCAGCGCGGGATCGGCCTCGACCGAATCGATCGAGGAAAGCCTGAGCCGGGCGAGGTCCGGCACGCCGTTGAGGATCGCCCGGACCAGGGTGCCGAGCGTCGGCTCGCCGAGGTCGCGCCCATAGGCGGTGAGATCGACGCCGGTCAGCACGACCTCGCGCCCGCCCTGCTCGACGATCCGCGCCACCTGGGCCACCACCGCAGCGACGGGCACCGAGCGCGAGGTCCCGCGTCCGAACGGGATGACGCAGAAGGTGCAGCGGTGGTCGCAGCCGTTCTGCACCGGCACGAAGGCCCGGGTATGGCCCGCCATGCCGGCGATGCGGGTGCCCGGCGCGGTGCGCGCCGCCATCACGTCCGGCACAGTGCGGAGGGGCTCCGCGCGCCAGGCCGCCGGTTCGGTCTTCTCGGCATTGCCGACGAGACGGGCGACCTCGGGCATCGCGGCATAGGCCGCCGTCTCCACCTGCGCGCCGCAGCCCGTCACCGCGATGGTGGCGTCCGGCCGTTCGCGGTGCAGGCGGCGGATCGCCTTGCGGGCCTGCCGCCCGGCCTCCGCCGTCACCGCGCAGGTGTTCACGATGACGAGATCGCCCTCCGCCCCGGCGGCGGCCTCGCGCATCACCTCCGATTCGACGGTGTTGAGGCGGCAGCCGAAGGTGAGGGTCTCGACCGCCATCAGTCGGACCCGGCGAACAGCTCCGGCGCGAAGCTGCCCTCCGCCTCCAGGAAGACCGGGCCGGTCATCAGCACGTGGTCGTCGGCGCGCCACTCGATGACGAGGTCGCCGCCGGGCAGGCTCACCGTGGCCTGCCGCCCGATCATCCGCAGCCGCGAGGCCGCCACCACCGTGGCGCAGGCGGCGGTTCCGCAGGCGAGCGTCAGGCCCGCGCCGCGCTCCCAGACCCGGAGCTTGATCGCCTCGCGGCCGGTGATCTGCGCCACCGAGATGTTGGCGCGCTCCGGGAAGATCGGATGGTTCTCGAGGAGCGGCCCGATCCGGCCGAGGTCGAACGTGTCGGGGTCGCGCTCGGTGAAGAACACCGCGTGGGGGTTGCCCATGCTGACCACGCCCGGCGAGTGCAGGATGGGATCGTCGATCGGGCCGATCTGCAGCTCGATCCGCCGGGTGTCGGGGAAGGGCTCGGCCAGCGGGATCTCGTTCCAGGCGAGGCGCGGCTGACCCATGTCGACGGTGAAGGAGCGGTCGGCCACCCGCCGCACGGCCACGAGCCCGGCCACCGTCTCCAGGGTGAGGCGCCCGTTCTCGGCGGGCCGCGCCATCGCCGGATCGTCGAACATGGCATAGGCGACGCAGCGCGTGCCGTTGCCGCAGGCGCCGGATTCCGAGCCGTCCGTGTTGTAGATCCGCATGAAGGCGTCGGTGCCCGCGCTCACGGGATCGTGCACGACCATGAGCTGGTCGAAGCGCGAGCCCGGATCGGCCGCGATGGCGCGCGCCTCCGCGGGCGTCACGCGGATCTCGGTGCCGCGCAGGTCCAGCACGACGATGGCGTTGCCGGCGCCGTGCATCTTCAGGAAACGTCGGTTCGCGAGGGGGCTCATCAGCTTCGGGCTTAGCGGTGCTCTCGAGGGGAGGCGGCGGAGTGCCGACCGGCGGGCCGCGACGGAGGAGTGCGTGGGGCGCTATATCGCAAACCCGCGTGCCATGCGCGAGGTCCGGCATGTCGGGGCTGGTGTGAGGCCTCCGTACCCTCGCAGGCCGCCCGGTTCGTCACTACCTTGGCGCCGCGCCCGCCCGGACGATTCGTCCCGGGCCGGTCCGAGAACCTGCCGGAGCGACTTCGTGATCCGCCTCAATCCCACGTTGCCGGCCACGGTGCTGGCCGCCCTCGGCCTCGTGCTCGCCGGCCCGGCCTCCGCGCAGCAGCAGCCCCCGCCGCCGCCCTCCACCGCCCCCTCGCCCGCGCAGACCAACCCGCTGCCGACCACCACCGCGCCGAACCCGCCGCAGGATCCGGAGAAGTCGAGCGCGCCGCAGCCCGAGAAGGCGCTGACCCCACCGACCACGCCGCCCGCCGATGCCAAGCCGAACGCTGCGAGCGCCCGCCCGACCCTCGTCGAGACCAAGGGCGATGCCAGCGACGTGGACGAGGTCTCGCTGCCGGCCAAGCCCGCCGCGATCCTCGCCGGCAAGTCCAAGTGGGAGGAGGCTGTGCCCAGCCTGCGCCAGAGCTTTTCCCGGATCGAGGCCGAGCTCGCCAAGGCCGGCATCGTGCCCGCCGGCCGGCCGATCGCGGTCTTCACCCGAACCGACGACGACGGTTTCCAGTACGAGGCCATGATCCCGGTGGCGCAGGCACCCGAGCCGAAGCCGGAGGGCGAGATCCGTTTCGGCACCACGCCGAGCGGCAAGGCCCTGCGGTTTGCCCATAACGGGTCCTACGAGGGCATCGACGGCACCTATGAGACGCTGACCGCCTATCTCGATGCCAAGGACATCATGGTCCAGGACCGCTTCATCGAGGAATACGTCACGGACCTGAAGGACGGCGCCGACGACAAGCTCGACGTGAACATCTACGCGCTGGTGCGCTGACGCGCCGCTGCCGGGCCCGGAACCGCGGACCGGCCCCGCGGATTCGAGCCCGCATGGCTCTTCCCCTCCGACACGAGGCCCCCGGGACTGCGCGCCCGGTCCGGCCCGCACCGAACGCCGGCTCCGGGCCGGCCCCGGACCTCGCCGAGAAGGCGCTCGCCGTGCACCGGCGCCTCTGCCCGGTCTATGGCTGCCCGATCCCGTATTTCCACGCGCTCGACCCGGTGAGCGAGCTCGTCTCGTCGCTGCTCTCCCACCGGACGCGCAACGCCGATTCGGGCCGCGCCTTCAAGCGCCTGCGCGCGCGCTTTCCGGACTGGGAGGCGGTGATCGCGGCGCCCACGCCCGAGATCGAAGCGGCGATCGCGGGCGTCACCTGGCCCGAGCTGAAGGCGCCACGGATCCAGGCGGTGCTCGCGGCGGTGGCCGAGCGGGCGGGCTCCCTCGATCTCGGCTTCCTGGCCGGGATGGAGGTCGAGGCGGCCCGCACCTGGCTCCAGGCGATCCCCGGGATCGGGCCGAAGACCAGCGCCGCGGTGCTCTCCTTCTCGACCCTGCGGATGCCAGCTCTGCCGGTCGACAGCCACCACCACCGCGTCGCCCAGCGCCTCGGCCTGATCGGCCCGAAGGTCGATGTCGGGCCCGCGCACCCGATCCTGCGCGCGCAGCTGCCCGCCGATTGGAGCGCGCAGGACCTCTACGACAATCACGAGGTGCTGATGCTGCACGGGCAGAAGGTCTGCCACTTCCGCAACCCGGCCTGTCCCCGCTGCGTGCTCGCCGACATCTGTCCCAGCGCGCGGACCGGCTGAGCGCCAGCCTTGACCCCAGCGGCGCCGCCGGGTCAGAAGCCGGATCCCGCGGCGCTCCGCGGGTCTGTTCAGGCGGGGAAAGCCACGCGATGGCTGCGTTCAAGGAACTGGTGTTCTCCGGCGTCCAGCCGACCGGGAACCTGCATCTCGGCAATTATCTCGGTGCCATCAAGCGCTTCGTGGAGATGCAGGCGCGTGACGCGCAGTGCCTCTACTGCGTGGTCGACATGCACGCGATCACCCTCTGGCAGGACCCGGAGGCCCTGCGCGGCCAGATCCGCGAGGTCACGGCCGCCTTCCTCGCCGCCGGCATCGACCCGAAGCGGAGCATCGTGTTCAACCAGAGCCAGGTGCCGCAGCACGCGGAGCTGGCCTGGATCTTCAACTGCGTCGCCCGCCTCGGCTGGCTGAACCGCATGACCCAGTTCAAGGACAAGGCCGGCAAGGACCGCGAGAACGCGAGCATCGGCCTCTACGACTATCCCGTGCTGATGGCCGCCGACATCCTGGCCTACCGGGCAACGCATGTCCCCGTGGGCGAGGACCAGAAGCAGCACCTGGAGCTGACCCGCGACATCGCGCAGAAGTTCAACACCGATTTCGGCGCGTCGATCAGCGCCCACGGCCATGGCGAGGGCTTCTTCCCGCTGACCGAGCCGCTGATCGGCGGACCTGCGGCCCGCGTTATGTCCCTGCGCGACGGCGCGAAGAAGATGTCGAAGTCGGACCCGTCCGACAATTCGCGCATCAATCTCACCGACGATTCCGACCTGATCGCCCAGAAGGTGCGCAAGGCCAAGACCGACCCGGACGCCCTCCCCTCCGAGACCGAGGGGCTGAAGGGCCGGCCCGAGGCCGACAATCTCGTGGGCATCTTCGCGGCGCTCTCGGAGACGACGCGCGAGGCCGTGCTGCAGCAGTATGGCGGCGCGCAGTTCTCGGCCTTCAAGGGCGCCCTCGTCGATCTGGCCGTCGAGAAGCTCGCGCCGATCAATGCCGAGATGAAGCGGCTCACCGCCGATCCCGCCCATATCGACGCGGTGCTGGCGGATGGGGCCGAGCGCGCCGAGGCGATCGCGGCCCCGACGCTGGCCGCCGTGAAGGACATCGTCGGCTTCGTGCGGCGCGGGCCGCGGCTGAGCGCCGTCGGATAGGACGGCCAACGGAGGACGCCATGATCAGGGCGCTCGTCTTCGACGTCTTCGGAACGCTGGTGGACTGGCGCTCCGGCGTGGCGCGCGAGGCGGAGCGCCTGATCCCGGGTGTCGATGGGGGCGCCTTCGCCGATGCGTGGCGCGCCCGCTACCAGCCCTCCCTGGAGACGGTGCGCTCGGGCGCCCGCGCTTACGTCGATCTCGACGTGCTGCACGCCGAATCCCTGCCCGCAATCGTGGCGCAGCTCGGCCTGCCGCCCCTGTCGGAGGCGGTGGCCGCGGAGCTGGTCCAGGCCTGGCACCGGCTCGATGCCTGGCCCGAGGTTCCCGCCGCGATGGCGCGGCTCGCGACGCGCCATCTCCTCGCTCCGGCCTCGAACGGGCATGTGCGGCTCGCCGTCGATCTCGCCCGGCGCAACCGCCTGCCCTTCGACGCGATCCTCGGGGCCGGCTATTCCCGCGCCTACAAGCCGATGCCGGCGGTCTATCGCGACGCGGTCGCCGCCTTCGGCTTCGCGCCGGACGAGACCCTGATGGTCGCGGCCCATTCGAGCGATCTCGCCGCCGCCGCCGCGGAGGGCCTCGCCACCGCCCATATCGCCCGACCGCGCGAGCACGGCCCGGCGGGCGGCGAGACGGCGCCCGGCCTGCCCGTCACCTACGCGGCAGGCGACCTCGCGGAGCTGGCCGACCAACTCGCCTGCTGATCCGGGTGTCGAGAGGGATCATCCCTCTCGCGGGTCCGGGCAGAGCCCGGAACAAGCCGGGGCGTCGCCCCGGCACTCGACCGACGGGACCCAGTCCCTTCGGGATCCGCGGTTTCAGGCGGCCTTCACGCCCATCAGGAAGGTGCCGACCTCCTGGCGCAGGTTCTCGGAGTGGCGCGACAGTTCCTGCGCGGCGCCGAGCACCTGGGCTGCGGCGGCCCCCGTCGAGCCCGCGCCGTGGCGCACGTCGGCGATGCTGCCGGCGACCGCACCGGTGCCGCTCGCGGCCTCCTGGACGTTGCGGGCGATCTCGTGGGTCGCGGCGCCCTGCTCCTCCATCGCGGCGGCGATGGCGTTCGAGACGGCGGCCATCTCCGCGATGGTCTGGCCGATGCTGCGGATCGCCTCGACGGATTGGTGGCTCGCCTGCTGGATCGCGCCGATCTGGCCGGCGATCTCCTCGGTGGCGCGGGTGGTCTGGCCGGCGAGTTCCTTCACCTCCGCCGCGACCACGGCGAAGCCCCGGCCCGCCTCCCCGGCGCGGGCCGCCTCGATCGTGGCGTTGAGCGCCAGAAGGTTGGTCTGGCCGGCGATGGAGTTGATCAGGGCGATCACCGTGTCGATGCGCTCGGCCGCGCTGGCGAGCTGGCGCACGAGGCCGTCGGTGCGGCGCGCGGCGTCAGCGGCCTCTTGGGCGATGCGGGCCGATTGCCCGGCCTGCTGGGTGATCTCGGTGATCGAGGCCGACATCTGCTCGCTCGCCGCGGCGACCGTCTGCACGTTGGCCGAGGTGTGCTCGGCCGCCCGCATGGCGGTGGTGGACTGGCGCGTGGTCTGCTCGGCCGTGCTCGCCATGGCCTGGGCGGTGGCCTCCATCTCGGTCGCCGCCCCGGCGAGCCCTTGCGTCAGGACCGAGACATTGGCCTCGAAAGCCTTGGTCAGGGCGTCGAGATGGTTGGCGCGCCGCATCTTGGCGTCGGCCTCGTCGGCGGCCTCCGCGTCGGCGCGCGCCTTGGCGATCAGGGCCTCCTTGAACACCGTGACGGTGCGGGCCATGGCGCCGAGCTCGTCGCCGCGGTCGGCGCCCGGCACGGCCACGGCGTAGTCGCCCGCGGCCAGCCGCTCCATCGTGACCGTCATGGCGGAGACCGGCTGCGAGACGCCGCGGCCGACGCGCCAGGCGAGCAGCCCGCCGATGACGAGGGCAACCGCGCCGATGGCGATCACGAGGAACCGGAGCCGGCCGGCATTCTCGGTCATCGAGGCCATGATCTGGCGCTGGTCGCCGACCGCGGCTTCGCGCAGGGCGCTGCCCAGCCCGACGAGGGAATCGCCGATCGTCCTGAGGTCCTGGTCGGCGGCGGCGAGGGCGCCCGCGCCGTTGATCACGCCGTCGAGCGCCGTCTTCAGCGGTCCGAGCTTGGCGTTGGCCACCTTGAGCGAGGCCTGGAGCGCGCCCGCGCCATCGAGCCGGGTGAGCGCGGCGAGCTCGCGCCCGTAGCGGGCGAACTCGACGCTCGCGGTGTTCGCGTCGGCCGGGTTGTTGCTGGAGCGGAAGGTCTGCGCGGCCGCGAGGCTGCTCTGCAGCGCGCGGTCGGCCCGGAAGGCGGCCTCCGCGAGCGCCGGGTCGTCGCCGGCGCGGGTCGCCATGGCGTAGCCCGCGTTCGAGAGGGCGATGCCCTGCTTGGCGAGGTCCGCCAGCGCCGCCTTGCGCGCCTGGATGACCGCGATCATGGCCTCGGCGCTGCGGGCATAGTCGTGCGCCCTGGCCTGGATCGCCGCGGCCTGCGCGCCGCCCGAGGCCGCGTTGCGATCACCCTCGGCGGTGAGCTTGGCGAGTCCGGCCTTCAGATCGGCCAGCATCTCGCCCTGCTCGGTGCGCATGTAGTTGAGCACGAGGCGGCGCACGCCGTTCAGCTGCAGCTCGAAGGCGCTGGCGCTCTCGGCGGCCTGCACGCGGGCATTGGCGCCCTCGATCTCGCCGTTGAGCGCGCTGACGCTGCCGAAGGTGACGAGCGCCGAGGCGGTGAGAAGGAGGAGCACCACGCCGAAGCCGGCCAGGATGCGCTGCGCGACCGAGAGGCGGTCGAGACGGAGAATGGTCATCGGCGGAGCTTCCCTTGCGGTTCAGCGGACGGACTTGATCTGCCGGATGGTCTCGGCGCCGAAGGTCTTGCTGAACTCGGCCGTGGTGGTCTGGAGGCTCCGCTCGAAGGCCGCGCGGTCGACGGTTGCGACCACGTTCATCCCCGCCTTGCGCAGGGACTCGACGCCCTCGATCTCGGCGCGGCCGGCGACCTCGCGGGAGACCTGGCCCGCAGCCTTGGCGGCCTCCACGAAGGCCTTCTGCTCGGCGGGGCCGAGCGCGTCCCAGGCGGATTTCGACATGATCATCGCGGCCCAGGAATAGACGTGGCCGCTCAGCGTCAGATGGGTCTGGACCTTCTCGAAATGCGAGGCGGTGATCACCGCGATCGGGTTCTCCTGGCCGTCGAAGCGGCCCGATTGCAGGGCGCCGTAGAGGGCCGGGAAGGCGAGCGGCTCGGCCTTGACGCCGAAGGCGCGGAAGCCAGCCAGCATGATGTCGGATTGCGGCACCCGCATCGAGAGACCCTTGAGGTCCTCGGGCGTCGTCACGGCCCGCTTCGCATTGGTGATGTGCCGCATGCCGTTCTCGCCCCAGGCGAGCGCGACGAGCCCCTTCTGCTGGAACTTCCGCAGGTAGTCCTGGCCGATCGGGCCGTCGAAGACCGCGTGCGCGTGGCGCGCGTCGCGGAACAGGAACGGAATGTCGAAGACGCCGAAATCCGGGATGATGCCGGAGAACGGCGCGCTGGTGATGAAGGCGATGTCGAGATGGCCCTGGCGGAGTTCCTCGGCCGTCTCGACCTCGCCGCCGACCGTGCCGTTCGGATAGAGCTCGACCCGGTAGCTGCCGCCCGTGCGCTTGGCGACCTCGCTGGCGAAGCGCTCGGCGCCCGCTCCGAGCTGTGAGCTCTGCGAGAACAGATAGCCGAGCCGCAGCACCCGCTCCTGTGCCTCGGCCCGGGGTGCCCCGAAAATCGAGCAGAGCCCGAGCAAGGCGGCAGCGATTCTCAAGCGTCCGGGCACCGGGCGATCCTCTGTGTGTTTCGCATTTTGAATGCCAGAGGATGATTAAAGGAGCGTTGTCGCCCAAATTGTGCCGATGCCAATAGCCTGGCCGGTCGCGGCGCTGCTTGCGGTGCAAGCAGCGCATGGCAGTTCGATACATCGAATGGTCGGGCTTTATCGGATAATGTGGATTTTACATTGAAAGTATTCGCCCGATAGTGGCAGGATCGATCAGATGTGAATCCGATCACGTCGACGTGAATTCAATGCAGGGGCTTGGTGTCGCACGGGCGCCGATCCGTGTGCTGGCGGCATCGGCCCGCGGGCAGCCGGATCATGCCGTCGGCATGAGCCACGGTCCCGCATGAATAGGCGCGACGCGGTTCAGTTGTGTGCAAATCGACCGTTCGGAGACCGAAGAAAAAGTCCGGAACGGAAACGAGCAGGCTGGCGTTCTTGCCGCAGCTTGTGTCGCACCCATCGCGACGGCATCAGAGGAGACCCTTCATGCGTATGCTGTTCATTGCGGGCGCCGCTCTCGTGGGCCTCGCCGGACTGTCGACCGGCGCGAGCGCCGAGGAAACGACCGTGGTCCGCCGCGACAGCGGCCCGAGCGTCGCGGTCGAGCGCCGCGAAGGGGTTGTCGAGCATCGCGACATCACCACCGGAACCGTCGATTGCGGCTCGAAGACCGTCCACAAGGAGGACGGCATGGGCAATTCCAAGACCGTCCACAAGGAAGGCTGCAACTGAGCGGCCTGACGCGGAGCCGCGCCCGGCCTGCCTCAGGCGGGCGCCGCTCCGAATTGCCGCTCTGACCCGCCCCCGACCGCCGAGCCGGAACCCGGCCCGGCCCGAGGGCCCGCTCTGCAGAGGAGCCGATCCATCATGACGAACAAGCTTCTTCTCACCCTGGCGGCTGCCGCCGCCCTCGCCCTGCCGGCCGCGGCCCAGGCCCAGGGCACCCTGCGCGGCGCCGCCGAGGGCGCCGAGGTCGGCGCGGACGCAGCCGGCCCGATCGGCGGGATCGTCGGCGGCGCGGTCGGTGCGGCCACGGGCACCGTCGGCGGCATCCTCGGCATCGACGACCGCCCGCGCTTCCGCACCTATGTGCGCGAGCGGAATGTCAGCTCCTACAGCTGGGGCGGCCCCGTCCGCGTCGGCACCGTGCTGCCGGATGATGGTGTGACCTATTACGAGGTGCCGACCGAGTATCGCGTACGGCCCGGTTACCGCTACACCATCGTCAACGAGCAGCCGGTCCTGGTCGATCGCGGGCACCGCATCGTCGAGATCGTCGATTAGGCCGAGGCGGTCCCGCGCCGTCTCGACCCCGCGAGCCCGCCCGGCCCCCGCCGCGGCGGGCTCGTCGCTGTCCGATTTGGGCTCACTCTGGCCGGCTGCCCATCCCTCTCCCCCGACCGATCTCGGGCTTGCCCGGGATCGGCAACGTGGAACCGAAGTCGGGCAAGCCCGACTTCGGTCGGGGCGAGGGGATCCGAGGCGAGCCGCTCCGATGGCTTGGCCTTCGCCTCAACCTGCCCGCTTCGCCAGCCCGGTCTCGACGAGGCGTGCCCAGAAGGCGGCGCCGATGGGCGCGGCCGCGTCGTTGAAGTCGTAGTGCGGGTGGTGCAGCGCGGCGCTGTCGCCGTTGCCGATGAACAGGTAGGCGCCCGGCCGGCGGCCGAGCATGTAGGAGAAGTCCTCCGCCGCCATCATCGGGGCCACGGCGCGCTCGACCTTGTCGTCGCCCACGAGGCCTGCCGCCACGTCGGCCATGAAGCTGGCCTCGTCCGGGTCGTTCTCGGTGACCGGGTAGCTCGAGCCGAAATCGACGCTGCCGACCGCCCCGAAGGAGCGGGCGACGCCCTCGACCAGGGCCGTGATCCGCTCCTTGATCGCCTCGCGCACCGGCTGCGACAGCGCCCGCATGGTGCCGCGCATGGTGACGGTCTGGGGCAGCACGTTGAAGGCCTCGCCCGCATCGAGGGTGCAGACCGAGACCACGGCCGATTGCAGCGGGTCGAGGTTGCGCGACACGATCGATTGCAGGGCGATGATCACGTGGCTCGCCACCACGACGCTGTCCACGGCGTGCTGCGGCAGGGCGGCGTGGCCGCCGCGCCCCTCGATGGTCAGGGTGAAGCGGTCGGTCGAGGCCATGATCGGCCCAGGCCGGATCGCGAACTGCCCGAGCGGCAGGCCGGGGATGTTGTGCATGCCATAGACCGATGCGATGCCGAAGCGCTCCATCAGCCCGTCCTCGACCATCGCCTCGCCGCCACCGCCGCCCTCCTCGGCAGGCTGGAAGATCAGCACCGCCTGCCCGTCGAAGTCGCGGGTCTCGGCGAGATAGCGCGCGGCGCCGAGCAGCATCGCGGTGTGCCCGTCATGCCCGCAGGCGTGCATCGTGCCGGGCACGGTCGAGCGGTAGGCTAGGTCGCGCACCTCCTGGATCGGCAGGGCGTCCATATCGGCGCGCAGGCCGATCGCCCGGTTCGAGCGCCCGCCCCTGCCCCGGATGACGCCGACGACGCCGGTGCGTCCGATCCCGGTGACGACCTCGTCGCAGCCGAAGGCGGTGAGCTTCTCGGCCACGAAGGCCGCCGTGCGGTGCACGTCGTAGAGGAGTTCGGGGTGGGCGTGCAGGTCCTGCCGCCATGCGACGATCTCGTCGGCGAAGTCCTGGATCCGATCGATGGCGGGCATGGGTCCCTGCGAGGCTGGTCAGCTTGGCCGGCGGATGACGAGCAAACGGGAGGCCAGATCCCGCGTCAACGGCCCGGCAGGCCGGGCCGGCGCCGACGTCGGGGCGGTGGAGCGGCGTCGCCGGCCGCGAGATCGTCGAGGATCGGGCAATCGGGCCGGGAATCGCCGCAGCAGGCCTCGGCCAGCCGCTCCAGGGTGCGGGCCATGCCCTCCAGCTCGGCGATGCGGCGGCGCAGATCCGCGACCTGATCCTGCGCGATCGCCTTGACGCTGGCGCTCGGCCGCGCCCGGTCGTGCCAGAGGGCGAGCAACTCGGCGATGGCCTCGACGCTGAAGCCGAGATCGCGGGCCCGCCGCACGAAGCGCAGGGTGTGGAGATCGGCCTCGCTGTAATGGCGATAGCCCGAGTCCGAGCGCAGGGCCGGCGGCAGCAGCCCGGTCTCCTCGTACCAGCGGATCATCTTGGCCGAGACGCCGCTGCGCCGGGCCGCCTCGCCGATGGTGACCGTCTCGGCACTCATGCGGCGTCCTCCGCCAGGCGCTCCGTCGGCGAGCGCCCTGTCAGCGATGGCCCCGCCCGGGTGCCCGCCCGGCTCAGCCGCAGGGCGTTGCCCAGCACGAACAGGCTCGACAGGGCCATGGCGCCGGCCGCCAGGATCGGCGACAGGCTCGGGCCGCCGAAGGCGGCGGGCAGACCGGCCGCCACCGGAATCAGGGCGACGTTGTAGGCGAAGGCCCAGAACAGGTTCTGGCGGATGTTGCGCATCACCGCCCGCGACAGGTCCACCGCCTCGACGAGAGGGCCAAGCGCGCCCGCCATCAGCACCACATCGGCGCTCTCGACCGCGATGTCGGTGCCCGTGCCGATGGCGAGGCCGACATCGGCCTCGGACAGAGCCGGGGCGTCGTTGATGCCGTCCCCGACGAAGGCGACCGGCCCGTGGCCTGCGCGCAGCGCACGCACCGCCTCGACCTTGCCCGCGGGCAGCACCTCCGCCGAGATCTCGGTGATGCCGAGTTCCTGCGCCACCTCCTCTGCGGTGCGCCGGTCGTCGCCCGTGACCATCGCCACGAGGAGGCCGCGGGCGCGCAGGGCCGCCACCGCCGCCCGCGCCTCCACCTTCACGGGATCGGCGACCGCGAGCACGGCGGCGTGGCGCCCGTCGACGGCGAGATGGAGCGGGGTCTTCCCCGCCCGCGCGAGGCGGTCGGCCTCGGCGGCGAGGCCCGGATCGAGGGCGATGCCGAGCCGGTCGAGGTGGCGCCGGGCGCCCAGGGCGACCG
>NZ_CABFPH010000042.1 GCF_902141845.1 Methylobacterium symbioticum | reverse complement strand
ATCGGCTTGATCTGGTTGCGCAGGAAGAGGATCGCGACGCCGAGCAGGACCATCGAGGACCCGGTCATCCACACCAGGAAGATGTGCGAGTTGGACGCGACATCGGCCAGAGCAGAGCGAGGACCGCGGCGGCGGTCATGCCCGCGAGAATGAACCAGATCGGCGTCATCGGACCCTATCGATCGGACCGAACTTGGGCCCGTGCGCCAGGGTACGGGCGCGCTTCCGCCCGCACGATCCCCGGATTCGGCGACACGGTGTCACGCGAATCGCGCCCGAAAATCAAGAGCGCGCCGCCTGCCGGGGCGACGGGGCGGGATTGTCGAGCCGGGTCGAAACGTTTTCGTCTGGACTTGCTCTGACCTTCACGCGTTGTGCGCCGCGTCTTGCGTTTTGCTCTGCGATATTCTCGTTCAACTGTTGCCGGACTGTGCGACTTGTGCGAGAGAGAGCGCGTCCGCACAAGGCTTGGCGGGAGAGCCCAGATCGGCGTGAGCCGGTTATGGCGTCGTGGAGCGACCGCCCCCGGAAGCTTCAAGGCACAATCCCGTGGAGTTGGACGATCTGGAGTGTGACGCCTTGCGCGTCCCGACGGGCAGGAGGCCGGGCACGGCTCTTCGGCTCCCAGGTACTCGCGACAGAGGGGGGCAGCCGAGTGGTTGACGGGCCACGGGCCCGCTGTCGTGGAGAATGCGGCATGTTCCGAGACGACGCCTTCCAGGACGATCCCGCAGACGCGTTCGAATACGTGCTCGACCGGCCCGATCGGTGCTGGAACTACGAGCCCTCGCGCGCCGAGGTGTTCAAAGAATTCGCCGCTGCCGTCTACACCACGGATGCCGAGGGCTGGCTGACCTACTACAACGATGCGGCGGCCGAGCTCTGGGGGTTCCGGCCGGTGCTCGGCAAGGCGCGCTGGTGCGGCTCCTGGCGCCTCTACGAGCCTGACGGCACGCTGGTGCCCCATGGCGAGAGCCCGCTGGCCGTGGCTCTGCAGACGGGGGTGATCACCCGCGGCCAGCAGATGCTCTTGGAGCGGCCGGACGGCACCCGCGTGCCGATCATCCCCAGCCCGACCGCGCTGCGCGACCGCACCGGCACCCTGGTTGCCGGCTCGAACGTGCTCCTGCGCGTGTCCTCTGCCCGGCCGCGGCGCCGGCTCGGCCGCGAGGCCGCTCGGTCGCGCCTCGCCATGACCGCCTGAGGCCCGGCTCGGCGCGCCTCCTCGGATCCATCACGCCGCAAGAGCCGTTCCCGATCGCGCCGCGATCGGGAACGGCTCCGAAGTCTTGTTTTGACGCGCTCTCTTGCGCCGAACCGGTGTCCACTTCGGCTTAAGAGCGCTCTGGCCCTGCCCTTGGCGGCCGGCTGGCGCCTCCCTTACACCGGGCGGAGACGGCGGGCCGGCGCGGGCTGCCGGTTCGACGAGGAAGCGGGACCGATGACCGAAGACCAGCCCGAACCGCTCGACGAGATGACCCGGCTGCAGGCCAAGTTCGCTGCGATGGAGATCGTCGTCGGCGTGCTGATCGGCCGCCTGGCGGAGGAGAATCCCGAGATCCGCGAGGACGTGAAGCGGGACGTCTCGGTGATCCTCGCCGACATGGCCGGCGGAAGCGAGAGCGAGGAGCTGGTCGTCACCGAGGTCCGGCGCGCGGCTGCGCTCCTGACGAGCGTCTCGGTCTCCTGATCGCGGAAACTCTCTCCCCGGCATGGTCCGGGCGGCGTATGCTGTCGGTCTCGCGGCCATCCCGGCCGCACCGGCCGAACGGATCGGAGGGCTCATGTCACAGCCCGCGGCTTCCCCATCCGACGCGAGCCTGTCTGGCAAGACGTGCCGCTTGGTCCGGGCCGACCGCTCGGTCCGCGGCAAGCAGGGGCTCGACTACACGGTCGGCATCTCGGCCGAGAGCGTCGGGGCGCAGGGGATCCACCTGCAGCTCGTGACGATCCCGCCGCTGGCGCGGGCCAAGGCCCATCTCCATGCGGGCCACGAGACGGCAATCTACGCCCTGAGCGGCGTCTCCGGCTGCTGGTACGGCGAGGGCCTTGAGGAGCACGCGGTCGTCCGGCCCGGCGACTTCTTCTACATCCCCGCCGGAGTGCCTCATCTGCCCTACAACCCGAGCGCCGACGAGCCCTGTGTCGCGGTCATCGCCCGGACCGATCCGAACGAGCAGGAGAGCGTCGTGCTCCGGCCGGATCTCGATGCGGTCCGGGCCGGGACGGGCGGTTCCTGAGCGGTCCGGCGCGACCATGCGCGCAGGCTGGCAAGGGGCCCACGCTCACGGTCCGGCTCGGCGACAGACCATAACGCAGTTGTGAAACGCCGCCGCGGCATCCGGGCCGCGCGGCGCGGAACCGGACGGCGCACGGGCACTTGTCGCGCTGCCGATGATTCGGGTTCATCCGAGAACCGGAAACGGCGCCTGACGACCTCTTCGATCCGGAGATCGCCATGACCTCATCGCGCCCGATGGCCGCGCCGAGCGCCGCGCGCCAGCCTTCAGCCGCGACCCTGCGCGGCCTCGACGCCCTCAACTTCTTCCTGGCCGACGTGCGCGACGGTCTCGGTCCCTATCTCGCCATCTACCTCCTCGCCGTACGCGGGCCCGACCAGGGCTGGAACGAGGCGACGATCGGCCTCGTCATGACCATTGCCGGGATCGCGGGCCTGATCGCGCAGACGCCGGCCGGCGCGCTGATCGACCGGACGCGCGCCAAGCGCGCCATCGTCATCGCCGCCGCGCTCGCGGTCACCGCGAGCTGCCTCGTCCTGCCCTGGATCTCCAACTTCTACCTCGTGGCCGCGACGCAGTCGCTCTCCGGGATCGCGGGCGCGATCTTCCCGCCGGCGCTGGCCGGCATCACCCTCGGCGTCGTCGGTCCGAAGCTGTTCTCGAAGCGGGTGGGGCGCAACGAGGGCTTCAACCATGCGGGCAACGCCGTGTCCGCCTTGCTCGCGGGCGGTCTCGCCTACCTGTTCGGCCCGGTCGTGGTGTTCTGGCTGATGGGCATCCTTGCCCTCTGCTCGATCGGCGCGATGCTGATGGTGCCGGCCTCCGCGATCGACGACGACCTCGCCCGCGGCCTGGATTACGCGGAGACCCAGGATTGCCAGCAGGCGTCGGGCGTCGGGGCTCTCCTGCAGAACCACAGCCTGCTGCTGTTCGCGGTGCTCTGCGCCGCCTTCCACCTGGCCAATGCCGCCATGCTGCCCTCGGTGGGCCAGCTCCTGACGAAGGTGGTCGGCAAGGACTATGCGACCTCCCTCATCGCGATCTGCATCGTCGCCGCCCAATGCGTGATGGTGCCGATGGCGGTCATGGTCGGGCACAAGGCCGACGGCTGGGGACGCAAGCCGATCTTCCTCGTCGCCTTCGGCTTCCTGGCCCTGCGGGGCGTTCTCTACACGCTCTCCGACAACCCGGTCTGGCTGGTGGCGGTCCAGTGCCTCGACGGCATCGGGGCGGGCATCTACGGGGCTCTGTTCCCCATCGTGGTGGCCGACCTCACCCGTGGCACGGGCCGGTTCAACGTGGCGCAGGGCGCCGTCGCGACGGCGCAGGGGCTCGGCGCCTCGTTCAGCGCCACGCTGGCCGGCGTGCTCATCGTGTCCGCCGGCTACTCGACCGCCTTCCTGGTCCTGGCTGCCGTCGCGGCGGCGGGCTTCGTGGTCTACCTGCTGTTCATGCCGGAGACCTACAACTACGAGCCGCGCCGGGACGACACCGCCGCGGCGCCCCCCGCCCCGCACGTGGTTCCGGCCGAGTAGGGTGTGGCGCAGCGGAGGCGCTGCGCCCAGGCGCAGAGGCGATCAGGGCCCGGCAGAACGGCCGTCGTCCGGTCTCAGGAAGAACTGGCGGAGGGAGCGGGATTCGAACCCGCGATACCGTTTCCGGTATACACACTTTCCAGGCGTGCGCCTTCAACCACTCGGCCACCCCTCCCGACTCCGCGATCGGAGCGGCGCGCGGCGCGTGGCCGGCTGCTCGGGATGCGGAGTGGCGCGTGCTGTACCTGCCAGGACAGCCGGGCGCAAGGCGCCTCGCCACGATTTGCGCAGACCGCCTCCTGGCGGCCCACCCGACGGCCCGCGAGGAACGGGCGCGCGGCTCGCCCGTTGAAGGGGGAAGCTGCGCCGCAGCACGCGATCCGCTCCCGAAACGGCGGTCCGGCGCGGCGCGCGCATCACATCCGAGGCTGGACGCGCGGCATATTCGGGTCGGCCGCCGTCCCAGTCCGTTAGCTGAGGAGGTTCCCATGAGCCTGATCGGACGCATCGTCACCAAGATCCTCGGCAATGAGGATCGGCCCGTCGTCCGCGACGGCCGCAACGCGGATTCGAGCACGCCGATCGGGCGGCTCGTCACCAAGATCCTGCGGAAGTAGCGGGGCCCGGCGGCACGGGCCCCGCCCGTGCCGCTCTACAGGCCGAACAGGGCCATGATCCCGGAGACGATGGCGTAGACGAAGCCGGCATTCAGGGCGACGCCGACCACGCCGATGGCGAGGCCGACCAGCACGACGATGCCGTCGCGCTCCACCAGCCCCAGGCCGACCAGGCAGACCGCGAGGCCGAGCGGGATCTGGCCGATCACCGGTGCGGCGACGATCAGCGCCATGGCGAGGGTCAGGAGCGCCACGCCCATGCCGCGCATGCCGAGCGCGCTCTCGAACACGCTCATCCGCGGGCGCGACCAGCGCTCCAGCCGCTGCAACAGCGGCACCGCGCGGTCAACGGCGCGCTTCACGTCCCGCCGCGGAATCGACCGGCCGAGCAGCCTGCTCGGCAGCCAGGGGGCCGACATCCCGGCCGCGATCTGGATCGCGACGAGCAGCAGCAGCAGGCCGCAAACGAGCGGGATCGGCGGCGGCATCGGCAGGCAGTTCGGCAGGCCGAGCAACACCACCAGCAGCGCGAAGGCACGGTCTCGCAGCACGGCGACGATGTCGCCGACCGTCAGACGGTCCCCCTCCTGGCTCGCCAGGATCGTGAGGACTTCGGACGTTCGTGCACCGGAATACAAGGCTCGACCGCGGTTGGCTGTCCCGGCGCGGCTCTAGCCGAGTTCCGGACGGTCGCCAAGTTCCGAGGTCCACGCTGATCCGGGATGGGCCCGGACCCACAGGTCACGAACAGCCAAGCCGATTCGCAATGTCCGCGCGGGTCTGGATTTCCGTCAGGTTTGTTTCCTGCGCGATTGGCAGACTCGAAGGAGGGGATCGGCCTGACGTTCCTATTTTGTCCGGAGAAAACTGGATCTTCCGGACAGTGAATATTACGATACAGCAGTCATGAGGCGGCATTCCGGGCTGTTCAAAGGGATGCTCGCTGAGGATGTATTTCGTCAGGGATACGCCTGTTGGCTGCATGCCTCATACGGCGCGGATGGAGAGCGGTCGGTGCGGGCATGGCTGCGCCGCTGATACTGGCCTCGACATCCGTCCGTGCGGACGAGACCTGGAATCTCCTGCTGTTCGGCAGCCTGGATGCCGGCGCCTCTACGTTTCTGACCACCGGCGCGAAGCTGGGATTTGGCCGGCTCGACCGCGACGGCTTCCTCCTGCTGGCAAGTTTCGGGACCGGATCGAGGGCGGAGCGCGCGACGTGCGCCTTCGCACCTGCCGTCACCGTCTCTCGCGAACGGCGCACGGCGATGGGTTCGGCCCTCGCCGGTCATCAATGGGTTTCCGATTGGGGCGTCGTCGCGCTTTATGCCGGGCCCGAGGGCTCGGTCGAGATGCTGACGGGCGGGTTCGGCAGCGCGATGCCGCCGCCGCGCTACGGCCTGCGTCTGCACGGTGAGCTCTGGGCCCGTCCGACCGACGACACCCTGGTCCAGGGCACCGCGATTCTCGGCACGGCGCGGATGGATGCCTGGCTGCGCCTTGCCTGGGGATACCGGCTCTGGGGCGCGTATCTCGGTCCGGAGGCGAGCCTCTACGCCGACCGGCTCGGCTACCGGAAATCGGCGCTCGGCCTGCATGCCACCGATTTCGACCTCGGTCGCTTCAGCCTGCGCATCTCTGCCGGACTTCAGACGGAGACGGGTCTGCGCGACCCCTATCCCTACCTCTCGATCTCGGCCTGGACGCCGTTCTGAAGCACCGGCCGTCACGGGGCCCGGCACGCCCGTCTCACGCTCCTGCTAGGGCGGACCGCGCCTGCCGCCTCGCCTCTTACCGTGCCTCTTGCCGCGCCGCCGGCCGCGAGCAAGGTATGACGATGCCCGGGGGGATCTGTCGGGGCAGCCCTCCCGCTCCCGCCGTCGCCATCCAGGTCGCAGCCCCGTCCGCCGGAGAGATCATGAAGTTCGCGTTTGCCGGCATCGATTTCCTCGGCGGCGTCTTCGACGGGCTGCTGGAGGCGGGCTGGACCCCGATCAAGCTGTTCACCCGCCCCTGCGACGGCATCTACGACCACAACGAGACCGTGGTGGCGCGCGCCCGGCAGTTCCGCATCCCGATCCAGCTCTCGCGCATCCGCACGGCCGACCTCGACATGCTGCAGGCCGCGCATGGGCGTGACTGGGCGCTGGTGGTGGCGGGCTATCCCTGGCTGGTGACGGGCTGGCGCGGCCGGGCCGCCTACGGGCTGAACATCCATCCCTCGCCCCTGCCGACCGGACGCGGGCCCTATCCGCTCTTCCGGGCGATCGAGGAGGGCTACGAGAGCTGGGGCGTCACCGCCCACGTGCTGGCGGACGGCTTCGACACCGGGGACATCATCGCGCAGGACATCTTCCCGCTCCCCGCGAATGCGGACCACGAGGGGCTCCTCGCCCGATGCCAGATGGCGGCCCGCCTGATCGCCACGGGCCCGATCGCGCGGGATCTGCCGCAGCGCTGGCGCCGGGCCGAGCCGCAGGGCGACGGCTCCTACTGGCCGCGGGCGACGGATGCCGACCGCACCCTCGATTTCCGCGCCGGAGTCGATGCGGTGCTGCGCCGGGTGCGCGCTTTCGGCGCCATCGAGACCCTGGCGCGCCTCGACGAGGGCCGCATCTTCGTGGCCGAGGCGAGCGGCTGGCACGAGGCGCACGGCCACACGCCCGGTGCCGTGGTGCACCGCTACCGCCGCCACCTCGTGATCGCGGCCCGCGACGGCTACGTCCAGATTACCCGCTGGTCGCCGGTCCCGCTCGCGGAGGCCGGCCGGATCGGCCGCTGAAGCGATGCCGCCGATGCGCCGCAAGGGCGATCTTCCCGTCAAGACCTGCGCGCAGTGCGGCCGTCCCTTCGCGTGGCGCAAGAAGTGGGAACGGGTCTGGGACGCGGTGCGCTACTGTTCCGACCGCTGTCGCACGGAGGCGCGGCGCCAGCGCGTTCAGGAGCCCGAGCGGCCCGGCTGAAGCGCCGCCAGCGCCTCGGGCGTGTCGATGTCGAGCCCGCTGCCCGGATCGCCCGGGATCTCCAGGACATCCGCCCGTGCGGCCAGCAGGGGGCCGGCGCCGCGGTCTCCGTCAAGCCCCGCGAGTTCCGCGGCGAGGCGCCGCCGGTTCAGCAGGACCGGATTGCCGCGGCGTCCGCCCGCGACCGGGACCACGGCGGCCTGGCTGCCGTCGAAGGCGTCGGCAAGACGCGCGACCAGGGCCGGCATGACCCGCGGCATGTCGCCGAGCATCACCACCGCTCCGGCGCAGCGTTCGGGCAGGGCGGCGAGCCCGGCCTTCAGCGAGGTCGAGAGGCCGGCGGCGAAGTCCGGATTCTCGACGAAGGCGAGGTCGAGGCCGGCCAGGGCCGCCCGCACCGGGGCCGCCTGCGCGCCGAGCACGACGACGACCGGCCGCAACCGTGTCGCGAGCGCGGTCTCCGCGGCGTGCCGCACGAGGGGGCGCCCGTCGAGCGCGGCGAGGAGCTTCGGGCGCGCGCCGAACCGGATGCCGCGTCCCGCCGCCAGCAGGACGATGCCGGTCTCAGGCATCGCCGTCCTCGGCGCTCTCGCCGCCGGCGCGGGGCTGCGGGCGGGAGACGATCTCCATCAGGAGGCCGCCGACGCCGAGGGCGACGATGTCGGCGCGGGTCACCGTCAGACCGGCGAGCAGGCGGTGCAGCACCCAGTCGAAGCCGTTCTCCTTCGGCGAGCGGGCGCAGCCCGGTGCGCCGATCACCGGCACGGTGCCGAGACGCCCGACCAGGAGCAGGTTGCCGGGATCGACCGGCATGCCGAGATGGTCGACGCACCCGCCCGCCCGCTCCAGGCCGGCGGGGATCACGTCCTGTCGATCGGCGATGGCCGAGGCGCCGAAGACGATCACGAGGTCGGCCCCTGCATCCGCCAGACCGGCCAGGGCCTCGGCGACCGCGGCAGCCGTGTGCGGCACCCGGTGCTCGGCCAGGATCGCCGCGCCCGTGGGAGCGAGGCGTGCGGCGAGCACCGCGCGGGTGCGGTCGAGCGTCGCCGGCTTCAGGCCCGGCAGCAGCGTCGAGACGACGCCGACGCGCCGACGGCGATAGGGAGCAATGCCGAGCGCCGGTCCGGTCGCCGCCGCGACGGCCCGCGCCAGGGTCGCGCCGGCGACCGCGTAGGGGATGATCTTGACGGTCGCCACCATCTCGCCCGCGACCACCGGCTTGAAGGGCGGCAGGGTCGCGAGGGTCACGGCCTCGTCCACGGCGTTCACCGCATCGACGGTTCCCCGCTCCACGAGCAGCACGCCGGCTGTCTCCGCGTACAGGTTGCAGCGGCCGGTGAACGGCGCCTCGGCGGCAAGGCCGGTGCCGGCGACATGGCGGGCGAGCCGGCCAGCCGCCTCGTCCTCGCCGACATCGCCGGGCTCGAGCCGGACCGCCACCACGGCGTCGATCCCGGCCCGGGCAAGGTCGGCCGTCATCTCGGGCGGGATGATGCGGCCCTTGCGCAGGGTGGTGTCGGCCGTGCGGAGGGTGTGGGCGGTGATGAGCCCGGCGGCCTCGGCCACCGGCACGGGGCCGAATCTCACGCGTGCCCCTCCGGATGGCGCAAGGCCTGCACGATCTCGCCGAGCACCGAGAGCGCGATCTCGGCGGGCGTCGCCGCGCCGATGTCGAGCCCGATCGGCGCGCGGATGCGGGCGGTCTCCGCCTCGGAGAAGCCGGCCTCGGCGAGCCGCGCCAGGCGGGCCGCATGCGTCTTCCGGGAACCCAGCGCGCCCACATAGAAGCAGCCGGCGCGGAGGGCCGCCTGGAGCGCCGGATCATCGATCTTGGGATCGTGGGTCAGGGCGGCGAGCGCGCAGTAGGGATCCAGCGGGGGCACCCGGGAGCCGAGCGCCCGGTCCGGCCATTCCGCCACGAGCTCGGTGCCGGGGAAGCGCTCCGGGCTCGCGAAGGCGGTGCGCGGGTCGATCACGGTCAGCGCGAGGTCGAGGGCGGCGGCCATCGGGACGAGGGCCTGCGAGATATGGACGGCGCCGATCACCACGAGGCGCACGGCCGGCACCTGCACGGTGAGGAAGATCGCGCGCCCCTCCGCCTCGACGAGCCCGCTCCTGCCCGAGGCCAGGGCCTTGCGCAGAAGCGGCGCGAGCGGGTCGCCGGTCAGTGCCTCCGCGGTCACGAGGCGCTGCGTCCCCTCCGCGATGTCGGTGACGAGAACGGCCGGACGGCGCGCGGCCCGCTCGGCATTCAAGGCCTGAAGGGTGTGGTCGCGCATATCAGTCGATCCGCTCCACATAGACGCGGATGCGGCCGCCGCAGGACAGGCCGACTCGCCACGCGGTCTCGTCGGCCACGCCGAATTCGAGGATGCGGGGCTTGCCCTCCGCGATCACGTCGAGGGCGTCCGCGATCACGGCGCCCTCGACACAGCCGCCCGAGACCGAGCCGAGGAAGCTCCCGGCCTCGTCGATGACGAGGTGGCTGCCCACCGGTCGCGGGGCCGAGCCCCAGGTCTCGATCACCGTGGCGAGCGCCACCCCGCGCCCCGCGCGCCGCCACGTCTCGGCGGCGGCCAGGATGTCGGTGTCGGAGGAGAGCATGGATCCAGGCCTTGTGATCCCGAAAGCCGCGACGGGTCCGGGTCTCCCGCAGGTATGGCGTGCCGGGGCCGGCGCAAGGTGAGAGCGCCGCCCCAGGCCGCTGCCCGCCGGCTTCGATACGTCCCGGACGCGGAGCTGTCTCCCTCGGATCGTCTCTGATGCTCCGTCGTGGCCGGTCCCTCAGACCGTTTGCGCGTGCCGGTGCTGGGGCCGGTTCGCAGAGTCGCTGGTCTCGCTGGACGCAGGCGCCGTGCCGAGGGAGGGAGCTTGGCAGGTCCGGTTCCGTCCGGTTGCCTTGGCTTCGTAGAGCGCGGCATCGGCGCGGCCGAAGAGATCCGCGGGTCTCCCGTGCGGGGCTGTGGCGAGGCCGATGCTCACGGTCACGGCCTCGGCGCCGATCCCGGCGCTGCCGATGGCGAGGGCCGCCACCTCGGCGTGGATCTTCTCCGCGATGCGGAGGGCACCGTCCGCGTCGGTGCTGGGCAGAAGCAGGGCGAACTCCTCGCCGCCCACACGGGCGACGAGGTCGTCGGGCCGGTGGACGCTTGCCGACAGGGCGCCGGCCAGCGCCCTCAGCACCGTATCCCCCACGGCGTGGCCGTAGCGGTCGTTGTAGCGTTTGAAGTGGTCGGCATCGACGATGAGGAGCGAGAGCGGCTCGCTCCCAGCCCGGAGCCCGTCGAAGGCCTCCGCCAGGGCATCCTCGAAGCGGCGGCGGTTGGCGAGCCCGGTCAGGGCATCGGTGTGGGAGAGCCGGGCCAGTTCCGCCTCCACGGCGGCGCGGCGTCGAAGCTCCCGGCCGAACAGCAGCGACAGTCCGATGGTGAGCCCGCACAGGACCAGCACCACCGCACCGATCACCAGGGCCCGCACGCGCCACTCGGCCTCGATCTCCTGCGTTGCCAGGGCGACGTTGAGAATGAGCGGCAGGTCGCCGACCTGGGTGAAGGTGTAGAAGCGCTCGATGCCGTCGCGCACGGAGATGGCGACCGCACGGCCGCTCCTCGCGCCCGCGAACAGCTCGAAATTCTGCGTGCCCGCGATGTTCGCGCCGATATCGCTGGCGATGGACGGGTAGCGGGTGATGCGCGTGCCGTCGCGGCGGTAGAGGTTGATGGCGCCGAGCCGTCCCAGTTCGAGCCGCTCGAACAGCCGGTCGAAATAGGAGAGCGAGAGGCTGGCGAGCACCAAGCCGCCGAAGGAGCCGTCCGGCTTGTCGATCCGGCGGCTCAGCACAATGATGCTGTTTCCGCCCAGACGCGAGACCAAGGGCTGACTGATGTGGAGCCCGAGCTTGGGGTCGGCCTTGTGGGCCTGGAAGTAGGCGCGGTCCGCGTTGTTCAGCCGGCGGGCGGGCCAGCCGGCCGCATCGATCACGCTGTCCCCATTCTCGTCGAGGACGAGCATCACGCCGAGATCCTTGGCGCTGGCCGCGCGGTCGAACAGGATCAACTGGCGCAGTTCCGGGGTCGCCTCCGCCACCCCCGGAGCCTGTAGATTGTCGATGACCGCCTGGAGCGACAGGTCGATGATCTCGACGTTGCGCGCGATGTCGCGCTCGACCACCTGAAGCAGGTTCCGCGAGGTCTGCTCGGCTCTTTCCCACGCGTCCCCGCGCATCTCGATGAGCATCACGCCCGAGACCGCGACCATGCCGATGGGCGCGAGGACTCCGAGGACGATCCAGGTGCGGGCCGACCGGAGCCAGGATGCGACGCGGCGCGGCGAACCCATTCTCATGCGGCTCCCTGGATCAGCGCCCTATTTCGCGGCCTTTGTCCGGTCAAAAGCTGAATATTGCCTTTAGAAGATCGGTCCAGAGCGGGACTTGTCGGGTCTGGCACCGGTACAGCGAAGGAACATGCGTGAGTACAGGGGCATGGATCTGGTCCGCTCAGGTCGGCGTTCCGATCGCGTCGCAGCGGAATCCGCCGTAGCCGCCGCGGGCGAGGCGGGAGGCCAGGGCCGGCAGGAACAGAGCCGCCTCCTCGGCGAGCCGCCAGGGCGGGTTGATCACGATCATCCCGGTGCCCGCGAGGCGGGTGCCGTCCGGCCGGTCGATCATGAGATCGAGGCGCAATCCGGGGCGCCCCAGATCCTGGTCGAGGCCCTGCGCCATGCGGTCGATGGCTGCGGCATCCTTGATCGGGTACCAAGCGAGGAAGATTCCGGTCGGCCATTTCCGCACCGCCTTGGCGAGGTGGAGGCCCAGGCGCGCGATCTCCCCGGGCACCTCGTAGGGCGGGTCGATCAGCACGAGCCCGCGCCGCTCGGGCGGCGGGATCATCGCGTTGATCGCCGTCCAGCCGTCGAGATGCACCACCTTGGTGCGGGAATCCCGGTTGTAGCGCTCGCGCAGGGTCTCGACATCGACCGGGTGCAACTCGACGAAGACGCCGCGGTCCCCTGGGCGCAGGGCCTCGCGGATCACGGCCGGCGAGCCCGGATAGACGGTGTCGCCGTGGCGCGACCGCACCGCCGCCACCGCCGCCCGGTAGGGTTCGAGGAGGCCCTCCACCGCTTCCGGGAACGGCGCGTCGAGCCGGCCCCAGCCTTCGCGCCACTCGCCGGTGCGCTCCGCCTCGTCGGCGGTCAGGTCGTAGAGGCCGAGCCCTGCGAAGGCGTCGATCGCCCGGAAGGCGGTGGGCTTGAGGCGGAGATGCGCCAGAACCCGCGCCAGCACGAGATGTTTGAGGACGTCGCAGAAATTGCCCGCGTGGAAGGCGTGCCGGTAGTTCATGCGGGCGGTCTGATGTCTCTCACGGATCTCCCGCCGATCGGAAGGTCGTGACGTGCCCTTACACGAAGTCGCGCCGTCCCGCAGGCACGGGAGCACCGGCGCGTGGGATCAGCGCCCGGCGCCGACCGTGACGGTCCCGGCGCGGCAGTTCTGCCGGGCGAGCTCGGGGCAGGGGGTGAAGCCGCGCAGGTCCTTGGAAAAGCAGATCCGCACCTCCTGCAGCGCGCCGCGCGCGCAGGCGACCTGCATCATGTCAGGGCGCAGGCCCCGGTTCGCCGCGACGAACAGGCGGGCGATCTCGATCGGGGCCATGCGCCGCTCGGGACCGCCGCCCTTCAGATCGTCCGGGATCGTCACCGCCTCGCGCGCGTCGCGGGCGGCACGGAAATAGGCGGCCGGGTCGAGGCCCGAGCAGGTGCCGTGCTTGCGCCACTCGTAGCGGGCGAGGCCCTCGCTCGGATAGACCGTGCCCGCCACCTCCATCGCCTGCCGAGTGGGCGCGCGCTCCACCGCCGAGCAGTTCTGCGGATAGCCACGCTCGAATTGCGGCCAGAGCCCGTGCACCACGAAGCCGAGGCCGCGGCCGGACGCGCATTGCCGCGCATCGGGCCGGTCCGCCGTCTCGCAATAGGTCGGCGACCAGGACAGGGCGAGGACGTAGAAGTCGAAGGCGCCCGGCCGGTCGCTGCGGCTGAAGCCGCCGTAATCCTGCGCCCTTGCTGCCGCGGGCAGCAAGCCGAGCAGGCAGGCGGCCGCGCATCCGAATCGTCTCAAGATCCCGTCCCGCATGACCGTCCCCCCGAAAGGTCGAAGCGTGTGGGTGTGCCGCGATCCTACGGCCGCGCCATGCGGCAGGCGGTGGCGTAGGCGTAGCTGAGGTCGCGGTCGAGGCCGTGGATGCAGAACTCGACGCCCCAGGTCGAGCCGATGATGCCGAGGTTCTCGCGGACCGAGTAATCGACCTTGCGGCGCACGCCGTCCGAGGTGGTGGCGGTCGCCGAGCAGAAGCGGCGCGGGATGTAATCGAGGCCGTAGGGCCGCCAGGCGGTGCGCTCGATCCGGTCGAAGGCCACGATGGTGAGCGAGGAGTTCCAGAACTTCGCTTCCTTCTCGGCGAACTGGTCCGAGACCTTCTCCAGCACGCCCGGATCCTGGCAGCCGGGGATGTTCGCGTCGTAGGGGAAGGTGTGCTCCTCGGCGGGCTCGATCTCCTCGCGGGCCGAGCGGGCAAGCGCCGGCTGCAGGGCGGCCAGCAGCATCAGGCCGGCACCGAGGGCGGCGGGGAGCCGGCGCGACTTCGCGGCGATGGGCGACATGGGCGGACTCGTACGCTCGGATTCCTGAATCCGGAGGACGATGAACCCGGCCGGCCCCGAGTCAAGCCGCGGGCGCCGGCCGAGGTCGATTCCCGTGGCGGTGCGGCAGGGGGGTCACATCGCGCGCCCCGATCCGTCGGCGATGACGCGAGCGCGCCGCCTGCCGGCGCGATGCCGCGGCGATGTCAGTAGAGCGGACCCGGCGAGGCGCCCGGCGGGCTGATCGACAGCGGCATGGCATCGGGCTCGAAGGCGCTCCGCGGCGGGGCGGCGCGCGGGGGCGCTGGCCGCGGCGG
Organism: Methylobacterium symbioticum; assembly: GCF_902141845.1. GTDB lineage: Bacteria > Pseudomonadota > Alphaproteobacteria > Rhizobiales > Beijerinckiaceae > Methylobacterium > Methylobacterium symbioticum. Next base: position 30,442 of record NZ_CABFPH010000042.1, on the reverse strand, counting down.
CACCGAGGCGTAGGCCGCCGGGGCCTGATGCAGGGCGGGCTCCTGCGGACGGGCCGGGGCGCGGGCCACCTGCGTGGCCGCGCGGTTCTGCGACATCGGCGTCACGCCGTAGGGATCGTCCTCCTCGACGTCGATCGGCGCCTGGGGCGGGGCCGGCTGACGCGGCGGCGGCAACGGCCGCGAGGGCGTGCGGCCCTCGGCGCCGAGCTGCGGCGTGAACTTGATCAGCGGCTGGCAGATGCGGCGCAGGCCCCGCGGATCGTGTCGGGCGAGGTCCACGTGGATGTGGTCGTAGTGGAAGACGTTCGACCCCGGCGCCAGCACGGTGGTGAAGCGCTGGCAGGCGCCCAGGAAGACCTCCCGCAGGAAGCCCTGCTCGGCCTCGGTGCCGCGCCAGCCGCCCTTCACGGTGATGACGTAGCCGTCCGCCAGCTTGAAGGACATGATATCCACGGCGTTGCCGAAGGAATGCTCGGAGAGCTTGGCGCCGGGCTGGTTGTTGCGCCCGCGGCAGGCATAGGAGCCGGCATTGATCTCGGCGACGGGCTGGCCGAAATACAGCTCGGCTGCCGGTTGGATCGTGTCGGCGAGCCACGCCTCGGCCTCGGAGAGCGCCGGGCAGCCCAGGGTCATGCGCTGCTTGAGCGCGACGGTGCCGCCCGCCAGCCGCGTCACCCGGAAGGGCTGCTGCATGCCGCAGGGGCCGGGCCCGTCGATTTCCTTGACCGGGATGATGAACTCGGTCGGGGTCACGAGCTTCTTGGACAGGCAGATCTGCTCCGCCTGATCCCGCCATGGGTCGCGCCGCTCGAACTTGTTGAGCGCACAGCCCGTGAGCCCCGCGCCGGCCAGCGCCAGGGCGGAGAACGCAATTACGCTACGCCACATGGCGCGGAGAATGCGCAGCTCTCCGTAAAGCCTTCGTCAACGTTGCCCCGGCGTTGACAGGATCGGTCGGGGCCGGACAGACCGAGCCATGCTCTCGCTTCTCGACATCCGCTCCCGCATCGAGGCCGGCCAGCTCACGCCGGCCGGCGCCATCGACCTCTGCCGCGCGGCGATCGCCGCCCGCGACCCCGGGATCGGCGCCCTGGCGAGCCTGCGCGCGGAGGCGGCCGTCCCGGAGACGGGGCCGCTCGCCGGCATCGCGGTCGGCGTGAAGGACATCATCGACACCGCCGACATGCCGACGCAGATGGGCTCGCCGATCTATGCCGGCTGGCAGCCGAAGGCCGATGCCGCGGTGGTGGCGCGCCTGCGACGGCTCGGCGCCGCGATCCTGGCCAAGACCACGACCTCGCCCTTCGCCAGCGCCGACCCGACCCAGACGCGCAACCCGCACGATCCCGGCCGCACGCCGGGCGGCTCCTCGGCGGGCTCGGCCGCGGCGGTGGGCGCGGGCCTGCTCCCCCTGGCCCTCGGCACGCAGACGGCGGGCTCGGTGATCCGGCCCGCGAGCTTCTGCGGCTGCGCCGCGATCAAGCCCTCCTTCCGCCTGCTGCCGACGGTGGGCGTGAAGACCTTCTCCTGGGCGCTCGACACGCTCGGCCTGTTCGCGGCCGGCACGCAGGACCTCGCCTACGCGCTGGCCGTCCTCGCCAACCGCCCGGAGATCGCGGGCGCTGCGGTCGCGGCGCCGCGCATCGGCCTCGTCCTGCAGGATTTCGCGGGCGAGGCCGAGCCGGAGGCGCGCGCCGCCCTCGAGGCCGCCCGGCGCGCCGCCGAGCGGGCCGGTGCCCGCGTCGACGACCTGATCCTCCCCGAGCCGATGCCGGAGGCCTGGACGCGTCAGCGGGTGATCCAGGACTACGAGGCGGCCCAGGCCCTCGGCTGGGAATATGCGACGCATCGTGCCGCCCTGTCCGAGCAGCTCGGGCAGCATCTCGACGGGGCACAGGCCATCCCGGCTTCCGCATACGACGCGGCGCGCCGCGCCGCCCACCATGCCCGCCGGGCCCTGAAGGACCTGTTCTCCGATTACGACGCGCTGCTCACCTTCTCGGCACCCGGCCCCGCGCCGCAGGGCCTCGCCTCGACGGGCGACCCGCGCTTCAATCGGCTCTGGACCCTGATGGGCGTCCCTTGCGTGAACGTGCCGGTGCCGGGCGGCCCCCTGCCGGTCGGCGTGCAGGTGATTGCCCGGTTCGGCGATGACGGCCGCGCGCTTGCCGTGGCGCGGCTGATCGAGGAGGCGCTGGCGCGGCAGTGATCAGCGGTCCTTGGACTCTCCGAGCACGTCCTCGACGTAGATCTGGTCGAGCATCACCTTGATCACCGCCATGAGCGGCAGGGCCAGCGCGATGCCCCAGAGGCCGAAGATCACGCCGAGCAGGAGCTGGCCGGCGAAGATCGTGGCGGGCGGGATGTCGAGGGCCCGCTTCTGGATGAAGGGCGTGAGTCCGTAGCTCTCCAGGGTCTGGACCGCGAGGTAGACGCCGAGGGCGCCGAGCACCGCGTTGGTGCCCGAGGCGAGGCTCGCGAGCAGGATGACGACGCCCGCGACGAGCGGCCCGATCGTCGGCACGAAGGCGAGCAGGCCCGCCTGCAGCCCGAGGATCAGCGCGCCGCCGATCCCGAGGAAGGCGAGGCCGGCCCAGGTGCACAGGAAGATCACCGCCATGGTGAGGAGCTGGCCGAACAGCCAGTGGCGCAGGGTTTCGCCCGCCCCGTCGAGGACGGCGGCCCCGCGCGGGCGCCTACGCGGCGGCACGAAGCGCAGCACGCCGTCGCGGTAGCTGCCCGGATCGGCCGCGAAGGCGATGCCGAGGAACACGATCACCGCGATGTTGCCGAGGGCGTTGAACAGGCCGAGCACCACGGCCGCCGCCGGCCCGAGCACGTTTCCGGCATCGGACAGGAGCGAGCCCGGGCTCTTGAGGATGCCGGCGGCCAGCCCCTGGAGGCCGCCGGACTTCTGCCCGTCCTTGGCATCGGAATCCGGCTTGCCGCCCTCGCCGCCCTGGCCGGGGAAGGGCACGTCGATGCCGCGCTGGGCGAGCCAGTCGCGCACCGTGCCGGCCTGCGCGCTCACCGTCTGGCCGAGGTCGCGGCCTTGCTGGGCGATGGTGGCGCCGCCGATGCTCGCCAGGCCCGTGGTGCCGGCCGCCAGGGCGAGGCAGACGGCGGTGAGCCGCAGCCAGCGCGGGAGGGGGAAGACGTGCCCGAGCCCCCGGGTCAGCCCGTCGAGGAAGACGCCGAGCAGCACGCCCGAGAAGATCAGGAGCAGGGTGTCCGCCGCCCGCCAGGCGAGCGCGAGCAGGACGCAGAAGCAGACCACGCCGATGCCGGAAAGCGCAAGCGGCCGTGCTCCCCGCCAGGGGCCGACCGGCGGCCCGCCCGCATCCGTTCCGTCGGCGCCCGCCGTCTGTGCTGCCACGTTCGCCGCCATGTCCGTCCCGGTCTCTGCCGCCATGCCCGTCCCTTGCCTGCCGCTCAGGCCCAACGGGCTGCGGCCGCGTCGTCGGCCTCCGCCGCCTCGACCCAGCCGCCCGTGGTCCCGTCGGCGAGATGCTCGCGCTTCCAGAACGGCGCGCGGGTCTTCAGGTAATCCATCAGGAAGCTCGCCGCCTCGAAGGCCGCGATCCGGTGGCTCGACGCCACGATCACCAGGACGATCCCGTCGCCCGGCGCCACCAGCCCGTGCCGGTGGATCACCCGGACCGCGTGGAGCGGCCAGCGATCCTGCGCCTCGGCGACCACGCGCCCGATCTCGGCCTCGGCCATGCCGGGATAGTGCTCCAGCTCCAGTCCGGTGAGCCGCCCGCCCTCATCCCGGCACAGGCCGGTGAAGGTGACGACCGCACCCGCCCGGCCGCCATGCGCGGACTCGACCCGGGCGATCTCGGCGGCCACGTCGAACGGGGCGGCCTGAATGCTGACGAGCGACGGGTCCGGCTGCGGGGCGGGCGGCGTGCCTGCTGGCGAGTCTGGCGGCATGGCGGGTCGGGACTCCTGACAGGGGAGGGGGCCTCGCGGCCCGGCACGCGGTCCCGTGCCTGACACCCACCTCCCGGGGGTCTATATGGCACCGCAGGACGGCACGGCAGGTGCTCCCGTGCGCGACCCGCGCGGGATTGCCCTCCGGCGCCGAAAAGCGTCGCCGCGCCGGGCCGGCGCGGAACTGCATCGAGGACGACCCCGTGAGCCCCGACCTGATCCTGCCCTACGAGGGCGTCCTGCCGGTTTTCGCGAGCCGCCCGGTCTGGTGCGGCCGGGGCAGCACGGTGATCGGCGCCGCGACGATCGGTGCCCAGGCCTGGATCGGCGACGATGGCGTCATCCGCGCCGACGGCCAGAGCGTCACGGTGGGCGAGCGGTTCTGGCTCGGTCACCGCTCGACCGTGCACATCGCCACCTTCACCCACGGCACCCTCTGCGGCGACCGGGTGACGGTCGGCCGCAACAGCGTGGTCCATGCCTGCACGGTGGGCTCGGACGTGGTGATCGAGGACGACGTGGTGATCCTCGATGGCGCGGCGATCGGCGACGGCGTGGTGATCGAGGCGGGCTCCACCGTGTTCCCGCGGGCCGAGCTGCCCGCTGGCTTCGTCTATGGCGGCACGCCCGCCAAGCCGCGCCGGCCGATCGAGCGGGCCGAGGTCGCCGAGCGGGCAGAGCGCCTGCGCGAGGGCATGGGCGAGGGCACCGCGCTGCCCGCCGCGCCGCCGGAGGTGGACGAGACGGTCTTCGTCGCCCGCACCGCGCGCCTGCGCGGCCGCGTCAGCCTCGGCGCCGGATCGAGCGTGCTGTTCTCCTGCGACCTCCATGCCGAGGTCGGCCCGATCGTGGTCGGCGCCGACACCAACATCCAGGACAACACGGTCATCCGCAGCCGGGCCGAGGGCGTGGTGATCGGCCGCGACACCACGATCGGCCACAATGTGCGCATCGGCGATTGCCGCATCGGCGCGCGTTGCCTGATCGGCATCGGCGCATCGATCGCGCCCGGCACGGTGATCGCCGACGAGGTCATGCTCGCGGCCGGCGCCACCACCGATCCCGGTCAGCTCTTGGAGGGCGGCCATCTCTGGGGCGGACGCCCGGCCCGCATCCTCGGGCCTCTCGATGCGGACAAGCGCGCCATGATGGCCCGCATCGTCGAGGGTTACTGCAAGCATGGGCGGGAGTATCGCGTGGCGCAGGCCGAGGCGGAGTAGAGGGTGCTGCTTCGAGCCCGCGCGAGGAGACCGAGACCGGCCTGACAGAGCCCGGAGGCTGTCACCGCGCTCCGGCGCGCACCTTGTCCGCGTGTTGCGACGCACGCTATGGACGGCGCCGGTTGCGGCATCCGGATTGCCTGGAGGCCGCCAGGAAGGCCCGCTCTAGAGGCCCTGGCTCAGGAAGGCGCACGGATCATGGCGAAGATCAAGGTGGCGAACCCGGTCGTCGAGCTCGACGGCGACGAGATGACCCGGATCATCTGGGCGGAGATCAAGAACAAGCTCATCCACCCCTATCTCGACGTCGATCTGGAGTACTACGACCTCGGCGTGGAGCACCGCGACGCCACCAACGACCAGGTCACGGTCGATGCCGCCAACGCCATCAAGCGCCACGGCGTCGGCGTGAAATGCGCGACCATCACCCCCGACGAGGCGCGGGTGAAGGAGTTCGGCCTGAAGGAGATGTGGAAGTCGCCCAACGGCACGATCCGCAACATCCTCGGCGGCGTGATCTTCCGCGAGCCGATCATCTGCAAGAACGTGCCCCGCCTCGTCCCCGGCTGGACGCAGCCGATCGTGGTCGGCCGCCACGCCTTCGGCGACCAGTACCGCGCCACCGACTTCAAGGTCCCTGGCAAGGGCCGTCTCTCGATCAAGTTCGAGGGCGAGGACGGCACGGTGATCGAGAAGGAGGTCTTCAAGTTCCCCGAGGCCGGCGTCGCGATGGCGATGTACAACCTCGACGACTCGATCCGCGACTTCGCCCGCGCCTCGCTGAACTACGGTCTCAACCGCAAGTACCCAGTCTATCTGTCGACCAAGAACACCATCCTCAAGGCCTATGACGGGCGCTTCAAGGACCTGTTCCAGGAGGTCTACGAGAACGAATTCAAGTCGCGCTTCGACGCGCTCGGGATCGTCTACGAGCACCGCCTGATCGACGACATGGTCGCCTCGGCGCTGAAGTGGTCCGGCGGCTATGTCTGGGCCTGCAAGAACTATGACGGCGACGTGCAGTCGGACACCGTCGCGCAGGGCTTCGGCTCGCTCGGCCTGATGACCTCGGTCCTGCTCACCCCCGACGGCCAGACCGTCGAGGCCGAGGCCGCCCACGGCACGGTCACCCGCCACTACCGCGAGCACCAGAAGGGCAAGGAGACCTCGACGAACTCCATCGCCTCGATCTTCGCCTGGTCGCGCGGCCTCAGCCACCGGGCCAAGCTCGACGACAACGCGGCGCTCGCCAAGTTCGCCACCACGCTTGAGACGGTCTGCATCGACACGGTCGAGGCGGGCTTCATGACGAAGGATCTCGCCCTCCTCGTCGGGCCGGACCAGAAGTGGCTCTCGACCACCGGCTTCCTCGACAAGGTTGACCAGAACCTCAAGGCCGCGATGGGCGCCTGAGCGCCCTTCGACTCACGGGACGACAACGAGACGGGGCCGGCGGTGCGAACCGCCGGCCCCTGTCCGTTCAGCCTCGGAGTCTGGCCGTCCTACGCCGCGCGGACGGTGGTGAGGAAGCGGGTGACCTCGGCGTTGAGGTGCTCGGACTGGCGCGACAGCTCCGAGGCCGCACCCAGCACCTGCGCAGCGGCCGCCCCGGTCTCCTCGGCGGCCTGGGCCACGTTGGCAATCGTCGTCGTCACCGCGCCCGCGCCGGTGGCGGCCTGGGCGACATTGCGCACGATCTCCTGCGTCGCCGCGCCCTGCTCCTCGACGGCGGTGGCGATCGAGGTGGCGACGCCGCTGATCTCGCGGATGCGGCCGGCGATCCCGGTGATGGCCTGGACCGCCTGGTTCGTCGCCCCCTGGATCTGGCCGATCTGCTGGCTGATCTCGTCGGTGGCCTTGGCGGTCTGGTTGGCGAGTTCCTTGACCTCGGCGGCCACCACCGCGAAGCCGCGCCCGGCTTCCCCGGCGCGCGCTGCCTCGATCGTGGCGTTGAGGGCGAGCAGGTTGGTCTGGCCGGCGATCTGCGAGATCAGCGCCACCACGTCGCCGATCTTGGAGGCGGCCTGGGCGAGATCCTGCACGAGCCCGACGGTGCGGTCGGCATCCGACTCGGCGGCGTTGGCGAGGCCCGCCGAGCCGTCGACCTGCCGGCTGATCTCGTCGACCGACGCGCCGAGCTGCTCGGCCGCCGCGGCCACCGTGTTCACGTTGGCCGCGGCCTCGTTCGCCGCGCCCGCCACGGTGGTGGACTGGCTCGCGGTCTGCGTGGCGGTGCCGGCCATGCTCTGAGCCGTGGCCTGAAGCTCGGTCGCCGCCGCGGTCACGCCGCCGACGATGCCGCTCACCGCGCGCTCGAAGCCATCGGCCATCTCGCGCATCGCCGCCTTGCGCTGTGCCTCGGCGCCCGCGCGGGCGGTGGCCGTCTCCGCCTCGAGCGTCCGCATGCGGATCAGCCCCTCCTTGAAGACCTGCATCGCCGCGGCGATCGTGCCGATCTCGGTCCGGGCGCCCTGATGGGGGATCGCGACGCCGGTGTCGCCGGCCGCGAGCGCGTTCATCGGCGTCACCACCGAGGCGATGTCGCGGCTGATCGAGCGGATGATCAGCGCGCCGAGCAGGATCGCCACCAGCATCGCGCCGAGGCCTGCCGCGACGAGGATCGTGCGGGTCTGCGCATAGGTCGCCGCCCCGTCGGTCTCGGCCTGAGCGGCGCCGGCATTGTTGAGGGCCACGATCGCGTCGAGGGCCGTGGAGGCGGCCCGGCGCGGGGCCACGCCGCGCGTCTCGTAGAGCGCCAGCGCCTCGGCCTTGTGACCCTCGCGCGACAGGGTGAGAATCCCCTCGACCGCCGCGGTGAAGTCGCCCCAGCTGCGGGTGAAGGTCGCGTACTGGGCGCGCTCCTCGGCCGAGCTGATCAGGGGCTCGTAGGCGCGGCGCGCTTCGTCGAGCTTGCGTGCGCGCTCCACGAGATCCTTGTCGATGCTCGCGAGCATCTTCGGCTCGCTGGTGAGGATGTGGCGCAGCACGCTGGTCGTGTAGCGCCCGGTGAGCGCGTCGACCTGGGCCGCGGTGCGCACGCTCGGCAGCCAGTTGGTCTGCACGTCGAGCAGGAGGCCGTTCACCCGCGCGGTGCTGGCATAGCCGATCCACGCCAGGCCGGCGACGAAGAGCAGGAGCGTGCAGAACGCGGCCGTGAGCTTGGCACGGATCGTCAGGGAACGGGGGATCATGGCGGGCCTCGCGCGACCGGGTGTGCAGGTCGGGGCCGGTCGCCCGGGATGTTTCACCCGCAGATGGTTAAGGCCGGATCTACCGGGTTGCAGTTTAGGTCAGGATGCGTGGGCAGGTGGCAGGAAACACCCGGTCCGCGGCTGCGCCCGCATATGACACCCATGCGGCGTAGGGGCTCGATTCCGGGCGGCGGAGCGTTTAACGCGGCGCAAACGCTCTTCGACATTCGGATCCCGCGATGATCTCATCCCCCCTGATGACCGTGATGGTCGATGCCGTGCGCAAGGCGTCGCGCGGCCTGCGCCGCGATTTCGGCGAGGTCGAGAACCTGCAGGTCTCGCGCAAGGGGCCGGGCGACTTCGTCTCGGCCGCCGACCGGAAGGCCGAGGAGGTGCTGCGCGACGCCCTGATGAAGGCGCGGCCCGGCTACGGGATGGTGCTGGAGGAGAACGGCACGATCGAGGGCACGGACAAGAGCCACACCTGGCACATCGATCCTCTCGACGGCACCGCCAACTTCCTGCACGGGATCCCGCATTTCGCGATCTCGGTGGGGCTGGAGCGCGAGGGCCAGATCGTGGCCGGCGTGATCTACGATCCGGTCAAGGACGAGCTGTTCGTGGCCGAGCGCGGCAAGGGCGCCTACCTCAACAACCGCCGCCTGCGCGTCTCCGGCCGCAACGACATGGCCGACGCGGTGGTGGCCTACGGCACGCCCTATCTCGGCCGCGGCAACCATCCGCGCCTGCTGCGCGAGGTCGGTGCCGTGATGGCGGTCTCCGGCGGCACCCGGCGCATGGGTTCGGCGGCCCTCGACCTCGCCTACGTCGCCTGCGGGCGCCTCGACGCGTACTGGGAGCGCGATCTCCAGACCTACGATTTCGCGGCGGGCGTCATCCTGGTGCGCGAGGCCGGCGGCTTCGTCACCGCGGCGGACGGGGCGGCCGAGCCGCTCGCCACCCGCTCGGTCTGCGCGGGCAACGAGACCCTGCAGCGGGAACTGCTCGCCATTCTGAAGAAGGTTCAGGCCTGAGTTCCGATTGGCAAGCCGCCGCACGGTCTGCTTTAACGCGACCGTCTCAGAGGATGTCCTGATGGAAGCCCGCCGCCACGTCGCGCTCAAGGAATCGATCCGCTCGATTCCCGACTACCCCAAGCCCGGCATCATCTTCCGGGACATCACCACCTTGCTCAGCGACCCGCGCTCCTTCCGGCGCGCGGTCGATTCGCTGGTCCACCCCTTCGCGGGCGGCCGGATCGACCAGGTGGCGGGCATCGAGGCGCGCGGCTTCATCCTCGGCGGCGCGGTGGCGCATCAGCTCTCCACCGGCTTCGTGCCGATCCGCAAGAAGGGCAAGCTGCCGCACAAGACCGTGTCGATGGCCTACGCCCTCGAATACGGCACCGACGAGATCGAGATCCACGTCGACGCGGTGAAGGCGGGCGACCGCGTGATCCTGGTGGACGACCTCATCGCCACCGGCGGCACGGCGACGGCCGCGGTGAACCTGCTGCGCGGCATGGGTGCCGAGATCGTCGCCGCCTGCTTCGTCATCGACCTGCCGGAGATCGGTGGCGCGCAGCGCCTGCGCGACCTCGGGGTTCCGGTGCGGACCCTGATGGAATTCGAGGGGCATTGAGCCGGTCTCGCGGGGATTTCGCGCCCGCTTCCGGCGCTCGCGGCCCGATCGTCCCGGTCTTGCCGGCCGCGGCCGGAGGGGATGCGTTTCCGATTTCTCCAGCGGAGTGGGCGTTGTAGATCTGAAGACGCACGACCTGATTCGGTCGTGCGTTCGAGGTCGCATCCCGATGTTCCGCCATCTTGCGGTCGCCCTGATGGGAGCGACGCTCACCGTCATCGCCGCGTGGCGCCTCCTCGGACACGGCGCCTTCCTGCTCGCGCCGCTCGGGGGAAGCATCGCGAGCCTCGCCCTCGGGGGCGTGCTGCTCCTGCGCGGGCGCGGCCGGATCCCGGTCGGCAACGCCTGAGGGGCGGTCCGCGCGCCGCCCAGTCTCGGTGTCCGGAACGTTGACTTGAGAGCACCCTTCCGCCATAAGCCCGCCAATCGCGTCGGCGCGCCCTATCCGGGCGCCCTTCGCGTTTGCAGACACTCTCCAGGACGCGTGAAGGTCGGGCGCGGCATCAGCCGTCCGCGAACGCGCCTCGACCTTTGAAGGCTTCGCCATGAAGAGAACCTACCAGCCGAGCAAGCTCGTCCGTAAGCGCCGTCACGGCTTCCGCGCCCGCATGGCCACGGCCGGCGGCCGCAAGGTGATCGCCCGCCGCCGCGCACACGGCCGCAAGCGCCTGTCCGCCTGAGGCGGACCCTTCGCGGCGTCCGCTTGGTCGGGCGCCGGCGACCATCGAGGCCAGCGGGGTCGGATCGGCGATGTCGACGATCGAGCGGCTCAGGCGGCGGCCCGATTTCCTGGCGGCGGCCGACGGGCGCCGCTTCCACACCGAGCGGATGACGGGACAGGGCCGCCTGCGTGAGGCCGGCTCCGAGGAATCCGGAGCTCTGCGTGTCGGTTTCACCATCACCAAGCGGGTCGGGCACGCCACGGAGCGCAACCGGATCCGCCGCCGCCTGCGTGCGGCCGTGGCGGCGGTGGCCGCCGACCTGCCCGTCGTGCCGGCCGATATCGTGCTGATCGCCCGCCGGCCTTCCCTCGATGCCTCCTTCGATGCGCTGAAGGACGATCTGCGCCGCGCGGTCTCCGCCGTCGTCAGGCCGCGTGCGCCCGATGCCCCTGCGCGTCGCCCCGGCAGCGGCCGGGGCCGGGGCAAGAGAACGGACAAGGCCTCCGGCCCTGGCGGATCTCAGGCCCAACCCACACCTTCCCGGCGCGAGGCGGAATCCCCACCCGCGTCCGGATCTCTTTCGCAATCCCTCTCGAACGCGTGCGGCGGTGTCCCCGATGGGCAATGACAAGACGAACATGTTCGTGGCGATCGCCCTGTCGCTCGTCGTGCTGCTCGGCTGGAACTACTTCGTCGCCGCGCCGCGCGTGGAGCAGCAGCGCCAGGCTGCCGCGCAGAACCAGGCGGTGCAGGCTCAAGCCCCGGGCGTGACCCCGGACGGCATCCCGTCTCCGGCTCCCAAGGAGGGCGGCCCCGCCGCGCCGGTGCCCGGCACCGCGCCCCAGGGCGTCGTCCCGCGCGCGGCCGCGATCGCCGCCTCGCCGCGGCTCCGCATCGAGACCCCGGCGCTCACCGGCTCCGTGGCGCTCAAGGGCGGTCGCATCGACGACGTGAAGCTGAAGAACTACCACGAGACCGTGGACGACAAGAGCCCGGAGATCGTGCTGTTCTCGCCCGCCGGGACCGAGACGCCCTACTATGCCGAGTTCGGCTGGGTCGGCCAGAATGCCGGCCCGCTGCCCACCAACGAGACCGTCTGGACCGCCGATGGCGAGGTGCTCTCGCCCGGCAAGCCGGTGACGCTGACCTACGACAACGGCGCGGGTCTCGTCTTCCGCCGCATCCTGGCGGTCGACGACAAGTTCATGTTCACGGTCCGCGACGAGGTCGAGAACAAGGGCTCGGGCGCCGTGACGCTCTATCCCTACAGCCTCGTCTCGCGCTGGGGTAAGCCGCATACCCAGGGCTACTACGTGCTGCACGAGGGCATGATCGGCGTGCTCGGCGGCGACGGCCTGCAGGAATACACCTACGACCACCTCGCCAAGGAGCCGGCCTATGGCAGCCCGAACACCAAGGGCAAGGCGTGGTCGAACGTGACCGGCGGCTTCGTCGGCATCACCGACAAGTACTGGGCCGCCGCCGCGATCCCCGACCAGGGCATGCCCTATACGGGCGCCTTCACCGAGCGGTCCGACGGCGCGACCAAGGTCTATCAGGCGAGCGTGCGCGCCGACGGGCGCAGCGTCGAGCCCGGCGCCACCGCCACCTCCACGCAGCGCCTGTTCGCGGGCGCCAAGGAGGTCAACACCATCAACGCCTACGAGAAGAATCTCGGTATCAAGCAGTTCGATCTGATGATCGACTGGGGCTGGTTCCACTTCATCACCAAGCCGATGTTCCGGGCGCTGGACTTCTTCTTCCACCTGTTCGGCAACTTCGGCGTCTCGATCCTCGTCGTCACGCTGATCCTGAAGATCTTCTTCCTGCCCATCGCCAACCGCTCCTACGTCTCCATGGCCAAGATGAAGGCCGTGCAGCCGGAGATGGCCTCCATCCGTGAGCGGTACAAAGACGATAAGATGAAGCAGCAGCAGGCGATGATGGAGCTGTACAAGAAGGAGAAGATCAATCCGGTCGCCGGCTGCTGGCCGGTCCTGATCCAGATTCCGGTCTTCTTCGCGCTGTACAAGGTGCTGTTCATCACCATCGAGATGCGGCACGCGCCGTTCTTCGGCTGGATCCAGGATCTGGCCGCGCCGGATCCGACCAGCATCGTCAACCTGTTCGGTCTGCTGCCCTTCCCGGCGCCGGACTTCATCCATCTCGGCATCTGGCCCATCATCATGGGCATCACGATGTTCGTGCAGATGAAGATGAACCCCGCGCCGCCGGACCCGGTCCAGGCGCAGATCTTCACCTTCATGCCGATCATCTTCACCTTCATGCTGGGCTCGTTCCCGGCGGGTCTGGTGATCTACTGGGCCTGGAACAACCTGCTCTCGGTGATCCAGCAGTACATCATCATGCGCCGCAACGGCGTGAAGGTGGAGCTGTGGGACAACCTGAGGGGTACGTTCCGCCGCGGCTCGACCGGCAAGAACGCCGCGGCCAAGAGCTGATCGGCAAGAGCTGAGACGGACCGAGCACGGGATCGACACCGCCGTGGACCAGACGGATCAGGACAGGGAGGCCGGCCTCGTCGAGGCCGGCCGCCTGCTTTTCGCGGGCAATGCCGACTTCTACGCGGCGGCGCAGACCCTCGAGCGGCTGCCGCCGATGGAGGATGTCGAGATCGCCTTCGCCGGCCGCTCGAATGTCGGCAAGTCGAGCCTGATCAACGCGCTCACCGGCCGCAACACGCTGGCGCGCACCTCGCACACGCCGGGGCGCACGCAGCAGCTCAACTTCTTCAAGGTGGGCAAGCATCTCAGCCTGGTGGACATGCCGGGCTACGGCTACGCCGCGGTCGAGAAGGCCAAGGTCGAGGCCTGGACGCATCTCATCCACGCCTACCTGAAAGGCCGGGCGAACCTCGCCCGCGTCTTCGTGCTGATCGATGCCCGCCACGGCCTCAAGAGCCTCGACACCGACGTGCTCGACGGCTTGGACAAGGCGGCGGTGAGCTACCAGATCGTGCTGACCAAGGGCGACGCGCTCAAGAAATCCGAGGTCGAGGCGCGGCTTCGCGGCATCGAGGCGGCACTCGCCAAGCGCCCGGCCGCTTTCCCGCAGATCCTGCTCACCTCGAGCCGCGACGATCGCGGCGTGCCCGAGCTGCGCGCGGCGGTGGCCAAGCTCCTGGAGGAGCGCGGTCTGCCCGTGCGCGCCGGATGACCGGCCTCGACCGTCTGATCCTGGCGCTGGCCGCCCTCGCCGGCGGTCTCGGCGTCGCGGCCTCGGCCGCTGCGGCGCACGGGGCCGGCACCGACGCGCTGAAGACCGCGGCCCAGTTCCTGCTCTTCCACGCCCCGGCGATCCTGGCGCTCGTCGGGCTCGGCGGAGCCGGGCTGACGCACCGCCTCGGGACGCGGATCGCTGCCGGGCTTCTGCTCCTCGGCCTCGTCCTGTTCAGCGGCGACCTGTCCCTGCGGGCGCTCGCGGCTCAGCCGCTCTTCCCGATGGCCGCGCCCCTGGGGGGCACGGCGCTGATGCTCGGCTGGCTCATGGCCGCCGTGGCGGTGCTTATCCCGCCGCGTCGCTGAAGGCGTCCGGATAGGCGAACAGGCCGGGCGAGCCGCCGGTCATCACGAACAGCACCGTCGAGCCCTGCGGATAGAGGCCGGCCGCCACGTCGCGCAGCAGGCCGCCGAAGGCCTTGCCGCTGTAGACCGGGTCGAGCAGCATACCCTCCGAACGCGCCATCAGCCGCACGGCGGCGCGCATGGCGTCTGTGGGGATGCCGTAGCCCGGACCGCGCGGATGCCCGTCGACCAGGATGTCGTCGGCCTCCACCCGGGTGCCCGGCTGAAGCAGGTCGAGGGTGGCGTTCGCCTTGGCGAGCACCTCGGCCTTGGCGGCCTCCTCCTCGGCGAGCACGGCGTAGGACTTGGCGAGCTTCGGATCACGGCCGAGGGCCTTCAGGCCCGCGACGAGCCCGGCATGGGTGCCGGCGCTTCCGTTCGGCACCACGATCTGCGCCAGGTCCAGGCCCTTGGCCTCGACCTGGGCCATGATCTCGGCGGCGCAGGCCGCGTAGCCGAGGCAGCCGACCGGGCTCGAGCCGCCGGAGGGGAAGGTGTAGACCGTGCGGCCCTCGCCGCGCAGCGCGTCCGCCCGCGCCTCGGCTGCCGCGAAGCTGTCGGCCTCGCCCGGCAATTCGTGGACCTGTGCGCCGAACAGGTCGTCGAGGAAGCGGTTGCCGTTGCCCGTATAGGCCGCCTCCTCGCGCGGCACGCTGCGGGTGAGGAACAGCTCGCATTTCAGGCCGTTGCGGGCCGCCGCCGCTGCGGTCAGCCGGGCATGGTTCGATTGCAGGGCGCCGACCGTGATCACCGTGTCGGCGCCGCTGTCGCGCGCGGCGCCCAGCAGGAATTCGAGCTTGCGCAGCTTGTTGCCGCCGCCGCCGAAGCCCGCGAGGTCGTCCCGCTTCACTAGGATCTGCACGCCGTTCAGCGCGGCGCCGAGTTCCCGCGTCAGCCCGGCCAGGGGCTCGATCGGTGTGGGAAGGCCGAGCAGCGGCAGGCGGGGAAAGCGGGCGAGGTCGAGATCGGTCATGCGGCGAAGTGGCCGCCTCGGCCTCCTCCTGTCAATGTCCCGTGTTCATTCGGCCGCCGGCAGGGCCTCGCTGCGGGCGATCCGGCCCTTGCCGCGGGCCGTCTCGTCGAGCGCGTCGGTGAACTGGAGGGCGGCGAGCTGCGCGTAGAGCGCGCCCTCGGCGAGCAGGCTCTCGTGGGTGCCCTCCTCGACGATCCGGCCCTCGTCGAGGACGAGGATGCGGTCGGCGGCGCGGATCGTGGCGAGCCGGTGGGCGATGACGAGGGTGGTGCGCCCGGACATCAGCGTGTCGAGGGCCTGCTGCACGGCGCGCTCGCTCTCGGCATCGAGGGCGGAGGTCGCCTCGTCGAGGAGCAGGATCGGCGCGTCCTTCAGGATGGCCCGGGCGATGGCGATGCGCTGGCGCTGGCCGCCCGAGAGCGTCACGCCGCGCTCGCCGATCGGGGTGTGGTAGCCCTGCGGCAGGGCGCGGATGAAGCCGTCGGCATGGGCGAGCTCGGCGGCGCGGCGCACCGCATCCTCGTCCGCCTCGGTGCGGCCGTAGCGGATGTTCTCCATCACCGTACCCGAGAACACGGTCGGGTCCTGCGGCACCAGCGCCATGCGGGCGCGCAGATCCTCCGGATCGACCCGGGCGACGTCGATGCCGTCGACGAGGACCCGGCCGGCCTGCGGGTCGTAGAAGCGGAGCAGGAGCTGCAGCACCGTGCTCTTGCCGGCGCCCGAGGGGCCGACGAGCGCGATGCGCTCGCCCGGCGCGGCGTGGAAGCCCAGACGATCGAGGGCGGGCCGCCCCTCGCGGGTGGGATAGGCGAAGGAGACATCGTCGAAGGTGACCGCCCCGCGTGCCGGCACGGGGAGGGCGAGGGGCTCGGCCGGCCGGCCGATCGCGGGCTCGGCCGCGAGGATCTCGGCGAGGCGCTCGGCGGCGCCGGCCGATTGGGCCATCTCGCCATAGACCTCGGAGAGCTGGCCGAGGGCGCCCGCGCCGAACACCGCGTAGAGCACGAACTGCGAGAGCTGGCCCGCGCTCATGGTGTGGGCGAGCACGCCTTGGGCGCCGTACCACATCACCCCGACCACGCTCGACGAGATCAGGAAGATCGCGACCCCCGTGAGCAGCGCCCGTCCCTGAACCGAGGCGCGGGCGGCGGCGTAGGCCTCCTCCGAGGCTTCCGCGAATCGGGCCGCGGTGGCCTCGGCCCGGCCGAAGGCCTGCATGGTGCGCACGGCCCCGACCGCCTCGGCGGCGTAGGCGGAGGCGTCGGCGAGCCGGTCCTGCGCCGCCCGCGAGCGGCGCCGCACGCCCCGGCCCGACAGGATCAGCGGGAAGACGATGAGCGGGATCGCGGCGAGCACCAGAACCGAGAGCCAGGGGCTGGTGATCACCATCATCGCGACGGCGCCGATGAACAGGAACAGGTTGCGCAGGAGGATCGAGATCGAGACGCCGAAGACCGCCTTCACCTGCGTCGCGTCGGCCGTCAGGCGCGAGACGATCTCGCCCGACTGGGTGCGATCGAAGAAGGCTGGATCGAGCACGGTGAGCCGCCGGAACACCGCGCTGCGCAGGTCCGCCACCACGCGCTCGCCGAGGGTCACCACGGTGTAGGTGCGCGCCGCGCTCGCGACCGCGAGCACGGCCACCACGCCGAGCAGAGCCAGGAAATAGGCGTCGATCACGCCGGAGCCGGCCTCGGAGAAGCCGTGGTCGATCACCCGGCGCATCGCGATCGGCACCACCAGCGTCGCCGCGGAGGCGGCCAGCAGCGCGACGAAGGCCGCGAGGATGCGGATACGGTAGCGGGCGGCGAAGGGCAGCAGGGGACGCAGGGCGCTCAAGGGGGCCTTGCCGCGTTCCTCGGATGCGCGTTTCGACTTAGCGGCCATGACGCTCCATCGTCGTCCGTCGTTCCCTCGTCGTCGCGCTTGTTCGCGGACGGAGCCTGCGGTATACGCGCGGCCTCATCCGATTGCGCGTGTTGAATGGCCGCGGGCCTCTGAGACGGGCCGGTCGGCGTTGCACGAGCCGTTGCCATGAACTCCGGGTTCATTGCAACAATTCCAAAATCGAACAGGTGTCCGCCCCGTGAGGCGGCGGGGGCTGCGGCACCCGCCCGAATCAGGGGCCGGTGAAGGACTGAGGATCATGGCGAAGGACGCGGCCGCGAAGGCCAAGGGGACTGAGCACCCCGACTACCACTTCATCAACGTCGTCATGACGGACGGCAGCTCGTACAAGACGCGCTCGACCTACGGCAAGGAAGGCGACACGCTGAACCTCGACATCGACCCGCTCACCCATCCGGCCTGGACCGGCGGCGAGCAGAAGATGCTCGATCGCGGCGGCCGCGTCTCGCGCTTCACCTCGCGCTTCGGCAACCTGCGCGGCCGCGGCTGACGCCCGCGCCACGCGACGGAACGAAAAAGGGCGGTCCCAGCGGGGCCGCCCTTTTTCGTTCCGTCGCGACTCAGGCCGCCCGCGCGGGCAGCCGAACCAAGCGAGGGATGCGGAGCCGGCTGAGGGCCCGGCCGGCCCGGATGCCGGGCAGCTCGACCTGCCGGTGGACCAGGGCGGCGAGCAAGGTCGTCGCGACCGCCGCGGCGGGGATCAGCAGCGGCAGCCAGGCCGTCCCGATCCGGCCGGTCACGGCCGCGAGGTCGACGAAGAGCAGGCTCAGCACCAGCCCGTGCAGCAGGTAGATCCCGTAGGAGCAGGCGCCGAGCGCCTGCGCGGCCCCACTGCGGAGGATGCCGAAGCCGTTGCCGCAGGCGGCGCAGAGGAAGAAGGCGCCGTAGAGAATCAGCGCCGCGGGCTTGCCGGGCACGGCCTGGGTCGCGAGCGCGAGGGTCACGGCGCAGAGCCCGGCGAGGGCGGCGGCCCGGCCGCGCAGGTGGGCGGCGAGGCGCTCGCGCTGCGCGACCTCGTGGGCGAGCATCCCGACCGCGAAGAGCGGCAGATAGGTCACCAGGGGCAGCGCGCCCTTCAGGAGGGGGCGCAGCAGCAGGGCGCCGACGAGCAGGGCGGCCGGCACGGCCCAGCTCGGCAGGCGACCGCGGACCGCATCCATCGCCGCGGCGCAGACGGGCACCACGAAGAGGTAGAACAGCCCCTCGTACCAGAGCGACCAGAGCACGAAGGCGTTGATCTGACCCGCGCCGGCCTCGCCGAGGAGCGGCGGCGTGCCCTGGCAGGTCAGCCAGGTCAGAACGGCGTCGATCTCGTGGCCGAGGCTGCCGGCGGCGGCGAGGCCGCGGCGGGCCGCGATCAGGGCGACCACGAGGAGCACCGAGACGACGAGGGCCGGATAGATCCGGAACAGCCGCGTCAGATACAGGCCCGGCAGGTCGAGGGCGCGCAGGCCCTGCAGGATACGGGGATAGAAGACGTAGCCCGTGACCATGAAGAACAGGCCGACGCCGCCCGCGCCGAGATTGGTGAGGATCAGGGCGGGGAGGGGCCCCCACGGCACGCCGGAGCGGGCCACCTGCTGCCAGATCGCGAAATGGTGGACGAGCACGGCCAGGGCGAGGACGCCGCGCAGCCCGTCGATGGCGGGTACGGACGCGGATGGCTGCGGGATCAGCCGCGCGCGCAGCAGCCCGGTGGCGGCGAGCGCCGCCGCGCCATAGGCGAGCATCCCGCCGAGCAGGATGTCGGAAACCGGTCCCAGCACGGGCAACCCCCTCGATTGCCGTTCGGACCGAGGGTCGCCGCCGAAGCACGGCGGCGCAAGACGGCCCCGGTGCTTCTCGTGGTGGTTGTGTCTTTCGTGGCGCACTCGCTTTGGGTGTCGTTTCGGGTGTCGCGGCCGTGCTCTCAATGCGCCGCCGCGGGTGCCGAGGCGTCACCCGGAACCTCCAGCACGGCGCGCAGGCCGCCGAGGGTCGCCTCTTCCAGGCTGAAGCGCCCGCGATAGAGGGCGGCGAGGTCGGCGACGATCGACAGGCCGAGCCCCGAGCCTGGCTTCGATTCATCGAGGCGCTTGCCGCGCCCGAGCACCGCCTTGCGCGCGTCGGGCGGCAGGCCCGGCCCGTCATCCTCGATCGAGACCACGAGATGCGGGTAATCGTCCTTCGAGACGGCCTCGGCCCGGATCGCCACGCGCCCGTGGGCCCATTTCGAGGCGTTGTCCACGAGGTTGCCGACCATCTCCTCGAAATCCTGGCGTTCCCCGCGGAAGCGCAGGCCTGGTGGCACATGGACCTCGTAGGCGATGTCCTTGTCGCGGTAGATCTTGCCGAAGGTGCGCACCAGACCGGCCAGCGCCGGCTCGACCTCCGTCGAGGTGCCGAGCGTGCCGGCAAGCGCAGCGGCCCGGGCGCGATCGAGATAGTAGTTCACCTGATCCCGCATCACGCCGGCCTGCTCGCGGATCTTCTGGGCGAGATCCTCGGGCGCGTCGGCCGCGCCGACCTCGTTGACGATGATCGAGAGCGGGGTCTTCAGGGCGTGGGCGAGGTTGCCGACCTGGGTGCGGGCCCGCTCCAGGATCTCACGATTCGTCTCGATCAGGAGGTTCACCTCGCTCGCGACCGGGGCGATGTCGCGCGGATAGGTGCCGCTGATGTGGTCGGCCTCGCCGCGGCGGATGGCGCCGAGCGCCGCGCGCATCTTCTTGAGCGGCACGAGGCCGAAGCGGATCTGAAGGAGCGTGGTGAGCGCGAGCGACAGCCCGAGCAGGCCGAAGGTGACGTAGAGGGAGAAGCGGAAACGGTCGACGTCGTTGACGATCTCGTCGGCCGGCCCCGCCACCCGCACGGTGTAGCGGCCCTCCTCGCCGAGGTCGACGTCGCGCTCGATGATCCGCAGGGGGCGCTCGTCCTGCGCGACGCCGTAGCCCTGGCGGATCTGGCCGATGCCGGCCTTCCCGTCCGGGCTGGTGGCCGGCTTCAGCGGCACGCCGACCAGCGAGCGCGAGGTGCGCAGGTCCCGCGGCTTCGCGTCCGGCCGCCCGACCTGCCAGTACCAGCCGGACAAGGGCAGGTCGAAGCGCGGGTCGCCGAGCGAGAAGGACCGGCTCTCCGGGTCGCTCGGCGAGACGAGGTCGGTGGCGAGGTTGTTGGCGAAGACGAGCAGGCGGCTGTCGAAGGCGCGCTCGGTGTTCTCCCGGTAGAGGGTCGTCAGGATCCAGGCGGCGATGAGCAGGATCGCGGACGAGGCCAGAAAGGCCGAGACCGCGAGGCGCACCGCGATGGAGCGGCGGCGGAGCGAGAGGAACTGGAGGAAGGCGGTCATGGGCGAGGGGGTAAGGCGGGCGCACCGGCGCAGGCAAGCATAGGGCGTCGATCCGTTTCGGGGTATCGTGGGGACAGCCCGACGGGGACGCTCAGCCTATGGCGTTCAAGATCGACGACATGGAGACGGAGCATCTGATCCGCCTGCTCGCCGAGCGCCGTCGCGTGACGCCCGAGGCGGCGGTCAGGATCGCCGTGCGCAATCAGCTCGATGACGATGAGGCCGCCGCGCGGTCGTCGAGCGGGCCCGGCGAGCCTTCGAGCCCGCCCATGCCCTCATCCTGAGGTGCCCCTTGCCGAGGCTGCTGACGCAGCAGTTCGAGATGAGGCGCGGACGGGCTGAACGATCTCACGGACCGAACGGGGACGGTCTCGGGGATGTGGACTCCGTCAGCTTGACCGTGTGCAGATCCTCTCCCGACCCTGAGCAGTCCTTCAGTGCCAGCTTCTGACAATACGTGGTGTCGCGAACCAAAGAACGAGGGCCCCTGCAATCATGCAGGCGATCGAACCCGCAAGCACACCGATTTTGACCTCGGCTTCCAGCGCAGGAGTGTTCGCGAAGGCGAGCAGGCCGATGAAAAGGCTCATGGTGAAGCCAACACCGCACAGGAGTGAGACGCCGTAGACCTGACCCCAGTTGGCGCGCGCGGGCCGCTGCGCCAGTCCGAGCTTCACCGCAGCGAGCACGAAGCCGAACACGCCGACCTGTTTGCCCACCAGCAGGCCGAGGGCCACGCCGAGCGTCACCGGATCGAGCAGCATCCGCGGCTCGAAGCCAGCCAACGCCACCCCCGCGTTGGCGAAGCCGAAGACCGGCAGGATCAGGTAGGCCGACCAGGGATGAATGGCGTGTTCCAGCTTGTGCAGCGGCGATGTCGGGTCGTCCGGCTTGCCGATGCTGAGCCGCAGCGGGATGGTCATGGCCAGCAGCACGCCCGCCACGGTAGCGTGGACGCCTGATTTGAGCACGAAGAACCAGAGCGCGACGCCGAACAGGAGGTAAGGCCACAGACGAGCCACGCCAGCCCTATTCAAGCCGTAGAGCACGGCGAACGTCACCGTCGCTCCGCCCAGCATCGGCAGCGATAGGTCGGCGGTGTAGAACAGGGCGATGATCAGCACCGCTCCGAGGTCGTCGATGATCGCAAGCGCGGTCAGGAACACCTTGAGCGAGACCGGCACGCGAGGTCCCAGCAGCGCGAGCACGCCGAGCGCGAAGGCGATGTCGGTCGCCGCCGGAATGGCCCAGCCCCGCAGAGTCTCGGGCGAGGACCAGTTCACGGCCGCGTAGACCAGGGCCGGCGCCAGCATGCCGCCGAGTGCGGCCAGGCCCGGCAGGATCCGGTCGGACCACGTGCGAAGCTGCCCGTCCAGCATCTCGCGCTTGATCTCCAGCCCGACGAGCAGGAAGAACACGGCCATCAGGGCGTCGTTGATCCAGTGCAGCAGGCTCAGCGGGCCGAGATAGGTCTTGAGCGCAGCGAAATAGGTGTCCGCGAGGAGCGAGTTCGCCGTTACCAGTGCGAGCGCGGCGCTGGCCATCAGGACAAGCCCACCTGCGGCCTCTCCAGTCAGCAGGTTGCGGAGGGCTGAGGCAGGTCGGGAAGGGTGCGGCATGGGCATAGGTCTCCGCCGCTGGCGGCCCGACCAACGCAAAGACCTGCCGACCCGACACGGGCCGCGCACCCGGGGCGGGCTATTGCACCAAAGGCAGCCGCTCGCAACCTACCCCCCATGATCCCAGATGTCTCGCCGGAGGTCCGCTACCCACCCTCAGCAGCCATTCGCACGGCTAAGCTGATGGCGTCTTGACCCCGGTGCCTAACCCTCACACCCGCGCTGCGGGCTGGTTCGGATCGACGAGGTAGCCCAGGCCCCGCACGGTCTGGATCAGGTCGACCGCGAGCTTCTTGCGCAGGCGGCCGACGAAGACCTCGATCGTGTTCGAGTCGCGGTCGAAATCCTGGTCGTAGAGATGCTCGGTGAGCTCGGCGCGGGAGACCACGCGGCCGGTATGGTGCATCAGGTAGGAGAGCAGCCGGTACTCGTGGCTCGTCAGCTTCACCTGGTTGCCGTCCACGAAGACCTTGCCCGAACGGGTGTCGAGGGTGACGGGTCCGCAGGAGATCTGGCTGGAGGCGTGGCCGGCGGCGCGGCGCAGCAGCGCCCGCACCCGCGCCATCAGCTCCTCCATGTGGAAGGGCTTGGTGACGTAGTCGTCCGCGCCGGCATCGAAGCCGTCGACCTTGTCCGACCAGCGGTCGCGGGCGGTGAGGATGATGACGGGGGTCTTCACCCCGGCCCGGCGCCACTTCTGCAGCACGCTGACGCCGTCGGCCTTGGGCAGGCCCATGTCGAGGATGATGGCGTCGTAGGGCTCGCTCTCGCCGAGATAGCCGCCCTCCTCGCCGTCATAGGCCTTGTCGGCGACGTAGCCCGCCTCCTCCAGCGCGGCCACGACCTGCCGGTTGATGTCCTTGTCATCCTCCACGACGAGCAGACGCACGGCTCACACTCCGTCAGTACTGGCCGGCAACCTGGCCTGTCTTGGCATCCACCACCACGTGCACGAAATGCCCGTCGCGACGCAAGGCGGTGAGCATGTAGACGAGCCCGTCCTCATGACGGCACAGGCTCGCCCGCTGGATGTCGGCCCGCGGGATCACGGTCCGCGCCGCGCGGATCGCGGCCACCGGTTCGATCACGCGCTTCTCGGAGACCTCCTCGCGCATGTCGGCGGGCGAGAGACAGCCCTCGATCCGCGGCGGTGGAGAGGCGGGGGCCTGGACCGGCCGGGGCGTGCTCGCCGAGGTCTCGTCGGCCATCGTGCCGAATCCGCCCACGGCGAGCGCTGCCGCGGTCAGGCTCAGGGCAACGAGGGCGAGGGCGTGGCGCATGGGAAGAGCTTGTCGGCCAACGGCACTGAATGCCCCCTGAATATGCGCTGCCGGCGGGCGGAGCGCCGCTCCGGTCGGGGCTGGGATCGGTCGATGGGGGTCAGATGCGGATGTCATCGCTCGGGCGCCGGGTTGCGGAGCGTTACGAGTGAGGCGCGCCGCGGTTCCCGGCCGGTCAGCCCTGCGGCATCGCTGCGCAGGGAGGCGGGCAGGGCGCGGCCGCGTCGCAGGCGGACATGGCCGTGCCGGCTTGCGCTCCATCGCGCCCGCGGGCGCCCACCGAATAGGCGGCCTGCCCACATTGGGCCAGGAACAGAACGGCGCCGACGAGGCGGCTGGCGCGGCAGAGGCCGGCAAGGCAGCGGTCGAAGCGGGCGATCATCGGAGGTCTCCCCGGAGCAGGCGCCAGAGCTGGCGCACGATCGGCAGGCGATCGATCCCGAACTGGGCGACCGCGAAGGCCGCCACCGTGACCGCCACGGCGGCATGGCGCACGCGGCGGTAGAAGCGGGCCAGCGCCCGGCGCTCGATGCGCTCCTCGATCAGCTCGTCGAGGGCGCTGAGCCGATCCGGGTTCTGGCGCCGGATGAAGGCCCGCCATTCGGTGCCGAAGCGCACGATGCGGCGCTCCTCGTCCGGTCCGGCCTCATCCGGCCGGTCGGGATCCTGGACGTGCCCCATCGACGTGCCTCACGCAGGTGTCTCTCGGACACGCCTCTCGGATGCGTCTCCTGCCGTCGGGCCTCTTGGCGTGGCCCGGGCGAGCGGGAACGGTGCCAGTGCGCTCTCGGCCGAATGGGATACCGGTTCGGCGAACGAGAGCGCGTTGAGACAACGGCTCTAGCGGGCCGCGAGCCCCGCCGCGCCGAGGGCGGGCGCGAGGGTGTTGGCGGCGGTTGCGCCGGGCTCGAGGTCGAGCCGGCGGAACACCGTCTCGGCCAGTCCCGGCAGGCCGCCGGCCGCCCGGATCAGGAAGCCGGGCACCGTGTCGGCGGCCCGCTGCACCGCCGCCGCGATCACGGCGGAGCCGATGGGCACGCTGAGCACCCGCCCCTTGGCCGCGCCCTCGACGGCGTTGAGGGCGTAGTCGGTGACGTGCCGGACCATGCTCTCCACGACGCTGCGCGCGATCACGTAGCTGGCGAGCGGCATGAAGCGGGCGACGAGGCCGGTGATCAGGGCGACGAGGACGGGGCTCAGCACCGTCTCGACGGTCTCGGCCAGGGTGACGAGCCAGGCGCCCCAGGGCAGGACGACGGCGGTCCCCTCGGCCGCGACGGCCGCGTGGGGGCAGGCGCAGAGGAGGGCGGCCGGGACGAACAGGCGGATCATCGGGACATCTCCTGGGGGATGGATCGGGGCATCAGAGGCTGCGACCGGACGTGGCTCGCGCCGCGCCTAGCCGGCGCAGGAGGCCGGGGCCGGCGTGCGGGACGACGGGAGCGAGGATCGGTGTCGGGATCGCTGGATCGAGCACGTCCGCGACCGGGGCGGCGAGGGAGATCGGCGCCGCCTGCGCCGTTGGCCGGGGCAGCGCCTCGGCATAGGGCGTGACGAGCTGGTCGGCCTCGGCGCGGCGGCGACCGCGGATCGCGGCCGGCGTGTCCCACCAGAGCAGGGCCGCGCGCGCGCCGGGCAGGTCTCCCGCGTTGAGGCGCCTCACGAAGGTGGCGCGGGCGAAGGCGTCGGGCCCGATATTGTAGCAGACCGAGACCAGGGCATCGAAGCTGTGCGGGGGAACCGCCACCGCGAGCGCCGCGCGCACCGCCGCGGCATAGGCCTCGACATCGCGCGCGAAGATCGCGTCGCACTCGGCCGCCGTGATGGTCAGCCCGCGCCGCACCGCGGGCGGCCCGGCCGCCGCGGTGTGGCCGATGCCGATGGTCCAGATCCCGGCCGTGTCGCGATAGGCGGTCAGGCGCCGGCCCTCCCGCGCGATCAGGACGGCCGTTCCGATGGGGCTGAGGGTCATCGACCGATCTCCGTTCTTGAGGATTCATCGCGTGAGGCCGCCGCCGGCCCTCGGTGGGGCAGGGCCGACAGGGTCATCGGAGCGTGTGCGGGCGAGGGCGCTCAGCGTCCTGGAGCCGAGCTTGGCTCGGTCAGGGGGCACCGCTATAGACCGCCGGCGCGACGGCCAATGCGGGATGTGCCATGGATCAGAAATGGATCGGGATTCACGATCATTCCGATTCTGCTGTCCGGTGGCTGGATGCTGGCGTGTCCTACACGTGGCTGAGAGCATTCGAGCAGGCGCAGGATATCGAGACGGTCGCCTACCTGCGCGAGCATCACTACAGTCGTGATCTGGAAATCCCTGTTCGCAATGTCCGGTACTGTTTTCGAAATACCGAATTTCCGGATTGGGCCGAAGCCATCATCCGCGAGCAGCCGTCGCTGATCCTGTACAACCTCTGCTATTATAAGGCCGGGGCCCCGATCATCCGCCGGCTGCGCGAGGCGCTCCCCGCCACCTTGCACGTGATCCGAATCCACCATCAGGTGACCTACTTGGCCGCCCATGAAGGATTCGCAGAGTCGGTCCTCGCCTGTGATGTCGCGATCGCTCCGACGTCCGGCCAGATCCCTGCGGTTCGCGATCTCGGATTTCGGGGGCCTGTCCACGCGCTGCCGTTCGGCATCGATGCCGAGGCGATGGCACGCACGGCGCGGCCCTTCAGGGAGCGCGACTTCGACCTCGTCTGCGCCTGCAACAGCCATCCGGCCCGGAATCGGTCCGTCGTCGAGGCGGTGCTGGCAGTCTTGAAGAGCCGGGGCCGCCGCGTTTGCAATTTTCAAGACATGACCCGGCCAGAACTCGCTGCGGGGCTCGGCCGGGCGAAGACGTTCTGGTTGTCCTCGCTGACCGAGGCGAGCGGGTCACGGATCATGCCCGAGGCCATAGCCGCTGGCTGCTATCCGATCGCATTCGAGGAATGTTTCACCGCCGAGGAATTGCTGCAGACCATGGGTGTCGGCTCCGTCATCAGGAGCGGGATCGCCTATGATTATCGCACGAAGACCACGTCGGTGCCGGACTCCGCGGTCGCCGATCTCGCGGACAAGCTCGAAGCGATCATCGTGCAACGCGACGCGGCTCCCGATTGGGCGCCGACACCCCTCGCCCGCGCCTATCATGAGCATCATGAAGTCGCCGACCTGACCGCGCTCCTGAGAGAGGTGGCGGCTCAGCCGAGGCCTTGAACGGTCCCGCGTCGCAATGCGACCCGTGCCGGACCGCCCGCGAGACGCCTGGCCTGACCTTCGGTGAACGACAGCATGATCGATGAGGCTGCCATGCCCCGAAGGCCGCACGCAGCGGGGACATCCGATCAAGGCCTACTGACGCGGAGTCTGATCGATCTCCCGGTGGATGCCGACGGTTATGCATTCAACCCGACCGTGTTTCGGTCGGCAGCGGGGCTTGTCTGCCTCTATCGCCATGTCGGAGCCGATGGCGTCCGAACCCTGCGCCGCTGCCGGCTCGACGAGGCGTTCCGGGCCTCGACCTACGAAATCTGGTCCGACGAGGTTCGCAACCTCGGTGGTGACGTGCGCTGGTATGCCGATCCGCGTGCGACCCGTCGCCGATCCGATACCTATGTCTCGTTCAATACGGGGCATTCCGAATGCCCGAACCAGATCTATCTCGTCCGGGTCGATGCGTACGGCGCGCCGCAGACGCCGCCGTTGCGGCTGGTCAAGCGTGACGGCCGTCGGGATTACGAGAAGAACTGGGGCTTCTTCGATTATGCGGGCGATCTGTACGCGATCTATGCGATCGTCCCCTTCGTGGTGCTGCGTCTGCGGTTCTCCGGCCAAGAAGTTCTGGGCGATACGGTCGCCGTCCACCATTGGGAGGCCGATCATCTGCGGCGGGCCTATGGACCGTTGCACGGCGGTGCAGCGCCGGTTCTGATCGGCGACCGGGGATATCTCGTCGCCCAATCGAATGTGGCTGGCGCAGCCGGCCAGATCTACCGCGGAACCCTTCTCACCTTCGAGGCGGTCCCGCCGTTCAGGCCGATCGCGGTCGCCCCCCAACCCTGCTTCACCCTCGCCGACGACGAACTCGCTCTTCGGCCCGGCACCCTGCTCAATCCTGCGATCGACACCTGCTTCTATCCCTGCGGCGCTCTGGCCGATCAGGACGGCCATACCCTGCTCGTCAGCTACGGGATCAACGATTTCCGCAGCGGCATCCGCCAGTACGATCTCGGCCGCCTCTCGAAAGGCCTGGTGCCGGTGGTCCGGACGCCCTGATAGCGTGATGGCAGGCGAGGCTGATCCTCACCGCGCGGCGATCTGCAGGCCAGCGAACAAGGACTCTGCGGCCGCGGCGTACCCATCGGCCCCGCTGAGGCGTGCGAAGATCTCCACGGTATCGCCGGCGTCGAGCTTCAGCACCGTGTCGAGCGCGATGGCCGTCACACCGTCGACGAGACTGCCCGTGGCCGCGCCGCGTCCGCGCCCCGATGGCGAGCCATTGCGGTAGGCCCGGATCTCGAAGGCGGAGGGAGCGCTCGATCCGTTGCGCTTGAAGCCGAGCGTCGCGCCGAAGCGGTAGAGGCCGCCTTCCGGAGCGACGAAGCGCTTGTCATCGGTATGGAAGACGCCTTGATCGTTGCTGTCGGTGGCGTTGAATGCGATCTTCGTCCAGGTGCCGGCCGACAGATAGGTGTCCGAGCTGGCTGTGGCGGCGAAGCAGGGCTGGTTGGTCAGGCGGGTCCAGCGTGTCCCGTCATGGCCCTTGAAGGCGCCGGCCGTGCTGTCGAAGACGAGCTGTCCGGCCGCCGTGCCGGCGCTCGGGGGGCTGGCCTGCGGCTGCAGTTCCAGGGTGCCGTTCGCCCGGACCTTCACGGCTGAGCGACGGGCCGTGCCGCCGAGCGGCGTCGTTTGAAAGTCGAGGTAGGTCCCCCAGGCGCCGGCCGTGAAATCCTCGTCCGCGCCGCCGTTGAACGCCACCGCGTTGCCGGAATAGGCGCCGCCCGCGTGAAAGCCGGAGCCGAAGAACCCGAAGAAGCGGTCGCCCTTCAGGATGGGCTGCGGTGCCCCGGCACTTCCGCGCGCAACGGCCGTCTTGATGACAACAACAGGGCCGAACGTGCCACCCGTGTCGTTGCCGTAATTCTCGAAGAAGAGCGCGTTGTTCGTCGGATCGCCGTTGGCGTTGTTGACGATGTGCAGGGGCGCCAGGGCGGGGCCGGGGCCGTTCACGGTGAGCCAGCCGGTATCGGCGCGCGCCGAGAGGGCCTGGACGAAGCGCGCGCCGTCCGGGCTCATCTTGAGGCCGAAGGCGTCCGAGCCGAGGGTTCCGAGCAGCGCGCGCGTCGAGAATCCGGTCTGGAAGACGAGGCCGGCATCCTTGCCCGCGTCCTGCTTGTTCACGGTGAGCCGCGTCGAGCCGGAGCCCGGCGTGGTCTCGTCCCAGGAGAACAGGGCGCCCTCCGCCTTCACGGCGAGGCGGTTGCCGGTATCGGCCACGGTGTTGATGCCGAGCCGCGCGAGGTTCTGCAGGACGGTGAGCGTGCTGCGGAAGCTCGTCCAGCCGGTGCCGGTGAAGGTGTAGAGGTCGGCCTCGTCCACGAGGTAGGCGAGCCAGCCGGGGCGGGGGGCGATACCCGTCCAGGCGCCGTCCTGGAACAGGGCGATCTGGCCGGACAGGGCCGCCCAGGCCCCGCCGGGCTCGGCCGCTGCGACGAGGTAGCGGTCGCCCTCCGCGGGAGCGGCGGGTGGGTTCGTGAGGTCCTTGTCGAGGCAGGCGATCTGCACGAGCGCGTCGAGGAGACTCAGCGCCTCGTTGTGGGTGACGTGCTTCTGCGCCTGCGCCGCCGCGATCAGCGGCAGCGCGAGGTTGCGCGTGGTCGACATGCGGCTCTCTCCAGGGCTTGCGAAGGATCATGCGGCGCGAATGGGCACGCGCGCGCGGCCGGGCGCGCCGGGGCCGGCGGCGGCGCCGATCTGGGCGACCACCACCTCGATCGTGGTCCGGGGCGCCCCGAAATCCGCGATCTCGTCGGCGCTCGCGTAGAGGACGCTCGGGCCCGCGGCGGTCAGGCGCCGCAGGACGCGCCCGTCATCGGCCAGCACGTCGAGGCGGTAGGTTTCCGCCGCCTCGTCGAGGGGGATCTCGGCGGGCTCCCAGGCATCGGCCGCCCGCCGCGCCCGCCGGGTCCAGGCGAGGCGCACGCCCTCCGCCTCGCGCCGCGCCCGCAGGTGCACGGGCGCGAGGCAGGTCAGCGCCGCAAGCCCTGCCGTCGCGGCGATCTCGACGAAGGCCGGGTCGCCGGGATCGCGCTCGGCCGGGCCGATGCGGTAGCGGAACGGCCGCCCCACCTCGTCGAGCCTGTCCACCAGCGGCACCACCGCATCCCCGTCGAGGCGCAGGATCAGGCTGCCCGCCGGGGCGCCGCGGCCCGCGGCCGCCTCGCTGTTGCCGAGCCCGCGCACCATGAGGCCGAGCCGGTAGCGCTCGGGCCCGATCAGCACCGCCTCGGCGGCGCCGAGGATCTCGACGCCGCCGTCGCGAGCGACCACGGCGAAGAGGTTGCCGCCGGCGAGCATCGCGGCCTCCTCGATGCTGGCGAGCGCCCCCGCATGGCGCAGGGTCACGTCGAGGCGGGCGCGGCGGTCCATCCGCCAGAGCGGGCCCGGCGGCAGGTCGGACAGGGTGCGCCCGAGACAGGCCGGGTGGTCGAGGACGGTGTGGAGGGCCAGCGGGCCGTCCGCGCCCGCGCCGCGCCAGACCGCGACCGAGCCGGGCCACGGATCGGCCGCCACGGCGAGGTATTGCAGAGCGGTCGGGCTGAACCGGTCGGCGGGCAGGTCGAGGGCGATGGCGAAGGGCCGCCCCGGCAGCGCGGGCGGCGGTGCGGCCGCTCCGGCGGGCGCCCGGTCGATGGCACGCAGGCCGGAGCCGTGCAGGGGCACGCCGCGGGTCTCGAGGCGCCGCCCGCCCGGCCCGTCATCGATGCGGACGATGCGCTGCAGCAGCGGACCGGCGGCGCGGGGGACGGGCAGAGCCACGAGGTCGCCCGGCTCCAGCGCCAGAAGGCGGGGGCTCAGGGCGAGGCTCGCGGTGTCGCGGGCGGCGATGG
>NZ_CABFPH010000041.1 GCF_902141845.1 Methylobacterium symbioticum | reverse complement strand
CCGCCGGAACTCGGCGGGGTATGCGGGGCGGGTCTTGGGCATCGGGCAAACACCTCACGCGAAAGCGATCTCGGTGTCCATCAAACCGGGGCAATCCCACTCGAGGCCGATGACAACATCGAGCCCGGCACGGTGACGCTGGGCGGCTGGTATCATTTCGGCCGCTTCGGCAGTCTTCGCTTCGATCGGAGCGGAGGCTCGCTTGCCAACCCGTCCAGCAGCGGCCTTGCGCGCCGCTTCCGGGGCAACAGCGGCATCTACGGAATCATCGATCAGACGATCTACCGGGAGCCCGACGACCCGAACGATGGCGCCAGCGTATTCGTCCGCCTGTCCGGTTCGCCCTCCGATCGCAATCTGCTTGACCTCTACCTCGATGCCGGCATCGGCTATAAGGGCCTGCTGCCCGGCCGCTCGGACGATACGGTCGGCGTCGCTTTCGCCATCGAGCGTATCTCGAAGAACGCCCGAGGGTTTGATCGCGACACCCTTCTCTTCGGCGGCACGCCTGCACCGCGGCGCAGCAGCGAGGCCGTGCTGGAGGTCAGCTACCAAGCCGTCCTCGGCCCTGGCGTTACCGTGCAGCCGGACTTTCAGTACGTGTTCCGGCCCAGCGGCGGCGGCGCCAATCCGCGCGAGATGGATGGTCGGCGGATCCGGAACGCGGCCGTGTTCGGCCTGCGCGCGACGATCCGGTACTGACCGGTGCTTGCGATGCCGATCTATCGTGCGCGGATGGCATCGTCGGCGAGATCAGTCAGCCTATCGTGTCAATCAGGAGTTGCCCGAGCCTTTGCTCGCGCCAACAGCAGTTCGAATTCGGCGTGACGGTCATCATGGGTGCGGATATACTCTCGCACGAGGGATTTCACGATCGTGTCGCACCAGGCATTGATGGCAGACAGTTCGGTGTCCGGGCTGTCGGATCGCAAGCTCTCGATGGCTTTCAGCGCCCCTGCCTTGGCGACATCGGCTGCTTGTCTCAGGACGAGGAGGTTCTCGGCGGCGGGGACGCCGTGGCTGACTTCGTCCTTCACTTCCTGCGCGTAGAAGCGAAAGTCTCCCCGCTTGCCGGCCGTTTCGGCCAGAAAGGAGGGATCGCGAGCGGTGCAGACATTTCCAATCATCAGCATGAGGTCGGCCGGCGTGAGCAATCGCGTCAGCATGCTAAGATCCGAGGATGCTGCCAAGCTGCTCGCGGGTAAAGCAGTCAGCCCTGCGAGAGTCACGGCGGCAACAATGCACTTCGAGAACTTGCAGCACATAAGCACCATCCGGAATATTCTTGCCGCGAGAAACAAAATCGGGATTAGGGAGTCCGGCACTGTGCTACTGGTCCTTTGCCCAACGCTATATGCCTAGCCGCCATGATCTTATCCTGCCCGACATCGTTGTTCGTGACGAGTTGCCTTGCTGCTACTCAGCCCTTTCTCGACACTCGCCCGGACTGAATTTTGAGCGCCTCTCAATCTACTGGTATGTGAACGGCCCCTGCGCCGTGGCTCTCGCCGGATTTGGTAACACGGGCGAAGTCAGGTGAATGCAGCAGGAGCGAGCGGCGGAAGTGGCTCCGGAGTATCGCGGCAATTGAATCACCTCCGATCCAGCCAGTCCTGCGACGGCCCACCAAGGTCCGAGCCTGTCCTGCACAGAAAAGCCCCACTGGGTCGGCGGGGCTGAAGGGGAATACCAGGTACGCGTCCTTCGAGTAATGAGTCAGTGGGAGCGATGTCCGCCGAAGTGGCCGCCGTGACCCCAGCCACCGTAGCCGTGGCCCCAACCGGGTGCATAATCCGCATCGTCCCCATAGCCTTCGACGAACTGACGATAGCCCAACCGTGACCAAAGTGCCCGTGATGCCCGTCACCTGACCGGCAGGCTTCGGACCGGGTCGGTGAGAGGATCGGCTAGGACCAGAGGAGTTGGAGATATCGCCAAAACGCTCCGCTCCTACCTCTGTGAACCTTGCTGCACCTCCGCCGTTGATTCACGACTGCCCAGGCCTGCTCAAGATGGGTGCGGCGAGCTCCCATCCGGCAGATGACCTATGTCCCTGGATGATGCTCGATGAGGAAAATGTGCCATGCACGTCAGGTTCAGAGCGGCCCGTATCACTGGTTACGCCGCGCTTGCGTTGCTGACCGGTAGCATTGTGGGATCTATCCCAGCCGCTGCGCAGCACCACGGCGGGTTTGGCGGTCATAGCGGGTTTGGCGGTCATAGCGGGTTCGGCGGTCACGGCGGGTTCGGCGGTCACGGCGGGTTCGGCGGCCACGGTGGGTTCGGCGGTCATGGACTGCGCCATGGCTTCTACGGGGGGCACGGTGGCTATGGAGGCCATTATGGCTACCGTCGCCACGGCCACTTCGGTTACGGTGCGGCGGGTCTGCTCGGTGGTTTCGCGCTCGGAGCTTTGGCCGCGAGCCCGGCCTACTACGGCTACGGATACGGCTACCCTGCGGCTTACGGGTATGGTTACCCAGCCTATTACGGTGGTGACTGCCACCTCGTGCGGCGGCGCTTCATCGGAGCTTATGGCGGAACCTACATCCGCCGGGTTCGCGTCTGCGATTAGATCGCAGCAGAGCTTCTGCGCACGATCAAGCGGACTTCTTCAATCTGTAGTTCTGGACAGATGCGTGTTGGCCGCAATCAGCGGCCAACTAAAAGTTAGAAATCTTGTTGCCGCTGACGATGGCGAGAAGCAATCAAGAAAGCATAAAGATGTGGCAGACTTCGATTGTGCTTGGATCGCAAAGTCCTGATTGGCGCGCCAAGTTAGGGAACGTCGTCGCGGATGTCATGCCGAGGAGCCTGGGCCTCCTCGCGCTGATCTTAATCCCGCTGCTGCCGTCGCAGGCGCAAGCCATCTCGGACCGACGGGATCAGCCGAGACAGGCAGACATCCCGGAAGGTACGCGGCCGCCGACGGACATCGCGCCGCCTCGCGCCTTGAAGCCCACCACGAAGGTGATGCCCGGAAATACCGGCCTGACCGGAACAAGGCGCTCGCGTACCAACCCGCTGGATCACCTGAGCAAGCCATACCGGAGGTCGGGCGAGGAGAAGGGCCACCGGCGCTGAGACGGCGAGCTCGCCGTTTTCACCACCCTCGCTCCCGCTTGCGAAGGCAAATAGGACGCTGTTTGCCGTGAGGAGCGTTCGATACGAACCCACCACCGGCTCCCGTGCTGGCCGATCCAGCCGCGCGGCTCAACCCCACTCCAGCCTCCACTCAATCCTCCCCGACCGCGTCGACCGAGTAGCCCGCACCATCTATGGCAAAGACCACGATCTGCGGATCGGCGGATGCGTCCACCCGGACCTCGCCCGTTCGGGAATCCGCTCTCACGACCGTGTCCTCTCCGAGCTGATCCATGATCGCTCGGGCGATCCTGCGCTCGCACTCGTCGCCGGTCATGCCGGTGACCTTGTAGACGCGCATGGTTGCCCTTTCTGGCTTGATCGTTGCCGTGCGCCATGCTCGTCTGCCGCGACGGTGAACCGCTCTCTATTCCGCCGGCAATGCCGCGGCGTCTTCAGCGTCGGGGCTGCGCTCGTCGCGGTCCTTGCCCCGCCATCGCACACGCTCCGCTGCGACGTAGAAGACGGGGGTCACGAACAAGGTTAGGATCGTGGCCACAAACAGGCCACCGATGACCACGGTCCCGATCGAGATGCGCGCGTTCGCGCCCGCTCCGCTGGCGGCGGCCAACGGCACCGAGCCGAGGATGAAGGCGAAGGCCGTCATCAGGATCGGCCGGATGCGCAGATGAGCGGCGTCCTGCGCAGCCTTCAGGGCATCCACGCCGGTCGCGCGGGCCTCCTCGGCGAAGGAGACGAGCAGGATCGAGTTCTTGGCCGCGAGTCCGACCAGCAGGAGCAGGCCGATCTGCCCGAAGATGTCGAGCGGCAGGTCGCGCAACGCCAGCGAACCAACCGCCCCGAAGATCGCCAACGGCGTGGCCAGGATCACCACGAAGGGCAGCCTCAGGCTCTCGTACTGCCCGGCGAGCAGCACGAAGACCATCAGCACGCCGAGCCCGAAGATCACGGGCGCATAGCCCCCCGCGAGTTTCTGCTGGTAGGCGACCTCCGTCCACTCGATGGCGTAGTCGTTCCCGAGCGTCTTCCCTGCCAATCGCTCCACCGCCGCGATCGCCGATCCCGAGCTCGATGACTCGGCGGTCTCGACGGCGATCTCCACGGCCGGGTAGGTATTGTAGGACAACACCGCCGTCGGACCGCTGACGAAGCGCGGTGTCACCAGAGAGCCGATCCGCACCGGCTCACCCTGGCTGTTCAGCACGGTCAGACGCTCGAGATCCGCGATTTTGCGTCGGCCCGAAGCCTCGCTCTGGACATAGACCTGGTAGACGAAGCCGAACCGGTTGAAGAGGTTGACGAAGGACGAGCCCACATAGGTGCCGAGGGCGTCGAACAGGCGCTGAAGGGGCACGCCGAGCTGCTCGGCTTTGGCCCGGTCGATGTCGAGCCGCACCTGTGGTACGCCGTAGCTAGTGATGGGAACGGCGCTGCCGATTTCGGGCAACTTCTGGAGCTCGGCGACGAAGCGATCGGCCGCTTGGGCCAGCTTGAGGCCACCCGCGCCGCTCCGGTCCTGGAGTTCGACCGTCAGGCCGCCGCGGGAGCCGAGCCCGGGCAGGGGTGACGGATCGACGATGCGGATCTCGCCGTCCGGATGGTTCTTGAACTTGGCCTTGACCGCAGCGATGACCTGATCGGCGCTCTCCTTACGCTCGCTCCAGGGCTTCAGGGCCGGGATCTGGAAGCCGTAGAACGGCGCGATCGACTCGGACAGGATGCCGCGTCCGACGACGCCGAGGGTGTTTGCCACCGCGGGCTGCTCACGCACGAACGTGCCGACCTCCTTGACCAGCGCCGTCGTGCGCCCCACCGAGGCGCCCTTCGGCATGGCGATGTCGACGAAGAAGTAGCCCTGGTCCTCCTGCGGCACGAAGGCCGACGGGCGCTGCGATACCAGCCAGTAGGTGCCGGCGGCAAAGCCGAGAAACACGAGGCCGGTGATCACGAGGTGACGCGAGAGCGCCCCGATCGCGGCCACGACGCTGTCCGCGCCGCGCTGGAGCGCGGCATCGAACCAGCGCAGGGGCATGCGCCACCACCGCTTCGCCTCCCCGCCGTGGCCGGGCCTGAGCAGCAGGCCGCAAAGGGCTGGCGTCAGGGTCAGGGACACCACGGCCGAGATCAGCACCGACACCGCGATGGTGAGCGCGAACTGGTTGTAGAGCTGGCCCGTCAAGCCGGGGATGAAGGCGACCGGCACGAACAGGGCCGCGAGCACCAGCGTGGTGGCGATCACGGGGCCAGCTACCTCGGTCACGGCCTCGCGCGCGGCTTCCCGTGGCGTTCGTCCCTCGCCCATCAGGCGCTCGGTGTTCTCGACGACGATGATGGCATCGTCGACCACCAGCCCCACCGCGAGCACGAGGCCGAGCAGGCTCAAGGTGTTGAGCGAGAAGCCGAGCACCGCCATGGGGCCGAAGGTTCCGACGAGCGCCACCGGCACCGCGATCGCCGGGATCAGCGTGGCGCGCCAATTCTGCAGGAACAGGTAGGTGACGAGCACCACGAGCGCGATGGCTTCGAGCAGGGTCTTGTAGACCTCTCGGATCGCCTCCTTCACGAACTCCGTGCGGTCGAGAGCGATCTCGTACTTCAGGCCGGGCGGAAAGCGTTTGGCGAGCTCCTTCATGGTGGCACGCACGCCCTGCATCACCTCGACGGCGTTGGCTTGCGGGTTCTGGTACAGGCGCAGCGCCGCCGAGGGCTTGTTGTCGAAACTTGAGCGCACCCCGTACTGCTCCGAGCCGAGCTCCACCCGGGCGACGTCGCGGATGCGCACGACGGACCCGCCGGGGTTGGCGCGCAGCACGATATTCTCGAACTCGCTCGTCTCGACCAGCCGCCCCTTGGTCACGATCTGCAGTTCCAAGGGCGGCGCATCCTCCATCGGCGGCTTGCCGAGGGAGCCGGTGGTGATCTGCGCATTCTGCTGGCGCACGGCCTCGACGACGGCCTGGGGACCGATGCCGAGCGCCTCCATCTTGGCCGGATCGAGCCAGACGCGCATGGCGTAGCGCTTGTTCGAGAGGTTGACGATGCGCCCCATCCCCTCGACACGGCGCAGCGGCTTGATCACCTGCGTCTCGGCCCAGTTCGACAGGAACAGCTCGTCGTACTGATCGTCCTCGCTGTAGAGGACGACGTTGCCGAGCTGCTGGCGCGAGCTCTTGGTGATCTGCAGGCCCTGATCGCGCACCGCTTGCGGCAGCCGCGCCTCGGCGCGGTTGGCGCGGGTGAGCACGTCGGCGGCGGCCGCGTTCAGGTCCGAGCCGACCGCGAAGGTGGCGTAGAGAACGACGCTGCCGTCGGTGTTGCTGAAGGAATAGATGTAGATCAGGTTCTGGGCGCCGTTGATCTCCTGCTCCAGCGGGATCGCGATCGCCTCGTAGGCCTGCTGGGCGCTGGCGCCGGGATAGGTCGCCTCAACGGTGATGATCGGCGGCGAGATCTGCGGGAACTGCGCGGTCGGCAGGCTCAGACCCGCCACGGCACCGATCAGAGTGATCAGGAACGAGATCGCGCCGGCCAGAATGGGCCGATCGACGAAATAGGCGAACATGCCGGGCCTTTCGCTCGTGTCCCACCCGAGCGAGGCTTGCGGCGCTCGCGGCGGTGCAACGCTTCGTGCTCGGGCGAGTTCCCCCCGCGCCAGGGCACCTGACGGTGCCCGTCTCACGGACTTGTTCGCTCTTGGATTTGTTCGCTCCTGGCTCGGAGGGCTGACGCGTGCGCACGCGGCTTCGTTATGGATTGGCCGGCCTCGCTCTGATCCTGGTCGGCATCGGCGCCTGGGCTGCGATGGGCCATCCGCTGCCCGCGGCCGTGCTG
Organism: Methylobacterium symbioticum; assembly: GCF_902141845.1. Lineage (GTDB taxonomy): Bacteria > Pseudomonadota > Alphaproteobacteria > Rhizobiales > Beijerinckiaceae > Methylobacterium > Methylobacterium symbioticum. The sequence goes on along the minus strand of NZ_CABFPH010000041.1, from coordinate 39,065 downwards.
AAGGCATTGCCGGCTTCTCTCGCAGGACGCCTCGCAGCAGCCCCCCCCTCGGGGGCAGAAGCAGACCAGAAAGGCCCGGGCGAACCAGAGTTCGCTGTCGGCGTGGTCGAGGCGAAGATGGCGACCGTGCCGATCAGCTTCGACTACACTGGGGTGATCGTCTCGCCGCAGGACGCGGCGCTGCAGCCACGCGTGACGGGCGCCATCATCGAGCGGCCCTTCGAGCCCGGTGGTACGGTCAAGAAGGACCAGGTGCTGTTCCGGATCGACCCCCGGCCCTTCGAGGTGGCGCTGAAAGACGCCAAGGCCCAGAGCGAGCGGGCCAAGGCCGCGCTGGAGTTCGCCGAAGCGGAGGTGCAACGAACCGACACGCTGGCCGACAAGGGCTACGCCACCCAGCAGCGCCTGCAGCAGCTCGAGAGCAACCGGACCTCGGCCAAGAGCCAGGTTCAGGCGGCCGAGGCCGCGATTGCCCGCGCGCAGCTCGACCTCGATTACGCCGTGATCAAGGCGCCCTTCGATGGCCGTGCCAGCCTCTCGGGGATCAACATAGGCGACCTTGTCACGGCGAACGCGACGAACCTCGTCAGCGTCGTGCAGATCGACCCGATCGACGTGCAGGTCGCGCTCTCGACTGACGACTCGAAGGCCGTGCGAGCCGCCATGCAGGGTGGTGGCGCCGCTCTGACCGTGCTGGGCGACGACGACGAGCCGGGACGGGAAGCCAAGGTCTACAAGCTCGACAACCGCTTCGATCCCGCGACGGCCCGGCGTCTGATCCGGGCCAAGCTCGCCAACGCGGATGGCCTCTACCTGCCCGGCGAGTTCATCCGGACGCGTCTGCAGGTCGGCCGCAAGGAGCGCCTCCTGGTGCCGACCCGCGCCCTGTCGGCGCAACTCGACCAGCGCATCGTCTGGAGCATCGGCGCCGATTGCCGCATCAGCATGCGGCCCGTCGAGACGGGTGGAAGCTACGGCGATCAGACCGAGATCGTGAGCGGATTGAAGCCCGGTACCCGGATCGCGTCAGATCATCTGCAACGCCTCAGCCAGAACCTGTGCGTCGGTGTCCGTCCTGCGGCCAAAGCGGATATCGCGCAGGATGGCACACGAGGCATGCCGCAGTCGGGATCTTCCGCCGGCGGGGCTGGCTCGGCTGCTCCCTGAACGGGCCGGCCCGCTGCAGCGCGGAGATCTCTCGTTCGCTCGCACCGTAGGAGCGCCGGCAGGCGGAGGAACGACACGATCTCCACGGCCGTTATCCCGTCCGCAGCTGTATGGTAGCCCCCTTGACAAGGATTTTTCCCGTGAGATCACGCGTCCTCGCATGCACGGCAGCCGCCCTCCTCGGGAGCTTCGCCCTGTATGGGTCCGCCCTGGCGGCCCCGGGCACACCGGTGCTAGGCGCTGGCCTGAACCTGGAGCTCTCACTCGTGCGCATGACCCGAGGCGAGACGATGCATCGCCGGATGCCGCGCGGACGCCGGGTGCAGCCGCGCGGCATGGGTGACCCCAATGCGCGCAACCCCTCCCGCCCCGGGTACCAGCAGCAGAAGGGAAACACCTCGGGCGGCCCACGCTACTGAAGACCGTCATCCGGACGTGGTCGCCGGTTCGCGCGGCCCCGCACACCGAAGCGCCTCCAACGCGGAACACTCGGTGTGCGCCGTCTCGCTCGGAACCGGCAGGGAAGCGGGCGCTCGGCAGCAGACGGGCGTGGGGTCGGTTTCAGGGGGCACAGCGACCGGACGACCGTTGCGCGAGGGGCTTGGCTTTGGCCGGTGAGAGATTGAGCGCCGTGCCGATCAGGGCCAGATGCGAGAAGGCCTGCGGAAAGTTGCCGAGCTGGCGCTTGGCTCGCGGATCGTATTCCTCAGCGAGGAGCCCGACATCGTTGCGGAGCCCAAGCAGGCGCTCGAAGAGAGCCTGCGCCTCCTCGCGCCGGCCCTGCAGCATCCAATTGTCGGCAAGCCAGAAGCTGCAGGGTAGGAAGGCTCCTTCGCCGGGCGGCAACCCGTCCTGAGTTTCCTCGGTGCGGTAGCGCAGGACGAACCCGTCGACCAAGAGGTCTCGCTCGATGGCGCTGACCGTCGCGCGGATGCGCGGATCGCTTGCAGGCAGAAAGCCGACTAAGGGCAGCAGCAGCAGGCTCGCGTCCATGGTTCTGGAGCCGTAGGACTGCACGAAAGCGCCTACCTCAGGGTTGAAGCCCTGCCGGCACACATCGGTGTGTATCCGCGCCCGCAGCGCCCGCCAGCGCGCGACCGGCCCGTCCCAGCCGAACTCGGCTGCGGTTTTCACCATCCGGTCGAGCGCGACCCAAGCCATCACCTTCGAGTGGACGAAGTGCTTGCGCCCGCCGCGCACCTCCCAGATGCCCTCGTCCGGCTGGTCCCAGACGGTCTCAAGATGCTCGGCTAGCGCCTTCTGCAGGGCCCAGGCTTCCGGGTTCTCGGCCAGCCCCCCGTGCCGGGCCTGGTGCAGCGCGTCCATGACCTCACCGAAGACGTCGAGCTGAAGCTGTGTGGCGGCGGCGTTCCCGACCCGGACAGGACGCGAGCCCTCGTAGCCTGGCAGCCATCCCGCCTCCCATTCGCGCAGGTGGCGCTCGCCGGCGAGGCCATACATGATCTGGAGCTGGGCCGGGCTGCCGGCCACCGCCCGCAGGAGCCACTCGCGCCAGGCCCGGGCCTCGTCGTAGTAGCCGGCGTTCATCAGCGCCAGCAGTGTGAGGGTCGCGTCTCTCAGCCAGCAGTAGCGATAGTCCCAATTGCGCGCGCCGCCGATCCTCTCCGGCAGGGAGGTGGTGGGGGCAGCAACGAGGCCCCCGGTCGGCGCATAGGTGAGCGCCTTCAGCGTGATGAGTGAGCGGCCCACGGCCTCGGACCAGCGGCCCTGGTAGGTGCACCGGCTCGACCAGGTACGCCAGAACGCCTCGGTCTCGGCGAGCGCGCGGAACGGATCGACCGACACGGGCGGCGGCTGATGCGACGGGCCGTAGCTGAGGACGAACGTTGCGGTCTCCGCCTCGCCGAGCGTGAACGCTCCGACGGTTCTCAAGTCCTCACCGTGCAGCGGCACGCCGGTCTTCAGCACCAGCATGTCGGGTCCGGCGATGGCTCGCAGCAGACCGCCCTCCAGGCGGCTCACCCATGGCACGTTCGCGCCGTAGCCGAAGCGGAGGACAAGGTCGGTTTGCAAGGTCGTGCGGCCTCGCCGGCCAACGACGATGCGCACCAGGTCCGGAGCAGCACTGCGCGGGGGCATGAAGTCAATCAGGGTGACGGCGCCCTCGGCCGTCTCGAACTCCGTCTCGAGGATCAGAGTGCCTTCGCGGTAGCGGCGCGACACGCGGAACCCTGGGGCGGCGGGGGCGATCTGCCAGCGGCCGTTCTCGGGTGAGCCAAGCAGGGCCGCAAAGCACGCTGGCGCGTCGAACCGCGGCCAGCACAGCCAGTCGATCGAGCCGTCGCGCCCGATGAGCGCGGCCGCCTCGCAGTCGCCGATCAGGGCGTAATCCTCGATCCGGGACGGCACGGCCGGTGCCTCTCGCACGCGCTCAGGTCTTTCGCAGCTTTTCCTCTTCCTGCAGAACCTCGTTCTCGACCTGCACGGTGACGTGGCGCGTGTCGAACTCGGCCGCCATGACCCGCTGCACCGCCTTGCGGATGCGCGCGGCCTCGGCCATGTCGGTCACGACGACGTGCGCGCTCATGGCGTCGATGCCGGAGGTGATCGAGCGCACGTGCAGGTCATGAACGGAGCGCACACCCGGGATTGCCAGCAGCTGACGCTCGACGATGCGGGTGATCACGGAGGCGACATCCGAGCCACGGAAGCCGTTCGCAGCCTCGTAGGCCCCCAGCGGTTGAGCGCGCGCGCCCTGTGCTCCGAGTGCGACCGGAGCGAGCATGATGAGATCGGCGACGAAGGCGTGGTTGATGGTCGGCATCTGTGATCTCGCACGGCGTACGGTGCTACCAAGCCGGATTTCGCTCCATCATTGCACGGGAGAGCCGCGGTTGCGAACCGCCCTGTCCCTCCCGCGTCGCGTTCCGACAAAGGGTGGAGCCGCGGGTGCCGCGGCTGCAGCACAACTACGCCATGACCACGCACGCGGCAAAGGGGGTAACGGTGGACGAGGTCGCCGCGATCGTGCGCGATAGTGGCGAGACGGTCCGGCTCTGGGTCCACCGCCACGAAGTCCTCGGCGCGCAGCAGCCGCAGCACGGCATCCCGCTTGCGCTGCTGGGACATGCGCCCACCGCGACCGGGGTCAACCGCGTCTACAACCGCTCCCGTGTTCGTCGTCATCACCCCTGTTGGGAGACCGTCCGCCAACGGGTGGTCTCAAGCAACCGGGGGCGGACGAGGCGACGCTCGCACGTGCGGGGTGAAGCGTGGTCGAGAGCTTCGCCACTAGCCTCCGGCAGGACGGGATTGCGGTCCACGCTGGCCTTAGGTTGCCCTGAGCAGCGGGCAGGCCGAGGGGCGAGTCAATCGCCTCAAGCTATTGAAGCGCTCCATATACGGCCGCGCCAAGCCCGACCGACTGCGCCGCCTTCTCCTCGCAGTGATTGATCCTGAACCACCAGACTTGGCGATGAACCACTTTCCAGGGGACAGGCCGGGAGAGAAGCCCCAACAGCGTACGCTCAGCGCGTCAGTCCGCCGTCGACAGCTGCAAAGGCCGGATTTGCTTGTGATGAGAGGGGAGACCGACTTGGATTGGGTCTTATCGCGACCGTCAATTTTTCAGAGGCGGCAACTCAAGGAGCGGGCATGACTGTCATGACGGTCAAATTCGATATAGCAAGCGACAACGAAGCTTCATATCAGCTAATCTATAGCAAATTCATCGATGAGCTAGGTCGCGGGCGCGGCAAATTCCAAATTGCTTTCAAAGACAATGTGTACTTCGTAAGCACTCCAGAAAACATTCACGATTTCGTAAGACGGCTATTAAATAAAACAGATTTCAGAATAGACAAGGATCGCCTAACGGTGATCGACGAACGCTCCAAGAAAATTTTTATATGTGGAGCTTGTGATATGGATATTTTCGCAAAATTTCCAGAGTTTCAGCTGATTTCGATAACTGAATAATAGCGATAAGCAGGCTCATAGATGAGAATTGGCCCAATTTTATCGTCCCGCGAAGTCAAGCTGGGTCGGGACTGAATGGGCCGCGTTCGCGTCGAGGCGGATACAATTTTCTTCCAGCGGCCTGGTGTCCGGCCGTGTCGCAACCTCGGTCAAGCGATGTGAACTGCACCCTGTTTGACCGGACAGGCCGCACAGCTCAGGAAGGCATAGGCGTTGCCGTGCCGGCGATCATGGTCAACGGCGAGGCGCCGATCGACCGTCAGAAGTCCGTGTGGAGGCGGGCTGCGAAAAAGTGTGCCGGGCCACGGTCGCGATTGTAGGCCGGGTTCGCCACGAGCTGGTAATCGGCGGAGACTGTCACGGCCTTCGTGAGGCTCAGCGCGTAGTAAGCCTCGGCCGCGCGCTCGGCGCGGTAGCTCAAGCGGCCATCGCCGATCACCAGACCGAGGCCGCCGTTGGCGAAGAAATCCCGGTGCGAGCGGGACAGGTTGTTGAGGGCAGCGCCGAGGCCGACCGTGTCGTCGGGCCGGCCCCAGGCGCCGCCCTTCAGCGAGACACCGCCGGAGACACTGCGGTCGATGTCGGCGAAGGAGAGGCTCTCGTTGCGTCCGTCGTTCAGGCTGGCCCGCGCGAACACCCCGAATTGCGATGTCACCGCCTGTTCGAGGTTCAGGTAGAGACCGCTCTTGCGCCGGTCGCGTCGGGTGGCCGCGGCCGCATCGTTGATATCGGCGAAGAAGCCCCCTTGAGTGAGGTCGACCACCTCGCGATAGTTCGCCGTACGGGAGACGTTGGTAAACAGGCCGAGGCGGATCTTGCCGGGCTGGTCGAGCCCCGGGAGCACGTGGCGCTCCTCCAGCTCGACCGTAAGGCCTCCCTTCCGGGCGATGCGCGGGTCGAGAACGTTGCTGCTCGGTTCTTTCGGCACCTGTGTGTAGGCCGCCCGGATCGCGAACTCCTTGCGGTTGTACTCGACCATCACGCCTTGCGTGAACCCGGGCAGGTTCGCAGGGAAGTCATAGGCCCCGGACGCCCAGAGGGACCAGTTCAGGAAATCGACGCGGGGATCGTGCGCGTAGGTGTTGCCGTCGAAGAAGTCGCCGAGCGCGAACTTGCCGGCCACGATCGTGATCCGCTCGATGTCGCGGCGGGTCGCGACCTGGTTCGGGCCGTCCGGCACATCCTCGGTCTCGCCGTCGAGGCCGAAGGTTTGGCGGACGAAGTAGCGTTGCGAGCGGAATTTCGGGAAGGGCGCCCCGGCCTTCTGCGCTTCGCCATTGACGAAGCCGGCGACGCCGAGCGTCCGACTCAGGCCGAAGCCCTGGTCGAATTCGGGGTTATAGTAGAGTTCGGTGCTGTCCGTGAGCTTGAAACCGAGGAAGGCGGTCGCCGTCAGCGTGGCGCGTGCCTGGCGCGGCACGAGGCTCTGCGGCCCGAGATAGGGCGAGCGGAAGCCGGACACGCCCTGGTCCACGAAGGTCGTCTGGCCGTGCAGCGAGACGCGGTCGCTGATCGCCGTATCGGGATCGTGGGGGGCTACCTCGCCGGGCTCGGGCGGCAAGACGAGACCACCCGGATACCAGGACAGGCGCGCGAGGACTTGGTTGGAGGTGAAGGAGGCCCGCGCGGAGAAGGGGCCGCCGGTGACGCCCGGAACGGTGCCGAGATCGAGCCGTCCGCTCCGGCCGAGGTCGAGGTAGCGGTATTCCAGTCCCAGCGCGAGGTTCTCGGTGATGGCATACTCGATGCCGGCACCGAGCGAGAACCCGAGGAAGGCGCGGCCCCGCCGAAGGGCCGGGGCTGACGTCGTCCCCGGATCAGGGAAGTTGGTGAGAAACCGGACCTGAGCGCCCGCAAGCCCGAAGCTGGCATAGACGAGATAGCGCTCGAACGCGTAGCCGACGCGGGCCCGGGCTGTCCCGAACACGTCGGCCTTGGTCCGGGTCACGGGGAAGGCGGGATCCAGCCCCTCGAAGCCGAACCCAGGCGTGGTCGAGGACACGGGCCGCTTCAGGTTCGTGGCGTCAACGTCGGCTTCAACGCCATACACGAACGGGCCGATCTGCCAGGCGTACCCGCCGAACAGGCCGCCGAGCGCGGTGGTCGCATCCCGCCCGGCATCGTTGCGGCCCGTGGCATCCCCGGTGCGGAATTCCGGCACCGAACGGCGGCCGATCATGCCGGAACCGAAGCCGAAGTCGCCGAAGGCGTCACCGGCGCTGCCCTGCCATCCGATATAGCCGCCCGCCCAGGTACCGAAGGAGGGCAGGTGTGTCGCGTCGTGTGGCGTCGGCGTGGCGCGATCGGCCCCGTGGGCGCCGGTGGACAGGCCAGCGAGCAACGTCGCAACCCCTGCACCAATCCCTGCACCCGCGCGGAGGCGTCCTGCGGCCTGTCTCCACCGGCTCATCGTGCCGCCTCCACATGCATGAACCGATCCCGCACCAGCGATGCGGTGACCGGGACACGATGCGGCATCCGCCCAAACTTGGCCGTGCCGCTAACCATGGACGAGCGGCTTCGTGCAAGTCCGCCGCCGGGTTCGCGTTGAGCTGACGACCCCGGCCGATGAGATAGCCGCGCGTACCACCGAGGTAGACACCGGTCTCACGCCCCTCGCCACGCCTACGGAGCGGGAGGGTGAGAGGCCGGACTTCCAGAATTCAGGCGGCATAGCGTGTGGGTTGCTGGCAGCGACGGCAGCCATGCCGCTCTTCCCATCGGCCGTGATCACGACTGCGAACCCGCCTGCGGGCGAGGTAGGGCGGCATTCGAAACGCATCGTGGCCGTGCGCGCGATCGATCGTTCCCCGAATGCCGCGGGTTCGGTTAGGGGCGCATCACCGCCGAAACAGGCGGCGATCTCCGGGCGCGCCTGTTTATCGACGGCCGATGACGGTTCGATGCCACTTGTGAGCTTCTCGGCTGCGCAGTACGGCTGGCGCGGGGTGACCGGCACGTGCCCTACCCCCGGCCTCGAAGCCTGCGCTGGAGGGCGTGCGTGGCGTCCATGGTCCCGTTCGAGATGATCCCGGCGGGACAGGTTTGCGGTGAAGCGGCTTGCTCGCGAGAGGAGGACGGGGCGCGCAGGTCGCCCGGTCGTCGTCCGCTGACGAGGCCCGCCGCGACGCACCGCTCATCAAGCCCCGGGCTCACGCCGCATCGGCATGCCCGGCCGCCGAGGTAGCGATTGTCCGATCAAGGCCGCATATGGCGTCGCGCCGAGCCCGATCATCTCGGCGGTTTGCGGGTCGACCACCCTCGTGGGCCCGGTGCAGATGATCGCGACCTGCTTCACGGGGTCTGCCCGAGGATCAGGTCCGACGCGTGCCGGGAGGCCGGGTGGCCTGTGGCCCCCTGGTGGGCGACCGAGCACGACTCGTAGCGGTCGCCCCTGGCCAGCATGGTCAAGCGCCGCTCGCCGGGAACGGCCTTCCTGACGGCCAGGAGCGCGCGTCCGGACGGCCACGACACAGTCTCGGCACCCGGCATGGTTTGCGGCTGACCATACCGCCGCACGCCCTCCCGGTAGATGGCCTCGTAGCGCGACGGCAGTTCGGCCTCCGAGAGCGGACGGCTGAGCCAGATGACCTGCTGCAGGCCCTCGTCCCGGCAGACTTCCAGGATGACCTCGTCCGTATCGATGCCCGCGGCCAGCGGACGGTCGTGGAAGTAGGTCAGCGCGGTGATGTTCGCTTCACGGTCGACCATGGAGGGCTTCGGCACCGTGTCGACGGGTCCCCAGGACAGGCCAAACGGGGCTTCCTGAGCATGGGCTCCGTGCAGGCAGCCGAGCCAGAGCAGGGCCGACAGGGCGCTGCGTCTCATCGTCGTCTCTCCCTCCGTTGATCTGCGACGTCCCTGCACGTCGTCGCTGGCGCGTGACTGAACCATGGATTGCGATCTCGATCGGCGCTTCCGGACCGAGCACCAGACCCCCGCGGGAATACCCCGAGATCATCGATGTTGGGCTCGAGGACGACCGTGCGCAACCATTCCTTGCAGCGCTGGTTCTCTCGTCGCTAGCCCCGGTTCCAGGGCGAGACGGTGTTCTCAACGGCCTCGAACGGTGCCGGACTTGCGCCGAGCGCTGCCGGAAGATGGCCGCCGAACGCGAGGCGCTCGTCGAGCGTCTCCCGTCACACCATGTGTCGGCCGTCTCAGGTCGAGGAGATACGTCATGATCGATGCAAGCCAGATCAAAGAGCAGATGGAGGTCAAGGCGTCCGATGGGCACCATGTCGGCACCGTCGATCACATGCAGGGATCCGATCAGATCAAGCTGACCCGGAACGATCCGGCCGCGCAAGGCGCGCATCACCTCATCCCGCTCGCCTGGGTCGAGCGCGTCGACGCGCATGTACACCTCAGCAGGTCGAGCCAAGAGGTCATGGCGCAGTGGCAGAGCCAAGGCTGAGACCGACCGCTCCTTGCTCCTCTAGCGGCTAGAGGTTCTAGGCTGCCGGGGAGCAGGAGGATCTCATGACGGGACACAGTGCGGACGCCGCGCGCAAGAACGGTACGACCTTCACCTGGAAGGTCGAGGGGATGGATTGCGCCAGCTGCGTCGGCAAGATCCAAACGGCGTTGGCCAGGTTGCCGGGCGTCAGCGACGTCAGGGCTTCGACGATCACCGAGACCCTGACCGCCACGATCGATCAGACCCAGATCTCCTCAGCGACCGTCGAGAAACGCGTGGCCGGCCTCGGCTACACGCTCACGCGCAAATTGCCGCCATCCCTCACTTCCGGTCCCGAACACGAGCTGCTCGGCCGCCACGATGCGAACGCAGCACACGGCTGTGGTGACCCGGGCTGTGACCAGGACGCGCAGGCACCCCTGACGACGGCACACCAGCATGACGGCGTTCTCGCAAAGCAGGGGCACGCACATGGCGAGAACGCCGGCAGGCCTTGGTGGCAGGCCAGCAAGGGCCGTCTGGTCCTGTTCACCGGCGCCATGCTCGCCCTGGCCTGGATGATCAAGCTCAGCGTTCCCGCGCTGGCCTTCTGGGCATTCGTGGGCGCGACGCTGGTCGGAGTCGCGCCCGTCGCCCAGCGCGCCATCGCGGCCACGCGCGCCGGCATGCCGTTCACGATCGAGATGCTGATGTCGATCGCCGCTGCCGGCGCCCTGTTCATCGGCGCCGCGGAGGAAGGCGCCCTTGTCGTGTTCCTGTTCGCGGTCGGCGAGGTGCTGGAGGGCGTGGCGGCCGACCGAGCCCGCGCCGGCATCCGGGCGCTCGGCGAACTCGTCCCGAAGACAGCGTTGGTCGAGGAGAACGGCATCGCCCGAGACGTGCCGGCCGCGTCGCTCGCGATCGGCCAGACAGTGCTGGTGCGACCGGGCGATCGCATCCCGGCCGACGGCGTCATCCTCTCCGGCACGTCCGGCATCGATGAGTCTCCTGTGACGGGGGAATCCTTCCCGAGCACCAAAGGGGCGGGGGACGGCGTCTTCGCGGGCTCGATCAACCGCGAGGCGGCACTCCGGGTGCGCGTCGCCAAGGCCGCCGAGGACAACACGATCGCGCGCATCATCCGCCTCGTCGAGGAGGCGCAGGAGGCGCGCGCGCCGACGGAGCGCTTCATCGACCGCTTCTCGCGCTGGTACATGCCGCTCATCGTCGGCCTCGCCCTCCTCGTCGTTCTGATGCCGCCGCTCCTGTTCGGGGGGCTTTGGTCGACCTGGGTCTATCGCGGGCTCGCGCTCCTGCTGATCGGCTGCCCGTGCGCGCTCGTGATCTCGGTGCCGGCCTCGATCGCATCGGCCCTGTCGGCCGGGGCGCGCCGCGGCTTGCTGATGAAGGGCGGAGCCGTGATCGAGGCGGCGGCGAAGACGCAGATCATCGCCTTCGACAAGACGGGCACGCTGACCGAGGGAGCGCCGCGGGTGACGGACGTCGCGGTCTATTCCGGCAGCGAGGCTGAGATGCTGCGGCTGGCTGCGGCCGTCGAGACCGGATCGAACCATCCACTCGCCGTCGCGATCGTGGAGTGGGCCAGGACGACGGGCTGCCGGATCCAGCCCGCCGACGGGGTCAGGGCCGTTCCGGGTCAGGGCGTGACCGGCTCGCTCGACGGGCAGGAGATCTTTCTCGGTGCTCCGCGCTTTGCCGAAGGCGGTACGACCTGGCCGGCCGGGGCGAGCGAGCGGAGCGCCGCGCTCGAAGCGGAGGGCAAGACCGTCACGGCGCTCGTGGTGGGCGGCCGTTTGGTGGGGCTGATCGCCCTGCGCGACGAGCCGCGTCCCGACGCGAAGTCGGCTCTCGCAGCCCTACAAGATCTCGGCATCCGTCCGATCATGCTCACGGGCGACAACGCGCGCACCGGTGCGGCGATCGCGGGTGCGCTCGGTCTGGAGTTCCGCGCCGAGCAGATGCCCGACGACAAGGTGGCGGTGATCCGGGCGCTCGGGGTGGGGGGCGGGGTCATGATGGTGGGCGACGGTATCAACGATGCACCGGCGCTGGCGGCGGCGAGCGTGGGGATCGCCATGGGTTCGGGCACCGACGTCGCCCTGGAGACCGCCGACGGCGCGCTCCTGAGGAGCCACACCTACGACGTCGTGGAGATGATCCGCTTGGCGCGGGCCGCCATGGCCAACATCCGCCAGAACATCGCCGTCGCGCTGGGGCTGAAGGCGGTGTTCCTGGTCACGAGCGTGCTCGGGCTGACGGGCTTGTGGATCGCCATCCTGGCCGATACGGGGGCTACCGTGATCGTCACCGCGAACGCGCTGCGCCTGCTCGGGTTCTTCGGTTCCGGCGGCACGTCGGGCGGGGGCGACACGGCGCAGCCGAGCGAGGCTCTCGAGCCCGCGGCGGCGTGAGCGCACGTCCCTGCCCCGCAGGCCTGGCTCATCGCTGGAGGAGCGGCGGCTGGGCCGGTTCGCTGCCCGAGGAGCGCCGGCGCCGCGGCGGGCCATCGGGCCGTGAGGCGTCAGGGTGTCGACGCATCTTCTTACTCCACCGCCCGCGTCGCCGGGACGCTGTGATCGTCCGCTCAGGAAAGAGGAACCGGAATGGGTGCAGGGCATGATCATGGAGCAACCCTCGGCGGCTCGGCCGCGGGGCGGCACCGCGGGCGCCTGATCTGGGCGCTCGGGCTGACCCTGACCTACATGGCCGCCGAGGTGGTCGGCGGCTTGCTGACCGGCAGCCTCGCGCTCCTGGCCGATGCTGCCCACATGCTCACCGACGCAGGAGGTCTTGCGCTGGCACTCCTGGCGATCCGCTTCGGCGAGCGGCCCGCGACGCCGCAACGGACCTACGGCTACCTGCGCGCGGAGGTGCTCTCGGCGCTGGCCAACGCCGTCGTGCTCCTCGTCCTCACGATCTACATCCTCTACGAGGCGTACCGCCGCTTCGTCGACCCGCCCGAGGTCATCGGCGGCCCGATGCTGGCGGTGGCGGCCGTCGGCCTGGTGGTCAACCTGATCAGCATGCGCCTCCTGTCCGGCGGCTCGTCGGAGAGCCTGAACGTCAAGGGCGCCTACTTCGAGGTGCTCTCCGACATGCTCGGCTCGCTCGGGGTGATCGTGGCGGCAGTGATCGTGATGGTCACGGGCTGGCGGCTGGCCGACCCGATCGTGGGAGCCGGCATCGGCCTGTTCATCGTGCCGCGCACCTGGAGCCTGCTCAGCCAGGTCACCCATATCCTGCTGGAGGGCACCCCGCCCCAGGTCGACGTCGTGCTGCTGGAGCGCCGCTTGGCCGAGATCCCGGGCGTGGCCGGCGTGCACGACCTTCACGTCTGGACCATCACCTCGGGTCTCGACGCGATGAGCGGGCACTTGGTGGTGCCTGGGGCGGGTGACGCCGCCCGCGTGCTGCGTCACGCACGGCAGATCCTGGCGGACGAGTTCAAGGTCGATCACGTTACGATCCAGATCGAAGATGCGGCGCTTCGAACCGAGGAAAAGGCTCTGCACATCTGAGCGGACCTGAGCCGCTCGGCCTCCGCCGCCGATGGTGTGTCCCCGTCGCAATCCAGGAATACGGAACTTCGATGTCAGCTTGGGCCTACACGCTCATCCCAGCCCTCGCGACGGTACTGGGGGCCGCCGTCGCCGCCGTGCGTCAGCCTGGCCCGGCGGTCACCAGCGCCGTCCAGCATCTCGCCGCGGGCGTCCTGTTCGCCGCGGTCGCGGGCGAGATCCTGCCCGACCTCAAGCATCAGCAATCCCCGATCGCGGTGATCGTCGGCGGAGCCCTCGGTGTCGCCCTGATGCTCCTGGTCAAGCGCCTGGGGGAGAAGGCGAAGGGGTCGGTCGGGCTCATCGCGACGGTCGGGATCGACATTCTGATCGACGGCCTGGTCCTCGGCATCGGCTTCGCGGCCGGGGCGAAGCAGGGCCTGCTGCTGACGGGCGCACTCACGCTCGAGGTACTGTTTCTCGGGATCGCGGTCGCCTCCAAGCTGAAGCAAACGAGCGGCTCTGCGGGACGGGTGGTCGGTACGGTGGCCGGTCTCGCGCTCCTGCTGCCGCTGGGTGCGCTCCTGGGCACGCCGGTCGGTGCGCTGCCCGGGCCCTATCTCGCCGGCTTCTTCGCGTTCGCGCTCGTCGCGCTGCTCTATCTCGTCACCGAGGAGCTGCTCGTGGAGGCGCATGCCGTACCCGAGCAACCTTGGACCACCGCGATGTTCTTCATAGGTTTCCTCGGCATGCTGGTGATCGAGGAGATCGCCACTTGAGGCGCGCCGGCTCGCGCATTGGCGATCATGCTGAGGGCTGCCTTCGCCTGTGGGGCGCACCGCGTAGTGCTATCGAGAAAGAACCGTCACGCCGATGAAGCTCACAGCCTTCAGCCTCTGGGAGGTGGCATCCCATCTCGTGGATCTCGCGATCGCCTACGCCCTCGCGGCGCCGATCGGGTGGGACCGCGAGCAGGAGGAGCGCTCGGCTGGCATCCGCACCTTTCCCCTCGTCGCGGTCGCCGCCTGCGGCTTCGTGCTGGTCGCGATCCGCGTGCTCGGTGCGGACTCGACGGGCCAGGCCCGCATCCTCGAAGGTGTGATTACGGGTGTTGGCTTCATCGGCGGCGGGGCCATCCTGAAGCATGCCGGGCGTGCCTCCGGCACCGCGACCGCCGCCAGCCTGTGGGCCACGGGCGCGCTCGGGGCGGCAGTGGGCTACGGCCTTTACGACATCGCCGCCATCCTGAGCCTCGTCACCTACCTGACGCTGCGCTACCTCGTGCCGCTGAAGCAGGCTGCCCACCGCGACGGAGGCGACACCAACGGTAGAGGATCCGAAACCGATCCAGAGGAGCCGAACACCGATACGGCCGCGCGTTCGGCGGGCGCCGTTCTGGATCGGGAAGGGGCAGCCGATCCGTCACTTCCCCGCGGGGACGCTCGAGGCGATCCCAGTCCATGACGGGCTTCACCTCGGTCGGAGGGGCGCAGACCTTGTGCTCACTTGCGGTCGATCGTAGATCAGGGCTGAGATGACGAGCCTGCGGCACCTTTGGACAAGCGACCCGGCGCGCCTGCTGCGCACTGCCGTGGCATGCTTGGTAGCCTTCGTGTTCGCCTTCTCCGTCATCAGCTCCGAAACTGCCGCGGCACCCAGCTCCGTTCAGAGCGATGGACTGCTGACGCTCGCGTCGCATCCGGCTCCCGATCATGCAGGATCGGGCGACCCGGCGGATGCGGGCATCCTGCTCCATGCCCACTGCGGCTGTCACCAAGTGATGCGGGCCGAGCCGGTCGCGTTCGAGCCGGTCCGGACAGCTGATCGGATTGCTTATCCGATCCAGACCGAGCCGCTCGCCTCCCGCGCCGCCTCCCCACTCCGCAGACCGCCCCGGGCCTGACCCGTCCCACCGCTACGGTGGACTGTCGCCGCTTGCGCCTTCTTCAGGGGCTGAGCGTTGGAGGTCATGTGGGAACTTGGAAGTGATCGGCCGCGCCTCTGCGCAGCCGGCGCCCAAAGGCCCGGTCGAGGTCAGCGCCATGCGTGCGTTTCTTATTCTGATTGTTCTGGCGGTCGGTGTCGCGATCGGCGGTGCCGTGCCGCGCGTGTCCCAGGTCATCCAGGGGGCTTTGGCGGCGACCGGCCTGATGAAGACCGACCCCCCACCGGAGGGCCCAGCGCAATCCCCGAAGGCGGGGGCGGAAAAACCGGCCGGCGAGAAGGCGGAGGATCACGCCGCCGAGGGGCAGATCAAAATGTCGGCGGAGCAGGCTGCCGCGCAGGAGATCACGACCGCGCCCGTTCAGGGCGGCACGCTCTCGCGGCACCTGATGGCGCCCGGCACGATCACGCCGGACACCGACCGGATCGCGCGTGTGCCGGCGCGGGTTGTGGGAACCGTGGCGGAGATGCTCAAGCGCCTGGGCGACCCCGTGAAGAAGGGCGAGGTCGTCGCCGTCCTCGACAGCCGCGAGGTCGCCGACGCCAAGAGCGAGTACCTCACCGCTCTGGTCAACACCGAGTTGCAGAAGACCAACTACGACCGGCAGCAGGCGCTCTGGGACAAGCGGATCTCCGCCGAGGCCACGTTCCTACAGGCCCGCGCGACCTATTCCGAGACGCAGTTGCGCGTCAACCTTGCCCGCCAGAAACTCTCGGCGCTCGGCCTCAATGCGGATGAGGTTGCGGCAGCGGCCAAGAAGGACGAGACCACCCCGAACCAATCGAGCCTGCGGCGCTACGAGTTGCGCTCGCCGCTGACCGGGCGCGTCGTCGAGCGCAAGGTCGACGTCGGCACGGCGGTGGGCAAGGAGGGTGACCCGGCCGACCTCTACACGGTCGCGGACCTCGCGACGGTCTGGGTCGAGCTCGCGGTGCCGACCACGGATCTGGCCAAGGTCAAGGAGGGCGCGGAGGTTCTGATCGCACCCCGCGATGAGGATGCGGGCCAGCGGGCGAAGGGCAAAATCATCTTCGTCAGCCCGCTCCTGAACGCAGAGACCCGCTCGGCCCGCGTGATCGCCGCGCTGCCCAACCAGGATTTCAGCTGGCGGCCGGGTACCTTCGTCTCGGCCGAGATCCAGGTCGGCCAGGACAGCGCCAAGGCGAAGGTGCCGCGCGACGCACTCCAGAGCATGGGCGGCGAGAAAGTCGCTTTCGTGCGCAACGCGGACGGCTTCGAGCGGCGCGACGTCAAGACCGGCAAATCGGACGATGAGTCGGTCGAGGTCGTCTCCGGCCTGGAGCCGGGCGAGGAGATCGCAGTCAAGAACACCTTCCTCCTCAAGGCTGAGCTCGGCAAGGGCGAAGCCGAGCACCACGACTGAGACGGGACGCTCGCCATGATCAGTCGCATCCTCGACTTCTCGGTCCACCAGCGCTGGCTCGTGGTGCTGCTGTCGCTGCTCGCCGCCGGCTTCGGTGTGTTCTCGCTGACCAAGCTGCCCATCGACGCGGTGCCGGACATCACCAACAACCAGGTG
This sequence comes from Methylobacterium symbioticum, assembly GCF_902141845.1. Classification (GTDB taxonomy): domain Bacteria; phylum Pseudomonadota; class Alphaproteobacteria; order Rhizobiales; family Beijerinckiaceae; genus Methylobacterium; species Methylobacterium symbioticum. The sequence goes on along the minus strand of NZ_CABFPH010000041.1, from coordinate 22,557 downwards.
CAGATCAACACGGTCGCGCCTTCCTACTCACCCGTCGACATCGAGAAGCAGGTCACCTACCCGGTCGAGACCGCGCTGGCCGGCATCAAGGGGCTCGAATACACCCGCTCGCTCTCGCGCAACGGCTTCTCGCAGGTCACCGCCGTCTTCAACGAGAAGCTCGACATCTACTTCGCCCGGCAGCAGGTCGCCGAGCGCCTCAACCAGGTCAAGAGTGACCTGCCGCCAGGCGCCGAGCCGCAGATGGGCCCGGTCTCGACTGGCCTGGGCGAGATCTACATGTGGACAGTGAACTACAAGAAAGCCGGCGAGAAAGCGCCCGTCCTCGACGGCAAGCCGGGCTGGCAATCCGACGGCAGCTACCTGACCCCGGAGGGGCAGCGCCTCACGACCGAGCTGGAGCGGTCCGCTTATCTGCGCACAATCCAGGACTGGATCATCCGCCTGCAGATCAAGACCGTGCCCGGGGTGGCCGGCGTCGATGGCATTGGCGGCTACGAGAAGCAGTACCACGTCCAGCCCGACCCGGCGAAGCTGACCGCCCTCGACCTCTCGTTCGGCGACGTCGCCCGCGCACTCCAGGCCAACAACGCCAACCAGGGCGCCCGCTACCTGGAGGACAACGGCGAGGGCTACGTCGTGCGCGCGGCCGGACGGCTGGAGAGCATGGACGAGATCGCCAACGTCGTCGTCACGACGCGTGGCGGCGTGCCGGTGCGGATCAAGGACATAGCTCAGGTCCGGATCGGGCGGGATCTACGGACCGGCTCGGGCAGCGAGAACGGCCGCGAGGTCGTCGTCGGCACCGCGTTGATGCTGATCGGCGAGAACAGCCGCACCGTCGCCGCCGCCGTCGATGCCAAGATGAACGAGATCCGCAAGTCGCTGCCGCCCGGGGTCGAGGTGCAGACGGTGCTCAACCGCACGCTGCTGGTCGAGGCGACCATCAAGACGGTGGCCCGGAACCTCGCCGAGGGCGCGACGCTCGTCATCGTCATCCTGTTCCTGCTGCTCGGCAACATCCGGGCCGCCATCATCACGGCGCTGGTCATCCCGGTCGCCATGCTGATGACCATGACCGGCATGGTCGAGGCGAAGATCTCGGCGAACCTGATGAGCCTCGGCGCCCTCGATTTCGGGCTGATCGTCGACGGGGCGGTGATCATCGCGGAGAACTCGCTCCGGCACCTGGCGGAAAAACAGCACGAACTCGGCCGCAAGCTGGAACTCGAGGAGCGGCTCGCGACGGTGCGGGCGTCGGCCGAGGAGATGATCAAGCCGTCGCTGTTCGGGCAGGCGATCATCATCCTGGTCTACGTCCCGCTCCTGACCTTCACGGGGGTCGAGGGCAAGATGTTCGAGCCGATGGCGCTGACCGTGATCATCGCGCTGGTCTCGGCCTTCATCCTGTCGCTGACCTTCGTCCCGGCGATGATCGCCATCGTGATCACCGGCAAGGTCACCGAGACGGACAACCTCATCATCCGGGGGTTCAAGGCGGCGTATCGCCCGGCCCTGGTCGGGGCCGTGCGGGCCCCGATGGCGTTCATCCTAGGCTCGCTCCTGCTGCTGGCCGGGGCCGGCGTGTTGTTCACCCGGCTCGGCGCGGAGTTCATCCCGACGCTCGACGAGAAGAGCATCGCCATGAACGCGCTGCGGATCCCCTCGACCTCGCTGTCGCAATCCCAGGCGATGCAGCTCAAGATCGAGCAGGCGGTGAGTAAGTTCCCGCAGGTGGCCTACGTGTTCTCGAAGACCGGTACCGCCGAGGTTGCCTCCGACCCGATGCCGCAGAACTCCTCGGACACCTTCGTGATCCTCAAACCCCAGGAGGAGTGGCCGGACCCGGAATTGTCCAAGACCGAGCTGCAGGAGCAGATCGAGAAAGCCGCCGGCGCCTTGGCCGGCAACGTGTTCGAGTTCTCCCAGCCGATCCAGCTGCGCTTCAACGAGCTTCTGGCCGGCACCCGCGGCGATCTCGCCGTGAAGGTGTTTGGCGAGGAGTTCGAGCCGATGCTCAAGGTGGCCAACCAGATCGCGGCCATCTTGAAGGGGACGGCGGGAGCCGAGGACGTCAAGGTCGAGCAGACGCAGGGCCTGCCGTTCCTGGAGATCAAGATCAACAAGGCGGAGGCCGCGCGGCTAGGCCTGAGCACCGGGGCCATCCAGGAGGTCATCGGGGCGGCGATCGGCGGCAAGGATGCCGGCGTGGTGTTCGAGGGCGACCGGCGCTTTCCCATCGTCGTACGCCTGACCGACAAGGTCCGGGAGGATCGCGAGGCGCTGGAGAACTTGCCCGTCGCGCTGCCGCCCGGCCCGAACGGGCGCTCGGCCTCCGTGCTCCTGAAGCAGGTGGCGAGCTTCGAGGTGACGGAGGGGCCGAACCAGATCAGCCGCGAGAACGGCAAGCGCCGTGTCGTGGTCACCGCCAACGTGCGCGGCCGGGACATCGGTTCGCTCGTGGCCGAGGCGCAGGCGAAGGTCGCGAGCCAAGTCCAGCTGCCCCCGGGCTATTACATCGCCTGGGGCGGTCAGTTCGAGAATCTGGCCTCGGCCCGGCAGCGTCTGATGGTCGTCGTGCCGGTGTGCTTCTTCCTGATCTTCCTGCTGCTGTACTCGGCGCTGGGCTCGCCCCGGGACGCGCTGCTGGTGTTCAGCGCGGTGCCGCTGGCGCTCACCGGCGGCATCGCGGCGCTGTGGCTGCGCGGCATGCCGTTCTCGGTGCCGGCGGCGGTCGGGTTCATCGCGCTCTCCGGCGTGGCGGTGCTGAACGGCCTCGTGATGCTGACCTTCATCAAGCAACTCATCGCTGAGGGGCGCCCCCGGCGCGAGGCGATCCTGGAGGGCGCCATGACCCGCTTGCGACCGGTGGCGATGACGGCGCTCGTGGCCTCACTCGGCTTCGTGCCCATGGCGTTGGCCACCGAGACTGGGGCGGAGATCCAGCGGCCCCTGGCGACCGTCGTCATCGGCGGCCTGATCAGCGCCACCCTGCTCACGCTCATCGTGCTGCCGGCGCTCTACGCCCGCTTCGGCGGCAAGGATCTGCCGAAATCTTCCGTGCAGGCGAGGAAGGAAGCCGAGGGACGCGCCTTTCCGCCCCTGCGACCTGCCGCGGAGTAGGGGCGCCCATGTCGCCTCGCGGCTTTCAACCTCAAAGAGGATCGGAAGCCGATCCAAAGGGCAGGCAGGCTCGCAACCTGGCACGCCAACGTCACGTCGCGTGACGTTCACGAACCATTCTTCATCGATGTAAGGGGCCGGATAGCCAGCGCGACGTCTGCCTCACGCCACCGATTTTTTTCTTTGCCGATGGGGATGCTAAAGATGCAGGCTGGCAAGTGCGCGACAAGCGTCTCGGATGCGGAGAGTCGAGCCGATCTCATACACACCGAGGTGCCGGCGAGCCGGCGAGTCCGCAGCCGATGGCTCTCGAGTGCATTCCGCATGCTGGTCGATGCCTGCCTTCTGGACGACCCAAAATGGTACGCGCCCCTGGCGGAAGCCCTCGCCCCGAGGCCCGGTGAGCGCATTCTCGACTGCGGCCCTGGAAGTGCTCTGCGCGCCTTGTATTGCGCCGACCGCTTCCCAGACTCACAGTTTGTTGCGGTCGAGTTCAACCGACGTCGGATCACGAAGGCGTTCAAGCGCGCATCCAGCATGAATTTGTCCAACTATAAAGCTATGACGTTCGAAGATGCGAGGCGCACACCGTTCGGCGCAGGTTCTTTCGACAAGGCGCTGCTGGTTCTCAACCTGCATGGTCTTGCGCCGGAGGATAAGACGAAAAATCTGCGGGAGCTTCGGCGGATCCTCCGGCGAGGCGGTATCGTCTTGGCGGCCGACATCGACCAACCGAAGGCCTCGCGGGAAGACGTGATCTTACGGCTCACCCAGCTGTTCTATGGCGCGGAGGCAACCAAGTCCCACACGTCGGGGACGTGGCCGAAATACCTGACGGAGGCGGGCTTTACCGGAGTGCGTCGCTTGTCGGAGCATCCAATCTGGATCGGCCGGATGGCCCTGATCCGCAGCCGGAAGCAGTGAGCTCGCTCCATTGAACCGCGCTGGGCTTACCGCCACTGGAATTACGTGGTGGCTGCGGCGCGATAATCGGCTTTCCGGGCAGGTATGGCGTTGAGCGTGACGAGGCGTTTGCGCCCTGTGGCTGTCAGTGGCGCCTTCGGCTTTCCTGCCGGTTGAAGGCGCGGACGGAAGTCGCGGAAGACGAAGCAGCGGCGTGGGCCCGCTGGTCAGCGGTGTGATGGAGACACATGACTTCCCACTTGGCGATCTCGACGCGTTAGCGGGGCGGGGCAGCTCCGTCGCCTGCGCCTGGGGAGATCCGCCTGGCGAGCGCCGAAACTCCAGACCGGTGGTGTTCTTTCAGGCCTTAAATGAGGGCTCACGTTGCAACCGACCGTGGGGCGGCTGGTTGTCAGGTTTCACCCCGAAACATCCCGCCCAGGAAAGATCATGACAAAGATTAGCTTTTTCTGCGTGTTGGGTCTGCTCGCAAGCAGCCCAGCCTTATACCAGACCTCGTTGAGCGCGACTCACGACGGGTAGCGCCGCTGTCTCGGCCGTGATTCTGTCCTCGGGTTTGGGGCCTGAGGAGGATGCGATGGCCGCTCCCGTACCGCTGCGGTCGGACTTCGATGCCGGATCCTTACGTGCCCTGGCCAAGGGTTCACGCGATCCGGCCCAGACCCGCCGCTTGCTGGCGCTGTCGGTGATCTCGGCGGGCGGCTCGCGCTCGGAGGCGGCCGAGATCGGCGGGGTCGGGCTGCAGACGGTGCGCGACTGGGTCCTGGCCTTCAACGCCGATGGCCCGGACGGGCTGATCGACGGCAAGGCCCCTGGGGCCCGTCCGCGCCTGAACGCCGATCAGCGGGACGTCCTCAAGGCGCTGGTCGAACAGGGGCCGGTTCCCGCCGCTCACGGCGTGGTACGCTGGCGGCTCTGCGATCTGGCCCAGATCCTGTCCGAGGATCACGGCGTGTCGGTTTCCGAGCAGACCCTGAGCCGGGTCTTGCGGGCGATGGGCTACCGCAAGCTCTCGGCCCGTCCGCGCCATCACGCCCAGGACCCGGAGGCCGCGGCCATTTTTAAAAAGACTTCCCCGACCGTCTGGCGGAGATCGCGCAAGCTGTCGGCGGCAAGCCGATAGAGGTCTGGTTCTGCGACGAGGCCCGTGTCGGCCAGAAGAACACGCTGACCCGGCGCTGGGCCAAGCGCGGGACACGCCCCTCAGCCCCAAAGGATCAGCGCACACAGTCGGCCTACATCTTCGGGGCGATCTGCCCGGCCCGGGGCGTCGGCGCGGGTTTGGTCATGCCCCGCTGCACCACCGAGGCGATGGCCCACCACCTCGAAGAGATCTCAGGGACCGTGGCTCCCGGTGCCCACGCCGTGCTCCTCCTCGATCAGGCCGGCTGGCACACGACCAAGAAGCTGCCGGTCCCCGACAACATCACCCTTCTGCCGCTGCCGGCGCGTAGTCCCGAACTCAACCCCGTCGAGAACCTGTGGCAGTTCCTTCGCGACAACTGGCTCGGCAACCGGATCTTCAAATCCTACGCCGATATCCTCGATCACTGCTGCGACGCCTGGAACAAGCTCATCGACCAGCCCTGGCGCATCATGTCCATCGGACTACGCCAATGGACACATGGGTTCTGATCAATGAGGATTGGTATTAGCCCAAGGCTTGCCCGCCCCTGGGCAGTCCGGCGCGACAGGAGTTGTGATCCAAAGACAACCTAACACCACCGGAAATGATCGTGACATAGTTATAGCCCCCGGCCCCACAGGAGCGAGCACAATAACGACCGACTCCGCGGCCGGCGGCAATGCGGGCCATCCCGAGCGGGCGGTCCCGAACGGAAGCGCCAACGGGGGCGGCAGTCGGTAGTCTTCTACCCACGTTTGCTGGGATAGAGCGGAGACGGCGAGCGGCAACTGGCCAGGCCGCTCCGCCTCGGTGACGAAGCGCACCTTCTCCTCGCGTGTGAAGCGGCGGCGCTCCGGCCCGGTTCTCGGCACGCACCAGGCGGGGGAACGACAAGAGGTCGGAGCGGGCAGCGTCGGTTGCAGACAGCAGCTCGGCCTCGCTCAGCGGTTTGGCACCAGGGATATCCCTGAGGCGTCGGGAGGGGGCGAGCGATCGACGAGGAGTAGGCGACACGGACTTCGAAGTTCAAGGCAGGGACATTCAGACCCGGGGCTCGAGCGCAGGCAGCTCTCTGAACCGATGTGAACCCAGCCTTCCGAACAGCATACCGGCCCGTGGCGTCATCGAAGGCCACATCGTGAGGCCTGACACACGTCCGATCGAAGACCCCGCCGAAACATCGAAGATCAAGCTTGCCAGACAGGGGGCATCCATACACGCCCCTGGCGGCGATGTTCTTCGCGGGCTTCCTGCTGCTGCTCCTGCTCGAGGGAATGATCGGCTAGGCTGGATCCGGAATGCTGGCCGCGGGCGAAACCAAGTCCCTCCCGGACGAGGCCCACATCCTCCTCGTCGAGGACGACGACGGCATGCGCGTGCTCGTCAGCCGCATCCTGCGGGAGAGCGGCTTCCGGGTCACGGGCTGCCGCGGCGGCGCCGAGATGTGGTCGCTCCTGCCCGACACGCCGGTTGACCTCGTCCTCCTCGACGTCATGCTGCCGGGCGCGTCCGGGTTCGACCTGCTCAGGGCCCTGCGGGCGAAGGGCACCGTCCCGGTCATCATGCTGAGCGCCCGCAACGAGGAGGCAGACCGGGTGCTCGGCCTGGAACTGGGCGCCGACGACTACGTCGCCAAGCCGTTCGGGCGCCCGGAACTCCTCGCCCGGATCCGGGCGGTGCTCCGCCGGTCGGCCCTCGCGCCGGTGCCGAGCGCGGCGTCGCGGCCGGAATCCCTCGCCTTCGCCGGCTGGCGGCTCGACCTGCGCAGCCGCGCCCTGACCGATCCCGAAGGCGCCGCCGTCGACCTGTCGGGCGCCGAGCACGACCTGCTGCTGGTGTTCCTGGAACACCCGGGCCGGGTGCTCGGCCGCGAGCAGATCCTGGAGATGGGCCGCGGGCGGCTCGCCGCGCCGTCGGACCGCAGCGTCGACACGCTGGTCAGCCGGCTGCGGCGCAAGCTCGAACCGCCCGCGGGGACGGCCCCCGTCATCAAGACGGTGCGGGGCTCCGGCTACATGCTGGCCGCCAAGGTCGAGCGGGCATGAGGAGCCTCCTCGGCCTCGCCCGCAGCCTGGAGGGGCGCACCGTCGTCGTCCTGCTCCTGGCCGTGCTCCTCGTCCATGGCGGTGCGCTGGCGATCTACCGCCTCTCGGCGGCGGCCGCGGCCGACGAGGCCTTCGCCACCGAGGTCGCCCGCCAGCTCGTCATCGCACGCGAGGCCGTGTCGCGACGCCCGCCGGAGGAGCGGGCCGACGAGGCCAAGGCCCTCTCGTCGAAGCATTTCGAGGTCGGCTGGGAGCGGGGCCCGCCCGCCGAAGCCATCGGGACGGACGCGGCGCTGCGCGACCTGCGCGACCGCGTCCTCGAGGTCGAACCCGTGCTCGGCCCAGGGCTGGCGCTCGCCCTGGCCGCGCCGGACGAGCCGCTGCGCCAGCGGGACCTCCGCGGCGCCTTCCCGCTCCCGGACGGCGGCTACCTGACCTTCCGCTCTGCCCATGCGCCGGGCCTCGCCCGCCTAGGGCCGTGGGCCCTCCTCGCGACGGCGATGGCCATCCTGGTCGGTGTCGCAGCCGTGGTCGTGGTGCACCGCATCGCCGGGCCCCTGCGCGAGTTGACCCGCGCCACAGGGCGGATCGGGCGGGGGGCGGTCGTGCCGGTGCCGGAGGTCGGGCCGGACGAGACGCGCGGGATCGGGCGCGCCCTGAACGCAATGCAGGCGCGCATCCACGGCCTCGTGGCGAAGCGGACGCAGGCGCTGGCGGCGGTCTCGCACGACCTGAGAACGCCCATCGCCAGGCTGCGCCTGCGCCTCGACCGGGTCGAGGACGCCGACGAGCGCCGCGCGATAGCGGCGGACCTCGACGAGATGCAGGCCATGGTCGAGGCCACCCTGGCGTACGTGCGCGGCGGCGATGACCCGGAGGCGCAGCAGGTCGCCAACGTCGCGAGTCTCCTGATGGCGGTGGCGGACACCTCGACGGACGCCGGCCGGGATGTCGCGTATGCCGGCCCCGGCCGGGCGCTGGCGGAGGTGCGGCCGGTCGCCCTCCGGCGGGCGTTTGAGAACCTCGTCGACAACGGCGTGCGCTACGGCGGCCGCGTGCGCATCGCCCTGGGCTTCGACGACGACGCCCTCGTGGTCCATGTCGACGACGACGGCCCCGGCATCCCGCCGGGGGACGTCGCCCGGGCGTTCGAGCCGTTCGTGCGGCTGGAGGCGTCGCGGAACCGGAACACCGGCGGGACCGGCCTGGGGCTGACCATCGCGAGGCGGGCGGTCGAGGCCGAGGGCGGCCGCCTCGGCCTGTCGAACCGGCCGGGGGGAGGCCTGCGGGCCGAGATCCGCCTGCCCGGGACGGGGGGGCGCGGCCGCGGCGGCGTCCCCCCGGCCGACCCTTAGCGCGCGGTCGCCGGCGCGTCGGGGTGCGCGTCCGGCTGCGCCGAACGCTCGTTGGACACGTAGGCGCTACCTGGCAGTGCCAGAGTCAGGAGGAAGGTGGCCCCCGCCAGCGCCGCGGAGAGCGCGGCTGGCACGAGGAAGGCGTCGGGCCCGAGCAGCCTCTGCAGGAAGCCGCCCGCGACCGCACCCGAGGTCAGGCCCGCCCAGAGCGGCGCCTGGAGCCAGAAGGAGGGCGCGGGCTCGTGCAGGATCATGTTCGCGAGCCCGGTCCCGAAACGCACGACCGTGCCCGTGACGTAGGTCAGCGCCAGGCTTCGGCCGCCCTCGTCCTGCAGCGTCGCGTTAAGGATGCCCAACGCCAGGACGACCGGGTATGCGTGCAGCGGGAACGCTTCCGGCCCCTCTGGCAGGAAATTGCCGATGGACAGCAGCACGGCCTGGACGCCAAGCAGGACTGACAGGCGCCACCGGCCGGCCCAAGCCGCCAGCAGCGTCCCGGCGAAGGCGCCGAAGCAGAACAGCGAGATGGTGCTGCCGAAGCGTATGGCTCCCGACCAGTCGAACCCGCTGGCCGCGACCCCGAAGCGGGTTGTGTTCCCGCTCATGAACGACATGAACAGCTGCGAGTGCTCGAGGAACCCGATCGAGTCCGCGGAGCCCGCCAGCGCAGCCAGCGCAATGGCGAGCGGCACGCGCGTCGCGGGGCTCGACGGGAAGGATTTGTCCATTTGTGACCTATGATCTTCGGGGGGCTTCCGGCCGCGCTCGGTCGCGCCGGGGGCCCCTTGGGTTAAGCCCGCCCCTTGGCCGCGGCTTTTCCGGACGGTGACGAAGTGTGTCGACGCAATCGTCCGGGCGGCGAACCGAATCCGATGCCCGTGCGCAGGGCGGACACACTTCGTCACGAACGTGGCGACCGACAGACATACGGGCCGTCTATCTCGGGTCCTGAAGCGGTCGATTCGGCCGCGGACCGAACAGGAGATGGACCCATGAAGAGGACGCTCGCTGCCGCTCTCGCCGCCGCGACGCTCGCGGCGGCCGCGATGCCCGCGCTCGCGATCGACGGGCACGGAAACGCGGCGAACCCCGAGCGCGCGGTCCCGAACACCGGCGGCGTCTCCGGTGGACCCGCCCACCGCGACGATCCGCGGGTCCGTGAGTCGCAGGAGAGGCGGCCTGACGGCACGCCGGCGCACGGCGCCAACGACGGCCACGCCCACGGGCACAGCCAGGACGTTACCGGCAAGAGGTGACAGCCGCGTGGGCGGTGGGGGCGAGGGGTGGAGATGACGTCATGCGACTGCTGCCCCTCCTCGTCGTCTTCGCGGTTCTCGCTGCGGGCATCGGCTACGCGCTCGCTTGAGCCGACTCGCGCGACAAAGGGTTCACGGTGTGTAGTCTGCCCCTCAAGCACGCCGTGGAACGCCCGCCCCGACGCGAGTCGGGGCGGGTACGTCGGGGTGCCCGGACACCCTCGCCCCGGCCGGCGCCCTGGATGGCGACGGCTTGCGGTAAAATCCTCGAATTGGTCATAAGGGCGGTGATGCCAGCGACGCGGAGCCATAGGTCCTTCGGGGCGATCACGGGGTGGTGGGCGACCGACGCGCGTGCGCTTGCCCTGGTCCTAGCGTTCGTCGTCGCGGCGCCGACCGCCGGACTGGCCGCCGACCTAGCGTAACACTAATGATCAGCAGGGGCACGATCACATGGAGCTCGCCGTGGCATCGGAGGGGGCGGTCAGCGAGAAGGCCGTCGACCCGGGGGTGCATTGCCGCTGCCATGGCGCCGTCAATCCGCATGGGCCGACTGCGGCCACGCCGGACCTGGCCTGGCGCCTGAGCTTCGCGCGGCTGGCCGCGTCCGTCCGCTCGGTCTTTCCGGGCCGCCTGCCGAGACCCCCGCGCGCCTGAGTCGACGCTGCCTCGGGCGCGCCCGCGTCGAGCTGACTGCTTCCGGAGCGTCGCTGCACGTCACCCAGCATAAACGACCGCGCCGTCCGTGACGGCGCACGGTCTCGGCCGAGCGTGGTCCGCTAACGAGGTGTCTCACTCAACCATCGGGCGCAGGGGATGCAGGCTGCGATTAACTCTTCACTAACTATGATCGCTAACTATTCATTGAGACATTGCGGGTTCAGACTCCGATCCCCTGCTCGGTTTTCGGGAGAGCGTGGATGGCAAAGGCCGAAGGCATCACGGGGTCTGCCGTCGCGGCGGCAGGCCTGCGGGTGCAGCAGGGCCGCCTGCGGGTCATGACCGAGAATCTCGCCAACGCAAACAGCACCGCGAGCACGCCCGGCGGCGACCCCTACCGGCGCAGGATCGCGGTATTCGATCCGGTCGGGGCTGACGCAGAGCCGGTCGGTCGCGTCGTGCACGACACCAGCCCGTTCCGCTCGATCTCAAGTCCCGGGCATCCCGCTGCCGACGAGCAGGGCAATCTGAAGCTGCCAAACGTCAACCCTGCCAAAGAGATGGCCGGGTTGCGCGCAGCGATGGGGGCCTACGAGGCGAACCTGAGGGTGATCGCAACCCTCGACGATCTCAACAGCCGCACAATCGACCTGCTGAAGGTCTGAGTTCCGTCACCCCTTCGAGATACTTTTACCGTTCGACAGGGACTGCGCGAGATCGGCCCGGCGACGGCGTTTGTCGGCCAGGGCGTGCAGCACCGCCCTCCACACCGGCTCGGGCCGCTCGGGGTCGAGAAGCTCGCCTTCGCTCAGCGGCGGCACGACCTCATGACTTGGCCCGTCGAGCGGAACCAGGGTACGCCCGGCTGCCTGGCGCAGCACCTCGATCGCGGCGATCAGTGAGCCCGTGTGGGTGCGCGTTCTCGCCACCTCCTCCGGCGAAACGCCGAGGTGCTCGCCCAGAAGCGCGTGGCGCAAGCCGAGGATCCCCGCCGTAACCGCTTGATCGATCGCATGGCCAGGCACGGCTTCGACGGCCAGATCGCATTCCGTATCCAGACCCATCGAGCGGTTGTTCAGGTTGGATGAGCCGATTTTGAGCAGGCGGTCGTCGACGATCAGCACCTTGGCATGCACGTAGATCGGCTGCCCGGCTGCGGTCACGGGACGGTAGATGCGGAAGCGTCCGAAGCGGTCCGCGGAGCGGATGTGCGCCAGCGCCCGGTCCCGTCCCCGTCCCATGGCCGCTTCCTCAAGCCAACCCATGGCACGGTCGGGATTGATCACGACGATCTCGGGCCCGTCCGGCTCCCGCAGACGGGCCGCCATGGCCTCGGCGATACAGCGTGCGGCAAAGTACTGGCTCTCGATGTAGATCGTGTCGCGCGCTGCCGCGATGGCGGCGAGGTAGAGTCGTTCGATCTCATGCACGTCCGGGCGGCCGTGATAGGCCGGCGCGGTCCGAGCAATTCCCACCTCCACGTCGCGCAGAAGCGGCCTCAGCCCGTCGGGCCACGGATCTTGCGCCGGTGGACCGGGCGGCGCGATCCGCTCGCCGGTGGCGTGATACCAGCGCTCGCGCGCTAGGGCACCGAGGGCTGCGGCGGCGGCGCCGTCGACTGCGACTGTGGCGTCGTGGAAAGGCGCGTAGCCGTGTCCCGACGGACGCACCCGGCGCGCGTCCTGGTCGGCATGGTCGCGGGTGTCCCAGCGGTCGTCCGTCATGTCGATGCCGCCGCAGAAGGCGAGCACGTCGTCGATCACGACGATCTTCTGGTGATGCGAGGCCCCGGGCGGGTGGGCGCTGTCGAGCCGGAACCGGAAGCCGCGGGCCCGCATCCAGTTCATGAGGTAGAGCGGCGTCGTGCCGCGCGCCAGCGTCCCGAGGACCCCCAGGTTCCACTGCAGCACGCGGATGCTCAGCTCCGGTCGACGCCGGCCGAGTTCGGACAGGAACGGGCCGAGTTCCTCCGGCAGGCCCGGCAATGGGTGGTCGGGGTCGAGCTTGATGCGGGTGTCGAACTCCCAGCCGATAAACAGGACCGCGTGGCGGGCGCGTAGGAGGGCGCTGCGCAGATGCGCGAAGTAGGCGGCGGCATCCACGATCGGGGCAAAGCGCGTCGCCCGCTCGATCCGCCAGCAGGTCAAGCCGGACTGCAGCAACGTCGGTGTGCCGAAGACGGGTGCCGTATGGGATGGATGATGCATCGGTGCGTTCAACTCCCAGGCAACGCTCGGTCCCCTAGCGTCCGGCGATGAAGCGCCGACAACTGTTCGAGCGTCCGCGTGTGAACCCGCCTTCGCTTAGTGCGTTCCCGATCCGAGCTGTGGGGGTGCTCGACCGCCACGCAAGATTGCGTCCCGAGGAGGATCCGCTGGTCGATTGGATCGTGACCGCGATCGAGCGGGCCGGCTACCTCGGCGTCTTCCTGCTGATGTTGATCGACAACATCTTTCCGCCGATCCCCTCCGAGGTGATCATGCCACTGGCAGGTTTTGCCGCGGCGCGCGGCCAGCTCAGTCTCGTCGGCGTGTTCCTCGCCGGCACCGCCGGATCGCTCTGCGGCGCGCTGCTCTGGTACGGCGTGGGGTGCTGGCTCGGACGCGAGCGCCTGCGGCGCTTCGCGGCCCGGCACGGGCGCTGGCTGACCCTGGGCCCGGCCGAGGTCGATCGGGCCGGTGCCTGGTTCGCCCAGCGCGGCGGCGTCACCGTCCTGGTCGGTCGCGTCATCCCAGGCGTGCGCAGCCTGATCTCGGTGCCGGCCGGGGTTGCCGGCATGCCGCTCACGCCCTTTCTGGCCTACTCGGCGCTCGGCACGGTCGTCTGGACCGGGCTGCTGACGGGGGCCGGCTACGGGCTTGGCGAGAATTACCGTCTCGTGGGCCGCTTCGTCGAGCCGATCGGCAACGGCGTGCTGATCCTGGCTATGCTGCTCTACCTCTACCGCGTCGCCACCTTCGAGCGCGGGAGCGATGCCCGGGGCTGAGGCACGGCAAGCCCTTGCCGGGGCCGGCAAGGGGCGAGTTGCAGAAGCGCGGACGAGCGAGCCGTAACGTTCTGCGGAGGAGTGTGGGTGAGACGCTTTTTGATCCTGGTCGCCCTTGCGGTCACGGCGACCCTTCCGGCCGTCATCCTGCGTTTGGGCGGCTGGCAGCCGAGCCCCTTTGTCGATGTCGCCGCCTTCGGCATCGCCATCCTGGCCGCGGGTTTCCTGCTGTCCTGGGGAGCGGAGACGGCCGAGCAGCACATCTCGCAAGGCCTCATCCTGGCAGCCGTCGCCCTGGTGACTGTGCTGCCGGAATATGCGATCGACATCTACTACGCCTACATGGCTGGCGCCTCCGGCCCAAACTCGCAGTACGTCCAGTACGCGGCCGCCAACATGACGGGCGCCAATCGGCTGCTCGTCGGCCTGGCCTGGCCCCTGATGGTGCTGCTGCACTGGATGAAGGACCGACACCGCTCGATCGACCTCGCGCCCGGCAACGCCGTCGAGGTCGGGTTCCTGCTGCTTGCCAGCCTGTACGCTTTCGTGATCGTGCTCAAGCGCAGCATCTCGCTGCTCGATTTCGTCGTGCTCATCGCGATCTTCGGCGCCTATGTCTGGCGCGCGCGCAATCTGCAGAAAAGCGACAACCCGGAGGAGGCGGAGGAGCCGGGGCCGGCCGCGGCGCTGAACACGCTCTCTCCCGGCCTGCAATGGACCGCCATGGTTGGCCTCGTGGCCGTGGCCGGCGGCGTCATCCTGGTCTCGGCCGAGCCCTTCGCCGAGGCGATGGTGAGCACGGGCCGCCTCATCGGACTCAACGAGTTCCTGCTGATCCAGTGGCTGGCGCCCCTGGCCAGCGAGGCGCCGGCGATCACGGTGGCGGTGCTGTTCGTGCGCGCCAATCGTGCCGGCGACGGGCTGATCGCCATGATTAGCGACAAGATCAACCAGTGGACGCTGCTCGTCGGCATGCTGCCGCTCGCCCTGAGCATCGGCGCGGGCGCGATCAGCCCCTTGCCGCTCGATGCGCGCCAAGGCGAGGAGTTCTTCCTGACAGCTGCCCAGTCGCTGCTCGGCATCGCGCTCCTGCTGCGCCTGCGCCTCGGGCTCTGGTCCGCGCTGGCGCTGGCCGCGCTGTTCACCGTCCAGGTCGGGCTGGCCTTCGTCTACCGCAACGACGAGGCACGTACGATCGCGACGCTGACCTGGTTGGCCTGGGCCTACCTCGGGCTGGCCGGCCTTCTGTTCCTGATCGATGGGCGGCGGCTGTTTACCCTTCTGCGCGGTGCCGTCATGGGCGATTTTTCGAAGCTCGAGCCGCCCGGGAGCGAAGGCGACTCGGACGTGCAGCGGAGCGAGCGAGAAGCCAGTTCCATCGCGGGCTGACCCGGTACGATCCGGGCGGAGCGCAGGCCCCGCCCGGGTCTGTCATGCCTTACTTGTTCGGCATGATCTTTCCGTCGGCCCCAACCCTGATCTCCTGCGACTGGCTGCCGGTCACCACCGTGATCTTGTACTGCACACTGTCGGCCGCGCGCTCGACCTCCGCCTCGGCCGCTTTGCCGCCCGCCTTCTGCTCGGCGGTCGCGACCGCCTGCTTCAGGCTCGCGGGGGCATTCTGTACGTCGGAGGGCTTCAGACGGATGAAGTAGCTCTCGATCGGGTGGTTGTCGCTCTTGATCACCTGACCCGAATTGGCGTCGATGTGGTGATCGGTGAGCTTGCCGTCGCTGCCGAGCACCTTGATCTCGTAATACGATTTGCCGCCCTCATTCTCGAAGTCCGCCTCGATCGCGCGGCCCGGCCCCTTGCTCTCGGCCGTGTCGAGAGCCTGGGCGAGCGAGACCTTCGCGGCCTGTAGGCCCTCGTGCTCGCGCTCCTTGTGACCGGTGGTGCCGTGGGCGGGTTGCGCAGCGCCCGGAGGTGTGGCGGCAGGAGCGGGCGCCTGAGGCGCCGGACCCGTCTGGGCCGCGGCCAAGCCGGTCAGGACGAGAAGCGGTGCGAGAGAAAGGGCAAATCGGGACATGGCGTCTCCTGTGGCTCAGTGGACAGCCGCAAAGCTGTGCCGCCTCAACGCAGGAGGGACAGGGCGGTTCGCAACCGCGGCTTTCCCGTGCGATGATGAAGCGAAATCCGGCTTGGCGGTACCGTACACCGGGCTACGCGTTCAGGTTCGGCTCCGGTGCCCGGAGCGGATGTTCGGGACGGCTGTGACCGCGACCAGGGGCAACGGAACTGCGACAAGCCGAGCTGGTGAGGACGGTTCATCCGCGAGAATACAGATGCCGAACATCAACTACGCCTTCGTCGCCGGTCTCATCATGCTCGCTTCGGGCGCACCCGGAGCACAGGGCGCGCGCGCTCAACCGCTGGATGCCTATGAGGCTGCGAACGGCTTCCGTGGCTCAGATGTCGCGTCTGTGATCACCCGCATCGTCGAGCGTCAGTTGCTGGCAATCCCGGGGGTGCGTTCTGTCCACGACCTGCATGTGCGCTCGATCACCTCCGGCATCGACACCATGAGCGCCCACGTCGTCGTAGCCGACATGGCCGAGGCCGCGCGCATCCTCAAAGCGGTGCAGCAGATCATGGCGGCCGAGTTCAACACGCGCCACGTCACCGTGCAGGTCGAGAACGAGGTTCTGCAGGAAGAGGAGAAGCTGCGAAAGACCTGAGCGCGTGCGAAAGCCGCCTGCTCGGCCCTATGAAAACGACATCGGATGGCCGATCTGCTCGGCTGCTGTCCCGTGTTCCGAGAGCGTCCATTGCCGCAAACCTTCATGCTCGACTGGCCGGCAGTAGCAGAAAACGGCGCACTCCCATTTCGGACGGCATGATCAACGAGGGAGCGATGCGGAAAGGCTTGCTCTATACCTGCCTCGGAGCATCGCTGCCATTCCTATCCAGCTGTGGCGGCGCGGCGCTGCCCGGTATTCAGCTTGGCTTGGGCGACAGCGGCAGTACGTTTGGCTTCGACTCGCTACCTTTCGAGATCCGGCGTGCGGACGACAGCGTCCTTACGGGTCACGCGTCCGTCCGCCTCTTGCGCCTCGCCTTTTTCACTCGCAACGCGAAGGGATTGGTCGCGTGCAGCGGCGGATCTACGCTCGATCTCAAGGGCTCGCCTGTACCTGTGAGCGTAGACTGTACCGGTAGCGGCATCCTGTAAGGGACCGTGACGACGGCGCGCGCTGATCGCGGTGAGGGTACCTTCACCGAGCCGTCCAGACGTATCGCTACGTTCCGCTACGGTGCACTGCTCGCATCGACTGCGGGCGACTGAAGGAGCCTGTGAGAGGATCGCAAGCGATGGAAATGTGGACTCGACCGCTATCATAGGGATGTCGTTGCCACTGACGGATCGGAGTTCATGTTAGATCACCACCACGACCACGGCGGCCAGCACGACCATGCGGACCACCCTCACGGACACGGGGCAGGTCATAGTCATGCGCCTGCCGACTTTGGCAAGGCGTTCGCCATCGGCGTGGTCCTGAACGTCACCATCGTTCTCATTCAAGCTGTTTACGGCTATCTCAGCAACTCCATGGCATTGTTGGCGGATGCCGCCCACAATTTTTCAGATGTGTTGGGCCTACTCGTCGCTTGGTCGGCAGCAATCCTCGGCAAGCGCGCGCCGACGGCGCGCTTCACGTATGGTTTGAAGGGGACATCCATTCTCGCTGCGCTCTTCAACGCCGTCTTCCTTCTCGTGACGATTGGGGCCTTGAGCTGGGAAGCAGTGCAGCGCCTGTTCCACCCCGAACCCGTCGCCGGCAAGACCGTCATGATCGTAGCTACGGCAGCCTTGGTCCTCAACGGCTTCACGGCGTGGCTGTTCGCGTCGGGACGAAAGGGCGATCTCAACATCAGAGGCGCCTTTCTGCACATGGCAGCGGATGCTGGCGTTTCAGCCGGTGTCGTCGTTGCCGGATTGGTAATTCTGCTGACGGGCTGGCTCTGGCTTGATCCCGTGGTCAGCCTCGTCATCAACGCGGTCATTGTCTGGGGAACCTGGGGCCTTCTGCGTGACAGCGTGACGATGTCGCTGGCAGCCGTTCCCCCCGGCATCGAGCTCTCCACTATCCGTGACTATCTCGCCTCCCGGACCGGCGTGAGGGAGTTGCACGATCTCCACGTCTGGCCCTTGAGCACAACGGAGACAGCGCTCACAGCTCACCTTATCATGCCGGATGGCTATCCGGGCGACCAGTATTTGATACAAATAGGTCGATAACTCCAAGAAAAGTTCGCGATCAATCACACAACATTACAAGTCGAAACTGATGAGTCATCGGTCTGTCCTCTTAATCGGTCCGGGGCGGCCTAGGTACAAGCCCGTGCTTTCCCATATCGATCCTGCTGAGATCGGGCAGGCCGGAAAGGACCAACTGTGCTGAAGAGAGGCGGCAACAGAATAGCCACGCGTAAACCTCGCTCCCTCCAGCGGGTCAGTCGTTTGGTCCGGCTGCAGGCGATGATTTTGTCTGCTCTGGCCCGTTGCATCAAGGGCACGGTCGTGTGGGGTCTCCGAACCGGCCTATTCGGGATCGCACCTGCCATGATCGGGTTGCGTGTCACCTGGAGGCTGCGACGACGCGTTGTAGGCCTTTTCGCGGTCCGCCGCGGAAGCCGTTCGGCGCTGGCCGATCAGAACTCGGTACCCTCCATGTCTGAAGAGCGCCTCGCCGCAGCACGCCTGCGCATAGCACAACTCAACTATGTAAGGATAACCCACATTATTTCCAAGTTTGCTCTTCTGAGCCTGTTTGCAGTTTTGTCGAAGCCGGAGACGGCAGCCAAGACCCTTGCAAGCTTGCTTTTCATGTCTGCATTTCTGAGCGCTGTGCTTGCCTTGCATTCCCGAGCGAGACTTACGTCTTCTGTTCTGAGTTGCTGGGACGAGACGGCATTTTTCCTGTTATTCGCGTTAATCGTTCGCAGCATGACCGTCGCGCACGCGATTTAGGTTATTTATCTATGGATATTTATTCGGCGCAGCAAAACATCACGTGCTTGAATATCTTCAGACGCTCGATCCGACCTGCTACTGGGCTCGTTGATCAGGGTATTGTGATCGCGCCGAGCCAGCACGTCCAGGTTCTGCTGCAGGCCGGTGTACCGCCCTCAATTTCCGAGAGATCGATCTGAAGCCTATGCGGTCAAGGTTGTGGGTAGAAGTTGCACGATGCGGATAGCGGGTGGCGATAACCTGCACCTCGGGCGAGCGCGCCGGCTCGACCGCACCCGGCCGCACGATCATCGAATCGTCCGAAGCCGGACCTATCCGCCACGCTCCTGCGTTAAAGCCCGGATCCTCTGCAACGCGCGGGTAAATCATGGCGATCGATGTCCAGTCCGAACTGCGTCGCCCCTTAACCTTAAGTCTAGCCGTCGTGGCGGCCGTTCTTTTAGTCTGGCTGGTCATCGTCACTGCCGTGCATGCCAAGCACCGCCGAGCTTTCGAGCGGAGCATCAGCTCGCTCCAGGCGGAGCAGGTCAACCTGCAGAACGAGCTGGCTCAGCAGCGACTGACCACTGGCACCTTGTCGACCTTGCAGGCCAGGATCGCGACGGCAGAACAGCAGGGGCGTCAAGCCACTCAGGACGTCGAGCAGCTGCAAGCCCGGCTCGCGACGCTGCGCCAGGATCAGGAGGCAGCCGAGCGGAAGACGAGTGCAGCAACTGAAGAGCAGCAGGCGCAGATACAGCGCCTCAGCGATCTGCAGGCTCAGATTCAGGAGGCCGAGCAGAAGATTGCGCCATTGCGTGAGGTCGCGGACAAAGCCGATCAGGCTGCCAAGACCCGTACCCAAGATCTGGCGAATGTCGGAGCGCGGCTGGAGGAAGCACGCGAGCAGGAGGCCTTGCTACGGGGCAGCCTCGCAACCCTGATGCAGGAGAGCGCGGTCAAGTCGGCGGAACTCGCCCAGGCCGAGCAGAGCCAGCAGACGGCTCGCGAGGGGTCAGCAGCCGCGCAGAAGGCGCTTTCGGACGCGAAGGCCGAGATTGAGAAGGCATCCAGGCAACGCGCTGACCTCGAGCAAGTGATCAGTAGCTTGAGCGCCGACCGGACTAAGCTGACGGCCGATATCGATCAATCAAGCCAGCAGCTTCAACAGGCTCGGAACAGTCTCACATCTGCGCAGAAGGATGTGGCCACCGCTCAGGCGGACCGCGACCGTGTCGCCGTTGAGCGCAGTCAAACTGAGGCTGCGGTCAAGAAGCTTCAGGACACTCGGGACAGGTTGAGCACGGAAATAGAAGCTCTGCAGAACCGGCAGGCTGACGCGCAGGCCCAACTGTCCACGCTTAGCGACAGCATGGCTCGACGAAACACGGAACTAGCGGATCTTGACAAGCAGATACACTCAGTCCGCCAGGAGCTGGCAGATGTTCAAAGCCAGCTGGCAGGTCGTCGCAAGCAGCTCTCCGAAGAGCCTGCTCCTATAACGCCACCAGAGCATCAGGCGGCTGAACCGAAGCCACAATGAGTGTAACCGTCAGGCCGAGATACGTTCGCTGACGGCTTATCAACGGGTACCGAAGTCTGGTCCTCCTTCATGCGGAGAGCGCCAGGCCACGACGCCGTTTTCCCCTCGTTCTCGGGTCTCTTAGTATCATGCATGTTGAACCGGTCAGCGACGCGGTCGTCATCAAGGTCGCGCCTCGCTCGGCCTGCACGCGCTGATCGGGATGGTAAATGCCGTCGCAGCGCCACCACGGGCTGACGGCGAGGACGCCGCAGATCCGCTCCACCAGAGCCGACCCTCTTGAATAGGATTAAGCAGATGCCTCCCGGCTGACCTGTTCAGCGGCATCTTGCACGGCGCGCGCCCAGTGCGGACAGGTGTGTGACTTGAGATCAGCTCGGTGCCTTCGTTCCTGAACGTGCTGGCAGCGTCGCACGAACGCGTCCGTCCACACCGCGGCCGCCGCAAGCCCATCTTCCGCCTGCGGGTGGATCTCGAAGTCCGAGAGTCCGCACACGGGGCATACGATTGATCCCATGAGAGCCTCCACTCACACCTCGACCTCGGTGCCGACCTCCATCACCTGACGGGCCGGCACGCAAAAGTAGCTCGCCGTCTCCTCGGCATTGCGCTGCATCAGTGCGAAGATCTCCTCGCGCCAACCCGCCATACCGGGATGCTTCTCAGAGGCGACGACCGTCTCGTGGCTGATGAAGTAGCTCAGGCGGTCCACGTCGACGCCCGGCAGCCTACCGTCCTCTCCCGCCCGCCTCAAGGCGCGCGGGACGTGCACGGTGTCCATGAAGCCGAAGCGCAGGATGACCCGCGTGACATCCTGAGCGATCGGCACCACCGCGACCTGCTCGGCCTCGGAGGCATGCGGCACGTCCAGGGTCTGCACCGTGATCAGCAGCACGCGCTCGTGCAGCACCTCAAGGTGGCGCACGAAATTCATCAGCGGCAATGGCATGCCATCTTCGGCCGAGGTCAAGAACGCCCCTGTGCCCGGGATGCGCGGCAGATGCTTGGCTTCGGCCCGACGCAGGAATTCTTCCTCAGGCATGCGCAGCTGCACCCGAGCCGCTTCCACAAGCTGCGTACCGCGCCGCCACGTCAGCATCAGGAAGGCCACGCCCGCCGCCAACAGCAGCGGAAACCAGCCACCCTCGAACAGCTTCAGCGTGTTGGCGCTGAAGAAGGTCAGATCCACGAGCAGGAAGGCGCCATTGACGGCGAGCACGAGGGCGAGGTTGAAGCCCCAGTGCACGGCGATCAGCGCCGCCAAGACGGTGGTGATCACCATCAGCAATGACACCGCGATACCGTAGGCGCCCGCGAGCGCGTCCGACGAGCCGAAGGCCAGCACAGCGCCCAGCGTCGCGATCGCCAAGAGCCAGTTGACGATCGGCACGTAGATCTGCCCGGCTTCCTCGCCGGAGGTGTGGACGATGCGCATGCGCGGGAAGAAGCCAAGCTTGATCGCCTGCTCGGTCAAGGAGAACGCACCGGAGATGATGGCTTGGGAGGCGATCACCGTGGCGAGCGTGGCGAACGCCACGAGCAGGTAGTGGATCCAGCCCGGCGCGAGCTGGAAGAACGGGTTGTCGACCGCCTCCGGGTTCGAGAGCAGCAGCGCGCCCTGGCCGAGGTAGTTCAGCACGAGGGCGGGCAGCACGATCGTGAACCACGCCATACGGATCGGTGCGCGCCCGAAATGGCCGAGATCGGCGTACATCGCCTCGCCGCCCGTGACCGCCAGGAAGGCCGCACCCAGCATGGCGAAGCTGACCGGCAGATGCGCGGTGACTAGGTAATGGACGGCGTGGAACGGGTTCAGAGCCGCCAGGATCTCTGGGTTCTGTCGGATGCCGGCCGCGCCAACGACCGCGATGGTGGCAAACCACAGCAGCATGACGGGTCCGAACAGGCGCCCGATGAAGCCGGTTCCCTTCCGCTGGACCGAGAACAGACCGATCAGGATGACGACGGTGGCCGGCACCACGAAGGGCGTCACGCCGGGGGCATCGACCTTCAAGCCCTCGACGGCCGAGAGCACCGAGATGGCCGGGGTGATCGCTCCGTCGCCGTAGAGCAGCGCGGCGCCGATCAGGCCGACGACGAGCAAGAGGGCGCGCCAAGAGCGGGGAGGTGCGTGCCGGGCACCGAGCAGGGCGAGCATGGCCACGATGCCGCCCTCGCCATGATTGTCCGCGCGCAGGATTAAGATGGCATACTTAAGCGCGACGATGAGGAACAGCGACCAGAGAATGAGGGAGACGGAGCCGAGCACCGCGTCTTGCTGGAGGGGGCCACTTGCGGCTGCGACCTTGACGGTCTCCTTGAGCGCATAGAGCGGACTGGTGCCGATATCGCCGTAGACGATGCCGAGTGCGCCCAGGGACAGAGCGACGGAGGCGGTTCGTGCCGGGAGCTGTGCTTCGTTTGCCTGGATCGCGACAGCCACCGGTTGAACTCCGCTCACGACGAGCCGAGCGCGACGGGCGCTGCGCTTGAGGGCTCTCCTGGGTTCAGACGCCTGGAGAGCCGAAATAGATCCGCGCGATCGGCGGCGGATATGCCCCAATGTCCGCACAGCTCTCCAGCCG
>NZ_CABFPH010000040.1 GCF_902141845.1 Methylobacterium symbioticum | reverse complement strand
CCCTACCTGATCCAGCAGGGCTTCGTGCAGCGCACCCCGCGCGGACGCGTCCTCACACCACACGCCTTCCGCCATATGGGCCTCACTCCACCCAGGCGGCCGGACATGCCGGCGGCCTACGAGGCCGAGGACGCGTGAACCATCCACAGTGTCCACGGGCCGTCACCCACAGGCGCGATCCATCGGCTGCCCTCAGCTCCGCTTGCGCAGCGGACGCTCGTAGATCGCCGCGCCGGGGGTGAAGCCGGTCGCCGCGCAGAAGGCGCGCAGCTCCGCCTGATCGGGCGCGATCTCCATGTGCAGCGTGCCACATCCCGCGATCCGGGCCGCCTGAGAGGCCGCCTTGAGGAGCAGACGGCCGATGCCGCGGCGGCGCTCGTCCGGGCTGACGAGGAGCCCATCGATCCGCGCCACCGCGAGATCCGCATCGAGGGTGTGGTGCCGGTGGAAGGTGACGAGACCGCTCGGCGGCCCCCAGGCGACCGCGATCAACGCGCTGCCGCCGGCCTGCCGCAGCGCCTCCAGGCGCTCGGCCAGCCGGTGCGGCTCGATGGGCCGGCCGGCCGCCGCCAGGAATTCCGCGAGGCCGGCTGCATCGGCACCGGTCGCGGCGCGGATCTCAAGACCGTAACGCTGTCCCACATCCGGCCCCGGCGCCCTGCCCCCCGTCGAGGTGCGGCTGGCACCGGTGCCGGTCAAGCCCCTCAGGCGAGGGTCGTCAGGTCCTGGAACCAGTGCTGGGCTTGGGTATAGCCCTTCACCCGCGGCGAGAGAGCGTGCGGATTGGTATCATGGACCACCCAGACCTGCACCGCGTCGTCCACCACGATCTCATGCATGCGGGCGAGGAGCTTGTCCTGCTCGGCCGTGTCGAGGCTGTTGCGGATCTTGTCGCAGAGCGCGTCGACCTCAGCGTTGCGGTAGTGGCTCCAGTTCACGCCGTTCGGCGCGATCTGCCGGGAATCGTAGAAGCGCAGCATCGCGTAAAACGGGTCGGAGGTGACGTAGGCGATGTTGCCTCCAGTCACGTCCTTCAGGCTCGGATCGGTCGCGCCTTGGCGCCAAGCGGTGTAGGCCACCTCCAGTTCCACAGTGCGGAACTCGACCTGGATGCCGACCTCGGCCCAGCTCTGCTGGATGAACTCGTTGATCGGGAGAGAGAGCATCTGCCCGGTGCCCCCGGTCGGGATGAGGAACTTGGTCTTGAGCGGGTTCTGGACGGAGTAGCCCGCCTCCTTCACGAGCTTGCGGGCCTCATCCATGTCGGTCCGGATCTGGAAGCCCGGCTTGCCGAACCACGGGCTTGAGGGCTGGACCTGCCCGACCGCGGGGGCGGCGAGGCCGCCCATGAGTTGCACCACGCCCTCGCGATCGACGGCGAGGTTCGCGGCCTTGCGCAGGCGCAGGTCCCGCCAGGGCGAGCCCTCGACCATCGAGAGGTGATAGTTCCAGACATGCGGCGTGTCATTGCCGACGACGCGCATGCCGGCGGCCTTGAGACGCGGCACCGCGTCGGGCGCGGGTAGCTCGATCAGGTCGAGATTGCCGGAGAGCAGCGCGTTTACTCGGGCAAGATCCTCCGGCACGCAGGCGAGCGTCAGCTTGGCAAGTTTCGGCGCGCGCTTCGGATTCCAGTAGCTCTCGTTCGGCACGAACTCGGCGCGGACTCGCGGGGTCAGACCAGCCAGCTTGTAGGGGCCGGTGCCCGACGGGGCGAAGGCGAATTTCGACCAGTCGCGCCCGACCTTCTCGAACTGTGCCGGCGACGAGATCAGGAACCATAGCATCTGGTAGGGGAACAGGCTGTCGACGCTCTTCGTCGTCACCTGCACCGTCATCGCGTCGAGCTTCTTGTAGGCGGCGACACCCGGCAGGCGCGGACGCACCTGCGCCGCTTGGCGCTGATCGAAATGCCCCGCCTCCTTATTGAGCACCTTGTCGAAGTTCCAGATCACCGCGTCAGCGTCAAAAGCCGAGCCGTCGTGGAAGGTGACGCCCTCGCGGAGTTTGAAGATCCAGTTCTTGCGATCGGCCGGGTCGCTCTCCCAACTCGTCGCCAAGCCCGGCACCATCTTTCCCGGCCGGTCGGCCAAGTCGAGCTCCCAGGCGACCAACGGATCGTAGAGCGTGAGTCCCGTGAACTGATAGCCGCCCGCGCCTCGGTCCGGCTGCCCGGTGGTCAGCGGCAGATCAGTCATCGAGATGCCGTAGGTCAGGCTGCCGTTCGGCCGGCCCGTCTGCGCGAGCAGGCTGCCGGTCGGGCCGAGAGCAGCGACGGCGGCGCTTCCGGCGAGCAGCGTGCGGCGGGTCAACGGGATGCGATCCATTGAAACTCTCTCAACAGGCGAAGGGCGTGCGGCGCGAAAGGAAGAAGACGACCTCACGGATGCGTGAGGCTTGGCAGATGGCATGCAATGTACAGGCCAGTGCCGGCCGGGCTTGCGGGCATTGGGCGCGGGCTTTGCTCGCGGCTTCGATGTGGAGGACTACCCGCGCGGCCATGCCGCGCTGCCGCGTGACAGCACGGCTGGCGGCGCGCACACTGGCTCCGACGCGACCGGGCAGAGATTCCGGCACGACCGGGGGCGGCAACGGAGGGCGCGATGCCGCGGTACTTCTTCGACGTTCAATCCGGGTCCGGGCTTGTCTGCCTCGACTATGAAGGGCTCGACTGCGCCGACGATCAGGCTGCCCTCGATGCGGCCCGGCACGGTGCCGGGTTCACCTCGCACGGCGATTGCGCGCGTAACCCGCAACTCACACGCTACCGGTTCTCGGTCGCTGATGCTGAGCATCGCCCACTCTTTGAGGTCCCGTTCACGGAATTGGAGCCTGACCGGCCAATGGCCCGCAAGCGTCCACGCAACCCGGCCCGCGCGTCCCGCAGCGGACGAAACCGAGCGGCCCTCCACTAGGGCGCTCTTTGCCGGAGCGGACACCGGCTCCGCGCATGAGCGCAGTTAAAGCAGAGATTTTAGAGCCTGACCGACAGCCCACTCGATCAGGTTCTCACGCGCATCAGAGCTATGCTTGACCTCGTGGCGAACGAAAGGATGGCACGAGCCGGATCTCCGTACGACGATCGGCCGATCCTGCTTGAACAGGTTCTGAGCGGGGCAGCCACTCTTGCCCTCTTACGCCGTATACAACCGTGAACTGCGGCGCTCGATCGCATCCAGCACTGATCGGAAGGGGCGGAACCGACGCTTTCCCACAAGGGGAGACCGTGACCTTCATAGTTTCGTAAGGCAGGCGACGGCCATGTGGTTCGGTACGTGGACCGAACCATGCAACCGGAAATTGCCGATCTGATAGACGGCGAACTGGCGAAGGGCTGGCACGAGCGGCGGTCGCAGGATCTCTGCCGACTTCTGCGCGCGCGTCGCGATTCCGCGCAGGAAAGGCAGGATTACCGCGCCGCTGTCTGGGTCGCGGGACTACTCTACCTGATCTTCACGGCCACCGACGCACTGTTGATCCCCGACGTCCTGGCCTATACGAGCATCGCCCGCCTCGGCATCTGGGTGGTCTTCGTCTTCGGCCTCGACGCGCAACTTCGCAGGGGCCAGCCCCTGTCGCGGATTGACAAGCAATGCGCCGTCGGGGTGATCGCCGCTTACGCGGCGTGGCTGTGCCTAACGAGCTTCAGCGTCCATCATCTGAGCGCATCGTATTACATCATCTACGGGATCATCTTCATGATGGTCTCGAACTTGTTTTTCAACTTCGGCTTCAGCCTTGCCGCAGCGACGTCGGGAGTTATCCTGGCGGGTTTCTTCCTGGCCTTGGCAACGCTGTTCCCGGTCGGCGCCACCTACACGGTCGTGGTCGGCACGCTCTACGTCGCCACCTACTTGCTGACCCTGTTCGTCAACTGGAAACTCAACCGCGAGCGATACCGGGTCTTCCTCAATGCGGTGCGTGCGGAGATCCAGCAGCGGAAGGTCGCCGAGCGCGGCGCCGACCTGCTGCGGCTCTCCACTACCGACGCCATGACCGGCCTGCCGAACCGTCGGGCGATAGACGAGGAATTGCGCATCACCTGGGAGGCCTGGCAGGCGGGAGGCGCGTCCTTCGGCGTGATCCTCATCGATATCGACTACTTCAAGCGCTACAACGACTTCTACGGCCACCAAGCGGGCGATGCCTGCCTTACGGCGGTCGCCCGCGCCATGGAGGCGGCAAGCGGCCGGCACGGTGGCTCGATTGGCCGGTTCGGCGGCGAGGAGTTCATCGTGCTCGTCTGCTCGGAGAGCCGGGACGCGACTATCGCCATCGCCGAGGGAATACGCCGCGCGGTCGCCGATCTCGACCTCGAACACGCACAGCGGCCCGACCGGCTCCGCACGGTGACGGCGAGCGTCGGCGCGGTGTTCAGCGCGGACTTGCCCGGCGCCAAGGCGGAGCGGCTGGTAACCGAGGCCGATCGCGCCCTGTACCGGGCCAAGGCGAGCGACCGGAACTGCGTGCGCGCATTCGACCGCCACGATCCCGAGCGGCTCGACCTGCGCGAGAGCGTGGCCGACATCGTGCGCACGGCGCTGGCGCAGGATCGGGTCTCCCTCGTCTACCAGCCGATCCTCGACGCCCGCACCGGCCGGGTCGATGCCGTCGAGACCCTGATGCGCCTCACGGCGCCGGGCGGCGCGCCGATCTCCCCGGCTACCTTCATCCCGGTTGCCGAACGGACCGGCGCCATTGTCGAGCTCGGCCGCTGGGCGATCCGTACCGCCTGCCGCGAGGTGCTGGTGCCCGGGCTCGCCCCACGCATCAGCGTGAACGTCTCGACGGTACAATTCCGCAATCCGGGCTTTGTGCTCGGTATCGCCGAGGTTCTGGGCAGCCTCGGCCTGCAGCCGGCACGCCTCGCCGTAGAGGTGACCGAGGGTCTGGAGATTGAGAGCCGACCCGAAGTGCTGCAAGGGATCGCCGAGCTGAGGCAGCTTGGCGTGCAGGTCTGGCTCGACGATTTCGGCACCGGCTTCTCCGGCCTCTCATGCCTCCAGACCGTCCCCTTCGACGTGGTAAAGGTCGACCGGTCCTTCCTGCACGCTGCGGCGACAGAGCGGGGCGCCGGGATGCTGCGCGACATGATCGGACTCGTGCGGAATGCCGGCCACAGGCCCTTAGTGGAAGGGGTCGAGAATGTCGGCCATCTTGATCGGCTGGCCGGGCTTCCCGTCGATCTAATCCAGGGCTTCCATATCGGTCGGCCGATGCCGATCGAGTTGCTGCGGACCCACCTCCGGCACAACGTTCAGCAGGATCTCGGGCCGGAGGCCGAACGGCATCCCGACACGGCCGCCCGTCAGGCCCGCTCCAGTTCTAGATAGCCCACGCAGCCAGCCTTGTCGGGAAAATAGCGGGTGGATCGGATGTCGTTCTCCGAGATCTCACCCGCGAAGCCGCGGATCTCGGCTTCCGTTCGGTAGATCAGCCACCAATCCATAAAGGCTTCCATGTAGCCCTGCTCGCCGAGCCCCGGCAGGAAATTCGCCACCACGAGGCGCCCCCTGGGCTTGAGCAGAGCAAAGAGCCGGCGGGTGAGCCGCGCGGCGATGCGGTCGTCGAGATAGTCGTAGAGTCCGGCTGCGTAGATCAGATCGAAGCGGCCGAGATCCTCCCGCGCCGCGATGAAGTCGCGCACGCTGCGCGCGCGGCAAGCAATGGCGGGCGACAGCGTCCTGGCTTGGTCCGCGACGACCCGGAGGCTATCTGCATCCTGATCGGTGGCGAGGAAGCGGGCGACGCGTCCCGCCCTGAGGGCCGCGCTGATCTCGGCCTCGCGCAGGTGGCCGCAGGCGACCGCCAGCATCTCGGCGCCCGGTCGCTCGGCGGCGACGCGGTCGATGGCAAGGGCGAGGATCTCACGACGCTCGCGCACGGAGCGGCAGGGCGCAGAATCCTGCGTGACGGCGTAGACCGCGCGGCCGGCCTCACCTGCCTCCGCGACCGCATCCGCCGCGTCGGGATGGCGATAGATCAGGTCGAGCAGGCCAGCATCGCCCGGATAGCCCCGCGGCCGCTGGAAAGCGTGGTCGGTGAGTGGGCAGGACCAGAGTAACGCGGCGAGCGGATGCGCACGGACCGCATCGAGCGCCAGATCGGGCCAAGCCCCCTCCCCTGCCGTCTCGCGGATCACGCGCAGGGCATCGATCACGGCCGCGGTGCGGCCCTCCGTGTCACGGATGGCACCAGCGCGGTCGAGAACCGCGACAACTTCGGTCTGCAGACGGACTTCGTCAGGGCCGAGCACGCGCGGTGGGGCGATGTCCGGCAAGACCTGCGGATGTAGCAACGCAGGCGTGGCACGCAGCGGAGCCGCTGTTGCAGCGATACCGGCATGTATTCTTCGCCGCGCGTTGCGCGCACGAAGCTGTGGCGTCGGCAAGGGACGCATGCAAATTTTCCCAAGACAAGCCCCGGACACGCGCAGCGTGCCACTGACGGGCCTTTGTTCTCAACGTTTGTTAGGTTACCGAAAGCATAACGCGTTCGTTACACATGTTTGTTCCGGCTCGGTGGTTTTCCACGGTTGACGCATGTTGTGCACAGCCCCGGCCGGCATGGCCGCACCAACCGTTCCCCTCGCCTGTGCGCGCCTACGGCTGGAGGGTTCGCTTGTGTTTTGCAGGCCGGGGGGATAGGTAGCCCCGCTGATGACATGCGGGCCGGCAACCGGTCCGCGCCCCGCCCGGAGTGACGAGCCTTGGCCAGAGCCGGCTCAGCGTCTGTGACCAAGAGCGCCGCCTTCGCGGCCGCACGGTCGCGCGCGCTCCTTCTCGGCCTTCCGCTTACCCGCCCCTGAGGGCCGTCCGGGCGCGCGCCTGGGCTCTCAGGGGGTCGCGAATCGTCATCATCGTCATTTCCAGAGTCGCCACGGCCGCAGGCTGCGCCGGGCCTCTCGCGACAGGGTTATCTTATGAGCACAACTTCTCCCGCCTCGGCTCGCGATCGCGTGCTGATCTTCGACACCACTCTGCGCGACGGCGAGCAATGCCCCGGCGCGACCATGACGCTCGACGAGAAGCTGGCGGTGGCCGAACTCCTCGACACGATGGGCGTCGACATCATCGAAGCCGGCTTCCCGATTGCCTCGATCGGCGATTTCGAGGCGGTTTCCGAGATCGCGCGGCGCTCCAAGCGCGCGGTGATCGCGGGTCTAGCCCGCGCCATCCCTGCCGACATCGCGCGGGCGGGTGAGGCCGTGCGCCATGCGCAGCGGGGCCGCATCCACACCTTCGTCTCGACCTCGCCGATCCACCTCGCCTACCAGATGCGCAAGAGCGAGGACGAAGTTGTCGAGATCATCCTCAGGACGGTGGCCCAGGCCCGCGACCTTGTCGAGGACGTGGAATGGTCGGCTATGGACGCGACCCGCACCGGAATCGACTACCTGTGCCGCTGCGTCGAGGCGGCGATCAAGGCCGGCGCCACCACGATCAACCTGCCCGACACGGTGGGCTATGCGACGCCCACCGAGTACCGCGCCATGTTCGAGGCCGTGCGCGAGCGCGTGCCGAATTCCGACAAAGCGATCTTCTCCGTCCACTGTCACAACGACCTGGGCTTGGCGATCGCCAACTCGCTGGCGGGCATCGAGGGCGGAGCGCGGCAGGTGGAGTGCACCGTCAACGGCATCGGCGAGCGGGCCGGGAACGCGGCGCTGGAGGAGATCGTGATGGCGATCCGCACCCGCGCCGACGCTCTCCCCTACGAGACCGGCATCGAGAGCACAATGCTGACCCGCGCCTCGAAGCTCGTGAGCCACGCCACGAACTTCCCCGTGCAATTCAACAAGGCGATCGTCGGCCGCAATGCCTTCGCGCACGAGAGCGGCATCCATCAGGATGGCATGCTGAAGCATGCCGAGACCTACGAGATCATGACCCCGGCCTCCGTGGGATTGACCAAGACCTCCCTGGTCATGGGCAAGCATTCGGGTCGCGCGGCCTTCCGCTCGAAGCTTGGCGAGCTCGGCCTGCACCTTTCTGACAACCAATTCCAGGATGTATTCGAGCGCTTCAAGGCACTCGCCGACCGGAAGAAGCATGTCTACGATGAGGATATCGAGGCTCTGGTCGATGAGAACCTTGCCACGGCCCACGACCGCATCCGCCTAGTCTCGCTCTCCGTGATCGCCGGGACGCACGGGCCGCAGCGCGCGACGCTGAAGCTCGCCATGGACGGCCGCACGCTGACCGAGGAGGCCGACGGCAACGGGCCGGTCGACGCAGTGTTCAACGCGATCCACGCACTCGTGCCCCATGAGGCGGTGCTGGAACTCTATCAGGTCCACGCGGTGACCGAGGGCACGGATGCGCAGGCCGAGGTCTCGGTGCGGTTGAAGGATGGCGAGCGCGGTGTCACGGCGCGCGGCGCCGATCCGGACACGCTGGTGGCCTCCGCAAAGGCCTATCTTTCGGCGCTGAACAAGCTCGCGGCGTCGGCTCGCCGCCTGCATGCACAGGATCCCGCCACCGCTTGAGAAAACCTGCGATCTGGGGGTGGACAGCCCCCGGATCGCTTGCTATCAGGCCTCACCTCGACGGCGGAACTTGGTGGCCGCCACGAGAGATCGCCGAAAGGCGGTCGGGCGCATAGCTCAGTTGGTAGAGCAGCTGACTCTTAATCAGCGGGTCCTAGGTTCGAACCCTAGTGCGCCCACCAAGATCTTCCCAGGACATCTCGGGCACATAACATCCATCATAGATAGATCTGAATATCGTTCCGAGAACGACAATCACACCTCTGTCCACGCGAGACGCGCGTACGCATTCTTAGTAGCCGCAGCTTCCGCGTGCATGCCCATGCCCAATGGGCCGCGGACCGCACCGCTACGGCTCTAAGTCCGAATCTGCCGTCGGTTCGAAGCCGAGTACTGATGGCGTACGGAGCCGAGTGAGATCTGATTGCTTGGCTTAAGCCCACCCGCGCCATGGGTCCTGGCGAAGGCACGCCGCCAAGCTTTCCGCTGGCCCGAAACTCGAGTTGATCCCGTGGGACACATGGCGCGGATCAACCGAAGGTGACGTCGATTCCCTAGAACTTCGCGGAGCTGAGGTTTGTTGACTCGGTAGTTCAATTACGAGGAGACGCTCATGTCGGACAACGGCCAACTCATCATTGCTCTAGCCCTGATGACCCTCGTCATCGCCGTGGCCGTAGCCCTCGTGATGCGGATCCGGGTCGCGCAGCAGAAAGGCGACCCAAGGCGATCCAGTTTCATCCACGATCATGGGGAGGCTCCGCGCCAGAATATGCCGGGCACGGAGCACTGAGCCGTCACAACGCTTGCAAGGATTTGTTTGAGGCGGAAGGCGGATCGCTTGCGAAGCCGACCTTCCGCTCATTGGCTGATGCGGCGATCGTCCGAACCGCTATCCGCGTTGGATCGAGTTTGCAGCCCTGCCATCATAGGCTCGGGCGCGGAACAGCCAGCCACCTCACGAGGGCGAAGTCAGCCCGGCTGTCGCTCGAAGCGCTTGGCGACCTGCGCCATGCCCTCGGCCACGGCAGACAAGGCGGCGTCGCTGCCGGTGGAGACGGCCGCATGCATGCCGAGCACCGGCACGAAGACCAGAGCCATCATGAAGGCGATAACGATCACGCTGTGATCACGGCGGGCACCGCGCGCGGCACGCCGAGAGGCTCCGTTGAGAACAAACATGGCTCACCTCGTTTGCGACCAGCCGCCAAGGCCGGTCGCGGGGCGAGCCGATCCGACGATCAGGCGCGGCCCGCTCGCGCGGCCATAGGCGGCATGGTCGATCGACTACTGTCGTCGGGCATAGGGTTCGTGGTTCCAGTGAGACCGCAGGGTTCGGCGCGCGGACGCAGCACCCTGACGGACGACTAGCGCATGATGCGGCACGCATCGTTCGTCAAGTGTTAATGTCTCGTAGGCGATCCGGTTTCCGACCTTTCCCGCACATCCTTCAGGCCGCCACCAGAGAGGTCGCCGCAGCGTCGCGGCTGCGCCACAGGTAGCGGGCAAGCAACGACCGATAGGGAACGAAGGCTGCCGCCACGGGCATGGTATCGGTGCAGCCGGCGAGGCGACGCAGCGTACCGACTGCGGCAACATCGCCGACAGGCCAGATGTCGGGATCGAGGAAATGGAAGATTCCGATCATGTCGGCGGTCCACGGCCCGACCCCACGGATTCGACAGAGACGACGCGCGCGCTCCGAATGCGGGAGGGCAGCCAGATCGGGGCCGAGCAGGCCCGCGACGTCGGCCGCATGGATCGCCTGCAGCGCCCGCACCTTGTTGCCAGAGACACCACAGGCGCGCAGCAGCGCGGCGGCCTCTTGGCGTTCAGCATCGGCGAACAGATTCCGGACGGGCTCGCCGCGACGCGCGGCAGCGGCCTCGATCCGCCCCCAAATCGAAAGGGCAGCGCGGATCGAGAGTTGCTGGTTCACCACCTCCACGAACAGTCGGTCGGCGACACTCGCATGACTCGGCGGTGGCACGACAATCGGCCCGATATCCCGGAAGACCGCGTGTAGGTCGGAGGAGACTGTTGCGGCCGTCCGGCACAGGCCCTCATAGATGTCCGGGTCGAGGTGCATGCACCAACCTCCGCGGCGGGCCCGAACAGGCTTGGCCGCTTAGTGTGGAATGGCTGCGTCCGGCGAAGACTCCGCGAATGCGCGGCGCCGCTTATCCGCGCGTCGGGGGTGACCTGAGCACAGCCTCAACCTCCTCGCGGGACTTGCCACGCACTGCGTAGCCAAGGGCCTCTAGTTGCTCGATCAACGGCCCACTCTCCGCGGCCGAACAGGCAGCCCAGGCAGCAAGCAGAGCGTTGGTGCGCTCCAGCCGCTCAGCTGACGTTTTGTCGGCATGGTCCGCCGCGGTCTGCTGGTGGTCCGTCGCCATGCCTGACCCTCCGTCCATGTGGCCGGGGTGCCGCGCCCGGCCAAGCATGTCTTTGATCGCATTTCCCCCAACGCCCGGATGGCGCGAAAGTGGCCATCCACCGCGCCCGAACTGCAATGCCCTCGGATCCCGGCAGCAAAGTGCCTGCCCCCGTAGCGCGAGAGAAACGAGTGACAACCCGGCTGCAATTTCGTGCCGGATTGATTGACACCCCTCAGCGAATCTGCGCAAGGTTGCATCTGGTATACCGTCGACCAAGAAGTCGAGCAGGACATAGGATAGCAGACTTCGGCTCCGCGCACAGTTGAGCACGGAGTGCCGCTGACTTCCGCCCGAAGCTCGACAGTGCGGGCCGAAAGGATCCGTACACCGGGAGGAATGGGATGCTGGATTACAAGCGAGCGACGGGCGCTGGAAGGCGGCCAAAGCCCAGACTTGCAGCATCCCGCCTTCTCGCAACTGCGGCCGAGCATTTCATTCGGCGAGCGATGTCAGCCCTCGGGAGTGCGACGGCATTCATTATGCCTGCTCAGGCACGGATGGAGCTCGCCCGCACTCTCTGACGGACCCAACGCTCTCGCGATGCCCGCGAGGCACCGCCGCCAGCATTCGAGGCACCGCCCGGTACGGGCGGCCGAACGACAAGATCGAGAGACAAGACCTGGAAGGACGCGCCATGGACCGCACCGCCAACGACCGCACCACCGCCGATCTCGCAGCGAGCACCGTCGAGACGATCACGGAGGAGCTGCGCCAGTCGCATGCCGAGGGACCGGTCGCGGCCGAGCCCGAGCTCACCGACGGCTTCAACCTCGTCATCGACGCGCTGAAGCTCAATGGCATCGAGACGATCTACGGCGTGCCGGGCATCCCGATCACCGATCTCGGCCGCCTCGCCCAGGCTCGCGGCATGCGCGTCGTGTCCTTTCGCCACGAGCAGAACGCCGGTAACGCTGCGGCGATCGCGGGCTTCCTCACCAAAAAGCCCGGCATCTGCCTCACGGTCTCGGCCCCCGGCTTCCTCAACGGCCTGACCGCTTTGGCCAACGCGACCACGAACTGCTTCCCGATGATCCTGATCTCGGGCTCGTCCGAGCGCGAGATCGTCGACCTGCAGCAGGGCGATTACGAGGAAATGGACCAGCTCGCCATCGCCAAGCCGCTCTGCAAGGCCGCCTTCCGCGTTCTGCACGCCTGTGACATCGGCATCGGCGTGGCCCGCGCCATCCGCGCTGCGGTCTCGGGCCGTCCGGGCGGCGTCTATCTCGACCTGCCAGCCAAGCTGTTCTCGCAGGTGATGGAGGCCGAGGCCGGCGAAAAATCGCTCGTGAAGGTCATCGATCCGGCCCCGGCCCAACGCCCGGGCGAAGAGGCGATCCAGCGCGCGCTCGACGTGCTGAAGGGCGCGCAGCGTCCGCTGATCGTGCTGGGGAAGGGCGCCGCCTATGCCCAGGCGGATGAGGGGGTGCGGGCGCTGGTCGAGCGGAGCGGGATTCCCTACGTGCCGATGAGCATGGCCAAGGGCTTGCTGCCCGACACCCATCCGCTGTCGGCCGGCGCCGCCCGGTCGACGGCACTCAAGGATTCGGATGTCGTGCTGCTCGTCGGGGCGCGGCTGAACTGGCTCCTGTCGCACGGCAAGGGCAAGACCTGGGGCGCGCCCGGCTCGAAGAAGTTCATCCAGATCGACATCGAGCCGAAGGAGATGGATTCGAACGTCGAGATCGTCGCCCCCGTCGTCGGCGATATCGGCTCCTGCGTGCAGGCCCTCCTCGACGGGATGGGCAAGGACTGGCAGAAGCCCCCGGCCGCCTGGCTCGACACGCTCAAGGCCAAGAAGGAGGCCAACGTCGCCAAGATGGAGCAGAAGCTCCGCCGCAACGTGGCGCCGATGGACTTCCACGGCGCGCTCGGCGCCCTGAAGACGGTCATCAAGGAGCGGCCCGACGCCATCCTCGTCAACGAGGGCGCCAACACCCTCGACCTCGCCCGCGGCGTCATCGACATGTACCAGCCGCGCAAGCGCCTGGACGTCGGCACCTGGGGCGTGATGGGCATCGGCATGGGCTTCGCCATCGCCGCCGCCATCGAGACCGGCAAGCCGGTGCTCGCGGTCGAGGGCGACTCGGCCTTCGGCTTCTCCGGCATGGAGGTCGAGACGATCTGCCGGTACGAGCTGCCGGTCTGCATCGTGGTCTTCAACAACAACGGCATCTACCGCGGCACCGACACCGACCCGACCGGGCGCGACCCAGGCACCACGGTCTTCGTGAAGGACTCGCGCTACGACCGGATGATGGAGGCCTTCGGCGGCGTCGGCGTGAACGCCACCACGCCGGACGAGCTCAAGCGCGCCGTCGACGAAGCGATGGATTCGGGCCGTCCGACCCTAATCAACGCCGTGATCGACCCCGAGGCCGGCAGCGAGAGCGGCAATATCGGCAGCCTCAACCCGCAGAGCCAGCTCAAGAAGAAGGCCTGATGCGCCTGACATCCTGATGCGATCTCGAGCGCCGCGGCCGTCACCGGCCGCGGCGCTTCGCGTTTCGGCCCGGAGGTTTCCCGATGCTCGATGGTCTTCAGCTCGATCCCGCCCTGGCGGGCCGCCTGAGCTTCCGCCCCCGCCTGCCCGACCGGGCGCCGCTGCCGCCGGGCCGGCAGCCCCTCGGCCTGTTCGCCGAGCGCGACGCCGTGCTCGTGGTGCCGGAGGGGATCGACGCGAGCCGGCCCACGCCCCTGGTCGTGCTCTTCCACGGCGGCGGCGGCAGCGCCGAGCGCATCCTGCCGATGCTCGAGGCCCACGCGCAGGCCCGCGGCTTCCTGCTCCTCGCGCCGCAATCGCTGTTCCCGACCTGGGACCTCGTGATCGCGGGCAACGGCCCGGACCGGGAGCGCCTCGACCAGGCGCTGGCCCGCGTCTCCGCGCATGTCCTGATCGACCCGCGCCGCCTCGCCTTCGCGGGCCATTCGGATGGCGGCAGCTACGCCCTGTCGATGGGCCTGACCAACGGCGACCTCGCGAGCCACGTGATCATCTCGTCGGCGGGCTTCCTCACGGTGCAGATGCAGGCGGGCGCCCCGCGCCTGTTCCTGTCGCACGGTCGCCAGGACGAACAGATCCCGATCGACCGCAGCGCCCGGGTCCACGCGCGCAAGCTGCGGGAGGCCGGCTACGACCT
This sequence comes from Methylobacterium symbioticum, assembly GCF_902141845.1. Classification (GTDB taxonomy): domain Bacteria; phylum Pseudomonadota; class Alphaproteobacteria; order Rhizobiales; family Beijerinckiaceae; genus Methylobacterium; species Methylobacterium symbioticum. The sequence continues at coordinate 33,425 of NZ_CABFPH010000040.1, read as the reverse complement.
GACCTATGTCGAGTATGACGGGCCCCATGCCTGGAACCCGGACGTGGTTTCCCGCGCCGTCTCGTTCTTCCTGGACGAGGCCGCGCCGGGCTCCGTCGAGGCCGCAGCCGAGTGAGCCTGTTTGCGCGAGACAGATCGCGTCATCCGGCGGACGCGCAGCCCGCCCCGCGCCGATCTCCTCCGAGGCTCAAAGCCCGCTCGGCTTGAGCGTATCGGACTCCGCCTCCGGCGTTCTGCGGGCCCTCGGAAGGTCCGGGTGCCGGCAGAGCGGTCGATGCCGCTCGTTCACGTGTCCGGCCCATGCAGGCGAAGGGGTCTGAGGGTCCGAAGCGGACCCTGGTCTTTCGCGGGGACTGCAAGGGACCGGCAATCGGCGATCGTTGCCTTCGCCGTATCGATGGCAATTGACGCGGCGGCCATCGTCCGCTCGTCCGGGTCACGCGCTCGCGCGTAGCGCACGACCTCCGTAGCAAGCCGGTCGACCTCGACGTTGAGCGCCTCGATGGCGGCCGGATCGGTCAGCGCGCGTGCCTGGTCGGTGACCTCCAGCAATCGATCGATGATTTCGTCGATCCGCTCGCGGCGCAGGCTGGACAAGCGCTGTCGCAGCCAGGCGAGCGCCGAGAACAGGCCGCCGGCCAGGGCACCGAGGAGATAGAGGGTGTCGCCGTAGCGATCGACGAAACCGTGCTGCTCGCGCTCATAGTAGTCGATGGCACCGGGATGGATCGGGACGCGCGCGCTCGTCGCCGCGGCGGTCGTGTCGTAGGCCGGCGCCTGGACGTACTCGGCGGCATCCGTCTTCTCGGCGGCCGCAGTGCGCTTCTCGAACAGCTGTTGCGTGACATCGGCTGCCACGACCCGGCTGAGGGAGGCACGCGCCATCAGCCGATAGGAGGCCCCCACGGTCTTCACGTCGTCGGCGGGCAGCTTGGGATCGCCGGCGAACAGGCCGCCCGGGATGGTCACGGCCTGGAGCCGCGGGAAGCGCTCGATGATGGCGCCATCGTCCTCGACCGCCACGAACTCGACCTTACCGGTGCGGGAGGCCGAGCGCACGGCGCCGACCAGCCCCAGCGCTTTCGGCGCCGAAGGCGCGATGATGCTGACGAAGGCATCGATCCGCTTGTCCTTGAAGGCCGCTGCGACGGCATCCTGATCGACCCGGACGAGATGCACGGACCCCTCGCGCACCGGGCCGCCTGCCGGCTCGGTGTCCAGCGCCAAGCCATGGTAGCCGAGGATGTTCTTCAGGAGCGAGACGTCCGCATCCCGGTGTGCGGCGATGCCGAGCCGCCTGCCGGCGAGCTTGGGGAAGCTCTTGATGCCGGCCTGGGCCGGTGAGGCAATGACCATCGCCTGATCGCGCAGGATGGCGAGCGTCAGCCCGTTCGTCGGCAGAAGAACATCCGGCCGGACCACCGCAAGGTCGGCGCGCCCGTCCTGGAGGGCGGCGGCGCTCTCGCGCACGTCGTCGAACGACAGGATCTTCAAGCGGACCGTCTCGTGCCCCGCATCGAGAGCATCGGCATAGGCCTTGATCAGCTCCGGCTCGGTGCCGTCGCGCGGAGCGACGGCGATCGTGAGCACGGTCGCTTGCAGCAGGTACCAGGCGATGCCGCCACTGGCACAGATCGCGAGGATGGCTGCCAGCAGCAGCGTCTCGCGGCGCATCAGCCAAGCTGGAACGGCAGGCATAGGCCTCGCGCCTCACGGAGGGAACGGGGGGTGCGCGGTCAATGCTCGAGACTGCAGGAAGTGCCGCAGCCACGCGTCTTTAGAGCCGTTCCCGATCGCGTTGCGACCGGGAACGGCTCTCAACCTTTGTTGTGACGCGCTCTCTGGCGCCGAACCGGCATCCACTTCGGCTTAAGAGCGCTCTAAGAGCCTGTTTGAGGTCGAGCGGTGTTGATCACGCGTATCCCCTCCTCGCATCTCAGGATGAGGTGGATGGGCGGGATGAGCCAAGTCTCTGCATGACGATCCGTCGATCCCGCTCAAACAGGCTCTCAGGGCGAATGATCGGATGAGGTCTTCTGATCCGTGGTCTGATTGATTCATGGACAACGGAAATGTGCCCCCTCGTCCCGACGGTGAAGCACAAGGCTGAATCTCGGCACCCTGGCGGCCAGGGGGTGGCTCTGGACGGCGTTGCGGACCCAGGGACGCTCCGCCGTCACGCTCGTGATGAGGCCTTCCGACGGCCGGGTTGGGTGGATGCGCGACGATCCGGCTCTTGGATCACGTGTCCGGAGATCGGACACGCGCAGGGCGGCTCACCGGTCTTTCGGCGCTCGTTTCGACCAGCCAGCAACGGTTTCGTCAACTTCCGTTGATACTTGTCTCGGCTACAAGACAATGGATTGAGCTGGAACGATGCGGATCGTGGCAGGTGGTGAGGCTGAAACCGAGACGGTGCAGCTGTCAGAGATCCTCGGCGCCTTGAGCCACGCCCTCGATCTCACGGAGGGTCAGCCCGCTGGCCATTGCGTCCGTGCAACTTGGATCGGCACCCATATCGGCCAACAGCTGGGCCTGCCGGAAGCCCAGCTTTGGGAACTCTATCATACGGTCATGCTGAAGGATCTGGGCTGCTCCAGCAACGCCGCCCGCATCTGTGAACTTTATTTATCGGACGATCTCAGCTTCAAGCGTGACTTCAAGACTGTCAGCGACAGCCTTCCCAAAGTGCTTGGGTTCGTCTTCTCGCACACGGGCCTCAAGGCAGGCTTGGCCGAACGGTTCCGGGCCGTGCTCAACATCCTGCAGAACGGTGGGACGATCGTCGACGACCTCATCCAAACCCGCTGCCAACGCGGAGCCGAGATCGCGCGGCAGCTTCGTTTCCCCGCAAGCGTCTGCCAGGCGATCCACGCGCTGGATGAACACTGGAACGGCAGCGGACGGCCCGACCGTCTGACCGGCCCTGCGATCCCCCTCTATGCGCGTGTGGCCCTGCTCGCCCAAGTGGTGGATGTGTTCCATACCGCAGCCGGCCCCGCAGCCGCCCTGGCTGAGGTTCGGGCGCGCTCCGGCACATGGTTCGATCCGCACATCGTCGCTTGCTTCGAGGCGGTCGCAGCCAATCCTGCCTTCTGGGAGACGCTCGCGTCCGCGGAGGTCGAGGCGGCCGTGTTCGCGCTGGCGCCGGCCAGCCCGATCATCGTGGATGAGGATTACCTCGACGACATCGCCCGAGCCTTCGCTCAGATCATCGACGCCAAGAGCCCCTTCACCTCCGGCCACTCGGAGCGGGTCGCGGTCTACGCCGACATGATCGCCGCCGAGCTCGGCTATTCACCGGAGCGCCGCCGCTGGCTGAAGCGGGCGGCGCTCCTGCACGATGTCGGCAAGCTCGGGGTATCGAACACGATCCTCGACAAGAACGGCAAGCTCGACGATGCGGAATGGCGCGACATGCGCAACCACGCCTCGCTGTCCGAGACCATCCTGACCCGCGTGGCGGCCTTCCGCGAGATGGCCCGCATCGGCGGCGATCATCATGAGCGCCTCGACGGCAAGGGGTACCCGCGGGGGCTGGAAGGCGATGCGATTGCGCGGGAAACCCGTATCGTGTCGGTGGCCGACGTTTTCGATGCGCTGACCGCCGACCGGCCCTACCGAGCGGCGATGCCGCTCGACAAGGCTCTCGGCATCATGCGCGCCGACCTCGGCACGGCCTTTGATCCGACCTGTTTCGCGGCCCTGGAGCGGGCCTTGGCAACCATCGAGGGTGATCTCGCTCGGGCCGCCTGAGCGGCTCCGGCTCAGCCGCGTACCGGATCAGGGCCGCACGCCTGACGGGCTGCGGACGGTGCTGCGACCGGGCAGGCGATCCTGCACGGTCAGGCGGGTGATCGCACGCACAGCGCCGCCGCAGGCCCGCGACTGCATGAAGCGAAGGAACAGCGAGGTGGTGACGCGGCTCAGCATGAGCACAAACTCCGGTCCTGCAAGGTGCTGACATCGGTCGGACGCGGATCGCCGCTCCCGCCATCATCCTCTCAGCACCTGCAGAATGATCGGTCCCGCAGTCTACGAATGGAAGAATGTTGGTTGCATTTGATACAACCGTGATTTCACTTTTAAATTGAAATTGTGGGCCTTGGGTGGCGGCGGGCCGTCGGTTGCCGCTCTTGCCCGCCACCTCCGCCGGCAACACGTTCCTCAGGACCAGCCTCGCAGGTCGTCGTCTCCGACCCGATCTCGGGCCTCGTGCCCAGTGCGCTCCGACCCCGAGATGAAGACCTGAGCCAAAACTCGCAGGAACCCTCCTTCGAGGTCGCCCCGTTCTGCGACAGCACCTCGGGATGAGAACGCGGGCAGGAATGACCGATCCGGATCGGTCGAACAGGCTCGGAGCGACCGGGCCGCCCGGGATGCCGGGACGGCCCGCCCAAAAGGAAGGCGGCGCGCCCCGCGAGGGACGCGCCGCCGTTTCGTCTTGACGCTGGCGCCTGAGCCTGTGCGGATCAGACCGCGCGGGCCGCGTGCAGTTCCTTGATCTGGTCGGCCGTGTAGCCGAGATCCTGCAGCACCTGGTCCGTGTGCTCGCCGAGCAGCGGCGAGGCCTTCACCTCGACCTCCATGTCGGAGAACTTGATCGGGCTGCCGACCGTCAGGTACGAGCCGAGCTTCGGGTGGGGCACCTCGACGATCGTGCCGCTGGCGCGCAGCGACGGATCGTCGGCGATCTCCTTCATCGACAGGACCGGCGCGCAGGGGATGTCGAACTTGCGCAGGATGTCGACGGCCTCGAACTTGGTCTTGTCGGCCAGCCAATCCTCGATGAAGGCGAAGATCTCGAAGATCTTGTCCTGGCGGGCGCGGGCGGTGTTGTAGGCCGGATCGTCGATCCACTCGGGCTTGCCGAGCGCCTTGCAGATCGGGGCCCAGGCATGGCCCTGGATCGTGAAGTAGATGTAGGCGTTCGGGTCCGACTGCCAGCCCTTGCACTTCAGCACCCAGCCCGGCTGGCCGCCGCCGCCCGCGTTGCCGCCGCGCGGCACCACGTCCGAGAAGGTCCCGTGCGGGTACTGGGGGTACTCCTCGAGGTAGCCCAGCGCGTCGAGGCGCTGCTGATCGCGCAGCTTCACGCGGCAGAGGTTGATCACCGAATCCTGCATCGACACGGCGACCTTCTGGCCCTTGCCGGTCTTGGACTTCTGGTGCAGCGCCGTGAGGATGCCGATGGCGAGGTGCATGCCGGTGTTCGAATCGCCGAGCGCGGCGGCCGACACGGTGGGCGGGCCGTCCCAGAAGCCCGTGGTGGAGGCGGCGCCGCCGGCGCACTGGGCGACGTTCTCGTAGACCTTCAGGTCCTCGTAGTGGTGGCCGTCCGAGAAGCCCTTCACCGAGGCGAGGATCATGCCGGAGTTGAGCTCCTGGATGCGGGCCCAGGAGAAGCCCATGCGATCGAGCGCGCCGGGGCCGAAATTCTCGACCATCACGTCGGATTCGCGGATCAGCTTCTCCAGCACTTCCTTGCCGGCCGGCGTCTTGGTGTCCAGCGTGAGCGAGCGCTTGTTGGAGTTCAGCATCGTGAAGTAGAGCGCGTCGGCATCGTCCACGTGGCGGAGCTGGGTGCGGGTGACGTCACCGGCGCCGGGACGCTCGACCTTGATCACGTCGGCGCCGAACCAGGCCAGCAGCTGCGTGCAGGCGGGACCGGCCTGGACGTGGGTGAAGTCGATGATCTTGATCCCCTCGAGCGGCTTGCTCATCTTGCGTGTTCTCCCTAATCGGCAGCGTATGCGACTGACGTGTCGTCGAGCTTGGGTTTTCCGATCCGGCCTTACCGGCCTGTTGAGCGGGCCTGACCGAGGCCGGGCCCGCAGCGTCTTCGCGTCCTCGGCGACCGGTTGCGTGGCCGGCTCCCGCGAATCCGTCTCGTGTGCCGCGTCGGCGCTCAGGCCGGCGCGGCGACCTCGGCTTCGAGTTCCGCCAGCCGGCGACGCAGCCGGCGGTCCTCGTCCCAGCGGGCGGTGTCGTCGCGGATCACCGCCACGATCCCGCTGATCGCGCCGGCCCCGTCGCGGACGAGGCCGACCGTGAAGGCGATGGAGAGGGGCCGCCCCTCCTTGTGAAGCGCGGGAACCCGCAGCACCTCGGCGCCGTAGCGGGTGACGCCCGTGCGCATGGTCTCGGCATAGCCCTGCCAGTGCCGGCGGCGGTGCCGCTCCGGCGTGATCAGGTCGAGGGTCTGGCCCAGCGCCTCGGCCTCGGAGAAGCCGAAGATGCGCTCGGCGGCCGGGCTCCAGACCGTGATCGTGCCGTCCGGATCGGACACCACGACGGCGTCACCGGAGGCGGCGACGATCGCGGCGAAATCGATGTCTCGGCTCAACGCGTCCACGCTCATGGCGGTCGCTCCTTCACTCGACACAGGCGATCCGCCGGCCTGCACCGCAGGTCCTTCGGACACCCCCGGGGCGCCCGACGGGGCCGCCCCGATCATCCTCGTCGTAAGGTCAGCGCGGGCGCTCTCGCCCGGCTTCGGGAACGGCTCTCGTCACAGCATGCGACGCCTCCCCTCGCGCGACCGGCTCGAACCGGTCTCTCTCACGGTCCGCGGCGGAATCGCCTGACCTTTCATAATGGTATGTGGTATGCCAAATGCGATGGACAGGTCAAGTCCCGGGTCGGGGGCCGAGTTACAGAACACGCCGTCTGATCGACTCGCAGGCCCAAGGCGGCGCCGTGCCGGATCGGCCGCGGATCGGATCGCCGCCTGCGGACTTGTCTGACGGCGCTCCCGATGCGGAGCGAAGCCGATGGGGACGCGGGCAGCATGAGCCAGGACGCGATCGTCACGCTGCGGCATATCGCCGATTACCGCTTCGAGGTGGATTTCGGCGGCGCCCTCCCCGCTCTCGCGGTGGACGAGGCCGAGCCGATCGGCACCGGCGCCGGGCCCTTCCCCGAGCAGTTGCTGACGGCCGCGGTCGCGAACTGCCTCTGCGCCAGCCTCGTCTTCGCCCTGGCGAAGTATCGACAACGGGCGATAGGCATCGCCGCGCAGGCCCGCGCCCAGGTCGAGCGCAACGCGGCGGGTCGCCTGCGGATGACGGGCATCACCGTCGAGATCGCCTTGGGCGCCGAGGCCGCGAGCCTCGACCGGATCGACCGGGTGCTCGCGCAGTTCCAGAACTTCTGCACCGTGTCCGAGAGCGTGAAGGCCGGCATCCCGGTCGCCGTCACCGTCTCGGACAGCGCCGGACGGCTCCTCAGCGAGAGCCACGCCGTCGCGAGCCCAACGGAGGACGCGCCATGACGGACCCCATCATAACGGATGCGAACGAGACCGCGCGCGAGCCGGGCGACCTCGCCCGCCTGTTCAACGCGCGCGCCAATGCCGGCGACGCGGACGGGCTGGTCGCCCTCTACGAGCCCGGAGCCGTGGTCGCGGCGGGCCGGGTTGTCGCCACCGGGCACGCGGAGATCCGCCGCTTCTACACGGACCTGCTGGCGCGCAAGTCGGACTTTCCCCTCCCCGACACGCCGGAGCCGATCGTCAACGGAGACGTGGCGCTGACCTCGGCGCGCCTGCCCAACGGCGTCATCTCGGTCGAGCTCGCCCGGCGGCAGCCGGACGGAAGCTGGCTCTGGGCGATCGACCAGCTCAAGATCCGCGCGCTCGTGGACGACAACGCCCAGCGTTGACTTTTGGAATTCCGTATACCAGTTTGCCTCGCACACCCGGCGGGAGGTGGACGAGCGATGGCGGAGGACGACGAGATCTCCCTGGCGCCCCTCTCTGCGGGCGCCTCGCTCAGCACCCTCGCCTACCGCGCCATCAAGGATGCCCTGGCGGGGCTCGACATCTATGCCAGCCCCGAGACGGTGCGCCTCGATGCCCGCCGCCTCTCGCGCGACCTCGGCGTCAGCCGCACCCCGGTGCGCGAGGCGCTGATGGTGCTGGAGCAGGAAGGCTTCGTCCGCTGCGAGGCCCGGCGCGGCGTCTACGTGGTGCGGCGCACGCGGGACGAGATCGTCGACATCGTCCATGCCTGGACCGCTCTGGAAGGCATGGCGGCGCGCCCCGCCTGTAGCCGGGCGACCGACGCCCAGCTCGCCGGGCTGCGCAGCGCCTTCCCGGACTTCTACGGCGAGGCGCCGCCGCCGGGCGCGACGGCCTATGCGGACGCCAATATCCGCTTCCACCAGACGATCATCGCCCTCGGGGACTGCCCGGTGATCTCGGGCCTCGCCGAGAACCTGCTCATGCACGTGCGCGGTATCCGGAACCTGGCCCTGCGCCAGGACGGGCGCGCCGAGCGCTCCACGCGCGAGCACGCCGCGATCATCGACGCCCTCTGCGCCCGCGATGGCGCGCGCGCGGAGCAGCTGGTCCTCACGCACGGGCTCAGCCTCGCGACGCTGATCGAGCAGTCCGACGAGGAGCCCGCCTGGAGCTTCGAGCCGGAGGATGCGGGACACGATCTCGGCATCCCGCACCCGACCGGCGCGGCGGGATAGGCCTGCGGCGCCCCGGGGCATCGTGCGGCGTGCCGGTTGCGTCTACACTCCGGGACAGGTGATGGCCCCGGGGGGCGCGGCACGATGAGCGAGAGCGCCGATCTGCGCGAGGCCCTCCCCCGCCCCTTCGCAACCTTCGCCGACCCCGCTTCCCCGGGTGGCCCCTTGCGCGAGCGGATCCGCGCCGCGACCCGCCGGCCCGAGCCCGAATGCCTGAGCCCGCTCCTCGAACAGGCCGCACCGACCCCGCGCGAGGAGGCGGTCGCCGCCCCCCTGGCCCGCCGCCTCGTCGGCGCCCTGCGCGCCAAGGGCACCCGCGGCCCGGTGGCGCAGGTGATGCAGGAATTCGCCCTCTCAAGCGCCGAGGGCGTGGCGCTGATGTGCCTCGCCGAGGCGTTGCTGCGCATCCCCGACGAGCCCACCCGCGACGCACTGATCCGCGACAAGATCGGCACGGGCGATTGGAGCGCCCATCTCGGCCACGCTCACGGCCTGTTTGCCGGGGCCGCGACCTGGGGCCTCGTCGTCACCGGGCACCTCGTCGCGCCGCATGACGAATCCGGCCTGTCGGCGGCACTTTCGGGCCTCGTCCGCCGACTCGGCGAGCCGGTGATCCGCCGCGGCGTCGATCTCGCCATGCGGATGCTGGGCGGCCAGTTCGTCACCGGGCGCGACATCGGCGAGGCGCTGGACCGGGCCCGCGCCATGGAGGCGCGCGGCTTCTCCTATTCCTACGACATGCTCGGCGAGGCGGCGCTGACCGCTGCCGACGCCGCGCGCTACGAGCGCGACTACGCTGGCGCCATCGCGGCCATCGGCCGGGCGGCGGCCGGGCGCGGGCCCTATGCCGGGCCCGGCATCTCGATCAAGCTCTCGGCGCTCCACCCGCGCTATGCCCGGGTGCAACGCGGCCGGGTGATGGCCGAGTTGCTGCCGCGGGTGCAGGGCCTCGCCCGCGCGGCCCGCAGCCACGATATCGGCCTCAACATCGACGCCGAGGAGGCCGACCGGCTCGATCTCTCCCTCGACATCCTCGAGGGCCTCGCCCTCGATCCCGACCTTGCCGGCTGGGACGGCCTCGGCTTCGTGGTCCAGGCCTACGGCAAGCGCGCCCCGGCGGTTCTGGACGCCCTGATCGACCTCGCGGCACGCGGCCGGCGGCGGATCATGGTCCGCCTCGTCAAGGGCGCCTACTGGGACGCCGAGATCAAGCGCGCCCAGGTGGATGGGCTCGACGATTTCCCGGTCTTCACCCGCAAGCTCCACACGGACGTGTCCTACCTCGCCTGCGCCCGAACGATGCTGGCCGCCCGCGACCGGATCTTCCCGCAATTCGCCACCCACAACGCGCGCACGCTCGCCTCGATCGTCGCGATGGCCGGCCCGGATTTCCGGTTCGGCGACTACGAGTTCCAGTGCCTGCACGGCATGGGCGAGGCGCTCTATGAGGAGGTGGTGGAGAGCGAGTTCGGCCCGCCCTGCCGGATCTACGCGCCGGTGGGCAGCCACGAGACCCTGCTCGCCTATCTCGTCCGGCGGCTCTTGGAGAACGGCGCCAACGCCTCCTTCGTCCACCGGATCGGCGATTCCAGCGTGCCGGTCTCCGACCTCGTGGCCGATCCGGTGGCGCAGGCCCGCGCGATCGAGCCGAGGGGCAGTCCGCATCCGGGCATCGCCCGGCCCGGCGACCTCTACCGCCCGGAGCGGGCCAATTCCCGCGGCCTCGACCTCGCCGACGAGACCGTGCTCGCCGCCCTGCAGGCGAGTCTCGCGGCGGCAGCGCATGGGCCGCGAACCGCGCACCCGCCGCTCGGCCCCGGCGCCGACGGGTCGAAACGTCCGGTGACGAACCCGGCCGACCGCGCCGACATCGTCGGCCACGTGGTCGAGGCCGATGCGGAGACGGTGGAGGCCGCCCTCGCCCGGGCCGAGGCCGCAGCCCCCGCCTGGGCCGCCATCCCCGTGGCCGAGCGCGCCCGGCGCCTCGCCCGCGCCGCCGACCTGTTCGAGGCGCGCAGCGACGCGGTCCTCGCCCTGCTGGTGCGCGAGGCCGGCAAGACGCTGGGCAATGCGGTCTCCGAGTTGCGCGAGGCCGTCGATTTCCTGCGCTATTACGGCGCGCAGGCGCGGAGCCTCGACGCGGACACCTGCCGTCCCCTCGGGCCCGTGGTCTGCATCAGCCCATGGAACTTCCCGCTCGCGATCTTCACCGGCCAGGTCGCCGCAGCGCTCGCCGCCGGCAATCCGGCCCTCGCCAAGCCTGCGGAGGAGACGCCCCTCGTCGCCGATCTCGCGGTGTCGCTCCTGCACGAGGCCGGCATTCCTGCGGAAGCCCTTCAGATCCTGCCCGGCGACGGCGAAGTCGGCGCCCGGCTGGTGGCCGATCCGCGCTGCCGCGGGGTGCTGTTCACCGGCTCGACCGCGGTCGCGCGCGCGATTCAGCGCAGCCTCGCGGACCGCCTCGATCCGGAGGGGCGACCGGTGCCGCTGGTGGCCGAGACCGGCGGCCAGAACGCCATGGTGGTCGATTCCTCGGCGCTGCCGGAACAGGTCGTGGCCGACGTGCTCGCTTCCGCCTTCGATTCCGCCGGTCAGCGCTGCTCGGCGCTCCGTGTGCTCTGCCTTCAGGCCGAGATCGCGGAGCGCGTCCTGACCATGCTGAAGGGCGCCATGGCCGAGCTCGGCATCGGCCGTCCAGACCGGCTCGCCACCGATATCGGCCCGGTGATCAGCGCCGAGGCCCGCGACGGCATCCTGAGCCATGTGGCGCGGATGCGCGCGCTCGGCCGTCCCTTCCATGCCCTCGAGCTGCCGGCCGCGTGCGCGGGCGGCAGCTTCGTCGCGCCGACGCTCATCGAGATCGCGGGGCTCGACGACCTCGACCGCGAGGTGTTCGGCCCGGTCCTCCACGTGTTGCGCTATCCCCGGGACGGGCTCGACCGGCTGGTCGCCGACATCAACGCCACCGGCTACGGCCTGACCTTCGGCCTGCACAGCCGGATCGACGCCACGGTGGCGCGCGTCACCGAGGCGGCCCAGGCCGGCAACCTCTACGTCAACCGCAACATGATCGGGGCGGTGGTCGGCGTGCAGCCCTTCGGCGGCGAGGGCCTGTCGGGGACGGGGCCGAAGGCAGGAGGTCCGCTCTACCTGCGCCGCCTCGTGGCCGGCGCCGCGTCCGAGCCGCAGTCCGGCCACGCCCCGCCCCCGGCCTTGCGGGCGCTCCGCGACGCGCTGCGCGCAGCCGGCCGGATCGAGGAAGCCGAGATCTGCGCACGGGACGCGGCCCACTCGCTTCTCGGACTGGAGCTGGCCCTGCCGGGGCCCGTCGGCGAGAGCAACCGCTACGGCCTGCGCCCGCGCGGCCCCATCCTGTGCCGGCCGCTGAGCGAGGGCGGCCTCGTCGCTCAGCTCTCGGCGGCGCTCGCCACCGGCAACCCGGTCCGGCTGCACGCAGCTCCTGATCTGTGGGAAAGGGTCGCCGGCCTGCCGGAAGCGGTCCGCGCCGCGATCAACCGCGCGGAAGCCTTCGATCCGGCGGGCTGCGCCGCGCTCCTCGTCGAGGGCGAGGCGGAGACGCTGGCGGCCTTGCAGGAGGTGGCGGCCTTGCCCGGCCCGATTCGCCCGGTGCTGCGCGTGCCCTCGGCCGACGAGCCGCTGCCCTGGCTCCTGCGCGAGCGCAGCCTCAGCGTGAACACCGCCGCGGCCGGCGGCAACGCCTCGCTGATGGCGCTCGGCTGAACATCCGGGATCTTAAAGGGATCATCCCTTTGGTGGGGTATCGGGGCGAAGCCCTGATGGATATCCCAGGGCTCCGCCTTGGACCCGTCAAAGGCCTGAGGCCTTTGGAAACCCGGACCCTATTTCAGGTCCCGTATGTAGGTGTCGCCCGCGGCGGCCTTGAGCGCGGCGCCGGCCTCGCGGCCGATCGCCTCCGCGTCGGCGGCAGCGCCGCCGCGGCGGACCGCCCAGTGGCGGCTGCCGTCGGGCAGGAAGAGCAACCCGTCGAGATGCAGGCTCTCGCCCTCGATCCGGGCGAGCGCCGCGATCGGCGTGCGGCAGGATCCGTCGAGCTCGGCAAGCAGCGCCCGCTCGGCCGTGATGGCGGTGGTGGTTCGGGCACAGGCGACGGGCGCGAGCAGGGCGCGGATCTCGGCATCGTCGGCGCGGCACTCGATACCGAGCGCGCCCTGCGCCACCGCCGGCAGCATCTCGTCGGTGGAGAGGACGCTGCGCGCCATGGCCTCCAGGCCCAGGCGTTCCAGGCCGGCGAGCGCCAGCAGCGTCGCGTCGCATTCGCCCGCCTCCAGCTTGCGCATGCGGGTGTTGGCGTTGCCGCGCAGGGGCACGATCCTCAGGTCGGGCCGCCGCATCAGCACCTGCGCCCCGCGCCGGAGCGACGAGGTGCCGACGCGCGATCCGGGCTTCAGCCCGGCGAGGGTCTCGGCGTGCGGCGAGAGGAAGGCGTCGCGCGGGTCGTCCCGCTCCAGGATGCAGGCGATGACGAGCCCGTCCGGCAGCCAGGTCTCCACGTCCTTCATCGAGTGGACGGCGACGTCCACCTCGTCGGCGAAGAGCGCCTGCTCCAGCTCCTTCGTGAACAGGCCCTTGCCGCCGATCTCGGAGAGCGGCCGGTCGAGCACCTTGTCGGCCACCGTGGTGATGACGACGATCTCGGTCTCGAGCCCGGGATTGGCCGCGACGATGCGGTCGCGGACCATGCCCGTCTGGGCGAGCGCCATCGGGCTGCCGCGGGTGCCGATGCGCAGGGGCCTGTTCAGCATGGGAAGCCTCAGAAGGCGCTGAGAACCAGCTCGGTGTGCTCGACGCTCGGCGGCCCCTCGAAGGTCGGCGAGACGATGGCGCGGTAGTCCTTCCAGGCCTGGGAGCCGGTGAAGTCCTGGGTATGCGCCTCAAGGGTCTCCCACTCGATGAGGAGGCGGTAGCGCTGCGGCTTCTCCACCGAGCGGCGCACGTTGAAGCTGACGCAGCCCTTCGCCGCGCGGAAGATCTCGGAAGCCCGCTTGATGCCGGCCTCGAACTCGGCCTCCGAGCCGGGCTTCACATCGATCTGGGCGATCTCGAGGATCATCGGATTCTCCTACTGAAGGGGGCGGCCGAGCTTGCGCGCCAGGATGCGCTGCGGGCTCTTCTCGGGATCGGCCTGGGCGGCGACGGGCAGATAGGCGGTCTGCTCCAGCATGTAGCGTCCGCCCATGGCGCCGTGCATCACGAGGTCGGAGAAGGTGACCCAGGTCTGGCCGGGCAGGAACTCCACGTCGGCCTGGGGGGCGCTCGCCTGATAGCCCTCGTCCTGCTTCAGGGCGTCGTGCAGGTGCAGCATCAGGTGGTCGTACTCGGAGCGGCGCGCCTTGGTGATGCGCAAGGCCGCGAGCAGCCGCGCCGACAGGGGCGAGTAGCCGGGGAGCTTGGGCAGGAACCTGTCCGCCATCGAGCCGAAATCCTCGCCGACGCGCCAGCGCCGGGGCTGGCCGCTCGGGTTGATGTTGCGGAAGACCCGCAGGATGCGCTTCTCGCCGATCGGGTTCGAGGGGAAGGCGTCGACGTGGAGGCGCGTATCGTCGCGCCGCCAGCTCAGCTTGCGCTGGTCCACCTCGAAGGGCCGGTAGGAGGTGCCGGCCAGGCTGATCCGGCCGGCATATTCGGGCAGATGACGCGCGATCAGCCCCTCCGCGAAGCTGCGGTAGCGGATGAGGAGCTGGCGCAGGGCCTCCTGCTCCTCGGGCGTGCCGGCCGCCCCGCGCAGCTCGGCCTGGGTGCCGCGGATGTTGACGTTCTTGGCCTTGCCGTCGGCGAACGGGCGCTCGACGAAGCGGCTCTCGAAATCGCTGAAGGGAAAGTCGAGGTCGGGGAAGAGCAGCACCGCGCCGTCCTCCAGGGCCGCCGCCAGCGAGCCGCCGCGCGCCTCGGCCTGCGTGACCGTGTGGATGGGGCTGATCATCTCGGCCGAACTCCCGGACTTCCTGCAGCGAAGACGGTTCCGCCGTGTAGCCGAGCCGCCGCCGCAGCGCCAGGGAGGCGATTTTGCGGTGGATGACATCCGGCCGGGGCCCTGCCCGCGCTCCGGCGAGCCCGGGTCGGCTTGCGCAACCGGTCGCCGATCCGGCACGTTCAGGCTACGTTCCGGGCCCGCGCGCCCACCTGCACGCCCTGTCGCGAGAGAGCCTCCATGGCGACGCTGAAGGAATTCGAGGACGCCCTGCGCGAGCACGGCATGAACATGGCGCTCGCCCTGCTGGAGCGCCTGCGCGAGCGCGACCGCGCCACCCGCACGGTCAAGCCCGCCCGCCGGCTCACCGGGCAGAAGATGACGCCCGAACTCGCCCGCGCCATCCTGGACCTGCACGCCACCACCGGCATGACCCAGCAGGAGATCGCCTTCAAGGTCGGCGTGAACCAGGGCCGGGTGAACGAGGTGATCAAGCGCGGCAAGTGGCTGACCGACGACCCGCAGGCGCCGGAGGCGGTGGCCCGCGACAAGGCGAAGGCGCGCCTGCGCGGTGAGCCGAAGCCGAAGAAGGCCGCCGTGAAGGAGAAGAAGGTCGCCCCGCGACGCACGAACCAGGGCCAGCTCGCCCTGGGCGACCTCTGAGCGCAGCCCGGAAACGGGCGGGCCTTGCAACGTTCTCCCCGCACCCAACCGGGAGCGGACCCGATGCGACGCCTTCTTGCCCTCGCCCTCATCCTTCCGGCCCTGCCGGCGCTTGCGCAGACACGGCCCGACACCACGGCGATGAGCTGCGGCCAAGCCCGCGGCACCGTGGCGCGGGCCGGCGGCATCGTGCTGGGCACCGGCGGCCCCACCTACGACCGCTTCGTGCGCGACCGCCGGTTCTGCGAGCCGACCGAGTTCACCAAGGCCGCCTTCGCGCCGACGCGCGACAATCCGCGCTGCTTCGTCGGCTATACCTGCTTCGAGCCCGGCGCCTCGGACTGGCCGGGCGATTACTGACCCGACATGAAAACGCCCCGGCCATCGGCCGGGGCGCCCCCTCTCGGGTCGGCCGCGGATTACGCGGCCGCGCGGACCTCACCCTCGATCGCCTGGGCCGGGCGGCCGGTGGCGATCTGGATCTGGCGCGGCTTCTTCGCCTCCGGAATCTCGCGGACGAGATCGATGTGGAGGAGACCGTTCTCCAGCGCCGCGCCCGTCACCTGGACGTAGTCGGCGAGCTGGAACCGGCGCTCGAAGCCGCGCGCGGCGATGCCCTGGTGCAGGAACTCCCCGCGCTGGCCCGGATCAGCCTTGCGCTCGCCCTTCAGGGTCAGCGCGTTCTCCTTGACCTCGATCGCGAGATCGGCCTCGGTGAAGCCGGCGACCGCGACTGTGATCCGGTACGCGTTCTCGCCGGTGCGCTCGATGTTGTAGGGCGGGTAGCTCGGCACGGCGTCCGCGCTCACGAACTGGTCGAGGGCGGAGAAGAGCCGGTCGAAGCCGACGGTGGAGCGGTAGAGGGGAGCAAGATCGAACTGACGCATAACATATCCTCCGTGGAGCAACATGCTTCTGATGCATTCACGCAGGTCCGCCCGTGGGCCGGACCTTGTCGTGCCGCCGTCTGGCCGGCACAAGAGCGATATCGGGGCGCCTCCGGCCCCGTTCAAGAGCCGTGAAGCCTTCCGCAATGCTGGTGCCGTAAATTTTTTCGCCGATCCCTCGTGCCCCCGAGCCCCGGATGCTGACGCTGCGCTCCACTCCCGACAACCCGGTGCCGCCGGGCGGCATCCTCGTCCCCGTGCGCACCGCCGACGGCTGCGACCTGCGCGCCGCCTACTGGCGTCCCGCCGGCCGGACGACGAAGGGCACGGTCTGCCTGCTCCAGGGCCGGGCAGAGTTCATCGAGAAGTACTACGAGACGATCCGCGAGCTTCTGGGGCGGGGATTCTGCGTGGTCGCCTTCGACTGGCGCGGCCAGGGCGAGTCGGGCCGGCGGGTGAAGGATCCGCGCAAGGGCCATGTCGGCCATTTCGACGAGTACCGCCTGGACCTGAAGGCGGTGGCCGAGACGGTGCTGGTGCCCCTGCTGCCCGAGCCCCATGCCTGCCTCGCCCATTCCATGGGCGGCTGCGTGGCGCTCACCGGCGCCCATGACGGCTGGCTGCCCTTCGCGCGGATCGTCACCGTGGCACCGATGCTGTCGATCCGCATGGTGACATGGCCAGCCGGCGCCTCGGGCCTCGCGCGCACGCTGAAGGCGCTCGGGCTCGGCCGCTGCTTCGTGCCGCGCCTGTCCCGGGTGATGCCCTTCCCCCTGCTGCTCGGGCTGGTCGGCCGGGTCACCGGGCGCCACTACATCCCGCACGATCCCGGCGCCTCGATCGCCACCATGCCCTATCCGGGCAATCGGCTGTCGCGCGATCCGAAGCGCTACGCCCGCAACGCCGACGCGGCACGGGCGGTCGGGGCGAGCGCGGTCGGCGACCCGACGGTCGGCTGGCTCGCCGCCGCCTTCCGGGCGATGGCACGCCTGCGCGACCCGCGCGTGCCGGCCCGCATCCCGATCCCGACCCTGATCATCGGGGCCGGCGCCGACCCGGTCTGCGGCACGCCCGCCGCCGAGCGCTTCGGCGCGCGGATGAAGGCGGGCGACATTTTGGTCCTGCCGGATGCCCGGCACGAGATCCTGAGCGAGCGCGACGCGATCCGGCAGGATTTCTGGGCGGCCTTCGACGCCTTCGTGCCGGGCAGCCCCGTCCCGAAGGCGGCGCAGGCCGAGGCGGAGCCCCGCCTGCGCGAAGCGGTGGGCTGAGCGCCGCGGATCAGTCCAAATCGGCGTCGGGATCGAGATCCTTCGGCTTGACGAAGCGCTCCAGGGTCCCGGTGCCCCAGGCGATCCCGGACCAGGACTCGGCCTCGAAATCGATCACGGCCAGGGCGGCGGTGGGGAACTGCGTGGCGAGACGCTTGCGGTCGGCCTTCTTGCCGTGGCCGACAATCTCCACGGCGAAATCCTGCAGCCCCGGATTGTGGCCGACGACGAGGAGCGTGCCGGCATTGTCGGGCGCGCCCTGGATCACATCGAGGATCTGCGGCGCCATCGCCTCGTAGAGGGCATGGGCGGTCTCACCCGGATTGCCGCCGAGCGGCCCGCGCGCGCCCTCCCAGGTCTCCAGGGTGCGCCGGGCGGAGGAGACCAGCACGTAATCGGGCCGCAGGCCGGCTTCCGCGAGATAGGCGCCCATCCGCGGCGCGGCCTCCTGCCCGCGCGGGTTCAGGGGACGGTCGTGATCGGCCGTGCCGGCCGGATGCTCGGACTTGGCGTGGCGGAGAAGAAGCAGGCGGCGCATCGATGGTTCCTGTGACCGGGTCAGGGTCGGTGCGGCGCCATCGGGCGCCGCTCGTTCCGGAATTGCGGCCCGGGCGAGAGCCCGAGACCTCCGCCGGCAGTCCTCGACCATCGATGCGCAGGAGTAAAGTCCGTATCTGCCGGGGGTGCCTGCGGGGCGGGACCGTCAGACCGGTCCGCCGCGCCCCTCGCGCCGCATCATGAAGGCGAGCTTCTCGAACAGGCTGACATCCTGCTCGTTCTTGAGCAGCGCCCCGTGCAAAGGCGGGATCAGCTTGCGGCCGTCGCGCTCGCGCAGGGTCTCCGGGGAGATGTCCTCGGAGACGAGGAGCTTCAGCCAGTCGAGGAGTTCCGAGGTCGAGGGCTTCTTGCGCAGGCCCGGCACCTCGCGGGTCTCCAGAAAGACCCGCAGCGCCTCCTCGACGAGGCGGTGCTTGATGCCGGGGTAGTGGACCTCGACGATGCGATGCAGCGTCTCGGCGTCCGGGAACTGGATGTAGTGGAAGAAGCAGCGCCGCAGGAAGGCATCCGGCAGCTCCTTCTCGTTGTTCGAGGTGATGATGACCACCGGCCGCCGGGCCGCCTTCACCGTCTGCCCGGTCTCGTAGACGTGGAACTCCATCCGGTCGAGTTCGGTGAGAAGGTCGTTCGGAAACTCGATATCGGCCTTGTCGACCTCGTCGATCAGCAGCACCGGCCGGACCTCGGCCGTGAAGGCCTCCCACAGCTTGCCGCGGCGGATGTAGTTCGCGATCTCCGAGACGCGGGGATCGCCGAGTTGCGAGTCGCGCAGGCGCGAGACCGCGTCGTACTCGTAGAGGCCCTGCTGCGCCTTCGTGGTCGACTTGACGTTCCAAGTGAGCAGCGGCGCGCCGAGGCCCTTGGCGATCTCCTCGGCCAGGACCGTCTTGCCCGTGCCCGGTTCGCCCTTCACCAGCAGCGGCCGTTCCAGAACGATCGCGGCATTCACCGCTGCGGTGAGGTCCGGCGTCGCGACATAGCTCTCGGTCCCGGTGAAGCGCATGCGCCGCCCCTTCTCATCCCGTCGATTGCGACCGAGTTAGAGTGCGCGCCGCCGGAGGGGAAGCCGGTTCGACGCCGGGATGCGCTCAGGAGCGCTCACCGGCGTAGCTGATCGAGGAGGTCTTCGGGAGCTGCCAGACGTCGTCCTTGCGCGGGTGGCGCTTCAGCACGCCGTCCACGGCCAGCGTCACGGCCATCAGAACGATCGGCATGCCGATGATTGCTGCGATCACGACCACCCCGCCCCTGCCGGTCCTATCGACCGTGCAGCAGGTTACACCGACACGATGACGGTGAACAAGGTGTTAATTCTGAATTGACGGCCGAGGCTCCGCCTCGGAAAGCGAATATTCGACCCAGATACAACCGAAAGTTTTATATTCGTGTCTGGTCCGATTCAGACCTTCTTGGGATCGAACCAGATGCAGCTCTTGGACAGGCGCTTGAGGTCGAGCTCCGAGTTCGTCTGGGGCGCCACCTGGCCGTTGATGGCGATGTTCACCTGGGTCAGCACGTCG
This sequence comes from Methylobacterium symbioticum, assembly GCF_902141845.1. Taxonomy (GTDB): domain Bacteria; phylum Pseudomonadota; class Alphaproteobacteria; order Rhizobiales; family Beijerinckiaceae; genus Methylobacterium; species Methylobacterium symbioticum. Next base: position 14,098 of record NZ_CABFPH010000040.1, on the reverse strand, counting down.
CTGCCGAATTTCTGCGGATGCGAGAAGTAGCAGTACTGGGATTCGGGCTGCTTCTCGTCACCCTTGAACTGCCAGCCGGTGACGATGTTGCCGTCGAGATGGGGCACCGATTTGAACACGGTGAAGGTGGTCCGCACCGCCGCGTTGCCGTCGTCCTTCTGGCTCGCCACCACGGAGGCGAAGTCGGGCTTGGCCGGCGCGGCCGGCTGGTCGAGGCGCAGCACGTTGTCGGTCAGCGTCACCTCGCCCTTGGTCTTCAGCGTCACCTCGGAGAGCGCGCTCTGCATCGCCTGGGCGATGCGCTCGGCGGCCGTCTCGTACTGGTTGAGATAGGCCCAGCCGAAGGCCGCCGCGCCGATGCCGGCGCCGAGCAGGGCCGCGAACAGGCCGGCGCCCGCAGCGCGCATCAGGAAGGCGCGCGCGGCGATCAGGCTCGCATCGGCCCGCAGCCGGCCGTTGACGCTCTGGGCGAGCACGACGTTCTCAGGGATACCCGGCGTGTGGATGGTCATGCACCGGCTCCGGCGCTGGCATTGACGGGCGCCTGCGCCGCAGCGGGCGGACGCCGGTCGAGGGGAATGACGGCGCCCGAGGAGGCGGCCTCACGGGGAGCTCCGGGCCGGTTCAGACCCAGTTCCTGGCGCAGGCCCTCGGTGAGCTGGTCGATCAGGTAGGGCGTGGCGGCCGGGTCGATCGTGGCGCCGAGGTCGTCCTCGTCCATGAAGGTCTTGCGCACCGAGACGGCGCAGAGTGCCAGGATGGTCGAGGCGAAGGCGGCGCAGAGCGCGGGCACGAACACGAAGATGCGCAGGAAGGCATGGACCTGGGCGTCGGTCACGTCGATCGGATCGACGCCGTAGACCATGGCCGTGAAGGAGTGGAGTTGCGAGCGGTTGACCGCGTTGCGATAGGCCTGCTCGGCATCGGCGACGCGCCGGTCGGCCTGGCCGCGGTCGAGGGCGGCGCGGGCTTTCCGCGCCTCCTCCAGGTCCTTGGTCAGGGCCGTGCGGTCGGCCCCGGCCTTGGCGACGCTGGCGGAGAGCGTCTGCGTGCGCGGGTCGGTCACGCATTTCAGGTTCTGGTAGCGCACGCCCCGGCTGTTGGTGCCGAACACCTTCTCGCAGCGCTGGGCCGGCAGGCCCGCGAGCTGGGCGGAATTCTCGGCGGCGCGCTTCTCGATCTGCTCCAGTTCCGTCGTGTATTGCTGCACCCGGGCATCGGCCGCCGCGATGCGGGTGTCGATGCTGGCGCGGTCGGCCTGCGCGTCCTTGAGCGCCGTCTTGGTGCGCGCGGCCTCCATCAGGCGGGGATGGAACATCATCTCGCCGAGCTGCGAGACCGACTTCGTGGTGACGCCGGCCGCGAACAGGATGCCGAGGACCGCCAGGCACCGCACGAAGTAGGAGCGCTGGGTCCGCGCCAGGATGCCGAGCGGCACGCGGCACAGCTCCACGGCAGCGTAGACCAGCGGGGCAAGCAGCATGAAGTAGAAGGCGTGGTTGTCACCGTCGCTGTAGACGCCCGCGAACAGCCACGCGCCCCAGAGCGAGGCGCCGATCACCATGAACTCGACGAGATAGGCGATCGCGACATAGCCCCACTTGATCCGGTAGCCCTTCTCGACGTGCCGCTCGTGGGTCCACCGTTGGGACTCGAGCGCCCAGGCGCGGCGCTCGCGCTGGACCTCCCGGCTCGGAGGGGCTTTCGGCATAGGGCTCTCTCGGACGCGTACGGCTGGGCAAGCTTAACCCTGCGTTAAACTTCTCCGATATGCGCGCATTGTGCCGAATTTACGCCGCGGCCGCGCAATCCCCGAGATCCCGGGCCGGGTGGCACAAATGCCTCACCGCCGGTTGCCTCGACCGGCGCGCCGTGAAATGGCCTGAGGACGCGGGGTCACGCGGGATTCCGATTGCCGGCCCTCCCCGCAGGACCCATGATCGCCCGCGGAGGCGCCCGGCCGCAGGCAGGCCGCCCGGCTCCACATCATCGGTCTCTCGCGCTCCCTTGCCGGGACGGCACCCGGTTCGGCGGGGAGCGCTCCAGCGCGAGGTGAACCCGACCGACATGCCCGAGGTCCACGCCGGCTCCTACAAGGAAGCGATCCTGTTCCTCATGACCGCGGGGATCGTGGTGCCGCTGTTCCACCGCCTGCGGATCAGCCCGGTCCTGGGCTTCATCGGCGCCGGGGCGCTGCTCGGGCCGTTCGGCCTCGGCCGGTTCGCCGACGATCACCGCTGGGTCTCGCTGTTCACGATCGGCAATCGGACCGAGATCGCGCATCTCGCCGAGTTCGGCGTGATCTTCCTGATGTTCATGATCGGCGTGGAGCTGTCCTGGGAGCGCCTGCGGACCTTGCGCCGCCTCGTCTTCGGCCTCGGCTCGATCCAGGTCCTGTGCTCGGCCCTGGTGATCGGGGCGATCCTGTTCGGCCTCAAGGTGCCGCTGGCGGGCGCGGCGATCGTCGGGATCGCGCTGGCCCTGTCCTCGACCGCGGTGGTTCTGCCGGTGCTGGCAGAGCAGAGGCGGCTGAACGCGCCATCGGGCCGGGCGAGCTTCGCGGTCCTGCTGTTCCAGGACCTCGCGGTGGCGCCCGTCCTGTTCGCCATCGCGGTGCTCGGCCGCTCGGACGGGGCGGATATGGGCACGGCGCTGGCCTTGGCGCTGGCCCAGGCCGCCATCGCCCTCGTGCTCATCGTGGTGGCCGGCCGCCTCGCGCTCCGCCCGCTCTTCCACCTCGTGGCGCGGACGAAGTCCACCGAGCTGTTCATGGCGGCCTGCCTGCTCGTGATCGTGGCCACCGCCCTGACCGCGGCCGCGAGCGGGCTCTCGATGACGCTCGGCGCCTTCGTCGCCGGCCTCCTCCTCGCCGAGACCGAGTACCGCCGCGCGATCGAGGCGACCATCGACCCGTTCAAGGGCCTCCTGCTCGGCGTGTTCTTCGTCTCGGTCGGCATGAATCTCGATCCGGCGCAGCTTCTCGCCGCGCCGGGCGCCATCCTCGGCCTGTCGCTCGCGCTCATCGCGATCAAGGCCGTGGTGGTGATGATGGCCGCGCCCGTCCTGAAGATCCCGCGGCCGGTGGCTGCCGAGGCCGCGCTTCTGCTCGGTCCCGGCGGCGAGTTCGCCTTCGTGCTGATCGGGAGCGCCCTCGCCTCGGGCCTCGTGCCCGAGGAGGTGGGTGGCGCCGCTCTCATCGTCACCACCGTCACGATGATCCTGATCCCCGGGCTCGCCGCCCTCGCCCGCCTCGTCGGCCGGCGCAGCGCCGGCCAGCAGCACGCGCGGGTGCGGGCCGAGCCGCCGCCGGACAAGCAGCAGAACCGCGTCATCATCGCCGGCTACGGCCGCGTCGGGCGGCAGGTCGGCGAGATGCTCACCCGCCACAAGATCCCCTACATCGCCCTCGACTCGGATGCGGGGCGGGTGGCCGAGCAGCGCCGCCTCGGAAATCCGGTCTATTTCGGCGATTCCGGCAGCGTCGAGCTGCTGCGCCGCTGCGACATCGCCTCGGCCCGCGCCCTCGTCGTCACCCTCGACAACCCGCACGCCGTCGAGGCGGCGGTGGCCGCCGCCCGCGCGGAGCGGCCGGACCTCACGATCGTGGCCCGCGCCCGCGACGCGCGCCACGCCACTGCCCTCTATGACATGGGCGTGGACGATGCGGTGCCGGAGACGATCGAGGCCTCGCTGCAGCTCTCGGAGGCGGTGCTCGTCGATGTCGGCGTGCCCATGGGCCTCGTCATCGCCTCGATCCACGAGCGGCGGGACGAGTACCGGGCCATGCTGAAGCGCAAGGAGACGGACACGCGCCCGGTCTTCCGCGCCCGCCGCACGGTCGGCAAGCAGGCGGAGGCGCCGCGCGAGGCGGGCGCTGCGAAGGAGGAACCGGCCTCGGTCGGCCGTCGGGCCTGACCGGTCAGGCCGGCAGCGCGTCGAACAGGTCGGTGCGGATCGCCGTCCGCACCGGCTTGGCCCTCGGCCGCGGCTCCTCTCCGGCGAGACTGCAGCGGTAGGTGATCTCGTCCGGGGGGCCGAGCCCGGTGACGAGGGGCACCGTCACCGTGTCCTCGTGGAACTTCCAGCCGCGGGCGCCCTTGTCCCAGTACAGCCAGACCGTGCCGGGATGGCCGGCGATCGCGAAGATCGCCGCCTTGCGCGTCACGGCCTGGACATGCCGCGGCGCGAACAGGCCCTTGGCCCTGTAGGCCTCGATCGTCCCGGCAGGCTGCCGCTCGACGAAGGTGTTGCGCACGATCTGAATCGTCGCGCCCGGTTTCTCGAGAAACCGCTTGAAATCGCGCATGCTGCGGAGGACAACCGCCATCGCAGACCTCCCGTGCGGCTCAGCTTCGACTCGAACGCGCCGCCACGACTCGATGCCGCAGGATTGTGCGCCGCACCGGCCAGGTTTCGTGACTGAAATCGTCGGAATCGCGAGTCTATCAACAGACTTCGGGAGTCATGCACAGGATTCCTGAACCCGGATCGACTCAGGGCGCGCGCCGGGCGACTCGGCCGCACGCTTGACCCGGCGCCTCCGACTGCGCGTTATCCCGCCATGCTGCTGCACTTCTTCACCGCGCTCCGCGACGCCAAGGTGCCCGTCTCCCTGCGCGAGTACCTCGTCCTGCTCGACGCCCTTGAGCGCGACCTCGCGGAGAAGCGCGTCGAGGAGTTCTACTTCCTGGCACGCACCGCGCTCGTGAAGGACGAGAGCCATCTCGACCGATTCGACCGGGTCTTCGGCACGGTCTTCAAGGGCCTGGAGAGCATGGGCGAGGCGGTCGCGCCGGCGGCGATCCCGGAGGAATGGCTGCGCAAGCTCGTCGAGAAGCACCTCACCGAGGCGGAGAAGGCCGAGATCCAGGCGCTCGGCTGGGACAAGCTGTTCGAGACCCTGAAGCAGCGGCTCGCCGAGCAGAAGGGGCGTCACCAGGGCGGCTCGAAATGGATCGGAACCGGGGGCACCTCGCCGTTCGGCGCCTACGGCTACAATCCGGAAGGCATCCGCATCGGACAGGATGGGAACCGCAACTTCCGCGCCGTGAAGGTCTGGGACAGGCGCGAATTCCGCGATCTCGACGACACGGTGGAACTCGGCGCCCGCACCATCCGCGTGGCGCTGCGGCGCCTGCGCCGCTTCGCCCGCACCGGCGCGGCGGAGGAGCTCGACCTCGACGGCACCATCCGCTCCACCGCCAAGGCCGGCTACCTCGACGTGCGGATGCGGCCGGAGCGGCACAACGCGGTGAAGGTGCTGCTCTTCCTCGATGTCGGCGGCTCGATGGACTGGCACGTGGAACTCGCCGAGACCCTGTTCTCGGCAGCGCGCTCGGAATTCAAGCACCTCGCGCACTACTACTTCCACAACTGCCCCTACGAGGCGGTCTGGACCGAGAATGCCCGCCGCCACGACGCGCGGACGCCGCTCCTCGACGTGATCCGCACCTACGGCTCGGATTACCGCCTCGTCTTCGTGGGCGACGCCGCGATGAGCCCCTATGAGATCGCCATGGCGGGCGGCTCCGTGGAGCACTGGAACGAGGAGCCGGGCGCGGCCTGGATGCAGCGCCTGCTCGACCATTTCCCCAAGGCCGCCTGGCTCAACCCGGTGGCCGAGGCGCATTGGCCCTACACGCAGTCGATCGGGATGATGCGGAAAATCCTCGGCGACCGCATGTATCCGCTGACGCTCGACGGGATCGACCGCGCGACGCGCGGGCTCCTGCGGTGAGCCGGGCGCCGGGGCCGGGGGCGGCCTTGCCTCAGCCCTGGCGGGCGGGCGTGTGCACGGTCAGCCCGTCGAGATCGGGCGCGATCTTGATCTGGCAGGAGAGGCGCGAGGTCGCCCGCACGTCGGAGGCGAAGTCGAGCATGTCCTGCTCCATGTCCTCGGCCGGTCCGACCCGCTCGGCCCAGTCATCGGCGACATAGACGTGGCAGGTGGCGCAGGCGCAGGCGCCGCCGCATTCCGCGTCGATCCCCGGCACGTTGTTGCGCAGAGCCGTCTCCATCACGGTCGCGCCGACGCTGCCCTCGACGGTCCGGGCCGTACCGGCGGCGTCGATATAGGTGATCTTGGGCATTGCGGGCTCCGGTGTCGTGTCGGGCGGCTCTACATGCGGGCGAGCGGCGCGCTTGCTTGACGGGAGGAGCCCCGGATTGCAAGCGCGTCGGCGGCGCGCCTCTCAAATAGCGTGCCGCACCGCGTCTTCGCCTGTCGGCGCCTGCGCCTTCACGCCGCGTCGGCAATCTCGGCGAGTGCGGCCGCGGCCTGCTCCTGGAGCGCGGCGATATCCGGACCCGGCTCCGTCGAGTCGCGCAACGCTGCCTCGACCCGCCCGGCGAGATCCTGCACGCGGTCCGCGCCGATCCCGGCGGCCGAGCCCTTGAGGGTGTGGGCGAGGTCGGCCCGGTCCGGGAAGGCGAGGGCCCGGTCTGCGATGCCGGGCAGGAGCCGCCGGCACTGGGCGGCGAACAGGCCGAGGATCTCGGCGGCCAGTGCGTCGTCCCCGCCGGTCTGCGCGGCGAGGTGGGCTCGGTCGATCGCAGTCATCGCGGGCTCCCCTGCGGGCTCTTGGGCCCCCTCCTAGAGCCGCCCCCGAACGCGTTGCAATCGGGGATCGCTCTCAGTCCTTGTATGACGCGCTCTCTTGCGCCGAACCGGCATCCGCTCCGGCGGCGAGCGCTCAAACCCAGCCCCCGCCCGCTATCCACAGCGCCGCCCCGCGCGAGTCGCGCCGGGCGGTGCGTTGCGGCATCATGGAATCGACGGGGAGCATGGGCCCGCGGGCAGCCGTGGTAACCATTCCGTTAAGGTTTTCTGTGCGCCCGCCCGGCTCGGGTATCCGGTCCGCCGGGCGAGGTCTAAACTTCTTTGGTAAACGGGTAATCGCGCCCGCTGGCCGGATGGCGTCCGGCGGCGGGTGCGCGCGTATAGCGGGGCGTTGGATGGCCACGGACAAGAAGCTGAAGGACCCGGCCGAGGCCGCTCTGTCTGCGATCGAGCAGGCGCTGAACCTCGACGCCCTGACGCCGATCGAGACCGAGCGCCGGGCCGAGCCGCGCCTGCCGGATGTGGGGGATGCCGACCCGCTCGCCGACCCCTCCGGCCGCACCATGCCGCCGCGCCTCGACCTCGATGCGCCGCTGACCTCGGACCTGCCGCCGCCGGGCCGCGAGCGTATCCGCCGCGAGGGCGGCCTCCTGCCGCCCGACCGCTCGCTCGTGGCCAACGACGACCGGCGCAACATCGGCATCCTGCAGCAGACCCTGCGGGTGCGCCCGTCACGCAAGCCCTACCTGTTCGCTGCGGCGGCCGCCTTCCTCTGGCTCAACGGCCTTCTGCTGATCGCCTGGAGCCATTCCGGTGGCGACCTCAAGGGCTTCCTCGGCGGCCTCGACGCGCTCCAGGCCACCGTCGGGGCGGCGGCACTCGCGGGGCCGATCTTCCTGTTCCTGATCGCGGCGATGCTGGCGGTGCGCGCGCAGGAGATGCGCCTCGTCGCCCGCGCGGTCGGCGAGGTGGCGATCCGGCTGGCCGAGCCCGAGAGCTTCTCGACGGACGCCGTGCTGACCATGTCGCAGACGGTCCGCCGCGAGGTCGCCGCGGTGGGCGACGGCGTCGAGCGGGCGCTCGCCCGCGCGGGCGAGCTCGAGACCCTGGTGCGCGGCGAGATCGCGACCCTCGAGCGCGCCTATTCCGACAACGAGATCCGCATCCGCGCCCTGGTCGACGAACTCGTCGCCCAGCGCGAGGCGATCGTGGCCAATGCCGACCGGGTGCGCGGCGCCATCACCGGCTCGCACCAGAGCCTGAGCCAGGAACTGGAGGGCGCCTCCGAGCGCATCGTCGCGGCGATGACCGGCGCGGGCGACCGCGTCACCCAGGCGCTCGACGCCCGCGGCGAGGCGATCACCGCCTCTCTCGGCGAAGCCGGCGAGCGCGTCGTCGGCGCCATGACCGGCCGCGGCGACGCCCTGATCGAGCGGCTCGTGGCCACCAGCGACGGCGTGCGCGGCAGCCTCGGCGAGATCGGCGAGACCCTGACCCGCAGCTTCGAGACCCGGGCCACCGAGGTCACCCGCGCCTTCGAGGCGGCGGGCAGCGGCCTCACCGAGCAGCTGGCCGCGAGCACCGGCCAGGTGGCGCGCACCCTGGCCGAGACGGGGGCCGGCGTGATCGAGGCGCTGGATCGCCAGGGCAGCGCCGTCCGCGCCAGCTTCGAGCGCTCGGCGGGCGAGCTGGAGAGCACCTTCCTCACCCGTGGCGGCGCGCTGACCGAGCAGTTCGTGGCGACCGGCGATGCGCTGACCGAGCGTTTCGCGGCCACGGCCGGCGCGCTGACCGAGCGCTTCGCGGAAACCGGAAGCGGCCTGTCCGAGCGCTTCGCCACAACCGGCGGCGAGATCACCGCGCGCTTCGCCGAGACCGGCAACGCCTTCACCCAGGACCTCGCGAGCCGCGGCGCCGCTTTGCGCAGCGAGATCGAGAGCGCCGGCACCGGCGTGGCCGAGACCATCGAGGCCCGCGGGCGCGAGGCGCAGGCGGCGCTGGCGCTGGCGGCCGGCGGCATCGTCGAGACCTTCACGGCGCGGACCGGCGCGCTGCGCGACGACCTGCTCGGCACGGCCGAGCGCGTCGGCGAGACGGTGGCCGAGCGCGGCAGCGCGGTGGCCGAGCGCATCGCGGGCGTGGCCGAGCGCCTGCACGAGACCGTCACCGTACACGGCGCGGATCTGGAAGCCCGCCTCGACGCTGCGGGCGAGCGGGCCGGCAGCCTCGTGGCGCGGCACTCGGCCGAGGCGGCCACGAGCCTGGAGACCGCCTTCGCCGATCTCGGCCGCACCTTCGAGACGGGCGCGGCTGACGCGGTCGCCTCCCTGCGCGGCTCGGTCGAGACCCTCACCGCGGCTCTCGGCAGCGGCAGCATGGAGGCCGCCGAGGCCCTGCGCCGCTCGGCCGCCACGGCCACCGGCGAGATCGAGATGCGCACCGTCGAGGCCGTGGAGGTCTTCGAGCGCCGGCTCGACGCCTTCACGGAGACCCTCGCCACGCGCACCGGCGCGGCGGCGGAGAGCCTGAGCAGCGCCGCCCGCGACGCGCACGAGACGACCGAGGCGCGCACCGCCGCCATGACGGCCGCCGTTGCCGAGAGCATCGAGGCCCTGCGCCGTACGGCCACCGGCACCACCGGCGAGCTGGAGACCCGCACCGTCGAGGTCGTGCAGATCTTCGAACGCCGTCTCACCGAGTTCGCCGAGGCGCTGGCCGCCCGCACGGGCGGCGCGGCCGAGACCCTCACCCTCGCCGCCCGCGAGGCGCAGGAGAGCGCCGCCACGCGCAGCGCCGAGATGAGCGCGGCGATCACCGCCAGCATCGCCGTGCTGCGCACCATCGCCACCGAGGTCCACGACACCGTGGAGGCTCGCGCCGCAACGAGCCTGCAGCAGCTGCGCACTGGCACCGCGCAGGCCGGCAGCGAGATCGGCGAGCGGACGGAGGCCGCGGTCGCGGCCGTGCAGGCCGCGATCGCGCGCATCGGCAGCGAGATGGAGGCCCGCACCAGCGAGGCCACCGGCACGCTCGCCCGCACGGCGGCCGAGGTCCGGGAGGAACTCTCCGCCCGCCTCGGCGAGATCGAGGGCGCTCTCGGCACCCACGGCCGCGGCGTCGCCGACCTCCTCAGCACCCATGCCGAGGAGACGCATGCCCGCATCGCCGGCACCGGCCGCGACATCGTGCTCGCCGTCGCGACGCAGGGCGCGCGGATCGCCGACACGCTCAGCCAGACCGGCGCCAGCATCGCCGAGACCGCGGATGGCCGCGTCAAGGCTCTCGACGAGACCATCGGCAGCCGCCTCGCCACCCTCCAGGAGACCATCGCCAGGGGCGACATCCTGGCCGACCGGATCGCGCAGGGCACCTCCGCCTTCGGGCAGACCGTGGACGCGCGCCTCGGCGAGATGGACCGCATCATCACCCTGGAAGGCCCGGCCGTCATCGACCGGATCGCCGAGCGCGCCCGCGACGCGCAGGCCGCGGTCGACACCCATCTCGGCGCCCTGGAGGAGCGTGCCGCCAAGCGCTCGGCCGAGATCGGCGAGACCTTCGCCAACCTCGTCACCCATATCGACGGTCATCTCGGCGCCCGCGCCACCGCGCTCAACGAGGCGCTGATCGTGCGCACCGGCGAGATCGCCCGGGTGATGACCGAGGGCGGCCGCGACCTCGTGCAGGCCCTCGACGGCCGCACCGAGGCCCTGACCCAGGATATCGGCGCCCGCGCCGCCGAGATCGCCGGCCGTCTGGAGAGCCAGATCACAGAGCTCGCCCGGCAGCTCGACGCCGGCGCCGGCCGCCTCGACAGCGGCGTCCTCGCCCGCATGGAGGCGATCGGCGCCGCGCTGGAGGAGCGCTCGCGCCTCCTCGACGAGCGATTCGGCGCTCAGGCCTTCGAGGCGGTGCGCCTGCTGGAGAGCCGCACCCGTGCGGTGGACGAGGAGCTTGCGGCCCGCACCCGCGAGCTGGTGGAGATGGTCGAGGCCCGCACCGGTGGCATCGGCGGGGCCCTGGCCGAGCGCGTCGCGGCCTTCGAGCAGAGCTTCGAGGCACGCGCCAACGGACTCGACCGCAGCCTCGGCGAGCGCGTGCAGGAGATCGTCGGCCTGATCGAGGCCCGCGCCCGCGAGGCCGATGCGGCGCTGGCCGCCCGGACCGACGCGGTTCGCGCCGCCTTCGCCGAGCGCTCGGACCTGCTCGGCCGCTTGATCGACGAGCGAACCGCCGCGATGTCGAACGAACTCGACGAGAAGGGCCGCAGCGTGTTCGGCGCCATCGGCGGGCGCATCACCGAGCTTGCCCGCCTGTTCGACCGCGGCGGCTCCTCGCTCGCCGAACTGATCGACCAGCGCGGCGAGAGCGTGCTGGCCAGGCTCCAGCAGACCATCGCCGATGCCGAGCACATGCTGGAGGACGGCGAGGGCCGCCTCGGGCGCACCCTCTCGGCGCGCACCGCCGACATCAGCACCCTGCTCGACGAAGGCGTGCGCACGGTCCATGGTCTGCTGGACGAGCGCACCACGCAGATCCGCGGCCTGCTCGACAACCACGCCACCACCCTGTCGAGCAGCCTCGACGGCCGCATCGGCCCGCTGCATGACGCCCTCGACGACCGCGGCCGCGAGATGGTCGCCTCGATCGAAGGCGCGGTCGGCTCGGCCGCGGAGACGCTCGAGGCGCGCACGCGCTTCCTCAGCGAGCTGTTCGAGCAGCGCCTCGGCGCCCTCGAAGCGCTGGTCGACGGGCGCGGCGACCGCATCGCGCAGAGCCTCGATGCCCGGGCGCAAGCCCTGCGCAGCCTGTTCGACGAGGCCGGCGCGGCCCTCGATGCCGCGGCGGGCGATCACAGCCGCCAGCTGGCGGGCAGCGTCGACCAGCGCGTTCGCTCGCTGCGCGCGCTCCTCGACGAGGCGCCGGCCGTCATCGGCGGCCTGCTGGAATCGCGCGAGCGCCAGATGGCCGACAGCCTCGACACCCGTACCGAGCGGCTGCGCAGCGTGCTCGACGCGGCGCACACCGCCCTCACCAGCACGATCGACGGACAGGGTGACCGCCTGACCGGCGTCGTCGAGACGCGGATCCAGGCGCTCCGCACGCTTCTCGACGAGGCGCCGGCCGCGCTCTCCGGCCTCATCGAGGCCCGCGAGAACGCCCTCGCCGAGAGCCTCGACAGCCGCCTGGAGCGCCTGCGCGGCCTGTTCGAGGAGGCCCGCTCCACCATCGATGCCGTCGTGCAAGGCCAGGGCGGCCGTGCCGCGGCGGCCATCGAGGCCCAGGTCGAGGCCCTGCGCACCCTGCTCGACGGGGCGCCGCTCGCCCTCGCCGGCTTGGTGGAGAGCCGCGAGCAGGCCCTCGCTCAGACCCTCGACGCCCGCACCGACCGGCTGCACGGCCTGTTCGAGGAAGCCCGCGGCGCCATCGACGCCACGGCCGACCTGCACGCCACCCGGTTCGCGAGCGAGATCGAGGCCCGCATCCAGGCCCTGCGCAGCCTGATGGACGAAGCGCCGGCCGCGATGACCGGCCTGATGGAGGCGCGCGAGCGCCAGATGGCCGACAGCCTCGACAGCCGCACGCGCCGCCTGCGCGCCCTGTTCGAGGAGGCGCAGGACGGCCTCGGCGCCCTGGTGGAGGAGCGCAGCCGTGCGCTCACCGAGACCGTGGAGACGCGCATCGAAGCCTTGCGCGGCCTGTTCGAGGAGACCCGCACGACGATCCGCGACCTGCTCGACGGCCGCGCCCTCAACCTCACCGACGCGGTCGAGGCCCGGGCGCAGGCGCTCGCCGCGACCTTCGACGCGCGCCTCGCCGATCTCGACGCCCTGGTCTCCGAGCGCACCGCGGCGCTCGCCCGCCAGGTCGAGGAGCGCGGCACGGCGCTGACCCAGGCCGTGGACGAGCGCAGCGAGGCCTTCACCCAGCGCATCGACAGCCGGATGAAGCTGTTCGCGACCCTGGTCGCGGCCCGCGGCGACGCACTGGCCACCGCCTTCGACGACCGCCACGACGCCTTCGGAAACCTCGTGGACGCACGCATGGCCGGACTGGTCGCCGCCCTCGACGAGCGCGCCCGCAACCATGCGGCCCTCGCCGAGGCCCATACCGCGGCGCTCGCCGCCGCCCTCGACGAGCGCAACGGCGCCATCGCCCAGCTCCTCGACGAGCGGACGAACCAGATGTCGGCCACCTTCGAGCGGCGCGCCACGGCGCTCGGCAGCCTGGTGGATGCCCGCGGCGAGGCCCTCTCCCGCCGGCTCGCCGAGAGCGCCGAGGCCCTGGTGCGCACGATCGAGGACAAGGGCGGCGCCCTGGTTGCCAGCGTCGGCGAGCACGGAGAGGCGGCGAGCGACGCCATGGAGCGGCAGGTCGAGCGCCTGCGCGCAGCCATCGACGGCCCGGTCCTCGATCTCGCCGCGGCGCTGGAGGAGCGCGGCCACGCCATCGAGCGCGCGCTCGCCGAAACCGGCGCGCCGCTGCTGGAGGCCCTGCGCGAGCGCACCGAGGCCCTGGCCGCCCAGTCCCAGGACTCCGCCCGGATCCTGCGCACCGCCGTCGAGGAGGGCGCGGCCCAGGCCATCGCCGGCCTCGGCGAGACCAACGAGCGCCTGCGGCGCGACCTCGGCAGCGTGCTGGTCCGCATCGACAGCGCCAACGAGGTGCTGCGCGAGCTGCTGACGGAGGCCGGCGGCAGCCTCGGCGCCGTCGAGCAGGGCCTTGCCGGCCGCGTCGAGCAGATCCAGGCGGCGCTCGCCGAGATCGCCCGGGAGACCGGGCGGGCGAGCGAGGGCGTCGCGGCCCAGGTCAGCGCCCTGCAGGCGGTGGCCGAGAGCGCGGCCCGCGAGACCGCCGGCCTCGCCGAGGCGCTCGACGGGCGCGGGCGCTCCCTCGCCGACCAGACCCGCACCCATGTGGCGGCCCTCGACCAGGCGGCGGCCGCGCTCGCCGCGATCGAGGAGCGGCTCGCCGCGACCCTGGCGGGCCGCGAGGGCGCCGTCGAGACGGCGCTGGCCGGCCTGGAGCAGCGCTCCGACAGCCTGGAGAGCCGCACCCGCGCCTTCGCGGAGGGCATCGAGCAGAGCCTGCGCGCGGCGGAGGAACGCGCCCGCACCGTGGGCGAAACCCTGACCCGCTCGGCCGAGACCGCGAGCGCGGCGGTGACCGGCGCCTTCCGGGACCTCAGCACGGGGGCCGGCGCCGAGGGCGAGAAGGCGACCCAGGCGGTGCGCAGCGCCATCGAGACCGCCGCGCAGGAGATCCGCACCGGCTTCGAGGCGGCCGAGGCCCGATTCGGCGAGTCGGTGTCGGCCCTGCGGGGGATGGCGGCCTCGATCCGCAGCGAGCTGGAGACGACCCGGGCCGACCTCGCCCGCGGCGTGCTGGAGATTCCGCGCGAGACGCAGGACGCGGCCGGCGAGATGCGCCGGGTGGTCTCCGACCAGATCAAGGCGCTGAACGAGCTCTCCGCCCTGGTCGCCCGCTCGAACCGCGCGGTCGACGTGGCCCAGCCGGCCGAGCAGAAGCGCGCGGCCGAGG
>NZ_CABFPH010000039.1 GCF_902141845.1 Methylobacterium symbioticum | reverse complement strand
CACCTACCAGGACCACGACACGCCGGAGCGGATGTATGCCGAGGCCGGCCTCGACGCCGCCGCCATCGTCGCAAAGGTCAAAGACATCCTGCCGGAGCGGAAGGCCCAGGCCTCCAACATCGTGAGCGTGAAGAGCCGCCAGCGCTGAGGGGTACCGACCCCCCTCTCGCCGCTTGCGGGGAGAGGCCTGCCTGCACCCGGGCGTGCAGGCAGGAAGCGGAGGCGTGAGCCGGAGCGGTGGTGAGGGGGCGGCTCCGGAAAAGCCTCTACTCGAAACCGCCCCTCACCCTCGGCTGCCGCGTCGTCGCGCCGACGACGAGGTCGTCGCGACCCTCTCCCCCGCAAGCGGGGAGAGGGGATGGCCGTGTCAGCCCGCCAGACGCGCCTCGCAGGCGGCGAGCAGCGTGCAGAGCGCCACCGCCTCGGCGGCCTTGCGCACCTCGGCGAGGCTCGGGAAGGTCGGCGCGATGCGCAGCGTCCGGTCGTGCGGGTCCTTGCCGTAGGGATGGGTGGCGCCGGCCGGGGTCAGCGCGATGCCGGCCTCCTTGGCGAGCGCCACGACCTTGCTCGCCGTCCCGTCCTGCACGTCGAGCGTGATGAAGTAGCCGCCCTTCGGCGCGCTCCAGCGGGCGACGCCCTGCCCGTTCAGGCGGGCGGCGAAGGCCTCATCGACGGCCGCGAATTTCGGGCCGATCAGCGCGCGGTGCTTCTCCATATGGGCGGCGATGCCGGCATCGTCGCGCAGGAAGCGAACGTGGCGGAGCTGGTTGAGCTTGTCCGGCCCGATCGAGCGGCGGCCGGCCTGGGCGAGATACCAGCGCACGTTCTCCGGCGAGGAGGCCCAGAGCGCGAGGCCGGCACCGGCGAGCGTCACCTTCGAGGTCGAGGCGAAGACCACGGCGCGGTTCGGGTTGCCGGCCTCGGCGCAGGCCTCGAGGATGTTGGCAAGCGCCGGCCGCTCGGTGGTCAGGTGATGCACCGCGTAGGCATTGTCCCAGAAGATGCGGAAATCCGGCGCGCCGGTCTTCATCGCCGCGAGCCGCCGGGTGGTCGCCTCGCTATAGGTCTCGCCGCTCGGGTTCGAGTATTTCGGCACGCACCAGATGCCCTTCACGGACGGGTCGGCGGCCGCCTTCTCGACGGCGTCCATGTCCGGGCCCTCACCCGTCATCTCCACCGGGATCATGCGGATGCCGTAGCCCTCGCACAGGGCGAAGTGGCGGTCGTAGCCCGGCACCGGGCAGAGGAAGCTGATCGGCTCCTCCTTGGACCAGGGACCCTTGCCCCCCGGCACGCCCTTGAGCAGCGCGTAGACGATGGTGTCGTGCATGAGCGCGAGGCTCGAATTGTTGGCGACCACGATCTGATCGGCCGGGGCGCCCATCAGGGTCGCGAACAGGGCGCGGGTCTCGGCCAAACCCTGCAGGTTGCCGTAGTTGCGCGCGTCCGTGCCGTCCTCGGCGGTGGTATCGCGGTTGCCCGGGAGCGCCAGCATCTCGGCCGAGAGGTCGAGCTGGGCAGAGGCCGGCTTGCCGCGGGTCATGTCGAGCTTGAGGCCCTGGCCCTTCAGCGCCTCGAATTCCTGGCGGAGACCGGCGCGCAGGTCGGCGAGCGCCTCGTTGGACAGTTCGGACAGCGGCGGCATGGCGCCTCTCCTTGGCGTTTCCCGATCGGGTCGGTTGGGTTTGCGGGTCCTGAGCACGCAATTTCGGCGCGAGGTCAAGCACCCCGTTGGCATTCGGGCCGGTCAGCGCTTACCTGCGGCGCAACGATCATCACCTGACGACGCCACCGGAGACAGCCTTGGCCGAGCACGACGCCCTCCCGCGCATGCATGCGACGACGATTCTGATGGTGCGCAAGGGCGGCCGCGTCGTCATCGGCGGCGACGGGCAGGTCAGCCTCGGCCAGACTATCGTGAAGGGCAATGCCCGCAAGGTGAGGCGTCTGGCCAAGGGCGCGGTGATCGGCGGCTTCGCGGGCGCGACGGCGGATGCCTTCACGCTGTTCGAGCGTCTCGAGGCCAAGCTCGAGCAGTATCCCGGCCAGCTCACCCGCGCCTGCGTCGAGCTGACCAAGGACTGGCGCACCGACCGCTACCTGCGCCGCCTGGAGGCGATGATGCTGGTCGCCGACAAGGAGGTCAGCCTGCTCCTGTCCGGGGCCGGCGACGTGCTGGAACCGGAGACGGGCGTGATGGCGATCGGCTCGGGAGGCAATTACGCGCTCGCCGCCGCCCGCGCCCTCGAGGACGGCGAGCACGACGCCGAGACCATCGTCCGTCGTGCGATGAAGATCGCCGCAGATATCTGCGTGTATACGAACGGGAGCCTCGTGATCGAGAGCCTGGACGAGGTGAGTGAACGATAAGTCCAGCCATTAAGGATGGTTTGAGATATTGTGCGCAATGTGCCCCCAGGGGAGTGGGGCGCTCTGCACATGAAGATCGGTACGAAACTGCTCGCGCTGGTGGCGGGCTGCAGCACGGTGACCCTGGCGGTGGCAGGCGTCAGTATCGGCTCGCTCGTCAGCTTCAGCGGCGCCATCGACGATACCAAGCTCGCCGCGACGCGCGCCCTCAACGGGGCGAACCTGAACCGCCTCGCCTCCGAGGTGACGATGGATTCGCGTGGCGTGTACGCCTCCGCCGATCGCGCCGAGGCCCGCAAATACGCCGACGGGATCGCGAAGGGCCTCGCCGCGATGGATGCCCTCCTGAAGGCTTGGGAGCCGATCGTCGGGCCCGCCGACCGGCCGCTCTTCGAGGCGCTGAAGACGGACGCCGCGGCCTTCGCCGCGATGCGCACCGAGATCGCCCGGGCCGGCACCGAGATCTCGCCGAAGGCTGCCGCCGATCTCGGCTTCAACGACGCCAACCAGAACAACCGCCGCGCCTTCCAGGCGGGCATCGCGGAGCTTGTGAAGCGCGGCCGCGCCGAGGTCGAGGCGATCGACGCGGCGACCGAGACGCTGGTGAACCAGCGCATGATCCTGCTCCTCGTGCTCGCCCTCGGCGGCACGCTCGCGAGCGCCGTGCTCTGCGGCCTGATCGCCCAGCGCCAAATTGCCCGTCCGCTTGCCGCGGTCTCCGATGCGATCCGCCGCCTCGCCGGTGGCCAGCACGACCTGCCCGCCGTGAAGCCGACCCGCGACGAGATCGGCGCGATCTGGGCGAGCATGCAGGTCTTCGCCGAGGCCATGCGGACGGCCGAGGACCTGCGCGCCGAGCAGGAGCGCGCCGGAGCGGCCGCGCGCGCGGCGCGGCGCGGCGAGATGAACGCGCTCGCCCAGAACTTCGAGGGCAGCGTCGGCGAGCTCGTCCAGCACCTTGCCGCCGCGGCCGCCGAGATGGAGGCCACGGCCCGGACGCTTGCCGGCAATGCCGAGGCGACGAGCGGGCGCGCCGCAGCCGGGGCGATCCGCGCGCGTGAGACGGCAACGAGCGTCCAGTCGGTCGCGGCCGCCGCCCAGCAACTCGCCGAGAGCGCCCGCGAGATCGGCGAGCAGGTGGGGCGCACGGCCGATGCCGCAGCGGGCGCCGTCGAGGGCACCCGCCGCGGCCAGGAGCAGGTCGAGATCCTGGAGCGCAGCGCCGCCGGCATCGGCGAGGTGGTGAGCCTGATCGCGAGCATCGCCGGTCAGACCAACCTGCTGGCGCTCAATGCCACGATCGAGGCGGCCCGCGCCGGCGAGGCGGGCCGCGGCTTCGCGGTGGTCGCCGCCGAGGTCAAGGAGCTGGCCGGTCAGACCGCCCGGGCCACCGATCAGATCACCGCGCAGATCGCCACGATCCAGAAGGCCACCCGCGAGACGGTTTCCGCGATCGGCGCCGTCGACAGCACCATCGGCAGCGTGCACGAGATCGCGCTCGGCGTCGCCGCCGCGGTGGAGGAGCAGCAGGTCGCCACCAGCGAGATCGCCCGCAGCGTCGCCGAGGCGGCCGAGGGCACGGAGGCGGTGACGGTGCTGCTCTCCGAGGTCCGGCACGCGGCGAGCGAGGCCGGTGCCGGCTCCGAGCAGGTGCTGGCTGCGGCCGGCGAACTCGCCCAGCGCGCCGGCAGCCTCAGCCAGGAGGTCGACAGTTTCGTCGGCGGAGTGCGCGCGGCCTGAGATCGTCCCCGGGCGCAGCCACCTCCCTCCTGCGAACCCCTTGCGCGGCGAGCCCCGGGACCCCATTCCGGGGCTTGTCCTTTTGCCGATGCGCGCTCGAGGCTGGCCCCAAGCGATGACCACGTTTTCCCCTCGCGAGATCGTTTCCGAACTGGACCGCTTCATTGTGGGGCAGCACGACGCGAAGCGGGCGGTGGCGATCGCGCTGCGCAACCGCTGGCGGCGCCAGCAGCTCAGCGGTCCGCTCCGCGAAGAGGTCGCCCCCAAGAACATCCTGATGATCGGGCCGACCGGTTGCGGCAAGACCGAGATCGCCCGCCGCCTCGCCCGCCTCGCCGGAGCGCCCTTCCTGAAGGTCGAGGCCACCAAGTTCACGGAAGTGGGCTATGTCGGCCGCGACGTGGAGCAGATCGTGCGCGACCTCGTGGAGGTGGGCATCGGCCTGACCCGCGAGGAGAAGCGCAAGGCGGTGCAGGCCAAGGCCGAGGCCGCGGCCGAGGCGCGGATCCTCGACGCCCTGGTCGGCGCCACCGCGAGCGCGGCCACCCGCGACAGCTTCCGCAAGAAGCTGCGCAACGGCGAGCTCGACGACAAGGAGGTCGAGCTCGAACTCGCGAGCAGCGGCCCGACCGGCCTGCCGATGTTCGAGATCCCCGGCATGCCGGGGGCCTCGATGGGCGCGATCAATATCGGCGACGTGCTGGGCAAGGCGCTGGGCGGCGCGCGGGCCAAGCCCCGCCGCATCAGCGTGCGCGACGCCCATGCCCCGCTGCTCGCGGAGGAGAGTGACAAGCTCGTGGACGACGACGCGCTCACCCGCGAGGCGATCCGCGAGGTCGAGGACAACGGCATCGTCTTCCTCGACGAGATCGACAAGATCTGCGCCCGGGAGGGGCGCTCTTCGGCCGACGTCTCGCGCGAGGGCGTGCAGCGCGACCTGCTGCCGCTGATCGAGGGCACCACGGTCGCGACCAAGCACGGGCCGGTGAAGACCGACCACATCCTGTTCATCGCGAGCGGGGCCTTCCACGTCTCGAAGCCCTCCGACCTCCTGCCGGAACTCCAGGGCCGCCTGCCGATCCGCGTGGAGCTGCAGCCGCTCAACGTCGAGGATTTCAAGCAGATCCTCACCGCCACCGAGGCGAGCCTGATCAAGCAGACGGTGGCGCTGATGGAGACCGAGGGCGTCACCCTCGCCTTCTCCGAGGACGCGATCGACGCCCTCGCCCGCGTCGCCGTGGAGGTGAACGGCTCGGTGGAGAATATCGGGGCCCGGCGCCTGCAGACGGTGCTCGAACGGGTGATCGACGAGATCTCGTTCACCGCGACCGACCGCGGCGGCGAGACCGTGGCGATCGACGCGGCCTATGCCCGCGCCCGGGTGGAGAGCCTCGCCGCGAACGCGGATCTGAGCCGGTTCATCCTGTAGCACCGCGCGCGGCAGCGGCCGAGCCGTGACCGAGTCCCGCCCCGCCGCCCTGCTCCTGCCCGTCGCAGCCCTCGTCACCGGCATGGTCTCGCTCCAGACCGGGGCGGCCTTCGCCAAGAGCCTGTTCCCTCTGGTCGGGGCCGCGGGCGTCTCGGCCCTGCGCGTCGGGTTCTCGGCGCTGATCCTGCTCGCCGTGTGGCGGCCCTGGCGGCGCAGCCTCCATGCGGGCGAGGCCGGCTGGATCCTGCTCTACGGGGCGGCCCTCGGCCTGATGAATCTGCTATTCTACATGGCGCTGCGCACTATCCCGCTCGGGCCGGCGGTGGCGATCGAGTTCGCGGGGCCGCTCGCTGTCGCGCTCGCGGCCTCGCGGCGGCCGATGGATTTTCTCTGGATCGGGCTCGCCGTGCTGGGGCTGTGGCTGCTCCTGCCGCTTGGCAGCGCGTCGGGCGGGCTGGGTGCTCTCGATCCGGTCGGTGTCGCCTACGTCCTCGGGGCGGCTCTGGCCTGGGCGCTCTACATCCTGTTCGGCCAGCGCGCTGGCCGGGCGCATGGGGGGCAGGCCGTCTCGCTGGGGATGGCGACGGCGGCCTTGGTCGTCGCGCCCTTCGGCCTCGCCGAGGCCGGGACGGGCCTGTTCGCGCCGGCCGTGCTGGCGAGCGGGCTCGCCGTGGCGGTCGCCTCCAGCGCCCTGCCCTACTCCCTGGAGATGTTTGCCCTGCGCCGCCTCGACCGGCAGAGCTTCGGCGTGCTGATGAGTCTGGAGCCGGCGATCGCCTCCTTCGCGGCGCTCATCGTCCTCGGCGAGCATCTGACCGCCGTGCAGGAGCTCGCCATCGCCTGCATCATTGTGGCCTCGGCCGGGATCACTGTGGGAAGCCGCCGCCGTGCCCGCGTCGGGCCGGGCACGGCAGCGCCCTGATCAGCCCTCGGCCGACCAGACCTGCCCGGGACGCAGCGCCAGGAAGCGGTCCCGCGTCAGGCCGGCCGCGTCGAGAGCCATCTCAAGGGCCTGGGCCGGCCGTTCGACGCCCTCGTCGGTAAGGCGGAAGGTGCCCCAGTGGTGGCCGAGCGCCTGGCCCGGCCCGAGGAGCTTGAACGCCTCCACCGCGTCCTCCGGGTTCATGTGCTGTGGCTTCATGAACCAGCGCGGCTCGTAGGCGCCGATCGGCAGCGTCGCGAGGCGCGGTGCGCCGAAGCGGGCGCGAATCTCGCGGAAGATCGCGCCGTCGCCGAGGCCGGTATCGCCGACATGGTAGTGCACGCCCGTGGGCGAGGTCAGAACGAAGGCGCACCACAGGGCCATGCGGCGGTCGTTCAGTCCCCGCGCCGACCAGTGGTTGGCCGGCGTCAGGTGCACGGCGAGCCCCTGACCCAGATCGATGCTCTCGCCCCAGTCGCGGGGCTCGACGGGCATGCCGTCGTCGTAGCTCTTGAGGATCGCGTCGTTGCCGAGCGGCGCGATGATCGCGGGCTGGTGGTCCTGCCAGAGGCGGGCGACCGTGGGCCCCTCCAGATGGTCATAGTGGTTGTGGGTGATCAACACCGCGTCGATCGGCGGCAGGTCGGCATAGGCGATGCCGGGCGGGTTGACCCGCTTGGGCCCGGCGAAGCGGGTCGGGCTCGCGCGCTTGGCGAAGACCGGGTCGATCAGGATGTTGCGGCCCGCCACCTGCACGAGATAGCTCGCATGGCCGATCAGCACGACGCGCAGGCCCGAGACGCGCTCCGGCGGCTTGTCTGGCTGGAAAGGGCTCGGGAACTGCGCCGGCCAAGCCTCGCCCTTGCGCGAGAGCTGCCAGCGGATCACGTCGGCGAGGTCCTTGTCGGCGGCCTGGTCCGGGCTGTGAAAGCGCAGGCCGTCGAAATGGTCGCTCTTCGGGCCCTGGTAATAGGGGTTGCGGGAACGCCGGTGCGCGGCGTAGCCGACGCCGCCGAGCGTCATCACCGTGGCCGCGCTCGCGACCGTGAGCAGGCTTCGCCGTTTCATGGCCTGGGACATGGCGAGCCGCGCGCCACCGTCAAGCGTGGGGCGCGGCCGCGCCGCAGGGGCCCCTACTCCACGGCCTCCGCCACCAGCGACATCCGTGCCCGATAGACCACCCGGCCGCCATCGTCGCGCACGCAGGCGACGTAGTCCTGACGCTCCAGATCCGGCTGAAGGTCCTGCGCGATCACGCCCATGATGCGGGTCACCTTGCCGCGCGCGGCGGCGAGATCCGGCAACTCGA
The DNA here is from genome assembly GCF_902141845.1 of Methylobacterium symbioticum. GTDB lineage: Bacteria > Pseudomonadota > Alphaproteobacteria > Rhizobiales > Beijerinckiaceae > Methylobacterium > Methylobacterium symbioticum. Next base: position 41,517 of record NZ_CABFPH010000039.1, on the reverse strand, counting down.
AGCCCACATCGTCGTGCACCGGCTGGGACCCGTCGTGCAGGTCGATGAAGAAGCGGGGCATCGGAGGATCGCTGCGCAGGAGGTCGATCCGGCAACCGCTAGGCTTTTAGGGTTAACGAAGTCTTTACGTCGCGGTCCCGAGCGGGTCCTGCGGAAGTCCAGATCAGTCTCACGCAGGTCCGGCGTGGTGGAATAAAGACCTAGCGCCTCGGCGCGACCGTTCGGGACTGGCGCGCGTCTATGAGCGCCAGCGCAGCTCCCGCCGCTCCAAGGGGTTGGCGAAGGGGCGGCCGGCGCGGGCCGATTCCAGTGCCTCGCGCTTCAGGCGGAAATACCATTGCGAGGGCAGATCGCCATCGCCGAGGAGCACCATGGTGGGCTTGCGATCGAGCCCGGCCTGGGCGTGCTGCAGCACCTGCTGGTCCTGGGTCAGGAACTGGCGCATCAGCGGTCGCGCCACCGGCTTGAGCAGGTTGAGGGCGGGCATGCTCCAGTAGAGGGCGTTGGTGAGCAGCGTCCGGTTCGCCGTCAGCGGCGTGGCGAAGGTGTAGTTGGCCACCCGCTTCGCCCCGGCGACGATCCGCTCCAAGCGTACGCCGGGCAGCCGGAACTCGATCTCGACCTCGGGCACTCCGCCGAGCAGCCGGTAGACCGGCGAGCTCTTGGTGGTCGCGTGGCTCGTCATGACGAAGCCGTGCTCCACCGGCTGGAAGGTCTTCACCTTCTCGCGCAGCTCCTTCGAGGGCCGGAACCACCAGGAATCGTGCACGAACGCGACATGGCCGGGATCCACGAGGCTGAGCGTGGTCAGGTCGAAGGAGGCCTCGACCTCCAGCGCCACCACGAGGGAGCCCGCCGGCTCGAAATCGAGGGCGGGGATCGCCGGAACGGGCCCGCCCTCCTGCAGGCTCGGATTCACCCAGACGAACCCGGCGCTCTCCCGCACGGGGAAGCGCTGGACCGCGATGCGCGAGAAGTCGGCGGCATCGTGCGTCGAGAGAGTCGGCACCGCGCGGCAGCGCCCGTCCGTGCCGAAGCGCCAGCCATGGAACGGGCACATCAGGGTGTCGCCGTCGAAGGGACCTTTGGAGAGGGCCATGCCCCGGTGCGGGCAGCGGTCACGCAGCGCGAAGGGCGCCCCGTCCGCGCCGCGCCCGAGCACAAGCTGCTCGCCGTTGAGGGCGACCGCGGTGAGGCCGTTCCTCTTGAGCGCCCGCGACTCGGCCACGCAGTACCACGCATCCGGCAGGGGCTGGCGCATCGCCGTTGGGTCGAGGGCGTCGTCGGAGCGTTGGCTGGGCAGCGGGGAGACGGACACGGGGCGGCGGGCTGCCTTGGGCTTCGGATCAGGCTGCCCTCTTACGCCCCCGCGCCGGCTCGCGGAAGCCTGCGGGCCGGCGCGGGGGCCCCTTCGCTGCATTGCGGCGAGAGGGCGCAGCCCATGCCCTTCACAAGCGCTCCTGCGCCGCCTACCTTCGTGTCTCCCGCAACGAACGAAAGGAGGTGATCCAGTGTCTCATTGTCATCAGCCGCAGTCTTCGGCTTTCCGGACCTGGACCGTCGCCTCCGGCGCCTGCCTCTAAGGGCGTCTGAGACCCGATCTCGGGACAGTTTCGGCCGAACCTGCGGTTCGGCAATGGAAGGGCCGCCCTCTCGGGCGGCCCTTCGGCGTTTCTGGGGCTTCTTTGCTCGACGTCGGATCCGTTCCGGCTCAGCGCAGTCGGGTGCAAGGGTGCGCCGACGCGCTTGCACCCTGAAGACGGCTGACCGTCTTCAGGGCGAGGATTCGGAAATGTCCAACCTGCGGATGGCTCAGCGCCGGGCCTGGAACAGCGGCTGGGCAAGGGCCTCGGCGCGGGCTCGCCAGAGATCGCTGTCCTCGCGCAGGCGGTCACGGTCCAGGCGCAAGCCCTCGCGCTCGGCTTCTGCCTTCTCGCGCTCGGCCCGCATCGCATCCCGCTCGGCGGTCAGCCGGGCGCATTCGGCCCGCAGCGCGTCGCGCTCGGTCAGGATCTGCTCGCGCTCGACGCGGAAGGCCTGGAGCGCGTCCATCTCCTGCTGCACGTGGCCGCGCAGGCTGCGGATCTCCTGGGCGAGGAGTTCCTGCAGGGCCTCCTGCCGCTCACCCTCGACCTTGAGCTTGGCCTGCAGCATCAGGTTCTCGGCCATCAGGTCCGAGAGGTCCGTATCCTCGGGGGCCGGCGGAGGGGCGGGCTCGACGAGGCGCGGGCTCCAGCTCGGCTCGGGCCGCACCGGTCGTGGCTCGGGCTGGGCCTCGAGGTTGGGGGCCGCCCCTTGCATCTGCGTCTGCGTCCGCATCGCGGCGAGCCAGTCGCGCAGGGAGCCCGAGGCGGAGCGGTGCCCGCTCTCGCTCGGCGGGACGTGGCGGGCGGGGTCCGACATCGGCGTTCAGTCCTTGCGGGTCCTGACCATCCGTGAAGGAACATGTTTAACGATCCGTAAAATTCCCGCTCGTCCGGCCAAACTGAAGCCTCTGGTTGTAGATCTCGACCTTGACTTCCCGCCCACCCGCAGCTACGGCCCCAGCTCCCCGACCGACGCTCGTCGTCGATTCCGAGAGGCCGACCGGTCCATGAGGCTGGAGGTCAACGCCCGACAGCGCGTCTGCGCCCTCGGGCGCCATCGGCGTTGGCGATCGGCTTCAGGAATCGAGCCATGCCGTCTGAGAGCCTCAACATCGCGGATGCGATCAACGAGACCTGCCCCTGGTCGGGCAAGCCGATCTCGGCCGATGCCCTGACGCTCTATAACGGCGCCGTGGTCGGCTTCTGCAACACCGAGTGCCGGGACAAGTTCGCCCGCGCGATCCAGGCCTTCGAGGCCGACCTCCAGGCCCGCCGCGTCGAGCGGGCCGGGCTGCACCAGTAAGCGGGACGGACCCCAGCCGCATGTTCGAAGGTCTCTCCGACCGCCTCTCCGGCATCCTCTCCGGGCTCACCCGCCGCGGTGCGCTCACCGAGGCCGACGTGACCGCCGCCATGCGCGAGGTGCGCCGCGCCCTGCTCGAGGCGGACGTGGCGCTCGAGGTGGTGCGCGGCTTCACGGACCGTGTCCGCGAGAAGGCGGTCGGCGCCGTCGTGCTCAAGTCGGTGACGCCCGGCCAGATGGTCGTGAAGATCGTCAACGACGAATTGGTGGCGATGCTCGGCACCGAGGCCGAGACGGTCGACCTCAACGCCCCCGCCCCCGTGCCGATCCTGATGGTCGGCCTGCAGGGCTCGGGCAAGACCACCACCACCGCCAAGATCGCCCGGCGCCTGACCGAGCGCGAGAAGCGGAAGGTTCTGCTCGCTTCCCTCGATACCCGGCGTCCGGCCGCGATGGAGCAGCTCGCCGTGCTCGCCAAGCAGGTGGGCGTCGAGGCGCTGCCGATCGTCGCCGGCCAGTCGGCGGTGCAGATCGCCAAGCGCGCCATGGACGCCGCCCGCTTCGGCGGCTTCGACGTGGTGATGCTCGACACCGCCGGCCGCACCACGGTGGACGAGGCCCTGATGGCCGAGGCCGCGGAGGTGAAGGCGGCCACCAACCCGCACGAGGTGCTGCTCGTCGCCGACGCGCTGACCGGCCAGGACGCGGTGAACACCGCGCGCGCCTTCGACCAGCGGCTCGGCGTCACCGGCATCGTGCTGACCCGCATGGACGGCGATTCCCGCGGCGGCGCGGCGCTCTCGATGAAGGCGGTCACCGGCAAGCCGATCAAGCTCGTCGGCGTCGGCGAGAAGGTCGACGCGCTGGAGGAGTTCCACCCGGCGCGCGTGGCCAACCGCATCCTCGGCATGGGCGACATCGTCTCCCTCGTCGAGAAGGCGGCGGAGACCATCGATGCCGAGCAGGCGATGCGCACCGCCGAGAAGATGCGCAAGGGCAAGTTCGATCTTGAGGACCTGTCCATGCAGCTCGCCCAGATGGAGAAGATGGGCGGCATCGGCGGCCTGATGGGCATGCTGCCCGGCATGGGCCAGATCAAGAAGCAGGTCGAGGGCGCCAACCTCGACGAGAAGATGTTCAAGCGCCAGCGGGCGATCATCTCCTCGATGACGCCGCAGGAGCGCAAGAATCCCGACCTCCTCAAGAACAGCCGCAAGAAGCGCATCGCGGCTGGATCCGGCGTGAAGGTCGAGGAGATCAACAAGCTCCTCAAGATGCACCGGACCATGGCCGACATGATGAAGGCGATGGGCTCAGGGAAACGCGGCATCGGCCAGGCGCTCGGCAGCATGTTCGGCCTGGGCGGCGGAGGGATGGGCGGCGGCATGCCGGGCCTTCCGCCCGGGATGCCCGAGCCGACGCCGGAGCAGATCGCGGCGCTGGAGAAGCAGTTCGGCGGCAAGCTGCCGCCCATGCCGCCGGGTCTCGGTGGCGGAAAGATGCCGGGCCTTCCGGGGCTCGGCGGGCCGAAGATGCCGGGGCTGCCCGGACTCGGTGGATTCCCGTTCGGGAAGAAGAAGTGAGCGAGAGGCGTCGGAAGACTTCGCGCCAGCAGCTCAGATCACGTCACGCCTAGGAGCAACGCATGTCCCTCAAGATCCGTCTCACCCGCGGCGGCGCCAAGAAGCGCCCCTACTACCGCATCGTCGTCGCCGACGCCCGCGCCCCGCGCGACGGCCGCTTCATCGAGAAGGTCGGCGCCTACGATCCGATGAAGGCCAAGGACGATCCGGCCCGTATCGTGCTCGACACCGAGAAGGTCCAGGCGTGGCTTGCCAAGGGCGCCCAGCCGACCGACCGCGTGCTGCGCTTCCTCGACGCTGCCGGCCTCGCCAAGCGCCCGGCCCGCAACAACCCGCAGAAGGCCGAGCCGGGCGACAAGGCCAAGGAGCGTGCCGCCAAGCGCGCCGAGAAGGCCGCCGCCCCGGCCGAGGACGCCGCGGCCTAAGGCGCGTCACAACACGGACCTCGGAGCCGTCCCCGGTCGCAACGCGACCGGGGACGGCTCCAAGCCTCGTCTCCCCTCGACCGGGAGAGGGGGCATGGCGCGCGTGCCGTGCATCGCGCATGAACGACATCGCTCTCCGAGGGATTCGGGGAGATGCACCACAAGGATTTGCCACCCCGCATGGCCCGTCGTCCCGGATCCACCTCTCACGGCGATGGCGCGCGGCGCACCGGCCGGCTCGATCCGGCCGCGGTGACCACGGCCCGCAAGGGCCCTCCCCCGAAGCCGGCCCTGCCCGATCCGGACCTCGTGCTGCTCGGCGAGTTCGGCCGCCCGCACGGACTGCACGGCGAGGTCCGGCTCAAATCCCATACCGGCGAGCCGCAGGCGATCGCGGGCTATGGCGCCTTGCGCGCCTCGGACGGGCGCAGCCTCGAACTCCTCGACGTGCGCCCTGCCCCCGGCGCCGCCCCCGACATCCTGCTGGTGCGGGTGAAGGGGATCGACGACCGGACCGGCGCCGAAGCCCTCAACCGCGTCACCCTCTCGATTCCCCGGGCTGTCCTGAGCGAGCCGGAGGAGGACGAGTTCTACCTGACCGACCTCATCGGGGTGAGCGTGGTGGACGAGGCCGGCACCCTGCTCGGCCGCGTGGTCGCGGTGCCGAATTACGGCGGCGGCGACCTCCTGGAGATCCGGCCCGCGCAAGGGGGCGCGACCGCGCTCCTGCCCTTCACCAAGGCCTTCGTGCCGACGCTCGACCTCGCTCATCGCCGCCTCGTCGCGGCGCTGCCGGAGGATTTCTTCGCGGCGCCCGGCGAGAAGCCGGCCGACGATCCGGGTTAGTCTCTCAGGGCTGCGGCCGGATCCCCGCCAGGGCGATCCGCAGCGGCTCGGGACTGAGGGCGACCGGTCCGTCGAAGGGCCGCTCGTGCAGGGCGATCAGGCCGAGGGTCGTCACCACCGCGATCGAGAACAGCGCCAGCGACGTGATCTGCGCGCCCGGATTGTCGAGGTGAACCAGCGCGATGGCGACGAGGGTGAGCCCGGCGAGCACGATGAGCGTCAGCCATTTGGTCTCGTCCCCCTGTGCGTCGCTGAGAGCGAGGCGCTCGCCGCGCGCGGCGCGCAGCGCCATCGCTGCGTCGAGCAGGGCGGCCTGGGCGGGAAGGCCCGCCTCCGCCCCGATCTTGGGGTCGGACACCGTCTGCAGCAGGCGCCCGAGCGCCGCGCCGGCTCTCGGCGCGGATTCGCCGTCGCGCATGCGGACCCACTCGTCGCCGACCACCGCCTCGAGATACTCGGCGAGCGCCTTGCGGATCGGTGCCATGTCCGAGACCGTGGCGAGGCTGAGATCGCGGATCGCGAGGGCGTTCGCCCGCTCCGTCTGCACCACCTTCGCCGCCTGACGCTGCCGCTCCCAGGCGTCGTTGGCGACGAAGCCGGTCATCAGCGCGAGCAGGACCGAGATCGCTGTGAAGTAGGTCGGCACGAGACCGGTCCCGAGCCAGCGCATCAGCCGGCGCGTGGCGGCGAGCCAAGTCATTACGCACAGGAGCGCGCTCGCCGCTCCGAACAGCAGGGCGACCGTGCCGAACATCAGCCAGAGCGGCTGGTCGAGCCAGAGGCCGAGGATCATGGTGTGCTCCCGGACGCCCGGACCGCGACCGCCCCGGGACCGGGCGACACTGCCGGGGCGGGGCTAGGATTCGGTGAACGCCGCGACGGGGGCCATTCGCGATGGTATTGCAGGCGATGGCGGCTCCGACGCCTCGCTTCGACGCCGGCTCTCGCGCCGAACCGGGCTCCGCTGCGGCGGCGCGCGCTCCTGTGCTCGCGATTGACCCGCGAGCGGGGCGAGGCCATCACCGCGGGCATGACGACCGACCCGGTTCCGTGGCGCGCCACGGTCCTCACCCTCTATCCCGAGATGTTTCCGGGCCCCCTCGGCCTCTCGCTCTCCGGGGATGCGCTGGCGCGCGGCGCCTGGAGCCTGGAGGCCCGCAATATCCGCGCGCACGGCCTTGGTCGCCACCGCAGCGTCGACGATACGCCCGCGGGTGGCGGGGCCGGGATGGTGCTGCGCTGCGACGTGCTGGCCGCTGCGATCGACGCGGCAGCGCCCGCCGAAGATCCGCGCCCGCGCCTGCTCATGTCCCCCCGCGGCAGGCCGCTCACGCAGGGCCGGGTCCGGGCCCTCGCCGAAGGTCCCGGCCTGATCGCGGTCTGCGGTCGCTTCGAGGGTGTGGACGAGCGCGTCATCGCAGCCCGCGGTCTGGAGGAGGTCTCGATCGGCGACTACGTCCTTTCCGGCGGCGAGGTCGCGGCCCTGGTCCTGCTCGATGCCTGCGTTCGGCTTCTCCCCGGCACGATGGGCAAGATCGCCTCCGGCGAGGAGGAGAGCTTCGAGGGCGGCCTGCTCGAATATCCGCACTACACCCGGCCCCGCGAGTGGGAGGGCCGCGCCATTCCCGAAGTGCTGAACGGCGGCAACCACGGGGCCATCGCCCGCTGGCGCCGGGCCGAGGCCGAGCGCCTCACCGCCGAGCGCCGGCCGGACCTGATCGCCGCGCGGGAGCGAAAGGGCTGAGGCCGGCCGCTCTGGCAGGAGGCGATCTCGATCCGCATCGATGCCGATGTGCTGGAGAAGCTGCGCGCCTCCGGCGAGGGGGGCAGAGCCGCGTCAACGCGGTGCTGCGCGCCTATGTGGAGAAGGGTGCGGCCTGACCTCACGCGCTGTTGCGGTCCGGCCTCTTGCGTGCGGCTGCACTTGAGCGCATGGGCAGCGGCGGGACACTCCTCCCCAACGAGGAGCGCCCATCTGGAAGGATGGATCCGCAGAGATGTACGACCGCCCCGACGCGCGCCCCCGCGTGCCCAATTTCTCGTCCGGCCCCTGCGCCAAGCGCCCCGGCTGGAACCTCGATGCCCTGCGCGATGCGGCGCTCGGCCGCTCGCACCGCTCGGCGCTTGGCAAGGCCAAGCTGAAACAGGCCATCGACCTCACCCGCACGGTGCTGCGCGTGCCGGACGATTACCGCATCGGCATCGTGCCGGCCTCCGATACCGGCGCCGTCGAGATGGCGATGTGGACCATGCTCGGCCCGAAGACCGTCGAGGTCGCGGCCTGGGAGGCGTTCGGCCTCGAATGGGTCACCGACGCGCTGAAGGAGCTGAAGATCAGCCCGCGCGTCCACAAGGGTCCCTACGGCGTGCTGCCGGACCTCTCGGCCATCGACACCAAGCACAACGACGTCGTCTTCACCTGGAACGGCACCGCCGCCGGGGTCAAGGTGCCGAACGGCGACTGGATCGCGGCCGACCGCGAGGGGCTGACGATCTGCGACGCCACCTCGGCCGCCTTTGCGCAGCCGCTTGCATGGGACAAGCTCGATGTCGTCACCTTCTCCTGGCAGAAGGTGATGGGCGGCGAGGCCGCGCACGGCATGCTGATCCTCTCGCCCCGCGCCGTGGCGCGGCTGGAGAGCCATACCCCCGCCTGGCCGGTGCCGAAGGTGTTCCGTCTGACCAAGGGCGGCACGCTCATCGAGGGCATCTTCAAGGGCGACACCATCAACACGCCCTCCATGCTCGCGGTCGAGGACTACATCGATACGCTGAGCTGGGCCGAGCGCATCGGCGGTCTCGACGCCCTGCATGCCCGGGCCGATGCCAATGCCAGGGTGATCCACGACTGGGTCGCCCGCACCCCCTGGATCGGGCATCTCGCCGCCGATCCCGCGACCTACTCGAACACCGGCGTCTGCCTCGTGCTCGCGGATCCGGACGTGCTCGCCCGTGGCGACGCGGCGGTGGCCGCGGTGGCCTCCGGCATCGTCGAGCGGCTCGACCACGAAGGGGTGGCTCTCGACATCGGCGCCTATCGCGACGCGCCGGCCGGGTTGCGCATCTGGTGCGGTGCCACCGTCGAGGCCGCCGACCTCCAGGCGCTCACCCCTTGGCTCGACTGGGCCTTCGCCCAGGAGAAGGCCAAGCTCGCCCAGGCCGCCTGACCTGCATTCGCCGAGCCGGCGCGGTCCGTCCGGGCCGGCTCCCGCACCCGATGCCGCCGAAACAGGCGCCGCGCGGCGTGCGGCGCTCCCTTTCCGTTCCGTGACCGGTGCGCCCCGGCCGGGCTGGCCGATGCTCTGCGCGCGCCCCGCGTCTCGCCGACGAGTCCGAGGCCGCCGATGCCCGCTCCCAAGGTTCTGATCTCCGACGCCCTGTCGGACGCCGCCGTCCAGATCTTCCGCGATCGCGGTATCGACACCGATTTCCGTCCCGACCTCGGCAAGGACAAGGATGCCCTTGCCGCGATCATCGGCCGCTACGACGGCCTCGCGATCCGCTCGACCACCCGGGTGACGCCGAAGCTGCTCGCCGTCGCCGAGCGCCTGCGCGTGGTGGGCCGCGCCGGCATCGGCGTCGACAACGTGGACGTGGCCGCCGCCACCGCCCGCGGCGTGATCGTGATGAACACACCCCACGGCAACGCCGTCACCACGGCCGAGCACGCGGTGGCGCTGATCTTCGCGCTGGCGCGCCAGATCCCGCAGGCCGACGCCTCGACGCGAGCCGGGCGCTGGGAGAAGAATCGATTCCTCGGCATCGAGCTGACGGGCAAGACCCTTGGCGTCGTCGGCTGCGGCAATATCGGCGCGATTGTCGCCGACCGGGCCATCGGCCTGAAGCTGAGGGTGATCGCCTACGATCCCTTCCTCAGCCCGGAGCGGGCGGTCGAGATCGGCGTCGAGAAGGTGGAGCTCGACGAGCTGCTGGCACGCGCCGACATCGTCACCCTGCACGTGCCGCTCACCGACAAGACCCGCAACATCCTATCGGCGGAGGCGCTGACGCGGACGAAGCGCGGCGTCCGCATCGTCAACTGCGCTCGCGGCGGCCTGGTGGACGAGGCGGCGCTCCGCGCGGCCCTCGAGTCCGGCCATGTGGCGGGGGCGGCACTGGACGTCTTCGCCGTGGAGCCGGCCTTCGAGAACCCACTCTTCACTCACCCCAACGTGGTCTGTACGCCGCATCTCGGCGCCTCCACCGCGGAGGCCCAGGAGAAGGTGGCGCTGCAGGTGGCCGAGCAGATGGCGGACTATCTTGCCACCGGCGCCGTGCGCAACGCCGTCAACGTGCCCTCGATCAGCGCGGAGGAGGCGCCGCGGCTGCGGCCCTTCGTGGCCCTGTGCGAGCAGCTCGGTTCCTTCCTGGGCCAGCTCACCGACGCGCCGGTGAAGGGTATCCGCATCACCTACGAGGGCCAGGTCGCCGGCATGAACACCCGCGCGCTGACCGCGGCGGCGGTGACCGGCGTGCTGCGGCCCGTCCTCTCCGAGATCAACATGGTCTCGGCGCCGGCCATCGCCCGCGAGCGCGGCATCGTCGTGGACGAGATCAAGCGCGAGGGCGGCCTCGGCAACTTCGAGTCGGTGGTCCGCATCGTTGTCGAGGCCGAGGACATGCCGCGCGACGCCGCCGGCACCGTGTTCCACGACGGCAAGCCGCGCGTGGTCGAGATCCGGGGTATCGAGATCGAGGCGCCCTTCGCCCCGCACATGCTCTACGTGCGCAACCACGACCGCCCGGGCTTCATCGGCCGGTTCGGCACGGTGCTCGGCGAGGCCGGCGTCAATGTCGGCACGTTCAATCTCGGCCGCGACGCGGAGGGCGGCAACGCCATCGCCTTCGTGGCGGTGGATGGCCCCGTGGACGAATCCGTGCTCGCGAAGATCGCCGCGATCCCCCAGGTCAAGCGCGTGCGTCCCGTCCGGTTCTGATTCTGGGTTTCCAAAGGGATCATCCCTTTGGCGGGGTGCCGGGGCGGAGCCCTGGCGCTCGCTTCGCAGACCAGGGCTCCGCCCTGGACCCGCGAGAGGGGGCACCCCTCTCGACACCCTAGACCACACACGAAAGGGGCGGCTCGCGAGGATCGCGGCCGCCCCTTTCGTGTGTGGGGCATCCCGTTTTCGGGATGCCCGTCCCGGCCTCAGAAGGTGAAGCCGGTCTCGACCATGTAGCGGTCCTGGCTGCCGCGCGTACCGGCGGGACCGAAGCCCAGGCCGGCCGTAAAGTCCACGAGCTCGACATGCGAGTACTCGCCGCGGATGAAGTAGCGGTCCCAGGTGAAGGTCGGCGTGACCGTGAAGGAGTAGGCCGAGCTGCCGGCGCCGTAGAGCACGTTGGTCTGGCCGAACGGGTTGAAGCGGCTGCCACTCTGGGTGATGTACTCGAAACGGCCGGCCAGTGCGAAGTTGTCGGTGAAGGCGTAGCTCGCGAGGAGCGCGCCGCCGAAGGTCTCGGCGCCGGCGAGGCCGAGCACGTTGTTCCGCTCGACATTGGTGTACTGGATGTACGGCGTCACGATCCAGGGACCGGCCGAATAGGTGTAGTTCGCGCTGACGATGCTGCTGTTCTGCAGGGTCAGCGGGGTCGCGTAATAGAAGCGGTTCGGCTGGTTGACGTTGTTGTAGCTCGAGAAGTGCGTGCCACCGTTGATGCCGATCGTGTTGGCGTCGTCGAGCTTGTAGACCACCGCGCCGGTGACCCAGTTCAGCTCACCCGAGTAGAAGCCGTCGGTGACCGCGAACGAGGCGGAGAGCGGGCCGCTCGAGTAGTTGATCTGCACGCCCTGGTTGACGATGTTTTCCTGGTTGAACAGCAGGCCGCGCGAGATGTTCAGATTCTGGAAGGTGAAGGCCAGCTCGGAGCCGATATTGGTCGGCATGCGGCCGCCCTGGACCGACCACTCGTCGTTGATCTGCCACTTGCCGAACACGACCGGGAGGGGGCCGAAGAGCAGGTTGGTCTGGTCGACGGCGCTGAAGGTCGGGAAGCCGAGGGCCGGGATCGAGTACAGGCCGGTCTGCACGTAGAATTGCAGCGGGCCGTCAGCCTTCTGGATGAAGGCCTGCACGTTCGAGAAGTCGACGCGGGCGACGCGGTCGTCGCGCTGGCCCGGCACGACGGGCGTGTAGAACGACGGCAGACGCTCACTGTAATTGTAGGCGTAGCCGGTCACCGCGCCGCCGACATAGATCTCGCCGATGCCGGTCTGGAAGCAGGCCGGATCCGGGTTCTGCTTGATGACGCCGCCGAAGGCGGGGAAGGTGATCGCGACCTTGCAGGGGCCCGTCGCGGCCGGGGCGGGTGCCGGGGCCGGCATATCGGCGGCCTGGGCCTGTCCGAGACAGAGCAGAACCGCGGCCATCGCCGTCGCACTCTGCAGGAACAGTTTGGAAGTCATGGTTTCGAGCCCCTGGCTTTCTTGTCTATGCTGACAAGGTTGCCGGTTCGGGCGTACCAGAGCAAAACCAATCTGCGGGCAATTGCCTACTTAAGAGGCATTCGCAGCTGCGAAGCCGCGATGGTTCCAAGATGTTGCGACAGGGTCACATTCCTGAGAGACCGCCCAATCGTGTATCGTGAAAAAATCGTTAATTCCGGTCCTGGCCAGGTCGTGGTGACGGCCGGAACCGTCGTTTTCTCGGCGAATGACACCGCGTGACAGCATTGTCGTCCAGAGACCTGATTCGCCTCGATTGAATGCAGAGAGGTCCCGGCTCTCGCGAGCCGGGACCTCCTGTGATCGCTGACTGGAAGGTGGGGCGATCAGTAGTTGTAGGCGCGCTCGCCGTGATCGGCGATGTCGAGACCCTCGCGCTCCTCCTCCTGCGTGACGCGCAGGCCGATCGTCACGTCGATCAGCTTGTAGAGGATCGCCGAGCCGATGCCCGACCAGAGCAGCGTGAAGCCGACGGCCTTGCCCTGCGCGATGAGCTGCGTGGCGAGGTCGTAGGGGCCGACGACGAGCTCGCCCGGCTTCGTGGTGTAGTCCGGCAGGCCGACGCCGCCGAGAGCCGGGTTTACCAGGATGCCGGTGGCGAGCGCACCGATGATGCCGCCGATGCAGTGCACGCCGAACACGTCGAGCGAGTCGTCGTAGCCGAGGGCGTTCTTCACGCTGGAGCACATCACGAAGCAGACGGCGCCGGCGACCAGGCCGAGCACGATCGAGCCCATCGGGCCGGCAAAGCCCGCGGCCGGGGTGACGGCGACGAGGCCGGCGATGGCACCCGACAGCATGCCGAGCAGCGAGGGCTTGCCCTTGAGCGCCCATTCCACGAACAGCCAGGAGACGGCCGCGGCGGCGGTGGCGACGAAGGTGTTGATCATCGCCAGGGCGGCGGTGCCGTTCGACTCGAGGTTGGAGCCGGCGTTGAAGCCGAACCAGCCGACCCAGAGCAGCGAGGCGCCGATCATGGTCATGGTCAACGAGTGCGGGGCGAGCAGGTCGCGGCCGTAGCCGATGCGCTTGCCGAGCATCAGGCAGCCGACGAAGCCGGCGATGCCCGCGTTGATGTGGACCACGGTGCCGCCCGCGAAGTCGAGCGCGCCCCACTTGAAGAGCATGCCGGCATCGGCGTTGACGGCGTCGAGAGCGTCCTGCGCGGCCTTCTTGGCGGCGTCGTCGGTCGCGGCGGCGAGCGCCTTGGCGGCGTTGCCCACGGCGTCCGGGCCGCCCCAGTACCAGACCATGTGCGCCATCGGGAAGTAGATCAGCGTGACCCACAGGATGGAGAACACGACCAGCGCCGAGAACTTCATCCGCTCGGCGAAGGCGCCGACGATGAGGGCGGGGGTGATCATCGCGAACGTCATCTGGAAGCAGATGTAGACGTATTCGGGAATGACGACGCCGTTCGAGAACGTCGCCACCGTCGAGTTGGCATCGACGCCCTTGAGGAAGGCCTTCGAGAAGCCGCCGACGAAGTCGTTGAGGCCGCCGCCATTGGTGAAGGCGAGGCTGTAGCCGAAGAACACCCACAGCAGGCAGGCGACGGAGACGATGGCGAAGATCTGCGTCAGCACCGAGAGCATGTTCTTGGTGCGCACGAGGCCGCCATAGAACAGCGCCAGGCCGGGCACGGACATCATCAGCACCAGGGCCGACGAGATCAGCATCCAGGAGGTGTCGCCCTTGTTCGGGACGGGCGCCGCGGGCGCGGCCTCGGGGACCGGCGTCTGCGCGAGAGAGGGCTCGGCCAGAAGAAGGGCGAGCGCCGCTCCTCCCAGCCCGAGCGCGAGGGCATTGCGAAGTTTCATGGACACGAGACTCCCGGTCGCATTTGTCGGTGGTGAGTGAAAGGAGGCTGAGCCGCGGGGCTCAGAGGGCGTCGGCGTCGGTCTCGCCGGTGCGGATGCGGACCGCCTTCTCCAGCGGCATCACGAAGATCTTGCCGTCGCCGATCTGGCCGGTGCGCGCAGCGCCCGCGATGGCGTCGATCACGCTGGAGGTCAGGTCGGAGGGCACCGCCACCTCGATCTTGAGCTTGGGCAGGAAGCTCACGGCGTACTCGGCACCGCGATAGATCTCGGTGTGGCCCTTCTGCCGGCCGTAGCCCTTGACCTCGGTCACCGTCAGGCCGTGCACGCCGATGCCGGTCAAGGCGTCGCGCACCTCTTCCAGCTTGAACGGCTTGATGATGGCCATCACGATTTTCATGGGCCGTGCCCCCTGTTTCCGGTTGGAACCGGGGCCGGCGCCGTCACGGGCGCGGCGACCCGGTCCGGGTTGCCCGCGGCGGGCCGGAATGGCCCCGCGTTCGGCGCCGGGTCATTCAAGGACTATGCCATGACCGGCCTGTGACGCCGCGGACCGGAACTTTCCGGGATTACGTTGATCTGCCCATGCTTTAGACGTTCGAAGCCGCGAGATGCCTGATGTATGGCCAAGCTGCTGATCAGTTTTTGAGCATTATGCTGAGATCGGCAGCAAGATTTGCTCATCACGAACGCGTTAGCGCGTTCGGGGCCGAATCAGCCCCTCCTGGGCCACGGAGGCGATCAGCGCTCCGTCCCGGTCGAAGATCTGTCCGCGCGAGAAGCCGCGGGCGCCCCCGGAGAAGGGGCTGTCCTGAGCGTAGAGCAGCCAGGAATCGGCCCGGAACGGCCGGTGGAACCAGAGGGCGTGGTCGAGGCTCGCCGACTGGATCTCGGGATCGAAGACCGAGCGCCCGTGCGCGATCAGCGCGGCGTCGAGCAGCGTCATGTCCGAGGCATAGGCGAGGACCGCCTGATGGATCGCCGGGTCGTCCGGCAGCCGCGCTACCGCCCGCAGCCAGACATTGCAGACGGGCTCGGCCGGGCCCGGCTCGAGGTAGCGCCGCAGGTCGACCGGCTTCAGCTCGATCGGCCGCTCACGGGCGAAGTAGCCGCTGATCGCAGGCGGCAGGTTGGGGATTCCCGTGGCGATCAGGGATTTCACGCTCGGCAGCCCGTCCGGGTCCGGGGCTTGCGGCATCGGCGCCTGATGGGCGTAGCCCGCCTCCTCCGCGTGGAAGGAAATCGAGGTGGCGAAGATCGCCCGGCCGTGCTGGATCGCCTTGACGCGGCGCGTGGTGAAGCTGCCGCCGTCGCGGATGCGCTCGACCTCGTAGACGATCGGTGCCTTCGGGTCGCCGCCGAGGAGAAAATAGGCGTGCAGGGAATGCGGCGGCCGGCTCGGGGGCACGGTGCGGGTCGCTGCCACCAGCGCCTGCGCCACCACTTGGCCGCCGAACACGCGGGGCCAGCTCACCGTCGGACTCACGCCGCGGAACAGGTCCTCCTCCAGGCGCTCGAGGTCGAGGATGTCGAGGAGTTCGGCGAGGATGTCGATCATGGCCCTGCTGCTGTGTCCGGATGCCCCCGGTCCCGCGCGATTCGACATAAGCCCCGCGTCTTGGCAATCCATGCCGCATTGCCCGGTCCGGCCGGGCGCCCCACCTCCCCCGCGAGGCGGACCATCGAGGGCGCGTGATGACAGGATCGACGGTCGCAAGCCCCGGGACGCGCCGCGGCCGCAGCCTCGTCGTGGCCGGGGCCGGCCTTGCCGGCCTGACCCTCGCCCTCGCCCTGAAGCAGGCGCACGGTCCCGCGCTCGCGGTGACGGTCTGCGATCCCGCGCTGAAGGCCGGGCCCGCGCGGCACAGGGGGCGCGCCTACGCGGTGGCGGCGGGCGGCCGGCGCATGCTGGAGCAGATCGGCATCTGGGCGGAACTCGGATCCGGCGCGCAGGCCGTCACCGAGATGGTGATCAGCGACAGCCGCCTCGCCGATCCGGTCCGCCCCGCCTTCCTCACCTTCGGTGCAGAGGCGGACCGGGAGCCGGGTGAGCCTCTCGCCCACATGGTCGAGGCGGAGACGCTGGCTGCGGCGCTGCTGACCGCCTGCCGCGCGGCCGGGATTGATCTCCTGCCCGAGGGGATCCGCCGCGCGCCCGCCGAGGCCGGCGCCCGCGCGGTGGAACTCGCTGACGGGCGTGTGCTGCGGGCGAGCCTCCTCGTCGCGGCGGATGGGGCGCGCTCGCGCCTGCGCGAGGCGGCGGGGATCGGCTGGGTCGGCCGCACCTACCCGCAATCGGGCATCGTCGCGACGGTCTCGCACGAACGGCCGCATGGCGGCCGCGCCTTCCAGCACTTCCTGCCGAGCGGACCCTTCGCGGTTCTGCCGCTCGCCGATGGCGGCAGGCTGGGACACCGGTCCTCGATCGTCTGGACGGAGCGGGCGGCCGATGTGCCGGCGCTCCTCGGCGGGGATGCGCAGGACGTGCTCGCCGAGATCGAGCGCCGCTTCACGCCGGAGCTGGGGCGCATCGCCCTGGAGGATGGTCCGAGTGTGCATCCGCTCGCGCTCGGCGTGGCACGCCGGTTCCGTGCCGAGCGGCTGGCGCTCCTCGGGGATGCCGCCCACGTGATCCACCCGCTCGCCGGCCAGGGGCTCAATCTTGGCCTCGCGGACGCGGCGGCGCTGGCCGAGGCAGTGACGGGGGCGTTGCGCCTTGGGCTCGATCCGGGCGGTGCGGAGGTGCTGGCCGAGTACGAGCGCGCCCGCCGGTTCGATACGGTGGCGATGGCGGCGGCCACGGACGGGCTCAACCGCCTGTTCTCGAACGACAGCCTGGCCGTACGCCTCGCCCGCGACCTCGGCCTCGGGATGGTCGACCGGCTGCCGGGGCTGAAGCGCTTCTTCGCCGGCGAGGCTGCCGCGAGCCGCGGCCCCCGTCTGCTGCGCGGCGAGCGCCTGTAACGGGACTCCGAAGGGACTGGTCGCCTTTGGTTGGGTGCCGGGGCAAGGCCCCGGCGTGTTCAGGACTATTTCTGCGCCTTGGCGCGCTCGATGCCCTCGATGATCAGGCGCTCGGCCTCGGCCTTGTCGCCCCAGCGGACGATCTTGACCCACTTGCCGGGCTCCAGATCCTTGTAGTGCTCGAAGAAGTGCTGGATCTGGCTGATCGTGATCTCGGGCAGGTCGGTATAGTTCTCGACCCGGTTGTAGCGTTGGGTCAGCTTGCGCGAGGGCACGGCGATGATCTTCTCGTCCTCGCCGCCGTCGTCCTGCATCACCAGCACGCCCACCGGACGCACGCTGATGATCGCGCCGGGCACGATGGCGCGAGTGTTGGCCACCAGCACGTCGCACGGATCGCCATCACCCGAGAGCGTATGCGGGATGAAGCCGTAATTCCCCGGATAGAACATCGGCGTGTAGAGGAACCGGTCCACGACCAGCGTGCCGGCCTCCTTGTCCATCTCGTACTTGATCGGTTCGCCGCCGAGCGGCACCTCGACGATCACGTTGACGTCGTGAGGCGGGTTCTTGCCGACCGAGATGGCGTCGATATTCATGGGTGTCGTCTCCCGGCCCGCCGTCGGGCAGGCCCTTCGGGGCCCTCTGTAAAGCCGACACGATGAATATCAAATTGCCGATAAGGACGCTCCCGCGACGATCGCGCAGGAGCGTCAGCACAGCGCCGGCCCGTCAGGCGAAGAGGTAGCCGACCTTCGCCAGGGGAATGCCGCCCACCCGGTCGAGGACGCGCGGCCCGGCCCGGCCGCCGAGGCTCTCATAGAAGGCCGCGGCCCGGTGGTTGTCCTCCAACGCCCAGGCACCGACCCGGGTCAGGCCGTGGTCGCCGAGGTCGTTGCGCACCGCGCGGAACAGGCGCCGGCCGAGGCCAAGACCCTGGTATTCCGGCAGCAGATAGAGTTCGTCGACCTCGCCCTCGGTACCGATGCTGCGGCTGCGGGCGCGGCCGTAGGTCGCGTAGCCCACCACCGCGTCGCCCGTCTCCACCACGGCGACCGGCCGGCCCCGGCGCAGGGCGCCGCGCCACCAGGCCCGGTCGCGCTGGACGATCATCCGCTCCAGGGCCACCCCCGGGATGATGCCACGATAGGCCTCGCGCCACGCCGCATCGAACACCTGCGACAGGCTCCCGACATCGCCATCGCGGGCCCGGCGGATGCTCGTGGTGCGCGTGCTCATGGCCGGTCCCCTTTTCGCGTGGATGCCGCTCGCGTGGATGCTGCCGGCGAACAACGGCGCCGCGGGCCGCAAGGTTCAGTCTCGATCCCGGCAAAGACAAGGCAAGCCCGATGCCGAAATTGCCGCGCTCCCTCCCGGCTGATAGAGGCGGTTCCCCGCCCGGACTGGTGCAGAGCCTTCGCGTTGTTCAACCGCTTCCTCAAGCCCGAGACGCGCTATGCCCGGCGCATGGCCCGCATCGCCCGCTTCGAGCGGCCGATCGCAGGCCCCGGCGCGCGCCTGATGGCCTGGGCGAACATGCTGTTCCTCGACCACGGGGTGTTCCGCCTCGCCTATCTCAACCGCCACCGTGTGGGCGCGGGCGAGCTGTGGCGCTCGGCCCAGCCCGGCCCGCACCAGCTCGCCCGCTTCCGGCGGGAAGGCGTGCGCACGGTGATTTCGCTCCGCGGCGGGCGCGAGCACGGCTCCTGGCCGCTGCAGCGCGAGGCTTGCGAGCGCCATGGCCTCACGCTCGTCGAGTTCGTGCTGCGCTCGCGCGAGGCGCCGGCCAAGGAGACCCTGCTCGCCGCGCGCGACGTCTTCGCCAGCATCGAGTACCCGGCGGTGATGCATTGCAAGTCGGGGGCGGACCGGGCGGGCCTTGCCGCCGCGCTCTACCTGATCCTGCACGAGGGCCGTCCGGTGCGTGAGGCGGCGCGCCAGCTCTCGGCCCGCTACGGGCATTTCCGCTTCGCCAAGACCGGCATCCTCGATGCCTTCTTCGCCCGCTACCTCGTCGAGGGCGAGGCGAAGGGCCTCGACTTCCTCACCTGGGTCGAGACCGTCTACGACCCGGAGGCGCTGAAGCGCGACTTCCGTCCCGGCTTCTGGTCCGATCTCGTGGTCGACCGGGTGATCAAGCGCGAATAGGGCGCGTGCGCCGGGACCCTGCCCCGGCACCCCGGCGACGGGTCGATCCCGTCTCGAAGGCCCTGCCCTATTCCGCAGCCTTGCGCGACGCGGTGAAGGCCGCGTGCCCCGCGATGAGGGCGCCCGAGAGCGCCTCGGCGATGAGGGCCCGCGTCTCCGCGACGCCGTAGAGGGCGATGAAGGAGCCGAAGCGGGGCCCGCGCGCTTCGCCGAACAGCACGTTGTAGATCGTGGTGAACCACGCCTGCGACACGCCGGGCCGCCCGTCCGGGCTCTTGGCCTTGCCCGAGAGGTCGGGGAAGTGGCGCCGCCCGACCTCGTAGACCACGGCCTGCAGCGCCTCCGGATCGGTCGAGCCGGCCTGGTCGGCGAGGGTCGCCGAGAGGTCCTCCAGCGCCGCGCGCTCCTCCGGCGTCGGCTCCCGGTAGCTCTTGGCCGGGCGCACGAAGTCCCGGAAATAGGCCAGCGCATGTCCCACCAGCCGGTCGAGATAGGGATGCGTCTCCGGCCCCGTGCCCGGCGCGTAGCGGCGGATGAAGCCCCAGAGCACGCCCTTCTCCTCGGTATTGGCGACCGCCGCGAGGTTCAGGAGCATCGCGAAGTTGACCGAGCCGCCCTCCACCGTCTCCGGAGCCGGCGGCGTGCCCGCATGCAGGTGCCAGACCGGGTTGCCGAGGCGGAGCTTCGCGTCCTGCTTCGGGTAGCGGTCGAGGAAGTTGAGATACTCGTCGACGTGGCGCGGGATCACGTCGAAGAACAGGCGCTTGGCCTCGCGCGGCTTGTTGTACATGAACAGCGCGAGCGAATCCGGCGTGCCGTAGGCGAGCCACTCGTCGATGGTCAGGCCGTTGCCCTTCGACTTCGAGATCTTCTGGCCCTTCTCGTCGAGGAACAGCTCGTAGTTGAAGCCCTCCGGCGGCTCGGCGCCGAGCGCGCGGGCGATCTGGCCCGAGAGCTTGACCGAGTCGATCAGGTCCTTGCCGGCCATCTCATAGTCCACGCCCAGGGCGACCCAGCGCATGGCCCAGTCGGGCTTCCATTGCAGCTTGGCGTGGCCGCCGGTCACCGGCGTCTCGTAGGCCTCGCCCGTGACGGGATCGCGCCAGACGAGCGTGCCCTTGGCGGGCCGGACCTCGTCGATCGGTACCTGCATGACGTGGCCGGTCACCGGGTGGATCGGCAGGAAGGGCGAGTAGCTCGCCGACCGCTCGGCGCGCAGCGAGGGCAGCATGATGTCCATCACGGCCTGGTAGCGCTCGGCCACCAGCAGCAGCGTCGCGTCGAACACGCCCGAGCGGTAGCATTCGGTCGCCGAGCGGAACTCGTAGTCGAAGCCGAAGGCGTCGAGGAAGCGGCGCAGCTCCGCATTGTTGTGCGCGCCGAAGCTGTCATGGGTGCCGAACGGATCGGGCACCTTGGTCAGCGGCAGGTTGAGCGCGTCGCGCAGCATCTCGCGGTTCGGGACGTTGTCCGGCACCTTGCGCAGGCCGTCGAGATCGTCGGAGAAGGCGATCAGCCGGGTCGGCACCGCGTCCTTCGTCAGCACGCGGAAGGCATGACGCACCATCGAGGTGCGCGCCACCTCGCCGAAGGTGCCGATATGCGGCAGGCCGGACGGGCCGTAGCCGGTCTCGAACAGCACCTCTTCCTTGGGCTTGCGCTCCAGCCGGGCGACGAGCTTGCGCGCCTCCTCGAAGGGCCAGGCGGCGGCGTGGGCGGCGGCCTCGATCAGGTCGGGGTCGAGGTGGAGCGGGGCGGACATGGCGGCACGCTGGAATTCCGGCGACGCGGGTCGCCTGTCGGGTCTGGAAGCGTCCCTAACTATGGAGAGCGGCCGGGAGGGTCAACGCGAGCGCGGGTGCCCCAAGGTTCCCGCGCGCCGCATGGCTTGGCCCCGTCAGAACGGGCTGACGGGAAAGAACCGCAGATACAGCTCCGCGTATTTGCCGTCGTCCCAGACCCGCTGCAGGGCATCGTCCAGGGCGCGGGCAAGGGCTGCGTCCTCCGGCCGCGTGACGAAGCCGATGCCCTCGCCGAAATAGCGGTTCTCCAGGTAGTCGCCGCCGGTCATCGCGCAGCACTGGCCCGATTCGGCGCCGCCGACCCAGAGGGCGAGGTTGAGCCCGTCCGCGAACAGATAGTCGGTCTCGCCCCGCTTGAGCGCGCCCTCGGCAGCGCCGACGTCCGTGAATTCCTTGGCGACCGCCTTCGGGAAGACGGCCTTCAGGTAGGCCGCGTGCGCGCTGCCCGCCACGACGCCCACAGTCTTGCCGGCGAGCGCGGGGACCGAGGGCTCGGGCAGGCCGCGGTCGCTGCGGGCGGCGAAGCGGGCCGGCCAGCGGAAATAGGGGCGCGTCGCCAGGAACTTCTGGCGCAGGGCCGGAGTCAGCGGGATCGCGGCGGCGACTACGTCGCCCTGCTGCTGACCGAGGGCGTCGAGCAGGGTGTCGAAGCGCCGGGCCTGCACCGTGCAGGCAATGGCGAGGCGCTCGCAGACTGCGCGGGCGAGCTCCACCGAAAAGCCGGTCGGGTTGCCGTCCGGCCCCGCGAAATGCAGCGGCGGGAACTCGTCGTCGGTGAGGAAGCGGACGGCGCGGCCGGTCTGGGGCGCCTCCACCCGCTCGCCGCGGGCGCGCGGATTCCAGAAGTTTGGAATACGAACGGATGCAACTGCCGGTGGTTCAGCGCGAACCATTTGAGATGGCCCGGCCAAGAGCAGCAGAGCCGCGATGAGGAATCTGCTGGTTGAAGTCATGCCTGGCGGATCTTGACGCGAGAACAGTATCGGTATCCGCTGATGCGGAGACGGTGGCGGCGCCCGTACCGTCTCTTAGCACGTTCGGGCGCCGACGGGAGCGCTCCGCTGTCGTTCCTGCCGCTCCGGCCCGCCTCTGCGGCGACCGCGCTGCCGGCCGAGATCGCCTTCCTCCTGCGCGAGGGCGTGCCGGTGGCGCTCCTGGGGCAGGCCGCCGCCCTCGGCCGGGCCGCGGGGACCGATGCCGCGACCGCCCTCCTCCAGGCCGGGCTGATGGCCGAGGAGCCGTTCTACCGGGCGCTCGCACGCGCCCTTGGCGCCCCCTTCCTCGACGGGCCGATCCCCTTCGGCCCGGGCCTGCGCTTTCCGGACAGCCTCGCGGCCGGTCTGGCACCGCTGATGACCGGCGCGGTCGCGCCCTGCGTGATGGCGCCGCGCGGCCGCCAGATCGCCGAGCTTCTGGCCGGCGCGAGAGCGGCGGGCGGCCCGGCCATCACGACCCCGACCCACCTGCGCGAGGCGGTGTTCGCGGCGCGCGGCCCGGAGATCGCGGCCTACGCCGCCGATGCCCTGGAGCGGCGCGCCCCGGAATGGGCGTTCGGGCGGGAATCCCCGCGCCGGCCCCTCCTGATCCTCGGCCTCGTGCTGATCACGCTTCTCTGTCTGTTCGCCGCCCTGCCCCCCTCTCTCGCCGTCGCCGCCACGGTGCTGGCGCAGACGATCCTCCTGGCGATGATGGCCTTCCGGATCGCGGCGCTCTTCTCCGGGGCGCCCGCTCCGGAGGTGCCGCCACTGCCCGAGCGCGCGCTGCCGACCTATACGGTGCTGGTCGCCCTCTACCGCGAGGCGGCGGTCGTCGGCAGGATCGTCGCCGCGCTCGCCCGGCTCGACTATCCGGTATTATGCAGCAACCTCACCCAAAAGCGTTGAGGTGCGCTTGTCGGCCGCTCTTGTCGGTCGCGCTTGCCTTGCCTCTTGTGTCCGCTCTTGCGGACGTTCTTGCCGGATCTTGCAATCTTTGAAGATCGCAACACCACCGTTGTCAGGTCCGGATTATCCGTGCATAGACCGACAAAAGTGCCTTGCCTTACGCAAATTGCCTGATCTATAAACGGCGGGTCGCTACCCCTCAGGGGAGACTGGACGTGGATTTGCGTAGGTTCATCCGGCAGCGCTGGAAGGAGCTTGAAGGGGAGCTTCTGCCCTTGCATGCTCGGCGCGATCAGCTCGTCGAAGAACTTCGCACTATTGAGCACGACATCAGCACAATAGAACCTCAGTTGTCCGAGATGCGTTCGGCAGCTGAAGCAATTGGCATGGATCTAACTTATATTTCTGAACATTCGCGTGCGCATGGCGAGACTACCATCAAACAAGGGATACGGATGGTTTTGAACGTCCACTTGGATGGCTTAACTTCTTCTGATCTTCACGCGCTGGTTTCACGCGATTTCTTCGACGGTAACCTCGACCGAACCAGTTTCAGCCCACAGTTGAGCCGGATGCGTCGAGATGGCGAAGTCGATCTGGGTAATACGATCTGGACTCTCACCGATTATGGCCGAGAGGTTATGCATGGCCGAGCACGCGGGCGCTTGGCATCAGATCGGAAAGAGAATGAGCCGTCCGACGATCCTGCATCGGACGGCTCAGATGCCGGCCCAATCAATCCGCCTCGCGGCGTGTTCGATTGAGCTACCTGTTCCACCCCGCGTCCTAGCCGGCGCTAACGAAGGAGAACGTCATGGTCGGCAACCATAAGCTCAGAAGAGCCTGACGGTTCAGGCCGGTGTTAGCGCACCGGCCTGAACCAGAACCATCAACCTCAATCTCTACCCGGCTTGGACAGAGAGCGAAGAGCGACGGCCCCACCGCCTTAGAGTCGCATCTTTGGGCGCCTCGTTCAAGCCGGCCCCTTCATTTCGCTTGTACAGCGTAAAGGAGCCGTCATGGCTGAGTTTCCCTGTGATCGTCAGACCGCCTGCCACATCCTCCATGCCGTGCTTGTTCTCGGATGGAGCCAGGGCAAGGCTTCCCACTACTTCTGCGTGAACGGCGGCACGGTGTCCAAGATCGTGCGCGGCCTCTCCCACTACGGAGCCGTGCCGGTGCCGTTTCTGTCCGAGGCCGCACCCGTCCCCGCATAGGCAATACCGGCCGGCTCATCCATGAGGGTGATGCCGGCCTCCTCAAAAGCACGTCTCATCGCCGACAGGTTGTTGGCGATGGGCGTGCGTATGCCGTTTTCAAATTGCCTGATCGTGCTCAGGCCCACGTTTGATCGCTTGGCCAGCTCTTGCTGCGGCCAATCCAACCATCCTCGTGCGGCGCGGCATTGCTCAGGGCTCATCGTGCAGTGAGAAGTAGCGAGCGCAGGCTTTTGCGTCAAGGGCGATTAAAAACGTTGACGTGCTCGGAATTAGCGCATAGCATCCACCTCAACGCAAAACGTTGAGGCGCTTCCGTGGCCCAGCACTTTCTTCTCAGCAAGGCCGCCCGCTCTCTCAGCCTCGCGAAGGTCGCCCGCATGTCGGACGATGAGGCTTGGGGAACGTTCAAGGCGATCCGCTGGGCCGAGACGGACGGCGAGCCCTTCTGCCCGCGTTGCGGTTGCCTGAAGCACTCCTTCATCGCGACCCGCAAGCTGTTCAAGTGCGCTGGCTGCCGCCATCAGTACAGCGCCACCAGCGGGACCATCTTCGCTAGCCGCAAGCTCCCGATCCGGGACCACCTGCTTGCCATCGCGATCTTCGCCAACGGCGCGAAGGGTCACAGCGCCCTTCAGCTTTCTCGCGATCTCAACTGCCAGTACCGCACCGCCTTCGTGATGGCGCACAAGCTGCGCGAGGCTGTCGCTGCCGAGACGGCGGAGGCGACTGTTTCCGGTACGGTCGAGGTGGATGGCGCCTACTTCGGCGGCCATGTCCGCCCCGAGAACATGAAGGCGGATCGCCGCGACCGCCGGCTTGCAGAGAACCAGACGGGCAAGCGTCGCGTCGTCGTGGTGATCCGCGAGCGGCAGGGGAAGACACTCACCTTCGCCTTCCGCACCGAGGCCGAGTCGGTCGAGACGATTGAGGCTCGCGTCGCCGCCGGCAGCACCGTTCACGCCGATGAGGCGAAGGGCTGGGACCGGCTGCATAAGACTTTCACCACCCACCGCATCAATCATCAGCAGGCGTACAGCGACGGCGGAGCCTGCACCAATCAGGCTGAGAGCTACTTCGCCCGCCTGCGGCGTGCCGAGAAGGGCGTCTATCACCGGATCGCCGGTCCCTACCTCGTTTCCTATGCCCGTGAGATGGCGTGGCGTGAGAACTACCGCCGCGTCAGCAACGGCGATCAGTACGCCATGATTGCCGGCGCCTCCCTCCGTCACCCGCCGTCCGCTGCGTGGAAGGGCTATTGGCAGCGCCACCAGCTTCCGAAGGGAGCCGCCTGATGGCTGTCCCTCAGATCATCAATACCCTCACCACCAAGCGGAACGAGATCGAGGCGCACATTGCCGAGCTACGGCGGCAGCTCGCCCTGGCAGAGCGCGACCTGTCGAGCGTCACGGCCGTGCTCGCGCTCTATGAACTCAGCCCGACCTCACAGACGCGGTTCCCTGCCTACGCACACCTGAACCGCCTGTTCGCCTATGGCGAGATGTTCGGACTGTGTAAGGCGGCGATTGAGGCAGCGGGCAAGCCGCTGACGACCCGCGAGATCGCACTGGCTGTGATCCACGCGAAGGGATGGGATGAGGCAGACAGGATGCTCCGGAAGGCTGTCGCCTACCGGCTGATCCAATCACTTACCCGAGCCGCCACTCAGGGTCGGATCGCTGACGCCGGGCGGCGGAAAAACGTGCGCGTTTGGGCTTTACCACCTTCCAATGGGGTTACTAGTCGGACCAGTAGCTCTTAAAGGCCTTATCGAAAGACGAGTTCAGCTCGTTCAGTTTATTTTTATCCTCTACTGTTGGAACAGCACTATCATCGAACGCGTCCGCCTCTTCTTTGATCCGCTTTCTTTGCTGTTCCTCTCGCGCCCCGGCTTGCCATGCGGTACCCAACTCAAAAAAGCATTTGGGAAGCTTATCTTTATCGTATTTAATTCCATGCAAGCTTATTATAGGGATCTCAACTTCATGTTCTTCCATGAATTTATGCAAATAATTACGCAATTCAATGTGCTTCGCAAAGTCCGTATTTGCCACGGTCCTTTCGAGTTCGTCTAATTCGCGCCGCCGAACCGACCTTTCCGTTTGCACTGTTATTATTGGATAGGGTACGCTGCCGATAACTCCTTTTAGTATCTCCTTGCCTCGATAAGTAAATCTAAAGTCCACTAAATCACGCTCTCTCAAAAGTGTCAAAAGCCACGCAAGATCAACAGAAATCGCTAGTTCATGAACTTGAGCAAATCGCGATATGCGAAAACCAGTGTCAATCTGTTTACCTAGGAAGTCATATTCCCCAGGCAGACGATCTGCTCTCGTTTCCTCAGCCTCGCTCAACTGGCCGCCAACTTTATTAGATGGCTCCATCGTATTGATGCGGCTCGCAGATACAATCGTAACATTTGGCGCAGGGAACGATGCAACCCAAGCAGAACCTTTTACATCAAGCTCCGACTGTTGTTTGTTAATCGCCGCGCCGTAAGTTGAAAGCGCTTTGGTAAATGCCCTCATACAACAAGCAAGATGCTCGAGGCAGACAATTCTGATGCAGAATATTATCTCGTCTCCAACGGTCTTCCAGACCTGCGGGGGCATATCTTTGTAGTCTTTTGCGCCAGCCAATACGGCCGTAAATTCCCCGAAATGTCTGGTTAAAACTTGCGGAAAGACGCGGTAAAAGTTGCGAGTCCTATTCAGCCAAATTGGATAGGGTTCCAAGGGCTCGCGCTCATTGGCGTATTTGGCTTTGAAAGCCGTCGACCCAGTCAAGTCAACAGACAGAAAAAGCCTCACTCGATAGTCGGGGCACGCCTCAATGTCGTTGTCTATCTCTTGGGTATCTAGAGTCGAAGCGACTGTGCTCGTATCTGAGCTGCCTTCACGCTGACCCCGAACATCGCCGCCGTCGTCTCTATTGACCGGTGGTTCTCGCTGTAGGCCGTCCTGAAGTCGCTGGAGGGCATTAAGAATGCTGCGGCGAACCAATTTGCCTCCCATTCTGCCCGTTGTAAGGCTTCGTTACTTTCATCGACCCAGCGAGTTGCAGTCATCACAACATCATTACGCCCGCCCGCGGCGAGCGGATAATGTAAAAATAGGTGACCCAGCTCGTGAGCAATCGTAAACCTATCTCGAACGATAGAAGTTATGCTCGGAAGGTAAATAACGAAATCATTGATAGCACGAACGACGATCGACTCTGGCAGTTTGCCCGCACTAAGATCGGCTGTCTTGTACTCAATGCGGCCGCCCAAGCGGACAACTAGCGGCTCAATGGCGGCGCCGTAGCGAAAGTTCAGGCGTGCGGCAACGCTCTCAGCGAATTCATGTATCCTGGCCTTCAGCAGGCGCGTCGGAACGGGTACGGCAGAGGTCACGGTTCACACGCTAATAGCTAGTAGGCCACCACACTACACGAATGGAACGAATAGGGAACGTGGAATTTTCCCCGCAATTCTTTACAGAGCACACCGCCCCGCCCGTGCAAGTGGGTGCGGCGTGCCATTTCGCACTTAATAACCCCGATCTACGTCAAGCCCTCAACCGCTAGCATCCCTTTCAACGCTTTTGGGTGAGGTTGCTGCATAATACCGCGACTATCCTGCAGCCCGGCTCGACCTGAAATTCATCGTCGAGGCCGACGATTGCGAGACCGCGGCGGCGCTGGCTCGCATTCCCTTCCCGGCCCGCTTCGAGATCGTCACGGCGCCGCCGGGGGCGCCGCGGACCAAGCCGCGCGCCCTCAACGTGGCGCTGCCCCTCGCCCGCGGCAGCCTGCTCGTGGTCTACGACGCCGAGGACGTACCCGAGCCGGGACAACTGCGCGAGGCCGCCGCGCGCTTCGCCCGGGCGCCCGCCGGGGTCGCCGCGCTGCAGGGCCGGCTGCTCATCGACAACCCGGAGGATTCCTGGGCCGCGCGCTGCTTCACCCTGGAATATGCCGGGCTGTTCGGCGTCCTGAACCCGGCGCTTGCCCGCTGGCGCCTGCCCATGCCGCTCGGCGGCACCTCCACGCATATCCGCACCCAGGTGCTGCGCGACCTGCACGGCTGGGACGCCTGGAACGTCACCGAGGATGCCGATCTTGGCATCCGCCTCGCCCTGGCGGGCTACGAGGTCGGCGACCTGCCGAGCGGGACGGTGGAGGAGGCGCCTGTTCTGTGGCGGGCCTGGCTGCGCCAGCGCGTGCGCTGGATCAAGGGCTTCATGCAGACGAGCCTGACCCATGGCCGCCGCCCGATCGCGACGCTCCGCCGGCTCGGCCCCCTGCGCGGCCTGTGCGCGCTCGCCCTTGTGCCCGGCACCGCGCTCTCCGCCCTGCTCTATCCCGCCTACCTCGTCCTCGCGGTGCGCGACTTCCTGCTGAGCCCGGCGCCCCCCGCCCCCACCTTCTGGGCGAACCTGCCGACCGGGCTCGCGATCACCCTGTTCGGCGCCGGTCTCGCCGTCCTCACCCTGCCGGCGGCGCTCGGCTGCGCGCGGCGCGGCTGGCGCGACCTCGCCTGGTTCGTGCCCGCGCTGCCGGTCTATTTCTGCATGGTCAGCGCCGCGGCCTGGCTCGCCCTGATCGAGCTCGTCCGTGCCCCGAACCGCTGGAACAAGACCGAGCACGGGCTGGCCCGCAGCTCGCGCAGCGGGACCCTGCGCATCCGTCCGGCTCGTGCGACATCCGATCGAGCCCTTCGGGATGGCGGATGTCGCCGTCGCTCAGACGCCGCGCGGGCTCTCTGAACCTGCGTCCGATCTGATCGACCGGATGCAGGTTCAGATCCGCTTGGCGAGCTCCGCCGCGGTCTCGTCGGCCGGGCGCTGCAGGTTCAGCGCGCCGATGAAGCGATTCCTGCCATCCATCACGTAGACGAGGGCGGTGTGCTCCATCGTGTAGTCGCCGTCCTTGGCGGGCACCTTGCGGGCATAGGCACGGTAGCCCTTCACCGCCGCGGCGACCTGATCGGGACTGCCGGTCAGGCCGGTGATGCGCGGGTCGAAGCTCGACAGATAGGTCTTCAGATCCTGTGGCCGGTCCCGCTCCGGATCGACGGTGATGAAGGCGACCCGCATGGCCTGGCCCTTGGGGCCGAGGGCCACCAGCACGTCCGAGACCTGCTGCAGGGTCGTCGGGCAGACATCGGGGCAGTGGGTGAAGCCGAAGAAGACCAGATGCGTCGCGCCCGCAAAATCCTTCTCGGTGACCGTCTTGCCGTCCTGGTCCACGAGGCTGAACGGGCCGCCGACGCTGGCGGTGGCCTGAGGCGCGCGCTCGGGCAGGAAGGCGTAGACCGCGGCGCCGGCGAGCCCGACGAGGCCGAGCACGAAGGCGAGGAGCGGGACGAGGGCGCGGCGGATGGTGGGGGACATACGGCCAGGAACTCCACGAGCCCGCCGGAACAGCACGAGCCGGCGCCCGAGGCAAGCCGGCATCGGGTCGCCCGTCATGAGGGCATCCCTGGCTCGCGGCCGAAGGGTTCCCGGTTCACGGCCTCAGGATGAGGTGGCAGGTCGGACGGCCTGCCCAGCTGCGGTCAGACCGCCACCTTCTCCACCGCCTCGGCCGCGAGCGCCGCGGCGCGGGCCTCCGACAGGGCCTCGCCGACCATCAGGATCGCCGGGCCCTCGAGACCGGCAGCCTCGATCTGGTCGGCGAGATCGTCGGCCGTGCCGCGCACGCTCGCCTGGTTCGGGCGGGTGGCGTTGAACACGACGAGGGCCGGGGTCGTGGAGGCGAGCCCCTCGGCGACCGCGCGCTCCAAAAGGGCGCGGAGCGTGCGCTTGGGCATGTAGACGATGGTGGTGACGCTCGGATCGGCGAGCGCCCCCCAGTTGATGTCCTCGGGGAGTTGCCCGCGGCGGTCGTGGCCGGTGACGAATTGCAGGCGGCGGGCCGCGTCGCGGTGGGTGAGCGAGACGCCGAGGGAGGCCGCCGCGCCCTGCGCCGCGCTCACACCCGGCACCACCGTGACGGGGATGCCGGCGGCCCGGCAGGCCTCGATCTCCTCGCCGGCCCGGCCGAAGACCAGGGGGTCGCCGGATTTCAGCCGCACCACCTGCTTGCCGGAGCGGGCGAGCTGCACCATCAGCGCGTTGATGTCGTCCTGGCGGCAGGAGGGCCCGTGGCCGGTCTTTCCGACCAGCATGGTGCGGGCTTCGCGGCGGGCATAGTCGAGGATCGCGGGCGCGACGAGGTCGTCGTAGAGGATCACATCGGCGTTGCGCAGGCTGCGCAGCGCCTTCAGCGTCAGCAGCTCGGCGTCGCCGGGCCCGGCCCCGACGAGGGTCACCGCACCACCCTTCGGCGCGGCCTCGGTGTCGCCGAGGAGCTCGGCGAGGTCGGCCGCGTCGGGCGAGCGATCGGGCTCGGCGAAGGCGCGCTCGGTGAAGCGCTCCCAGAAGAAGCGGCGGTCCGCGAAGCCGTGGAAGCGGGTGGTGACCTGCTCGCGCCAGTCGCGGGCGGCGGCGACCCAGTGGCTGAAGCCACGCGGCAGCATGGCCTCGATGCGGGCGCGCACGGTCTGACCGAAGACCGGGGCGGCGCCCTCGGTCGAGATGCCGACCACCAGGGGCGAGCGGTTGACGATGGCGCCGAACTTCACGTCGCAGAGATGCGGCCGGTCGACCGCGTTGACGATGGCGCCGGCCGCGCGCGCCGCGGCGACGAAGGCGACGCAGTCGGCCTCGTCCTCCATGGCGCCGATGGCGAAGGCCGCGCCGGCGAGGTCGTCCGGCGTCCAGGCGCGGTCGTGGAGCGTGACGCGGCCCGAGACGATCTCGGCCGGCACCGCGCGCAGTTCCTCGCTCGCCTCCGGCGCGTAGACATCGACCTCGGCGCCGGCCGCAGCGAGCAGCTTGACCTTCCAGGGCGCGCCGCCGCCGGAGCCGGCCAGCACGGCGCGCTTGCCGTGGAGCGGCACGAAGACGGGGAGCACCGCCAGCGGCTCCAGGCCGGCCTTGGTCTCGCGGGGTTCACGGGGGCTACGCATGAGGATGGGCTTCGACACGGGAATCCGTCCAAAGTGCGGTCAGGCGGCCGAGCGCGCAAGCGCGTCGGGGAGCAGCTTGCGGATCTCTGGGATGCACGAGCCGCAATTCGTGCCCGCCTTGCAGGCCGCGCCCACCGCCTCGACGCTGTGCGCGCCCGCGGCGATGGCGGCATTGATCACGTCGAGCCCGACGCCGTGGCAGGCGCAGACCACCGGGCCCATGGCCGTCGCGGCGCGGCCCGAGAGCAGCGCCCGGCGCTCGGGCGTCTCCGGCACGTCGAGGGCGAACAGCGCCTTGGCGGCCTCCCAGTCCGGCCGGGCCTCGCCGGGGGCGTAGGCGAGGCAGGCGACGAGGCGGCTGCCGTCATAGACCGCGCAGCGGTAGCGCCCCCGGGCATGGTCGGCATATTCGGCCAGTTCGCAGCCCTGGAACAGGCCGCGCATCAGCATGGCGATCTCGCGCGAGCCGTCCTGTGTGGCGAAGAGGAGGCCCCAGCCGCCGGCCACCGCGGCGCGCGCCCACCACCAATCGGGCGGGCTCGCCACGGGCTCGCGGCTGAGCAGGTAGCCGCGGGCGCGGTAGGCGACCGGCGCCAAAGTGGCCGGCGTCGCCTTCAATTCGGGCTGGCCCGAGACGGGGTCGGGCACGCCGCGCGCGAGGGCTCCGACGCGGGCCTTCGAGGCGGTGGCGTCGCTCCAGTGCATCGGCATGAACAGGGAGCCGGGGGCGACGCCCGCGCTCACCATCACCTCCAGTTCCGCCGAGCCGTGCTCGGTGGAGACGGCGGCGATGGCCCCATCGGTCAGGCCGAAGCGGGCGGCGTCGTCCGGATGCACCTCGACGAAGGGCACGGCGCGGTGGGCCGAGAGGCGCTGGCTTTTGCCCGTGCGCGTCATGGTGTGCCAATGGTCGCGCACGCGGCCGGTATTGAGGACGAGGGGGCGCTCGGCGCTCACGGCCTGAGCGAGCGCGGGGGCCTGCACCGCCACGAAGCGGGCGCGCCCGTCGAAGGTGTAGAAGCGCCCGTCCGCGAAGAGACGCGGCCTGATGCCGCCGCGCTTCGGCAGCGGCCACTGCACGGGCGCGTTGGCCTCGTAGGCCGCATCGCTGAGGTCGGCGAGCCCCCCGAGGTCGAAGTCGCGCGTCCCGTTATTCTCGAAGGCCGACAGGCTCGCGTGCTGGCGGAACACCGCCGCCGTGCTGGTGAAGCCGAAGGCGTGCCCGTGACCGAGGCGCCGGCCGACATCGGCGAGCGCCACCCAGTCCGGCCGTGCCTCGCCGGGCGCCTTGAGGAAGCGGCGCTGGCGCGAGATGCGCCGTTCGGAATTCGTCACCGTCCCGTCCTTCTCGCCCCAGGCGAGGGCCGGCAGCAGCACCGTCCGCCGCCCGGTGGCGCGGGCGGTGTCGGAATCCGCCACGACCTCGGAGACGACGTAGAGGTCGAGCTTCGCGATCGCCGCCTTGATCAGGTCGGCACGCGGCATCGAGACGATGGGGTTGGTGCCCATCACCCAGAGGGCCTTGATCTTGCCCCGCTGGATCGCCTCGAACAGGGCGACCGCCTTCATGCCCTCGCCGGTGATGATGTTGGGCGCGTTCCAGAAGCGGCGGACGCGGTCCACTTCCTCGGGCGCGAAATGCATGTGGGCCGCCAGCATGTTGGCGAGCCCGCCGACCTCGCGCCCGCCCATCGCGTTGGGCTGGCCGGTGAGCGAGAACGGACCCATGCCGGGCCGGCCGATCCGCCCGGTGGCGAGATGGCAGTTGATGATCGCGTTGCCCTTGTCGGTACCCTGCGCCGACTGGTTCACGCCCATCGAGAAGGCGGTGACGACGCGCTCGGTCCGCGCGAACAGGTCGTAGAAGGCGCCGATCTCGGCGTCCGTCAGCCCCGTGAGGCGGGCGACCGCGGCGCGGTCCGGCACGATCAGGCGGGCGCGGGCGAGGGCGGCCTCGAAGCCGGCCGTGGGGTCGGCGGCGAAGCGGGCGGCCAGCATGTTCGTGTCGGCGAGATGCACCAGCAGGCCCGAGAACAGGGCGGTGTCGCTGCCGGGCTTCAGCCCGAGGAAGAGGTCGGCCTCCTCGCCCGTCTGCGTCCTGCGCGGGTCGATCACCACCAGCTTGGTGCCGCGCTTGGCCCGCGCATCGACCATGCGGCGGAACAGGATCGGATGGCACCAGGCGGTGTTCGAGCCGGTGAGCACGATGAGGTCGGCCTCGTCGAGGTCCTCGTAGCAGCCCGGCACCGTGTCCGAGCCGAAGGCCCGGCGATGCGCGGCCACGGCGCTCGACATGCAGAGGCGGGAATTGGTGTCGACATGCGGCGTGCCGATGAAGCCCTTCGCGAGCTTGTTGGCGACGTAGTAATCCTCGGTCAGCAACTGGCCCGACAGATAGAAGGCGATGGCGTCCGGCCCGTGCTGCTCGGCGACCTTGCGCAGGCCCCCCGCCACGGTGCCGAGGGCCGATTCCCAGCTCTGGCGCACCCCGTCGACCTGCGGGTGGAGCAGGCGGTTCTCCAGCGAGAGCGTCTCGCCGAGCGCCGAGCCCTTGGAGCAGAGCCGGCCGAGATTGGCCGGGTGCTCCGGATCGCCCGCGACCGTCGCGCCGCCCTGGCCGTCCGGCGTGGCGAGGACGCCGCAGCCGACCCCGCAATAGGGGCAGGTGGTGCGGACCGTCTGCTCCGGCACGTGCGCGGTCATGGCAGGTTCCTCGCGGATCTCGGTGTCGAGGGTGTTGGCAAGACTCGGGCCGTCCGGCTCTCCCTCCCCCCTCTGCAAGGGAGGGTGGCGCCCGAAGGGCGACGGGAGAGGGGAGCGACGGCGCCGAAAGGGTCTGTGCCCGTCACACCAGCCCAGAGCCCTCGCCTGAAGCGGGGTCCCTTCTCCCGCCTCGCATCTGCGAGGCACCCTCCGCCATCCCAAGTCGGCCTGCCCGACTTGGGCAGCGGGATGCGGAACTCGGGCAGGCCCGAGTTCCTTGGGGGAGGTTCGGCCTGCGCTCAGTACACGTCGGCCTGGTAGCGTCCGGCCTTCTTCAGCGCGGCGAGATAGGCCACCGCCTCGTCCGGGTTCTTGCCGCCATGGGTCGCGGCGACGTCGATGATCGCGCGTTCCACGTCCTTGGCCATGCGCTTGGCATCGCCGCAGACGTAGAAATGGGCGCCGCTTTCGAGCCACTTCCACAACTCGGCGCCGTTCTCGCGCATGCGGTCCTGGACGTAGGTCTTCTCAGCGCCGTCCCGCGACCAGGCGAGCGACAGGCGGGTGAGCACCTTGTCGTCCTTCAGCGCGTTCAGCTCGTCCTTGTAGAAGAAGTCCGAGGCTTGGCGCTGGTGGCCGTAGAACAGCCAGTTGCGGCCCGGAGCCTTCGTGGCGGCGCGCTCCCGCAGGAAGGCCCGGAACGGCGCGATGCCGGTGCCGGGGCCGCACATGATCACGTCCGTCGACAGGTCCTCCGGCAGCGCGAACCCGTGTGCCTTCTGGAGATAGATCTTGACCTTGGTCTGCTCCGGGATCCGCTCGCCGAGATGCGTCGAGGCGACGCCGAGGCGCAGCCGCGAGCGGTGGTTGTAGCGGACCGCGTCGACGGTGAGCGAGACCCGGCCCGCGTCCATCTTGGGCGAGGACGAGATCGAGTAGAGGCGCGGCTGCAGCTCGTCGAGGGCCTCGAGGAAGACCTCGGCGTCGGGGCGCGCGCCCGGAAACTTGTGGAGCGCGCCGAGCACGTCGAGATACTGCGCGTCGCCGTCCGGATCCTCGCCGGCCGAGAGCGCCTGCGCCTTCCGGCGCGCCTCGCCGCTCGTGAGCAGGGAGAGGAGCTGGTAGAGATTGTCCGGCGCGGCACCGAGCGAGTAATCGGCGAGCAGCCTGTCGCGGAGCGAGCGCCCGCCGATCAGCCGCTCGGGCCGGGCGCCGAGCTCGGCGATCACCGCATCGACCAGGGCCGGAGCATTGGCCGGGAACAGGCCCAGCGAATCGCCGACCACGTAATCGATCGGCGTGTCCCGGAGGTCGATCTCGATGTGCCAGGTCTCCTTCTCGCCGCCTGGATCGTTGAGGCGGCGGCGGGAGAGGAAGGTCGCGAAGACCGGGTTCTCGCGGCAATAGCCGAGCGGGCCGAGGGGCACCTCCGTCCTCGGCGCGTCGGCGTCCGCCTTCGCGGGGGCCGCGCCACCGGCAGCGCCGAACTCCTCGTCCAGCTTCTTGAGCATGCGCATGGTTTCCTTGCCGCCGGGCTGGCAAAGGTTCAGGCGCTCCTCGCTCTTCAGGAAGATGGCGTTGGCGTAGTCGGCGCAGTTGTAGCCGCACTGGCCGCAATCCTGCTGGGCCATGGCGGCCATCAGCTTCTGCGCCTCGGACTTGTCCTTGGCGAGGTCCATGCGGTCGTTGAGCGGCATGGACGGGTCGTGCCAGGGCGCGTCGTCGTTGTCGGCGAGCTTCGGGCCGGCCGCGGGCCCCTCGCCCGGCGCCAGCGCGGTCGCGCCCGCGACGGCCGGGCCGAGCAGCGCCGCGAAGTAGCCCGACAGCCAGGCGCGCTGGTCCTCGTTGAAGGGCGCGGTCTCTGGGATCAGGACGAGCGGGGGGGAGACGTGCTGGGTCATGCGGCGGCCTTCAGGGCGGGCTGGTCCTCGGCGGCGTCGCGGAGCGCCTCCGCGCCGGTGCGGCTGGTGAAGGCCTGGAAGCTCTCCTCCGGCCCGGTGCGGCGGGCGAGATAGGCGCGCAGCAGCGCCTCGACCCGGAAGGGTGCGTCCTCGGCCTTCACCGCCTTCCAGATCTCGGTGCCGATCTTCGGGGTCTCGGCGAAGCCGCCGCCGACGACGATGTCGTAGCCCTCGACCGTGTCGCCCTCCTCCGAGACGACGACCTTCGCGCCGATGAGCCCGATGTCGCCGATGTAGTGCTGGGCGCAAGAGTGGTGGCAGCCGGTGAGGTGGACGTTCACCGGCACGTCGAGATCGGTCACGGCCCGCTCGACATGGTCGGCGATGATCATCGCGTGGCCCTTGGTGTCCGAGGCGGCGAACTTGCAGCCGCGGGCGCCAGTGCAGGCGACGAGGCCGGAGCGGATGCCCGCGGCCTTCACGGACAGGCCGAGGGCGAGCACGCGGGCCTCCACCTCGGCGACCTTGGCGTCGGGCACTCCGGAGAAGATGAAGTTCTGCCAGACGGTGAGGCGGATCTGGCCGTCGCCGCACTCGGCCGAGATCTTCGCCAGCGCCCGCATCTGGTCGGTGGTCATCTTGCCGACGGGGAGCACCACGCCGACCCAGTTGAGGCCTTCCTGAACCTGCTTGTGCACGCCGACATGGCTGAACCGGTCGGTGGCTTTGCGCGGCGCGACATGGGCGGGATCGACCCGGTCGAGCTTGCGGCCGAGCTTCTCCTCGACGGCGGCGAGGTACTTGTCGAAGCCCCAGGCGTCGAGGACGTACTTCATCCGGCTCTTGTTGCGGTTGGTCCGGTCGCCGTTCTCGATGAAGACGCGCAGGATCGCGTCGGCGACCGCGTTGCACGCCTCGGGTTTCAGCACCACGCCGGTGTCGCGGGCGAGATCCTTGTGGCCGGAGATGCCGCCGAGCACGAGGCGCATCCAGATGCCCGGCGCCACGGCCGCGCCCTCCAG
The DNA here is from genome assembly GCF_902141845.1 of Methylobacterium symbioticum. Classification (GTDB taxonomy): domain Bacteria; phylum Pseudomonadota; class Alphaproteobacteria; order Rhizobiales; family Beijerinckiaceae; genus Methylobacterium; species Methylobacterium symbioticum. Next base: position 4,878 of record NZ_CABFPH010000039.1, on the reverse strand, counting down.
CACCTCGATCGCCTGGAAGCCGATATCGTTGGTCTCCTCCAGCACCGGCATCACGCCGCCGCCGTCGAAGGCGACGTTGAACTTGCGCGGCAGGCCGTAGAGCGAGCGGTCGTTGAGGATCCAATTGTGCCAGGAGCGGGCGAGCGGGCGCGTGTCGAGCAGTTCCTGCGCGTCGATGCCGGCGGTGGGCGAGCCGGTGACGTTGCGGATGTTGTCGGCGCCCGAGCCGCGCGCGGTGAGGCCGAGATCGGTCAGCCCGTCGAGGAAGGGCTGGCCGTGCTCCGGCGCGATCTCGCGGACCTGGAGGTTCGCCCGCGTGGTCACGTGGCTGTAGCCGCCGCCATGGGCGTCGGCGAGGTCGGCGATGCCGGCGAACTGCCAGTGGTGCAGGATGCCGTTCGGGATGCGCAGGCGGCACATATAGGAGGTCTGGTTCGGGGCGACCCAGAACAGGCCGTGGTAGCGCCAGCGGAAATTGTCCTCGGGCTTCGGCGGCTTGCCGGTGGCGGCCTCAGAGATCAGGCGGTTGTGGCCGTCGAAGGGGTTCTCGGCGCGCTTCCACTTCTCCTGGTCGCAGAGCTTGCCGCCGTTCCTGACGGTCTTGTCCTGCGCCTTGATGTGGATCGCGTCCGGTCCGGTCGGCTCGGACGGGGGCGCGCTCGCTGCCCCGCCGGCCGCGAGGCCGCCGGTCATGCGGACCGCGCTGATGCCGGAGGCGAACCCTTCGAGGTAGCGCTTCTGCTCGGCGTTGAAGTCTTCAGCCATGCCTGCCTCCTTCACGCGGCCAGCGGTCGGGGCGCGGGGCGCCCGAACATGATGTCTTCGATGTGCTCGGCGACCGGCTCGCCGGTGCGGATCAGGCTCTTGCACCAGGCCTGCTCGCCGATATCGCCGACGAAGACCGCGCCGATCAGGCGCCCCTCCGTGACGAGAAGCTTGCGGTAGAGGCCGGCGCCGTGGTCGCGCAGCACGATGGCCTCGGCGTCCTCCGGCGTGTCGACGATCCCGGCGGAGAAGACCGGCAGACCCGAGACCTTGAGGCTGGTGGCGAGCGCCGTCCCCTGGTAGCGCGCCTCCTCGCCGGCGAGGTGCCGGGCCAGGGTATCCGCCTGCTCGTAGGCCGGCTCGACGAGGCCGTAGATCTGGCCGCGGTGCTCGGCGCATTCGCCCAGCGCGAAGATGCGCGGGTCCGAGGTCGCCATGCGGTCGTCCACTACGATGCCGCGGCCGGTCGCGAGGCCGGCGGCCTGGGCCAGTGCCACCGAGGGGCGCACGCCCACCGACATCACCACGAGGTCGGCCGGCAGAACGGTGCCGTCGGCCAGGATCAGGCGCTCGACCTTGTCCGTCCCTTCGACGGCGGCGGTGTCGGCCTTGAGCAGGACCTTGACCCCGCGGGCCTCCATCGCCCGCTTCACCAGGCCCGCGGCCTCGTGGTCGAGCTGGCGCTCCATCAGGCGGTCCATGACGTGTAGCAGCGTGGTGTCGATGCCGAGCCGGGCGAGCCCGACCGCGGCTTCCAGCCCGAGCAGGCCGCCGCCGATGACGACGGCGCGGGCATGCTCCACGGCCGCCTTGCGGATCGCCGCCACGTCGGCGAGGTCGCGGAAGGTGATGACGCCGGCCAAGTCCATGCCCGGCTTGGGCAGCCGGATCGGGGTCGAGCCCACGGCCAGCACCAGCCTGTCGAAGGGCAGGACATGGCTCTCGCCGACGATCGCGAGGCCGCTCGTGCGGTCGATGGCGGTGACCGGCGCGCCGGTGATCAGGCGGATGCCGTGGCTGGCGTACCAGTCGAGGCCGCGGAAGGCGCAGGCTGCCTCGTCGACCTCGCCGCCCAGCAGCGAGGAGAGCAGCACCCGGTTATAGGCGGCCACCGGCTCGGCGCCGATGCAGGTGACGTCGTAGCGGCCGGGCGCGCCTTCGGTCAGCCGTTCCAGGAAGCGCAGCGAGGCCATGCCGTTGCCGACGACCACCAGGCGCTCGCGGGGTATCGATTCGCGGAGCGCCGCTGGGGCGCCCGCCGGATCCATCCGGAGTGTCACCATCTCTCGACGCGTCTCGATCCTCGGAGGAAGGGGTTGGCGGACCCGCCAAACAAAAAAAGCCGCTGAGCCGCTTTCCCGCGCGATGTGGCCGCTCGACTTGGCCGCCTGCGAGGGAACCGGATCAGCAGCCTCGCTGACGGTGCTGCCCGTCGCCGTTGACGGACGCGATCCTCCGAGCAGGTTCCGTGCCAGCCGCGCCGAGTGGCCCGCAAGGCGATGTATCAGCTTGGAAATTGTCGAATCCGCAGGTGAGGTTCGACGCGGCCCTCGCACGCTCGTGCACTGCACAAAGATGAGGCGAATGGGCGGGATTCAGGCAGTGGGCCGGCGCGCTGCAACGGGGCGTCGGCGCTGGGACTGCCGAGGTGGGCGCGCATGCCAGCGAGGGCCGGCGGATGCCGGGCGGCGGCCGCGCGTCTCCGATCCTCTCACGTCAACTGGGTGCGCGAGGAGGCGGTGCCTGGGGCAGAGTGTCAGAGGAGAACGGAAAGTGCCGCGACGATGCCGATCGTGGGGGCGACGCCGACGAGGAGCGCCCAATGCCAGAGATTGGGGGCGGCGAGGCGGCGGTTGTCATTGGCCGCGCGGGGCGGCCGGGCCCGGACCCGGACGTAGCGGGCCAACGCCACCCGTTCGCCGCGGATGGCGGCATTCGGGGCGGTCTCGAGTTTGCGGCATCCGGGCATGACGAGGGATAACGGTGGAACCGCGCGCCCGTTCCGCCGGACTTGCGGAATCCTGCAACCGCTCCGTCAGTCCGTCAGGGGGCCGGCCAGGCCTCCGTGAACAGGTCGTCGCGGTAGAGGGCGAGCGCGTCGGGCAAAGGGTCCGGCCCGGGCGGAATCTGGCCGGCCGCCCGCATCTGCGCCACGAGCCAGCGGACATGCTCCGAACGCGGCGCCAGCGCCGGGGCACCGAGGCGGAGATAGGTGGGTGCGTGGCGCCGCCGGGTGCCGTCGAGGGCGATGTCGCCCTCGAGTGTCCGGGCGATCAGGTCGGCATCGAGGCCGAGATAGGCGCGGCGTGCCAGCCGGTGGGCGAGCTCGTTCCGGTTCCCGGGCTCCGCGCACCACAGGGCCGCGCGCACCACGGCCCGCACCAGGGGCAGGGTCGCCTCGTCGCGGCGGTCGGAGACGGCGAGCACCTTCTCGGGCGAATCGGGCGTCAGTTCGCAGCCGAGCGCCGCGATCCGGCCGATTCCGGCCGCGACCGCGACGCCGTTCCAGGGGGCGCCCGCGCAGAACCCGTCGACCAGTCCCCGCGACAGCGCCTCGACGCTGTGCTGGGGCGGGACCGCCACGAGGCGGATCGCGGCGGGATCGAGGCCGCCGCGCTCGGCGAAGAGCCGAATCTGATAGGTGTGGCTGGAGAAGGGGTGCACGGTGCCGAGCGTCACGCCGCGCCCCGCGGCGAGGCGCGCCCGCACGGCCGCCGCGAAGGCGCGGGCGACGGTGTCGAGGTCGTCCGAATCCGGCGCCATCTCGGCCCAGAGGGCGCCGGTCAGCGTGATCGCGTTGCCGTTGAGGCTCAGCGACAGCGGCACCTTCAGCCGGGCGGGCGGGCCGGACAGGCCGAGCGCGCTCGCGAGCGCCAGCGGCGCCAGCATATGGGCGGCGTCGAGATGGCCGAGGGCGAGCCGGTCGCGCAGGGTGGCCCAGGAGGGCTCGGCCGTCAGGTCGAGGTCGAGTCCCTCGTCGCGGGCGAAGCCCAGCTCGTGCGCGACGATCACCGGGGCGGCGTCGCAGAGGGGTACGTATCCGAGATGCAGCCTCATCGTCCCGTGCCCCTCAGCCCAGCAGGTCCGCGGTGGTGACGATCGCGCGGGCGATGTCGACGATCTTGCGCTTCTCGTTCATGGCCTTGCGACGGAGCTGCTTGTAGGCCTCGTCCTCGGACAGGCCCTTGAGGCTCATCAGGATGCCCTTGGCGCGCTCGATCAGCTTGCGGTCGGCGAGCTCGCCGCGCGCCTCGGACAGCTCGCGCTGCAGGCGGGCGAAGGCGTTGAAGCGCAGGATGGCGATGTCGAGGATCGGCTTGATGCGCTCGGCGCGCAGCCCGTCCACCACGTAGGCCGAGATCCCGGCATCGACGGCCGCCTGCATCATCGCGGCGTCCGAGCGGTCCACGAACATCGCGACCGGGCGCTCCGCGTGGCGGGTGACGGCCGACATCTGCTCCAGGATGTCCCGGCTCGGGCTCTCGAGATGGATCACCACCACGTCCGGCGCGAGGGCGGCCACGCGCTCCTGCAGGTCGGCGGTGTCAGGAATGACCACGACGCGCCCGATCCCGGCCGCGCGCAGTCCCTCCTCGAGGATGGCGGCTCGGGCCCGGCTGGGGTCGATCACGGCGACGGTGAGGCTGGTCTCTGTCATCGGTGCCCGCCTCTGGGCGGTTCTTGTGCATCGGCCCGGGCAAGGCAAGGCCCGTGCCTCGCTATCGGGCCGGAGGATGAAAATCCTTTTACATTCGGGAGAGATGATGGCCCAGCTTCCGCCGCAAAGGCGTCGCCATTCTGATTGTGCGAGACCGCACAGAGGAGTCGGGCCGGATGTCGAGGCGGGATTCCGTTCAGAGCAGCTTCACCGGCGCGCCCGAGGGCCGCCTGTCCCTGCCCTTCCTGCCGACCCTCGTGACCGCCCTGGTGATCGGCGCCGCCTCCATGCTCTGCCGCGAGCCTGCCAAGGCGCCCGTCGCGCCCGCCGCCGAGATCGGGCCGCAGGCCTTCGCGCCGTCCGTCGCGGTCGCGCCGCCGCCGCGGGCCCCCGCCGCCGTGATCTTCGCCGAGCACTATCCCCTCGCCGCGGGCGCCGCGCCGCGCCCGGCCCCC
>NZ_CABFPH010000038.1 GCF_902141845.1 Methylobacterium symbioticum | reverse complement strand
GCTGTTGCATGCGCCGCGCACCACTTCCGGGCGCCCTGTCCGCGGGCGGACGGGTCTTCACGGCGCACGGGCCGATCCGGCGCAGCAGTCCGTGAGGGCACCCGCATGAGGCCGCATTCTTCGCGCGCGAACCCAGCCTGACCGAGGAACAACCATGGCTACCGACACCCTCAATGGCCTGAAGGTCGCAATCCTGATCACGGACGGTTTCGAGCAGGTCGAGATGACCGAGCCGCGCCGGGCGCTCGACCAGGCCGGTGCTGAGACCCAGATCGTCTCGCCCAAGGACGGCGAGGTGAAAGCCTGGAACTTCACGGAGTGGGGCGACCGCTTCCCGGTGGACGTGCCCCTGAACAGGGCGCGACCCGAAGACTATGATGCCTTGCTGCTGCCGGGCGGCGTGATCAACCCCGACACACTTCGCGCGATTCCCGCAGCCGTCGCGTTCGCGAAGAGCTTCTTCGACGCGGGCAAGCCTGTCGCCTCGATCTGTCACGGCCCCTGGACCATCATCGAGGCGAGTGCTGCGCGCGGGCGACGCCTCACCTCCTGGCCCTCGCTCCGAACCGACCTCAGAAACGCAGGGGCCGATTGGGTGGATGAAGAGGTGGTGGTTGACGGGAACTTGGTCACCAGCCGCAAGCCCGATGACATACCGGCGTTCAATCGGGCGGTGATCACGCTGTACGCAGATGCACGCGGGGGCGTTCGGCCCGCATGAGCCGCGACAAACGCGACCGGGTCGCTCCACTCCGGTATCGCCGTCCGGCCCGCGGTTGACGCAGCCCGTCGCGCGAGCGAAGCGCTGCTCCTGCCGCCCCCTCCCCGGATGGCGCGTGCAACGGGAGGCGCCCGGCGGCGGTGCGCGATCACTCTGCGGCAGTCGCCCGTCTCCGCACCTCACCGAAAGTCCCGCGATAAGGCGGACCAAGGTCTGTGGCGGTCGGCTTGGCAGGCGTGCGGCTCATCCGGTCGGAGGTCCATGCTTACGGGGGAGCCCGCGAGCGGGCTTCCCGAGCGGCCCCCCTTGAGACCCGCGGAGGGCCGCGAAAGCCCCCACGGGTTGATCGCCCACAGCGGTCATCGATCGTCGAGATACTGCTGGAGGCGTTCGGCCGCCGGCCCGGACGAGGCCGGGTTCTGGCCTGTGATCAGCAGCCCGTCCCCAACCACGTAGGGCTGCCAGTCGGCGGCCTTCGAGAACACGCCGCCATTCCGCGTGAGCTCGTCCTCGACGAGGAAGGGGACGATGGCGGTCAGGCCGACCGCCTCCTCCTCGGTGTTCGTGAAGCCGGTAACGGCCTTGCCCTCGACGAGCGGCTTGCCGTCGGGTGCCTTGGCATGACGCAGCACGCCGGGGGCGTGGCACACGAGGGCGACGGGCTTGCCGGCCCGGAGCGTCATCTCGATCAGCCGGATCGAGGCAGGGTCCTCGGCCAGATCCCATAAGGGGCCGTGTCCGCCGGGATAGAACACCGCGTCGAAGCCCTCATGGGTGACGCCGTCGAGCCGGCTCGTGTTCGACAACGCGGCGTTGGCTTCGCCATCCGCCTCGAAGCGTCGGGTCGCGTCAGTCTGAGAGCCCGGTTCGCTGCTCTTGGGATCGAGCGGCGGACGCCCTCCCTTCGGCGACGCGAGGACCACCTCCGCGCCCGCATCCTTGAACACGTAATAGGGCGCGGCGAGCTCCTCCAGCCAGAACCCGGTCTTCCGGCCGGTGTCACCGAGCCGGTCGTGCGAGGTCAGCACCATCAGGATCTTCATCGTCGGTCTCCGGGGCCGGTCTCAACGTCGTTCGTTCTGGATGCCGTCATTGTCTTCTGGCGCGGATCGAGCCCGGCATCCGTGTCGACGCGGGGCCATCACGGATGCCGGGGGCGCTGGCCCTCGCCTTCCTGGGCGTCAAGCTCCTCTCGGAGGTACGGGGCCGTGCGGCTCGCCCGCGCGCTGGCCACCAGCTCGGGACGGCCGGCCGCAACGACAGTGCCACCCAGGTCTCCCGCTCCGGGCCCCACGTCGATGACGTGATCGGCCCCCGCGACGACGCGCATGTCGTGTTCGACCATGACGACCGTGTTGCCCGCATCGACCAAGCCGTTGAGCTGCAGCATGAGGCGATCCACGTCAGTCGGGTGCAACCCTGTCGTCGGCTCGTCGAGGACGTAGAGCGTGCCCCCGCGCTGCCCCCTCTGCAATTCTGTCGCGAGCTTGATGCGTTGGGCCTCTCCGCCGGAGAGCTCGGTCGCCGGCTGGCCCAGGCGCAAGTAGCCGAGGCCGAGATCCAGCAGCACGCCCAGCGGCCGCAGAACGGAAGGCTCGTCCGCGAAGACCTCGCAGGCGCGCTCGACGGTCAGGCCGAGCACGTCGGCGATGGTCAGCCCATTCCAGGTGACCTCCAGCGTCTCCGGCGCGTAGCGGGAACCGTGGCAGGTCGGGCAGGGGGCGTAGACGCTCGGCATGAACAGGAGTTCGACGCTGACGAAACCCTCGCCCTCACAGGCCGGGCAGCGGCCCTTCGCGACGTTGAAGGAGAAGCGGCCGGCGTCGTAGCGGCGCCGGCGTGCCTCGGGCGTGGCGGCAAACAGTTTGCGGACGGCATCGAACAGGCCAGTATAGGTCGCGAGGTTCGAGCGGGGCGTGCGCCCGATCGGCTTCTGATCGACCTTGACCAAGCGCCGGACCCCTTCCATGCCGCCGACGATGCGCCCCTCGCTTGGGCCTGGCGCGTCGTCGAGGGGATCCTCCGGCTCGTCGTTGGTGTCGACGGGTTTGCCGAGTCGGTCGCCGACGAGCTCCAGCAACGTTTGGCTGACGAGGCTCGATTTGCCGGAGCCCGAGATGCCCGTGACAGCGGTGAGACATCCCAGCGGGAACGAGGCCGAGACGCCGCGCAGGTTGTTGCGGACGATCCCCTCCAGGCGCAGCCATCCCGAAGGCTCGCGGCGCGGGCGCGGCGGCGGCTCGGCAAGTCCGAACAGGTGAAGGCGCGTGCGCGACGCCTCCACCTCGCGCAGCCCCTCCGGCGGGCCGCTATAGAGCACGGTGCCCCCGTGCTCGCCCGCCTCCGGGCCGACATCGACCAGCCAGTCGGCGCGACGCATCGTGCCGATGTCGTGCTCGACGACGAACAGGGAATTGCCCGAGGCGAGGAGCCCAGCAAGCGCATCGTGCATGGCATCGCCGTCGGCGGGGTGCAGCCCCGCGGTGGGCTCATCGAGCACATAGGCCACGCCGAAGAGTTGCGAGCGGAGCTGAGTGGCAAGGCGCAGGCGCTGCAACTCGCCCGACGACAGGGTCGTGGTCACCCGGTCCAGCGACAGGTAGCCGAGGCCCAGATCCGTCAGCGTCCCGATCCGTTCGATGAGATCGGCGGCGAGGCGCTGGGCGGCGAGCCGCTTCTCGATGGAGAGGTTTGGCGTCGCGCGCACGTCCGGTGCACCGGCATGGGCGGACGCCCCAGAGGCGGCACGCTGCGCTCGATCCCGCCGGCCCACTTCGCGATCGAGCGTCCCAGGGTCGGCGTTGGCGGCGGTCTCGTCATCGGGCAGCCGGTCCTCGGCGACCGGCCGCATCACCTCGGCGAGGCCGGACAGCGGCAGGCGCGACAAGTCGCCGATATCGAGCCCGGCGAAGGTGACCGAGAGTGCCTCGGGCTTCAGGCGCTTGCCGTGGCAGGCGGGGCAGTCCTCGCTGACGAGGTAGCGCGCGGCGCGGCGACGCATGAGCGCGCTCTGCGAGTTTGTGAAGGTGCCGAGCACGTGGCGGCGGGCGCTCGTGAACGTGCCCATGTAGCTCGGATCCAGGCGGCGCCGGCGGGCTGCCTGCGTCTGCTCCGGGGAGAGCCCGGCATAGACCGGCTCCTGTGGCTGGTCGTCCGTGAACAGGATCCAGTCCCTGAGCGCCCTCGGCAGATCCTTCCAGGGCGTGTCGACATCGACCCCCCGGCTCACCAGGATGTCCCGCAGGTTCTGCCCGCCCCAGGCTTGTGGCCAGGCTGCGACGGCGCGCTCGCGGATCGTCAGAGACGGATCAGGCACCATGGAGGCTTCCGTGGCCCGGTAGACCCGTCCGAGCCCGCCGCAGGACGGACAGGCGCCCTGAGGTGTGTTGGGCGAGAAGTCCTCCGCGTAGAGCATCGGCTGGCCCGGCGGGTAGGTGCCGGCGCGCGAATACATCATCCGCACGAGGCTCGACAGGGTGGTGACGCTGCCGACCGAGGAACGCGCGCTGGGTGTGCCGCGCTGCTGCTGCAGGGCGACGGCCGGAGGAAGCCCCTCGATGGCATCGACGTCGGGCACGCCGACTTGGTCGATCATCCGCCGCGCGTAGGGGGCGACCGACTCGAAGTAGCGACGCTGGGCCTCTGCGTAGAGCGTGCCGAAGGCGAGGGAGGACTTGCCGGAGCCGGAGACACCGGTGAACACCACCAGGACATCGCGCGGCAGCTCCACGTCGACGTCCCGCAGATTGTGCTCCCTGGCGCCCTTGACCGTGACGTAGCCCGGCCGTCCCGCCCCTGATCGCGCAATCCTGACCAGTTCTCTGGGCTTCGGCTGATCCATGGAGATCTCTCTCGACGCGCCCTTTCCCGCAGGACGCCGAGCGTTGCTGCGCCGACTAGAGGTTCAGCAGCGGGGGAGCTACCCCCCGCGGGATACTGTCGTCCGGCTGGAGCCGACCTCTCGCGCGACGAGGTGGATGGTCCGGAAGGGGCCAGGCGTTCGCACTCGCCTGGTCCAAGAGTCTCGCGATCGTCGCGCTCGGCTGCAGATTTCCCTTTTGCGGCCTCGGCCGCCCTCCGATGCACGCGCAGGTTGGTGCCATCGAGGAACACCGTGATACCGTCATCCGATGGGCCGGCTTGCGACGGTCGGCGGCTCCTAGGGCGCGAACACCGCGCGCACGCAGCCGTCCGTCTTGTGCTTGAACATGTCGTAGCCGTGCGGTCCGTCCTCCAGCGAGAAGCGGTGGGTGGCGAGGTAGGCCGGGTTGAGCTCGCCTTTCTGCGCATGCGCGAGCAGCCGGTCCATGTAGGCCTGCCCGTGCTGCTGGGCGCTGCGCACCGTCATGCCCTTGTTCATGATGACGCCCATCGGGAACTTGTCGATCAGCCCGTAGACCCCGAGCACCGACAGCGTGCCGCCCTTGCGGCAGGCCATGACGGCCTCGCGGAGCGCTTGGCCTCGGTCCGTCTCCAGGCGCAGCGCCTGCTTCACGCGGTCATAGGCGTATTGGGACCCGGTGCCGTGCGCCTCCATCCCGACGGCGTCGATGCAGGCATCCGGCCCGCGCCCGCCCGTCATCTCCTTCAACGCCTCCAGGACGCTGTGCACTTGCGTGTAGTCGATCGTCTCAGAGCCCGCGTGCTCGCGCGCCATCCGTAGCCGCTCGGGGAAGCGGTCGATCGCGATCACCCGCTCGGCGCCCATCAGGCGCGCGCTTTGCTGCGCCATCAGGCCCACGCCACCACAGCCCCAGACCGCGACCGTGTCGCCCGGCTGGATACCGCAGAAGTCGGCGCCCATGTAGCCCGTCGGTGCAGCATCGGAGAGGAACAGCGCCGTCTCGTCCGCGACACCATCGGGAACCTTGAAGCAGTCCACGTCGGCATGAGGCACGCGGATAAACTGCGCGTGGGATCCCGCATAACCCCCAAAGGCATGCGTATAACCATAGATGCCGGCTGTCGGATATCCGAGCAGCGGCTCTTGGAGTTCCGGCTTCGGGTGGGTGCAGTCGCAGAGTGAAAAGAGCTTCTGCTGGCAATACCAGCATTGACCACAGGCAATGAACGAGGGGACGACGACCCGGTCGCCCTTCTTCACCTGTTTCACCTCCGGCCCGACCTCGACAACCTCGCCCATGAACTCGTGGCCGATGACGTCGCCGGCTTTCATGCTCGGGATGTAGCCGTCGATGAAATGCAGGTCCGACCCGCAGGTGGTCGACAACCGGACCTTCAAGATGGCGTCGTGGGGGTTGACGATCTCGGGGTCCTTGACGGTTCCGACGCGCAGGTCGTTGACGCCGTTCCAGTAGAGCGCGCGCATGACTAGGCTCCTCAGCGGGGATCGCGCCGTGCCGCCGGCTGACGATCGGTGGTGGGAATCTCGCCTGTCAGGACAAGGCTCTTGAAAGCGTGCAGCGCTTTCGATGCGAGTTCCTTCGGCACGATGCCGTTGAAGAAGCGGGCGGCCACGTCGCCGAGCATGCCCCCGGGCGGATCGAAGCGGACGCGCAATGTGGCGATCGTGCCGCGACCGCCCGTCGCCGCGCGGAAGCGGACCTCGCACTCCGTCACGAGTGCGCCACCTCCGTCCGAGCTCATGCGGATCAGTTCGCCAGGCCGCTCTTCGGTGATCTGCATGACCCAGGTCCGGCTCTGGCCGAGCGGGCCGTCGGCACGCCACTCGCTCCGTCCGTCTCCGGCGGGGCGAATGTCGGCCAAGAACGCCATCATGCGTGGGAGGGTGGTCGGATCGCGCCAAGCCCGAAAGAGCTCTTCGGCGGAGCGCTCGATGGTGATGGAGTTCTCGACCTCGGGCTCCAGGCTCCAGCCGTTGGCAGCGCCGGTCCCTCCTGCGCGTCCTCGACCCGGCGGACCGAGCCGCTGCGCGCCGAGGACAGAAAGAGCAGCCACGCCTGTTGCAACGGCCAGCGCCCACCCGACGCCGCTGGAGCCGCGCCCGGCGTGCTCCTGCTCCGTTTGGCCGCGCGTTCTGCCGGTGCCATATCGATCAGCCATGGGTCATCCCCTTGGTCGGATTGCTGCGACGCACGGATTCGCGTGTTGGTCGGCGGCGGATCAAACCGCGCAGCCACCGGCTCCGACCAGCCGGACCGTTTCGCGGTTGGACAACGTCGGCTGGAGCACCTTCGCTTGTGGACCGCACAGGATGCGCAAGCCGTTGGTTCGCTCAAAGCTGCCTCAAGCGGAGGATGCACGCTGCGAGACTGCAGCGAGAGGCGGGGCGTGCCTCAGGTCGGGCGGTGTCTTGAAGTCCCGAGCAGCGCCCCGTGACCCCTGAACACCGCGCGGAAATCCACTGCGATCCCGGTAAGATCTTTTCCGGCCCACCCCACGGCTGTGTCGCGCCGTGCTGGCCTGGGCATCGATCAGGTCGATTGCCGTGATGCCGAGCAGCAGGGCCAGAGCGATCACGACATTGTCGCGCTTCGGGTTGTCCGACCGCAGCGCCGTCATCACCGTCGCGATGTCGAGACCATCGCCAGCGACCCGGCTCCAGAGGCCGAGATTCTTGTCGACCGACAGCGAGAGGATGCCGCTGCCGATCTCGCGAGCCCCGTAGACGCGCACCAAGGCTTCCTTGCCCTCCATCCCGAGCGCCCGCGTGATGCGCTGGGGAGCTAGGAGTTCGGTGAAACCAAGGCCCAGGCTGAACCAGCCGAGCCCCTTCGCGAGGCTGTCCGGTACGCCACGGGAGCTCGGCCCGGACCGGAGCACCTTCGGATCACCCTCGGAACGCGTGAGATTCGAGAGGCTCGCAATACTGGAGATGTTCGGCATGGTTTCTCTTTCTCTCGAAATGTCAGGGTTTGAGAACGACCTTGATGCAACTGTCCTGCTTGTCCCGGAACATCCGATACATCTCGGGTCCCTTGTCGAGGGAGACCTCGTGCGTGATGACGAAGGAGGGATCGATCTGCTCCTCCTCGATCCGACGCAGAAGGTCGGCGGTCCAGCGCTGGACGTGGGTCTGTCCCATGCGGAACGTGAGGCCCTTATTCATTGCGGCGCCCATCGGGATCTTGTCGGCCAAGCCGCCGTAGACGCCGGGAATCGAGATCAGGCCGCCGGGTCGGCATACATAGATCATCTCGCGCAGCACGTGCGGCCGGTCACTTTCGGCAAGGAGGATCTGCTTGGCGCGGTCATAGACTGTATCCGGCATACTTGGCGTCACGTGGCTTTCCATGCCAATGCAGTCGATACACTTCTCGGGGCCCTCGCCACCGGTCAGCTCATTGAGTCGTTCGACGACGTCCTCCGTCTTAAAATTGATGGTGATGGCGCCCCCTGCCTCGGCCATCTCCAGCCTCTCCGGCAGATGGTCGATGGCGACGACCTGCTGGGCTCCGAGGAGAACGGCTGAGCGGATCGTCATCTGGCCGACAGGCCCGCACCCCCAGATCGCCACGGTGTCGGTAGGCTGGATGTCGGCCTGCACGGCCGCCTGCCAACCGGTCGGGAAGATGTCTGAAAGGAAGAGCAGCTTTTCGTCTGGGATACCCATCGGCACCTTCTGCACCGTCGTGTCGGCGAATGGCACGCGTAGGTACTCGGCTTGGCCACCAGGATAGCCGCCGGTGAGGTGGGAGTAGCCGAACAGGCCCGCAGTGGTGTGGCCGAAGACCTTGTCTGCGAGGTGCTTCTTGCGGTTGCTCCGTTGGCACACGGAGAAGTAGCCGCGCTTGCATTGGTCGCACTCGCCGCAGACGATTGTAAAGGGCACCACGACCCGATCGCCCTTCTTCAGCTTGCTGTTAAGCCCGCGCCCGGTTTCGACGACCTCGCCCATGGTCTCATGACCCAAGACGTCGCCGGGGAGCATGGCGGGAATGAAGTTATGGAACAGGTGCAAGTCCGAACCACAAATCGCGCAGCTCGTGACTTTAACGATCACATCGCGCCCGTCTTCGATCTCCGGGTCGCTGACGGTATCACAGCGGATATCTTCCTTCCCATGCCAAACCAGGGCTTGCATTGCCGTCTACTCCCATCGGTTGAGAAGCGAGTGCTCAAGTCCGGGCGGCGCGTCGCTCCGGACTTGAGCACTCGCGGAGATGGTGGGTGGGATTGCAACGAAGCGAACCGAGCCGGGATGCGCCCCGTTCCTGCGGGCAATCCCCTAGGGAACCCCCGGCTTGAGCGGGTTCTTCCGGCCGTGTCATGCGCGTCGCGGGTCTGAAGGGCTCTCGGACCGCCCCCGAGACCGGCTGCGCCGACGGCGAGCCTTGACCTTCCCCTGAGCGCCCCGCCCGGCACGACCGCCGGGCGGGTCTTAGAGGCGGCAGGACGCAACCCGCCGTCGAGGCTTGGACTATCGCGTGCCTGATCCTGCGCTCTGGTCGCCGCTGCCTTGGCCGGGGGCCGCGTCGGACTTCGCCGAGCCGGCGTCCGTAGCGCCCGATCTGGAAGTGCCCGCGCCAACTGCGCCATTGAAGGACCCGGTCGTCTGCGGGTTCGGGTTGCCCGGCGTGTTCGCACGCGCCGTCATGCCGCCCATGAACTCGCCCCGCTCCCACCGCGACATTCCGACCGTGGCAAGCAGGTTCGTGGTCAGCGTGCCGGTGGGCTCAAGGCCCTGCGCTTGCTGGAAGTGCGTCGCGGCGATTGTCGTGTCATTGTTCCAATTGCCGTCGAGGTGGCCGGCCGCATAGCCCCGCTGATTCAGCACCTGCTGGATCTGGCGCACGCCGTCCGCATTCATCCAGATCGGCTCGCCGGGACTATCCGTGCGCTCCACCGCGATGCGCTGGTTGTCGACTTGCCGATCGCCTCCCGGGCCAGCCGCTTGTGTTGGCTGCGGCCGTGCCGCGTTGGCGGCTTGTGGGCCCGTGCCGTGACCAGCGGAGAAGATGGAATCGGTGAGGCCGAGCGCGGCGACGAGGCCGACTTCGAGCCGTCCCGTCGGCTCGAGCCCATGCGCCTGCTGGTAGCTGCGTGTCGCCTGAACGGTCGCGGGCCCCCAGCGTCCATCCACCTGCCCCGTATTCCAACCTTGCTGGTTCAGCGCCTGCTGAAGCTGCCTGACGCCGGCTGGGCTGACATAGAGCGGCGTGCCGCGGCTATCCGCGCGCTCGACGATGATACGCTGATTGTCGGCCTGCTTTGTCCCCTGATCGCCGCCTTGGCCGCCGCTCTGCCCACCCCGATTGCCGAAGACGATGTCCTGCTCGAGACCGAGACCGTAGACGAGCGGGATGGTGAGCGTACCGGTCGGCTCCATGTTCTGCGCCTGCTGGAAGCTGCGTGCCGCCGCCGCTGTCTGGGGATTCCAACGCCCGTCTACGGTACCCGTGCTATAGCCCTTCTGGGTCAAGGCCTGCTGGATCTGCCGCACGCCTGCCGAACTCACGAAGATCTGTGTCCCCTGTCCATCGGGCTGATCCTGGGTGACGCGTTGATTGCTGACAGACGATTGTTGAGCGTGTGCGTAACCACCGGCTAACGCCGCGACCATCGCGCTCACGAGGAAGATTTGTTTCAGTCTCATGAAGACCTCCTTGTATGGACATAGAGCGATACCACACCAGGATGCGCAAGTTTCCGCGGATGAACCCGTAGGAATTCTCCGGTATGAGCCGATTTCTTAGATCGAAGAATGAGTTATTGAAAAATCCGGTCGCATCCGCGTCGAACTAGGGGAGATGCCGGGATAGCGCAGCGAAGGCCCGACGTTGCCTTTCCGCGCTCGTAGCGGCCCGACCGGCCGCTGGTCCGGAGTGGTGCCATGATCGACGTCTTTTCAGATGCAGACCGCGATGCCTGCGCACGCGAAGCCGCGGAGGCTATCGAGGTTGTTCTCGATCAGCGGTGCCCCGACATGAAGATCGCCTTCTGGAGCGCCGTCGAGAGGCTCTATCGGCTGGATGCTCTGCCCGACGAGCCACTACCGGCAGCGCCAAGCCCAAGCCTGTACGCTCAGCCGCCCGCCCGGTCTCGATAGGAATTGTCCTAGGGACGTATCGCAGGAACGGGGTCCATAGCGGCGCATTCGCGACGAGGGGTGCCTGCGACGCATCGGGCCCTGCGATAGGTTTATGATGATGATGTCTGTCCTCGAACGCGCGTCAGGCGTCCTAGTGATGGGGGTTGTTCTCCTCGACATCTTCCTGACGGTTCTCTACGCCCGCATTGGCACCGGCCTGATCGCTGAGCGTGCCGCACATCTCACCTGGATGGCCTTTCGCCGCGCTGCCGAGGCAGCTGGGACGCAACGCGGGGTCGTGCTGTCCTTCTGCGGACCGGTCATCCTCCTCCTCTACGTCCTGCTCTGGGCCGTCGGGCTGACGCTCGGCGCCGGGCTCATCATCCATCCCGGTCTCGGGACGGGCGTGCAGGCAGGCAACGGTCCGACACCTACGGACATACTCACCGCACTCTACGCGGGGGGCAGCAGCATGGCGATCGTAGGGGCAAGCGACTTCAGGCCCGCGACCGATGCCTACCGACTGATCTACCTGGTGAATTCGCTGATCGGGATGTCGGTGACCTCGCTGGTCCTGACCTACGTGATGCAAGTCTACGGTGCCCTGCGACAGCGCAACGCGCTTGGCCTTCAGCTTCACATCCTGTCGGCGGAGACCTCGGATGCGGGTGAACTTCTGGCGCGGCTCGGACCGCGCGGGCAGTTTAGCGCCGGCTACAGCCATCTTATCGCGATAGGCGACGCGATGGCCGCGATGAAGGAGGCACACCATTTCTACCCGGTGCTGTTCTATTTCCGGTTCCAGCAACCGTACTATTCAGTCTCGGCGCAGGCTCACCTCGCCCTCGACACTGCGTCGCTGATCCGCAGCACGCTCGCGGGCGAGGATACGGCTTGGTTGAAGGAGGCTGCGGCGGTCGAGGCACTCTGGCGCGTGGCCCAGATGCTGGTCGTCACCCTCGAAACGACGTTCCTGACGGGTGATCCGCCATGCGCGAAGGCCGTCGATCCGCGCGAGCGGCAGCGCTGGCACGTCCATTGGGAGAGGGCCGTGTCCCGGCTTGCCGAGGCGGGCATTGCGATCGCCCCAGAGGAGGCGGCAGCGCAGTCCTATATCGACCTGCGCGCACAGTGGTGGCCGCACATCGCCCGACTTGCCCCGGCCATGGCCTATCGGAGCGAAGACCTCGAAGCGCGCTGATCGGAGGTGTCCTAAGGAACGGGCCGGATGTACGCGCCGCGTCGAGACAGGTGAATAGGGTCCCCATCTTGGAGCAAACCCAATGGAGACAGTTGTCCCGATCACCGTGATGGATCCCGCCATATCCGGGCGTGTTCGTCCACCGCGGCGCGCGGCTCGCGAAGAAGACGGCCCCATCTCAGCGCTGAGCCGCAAGCTCGATGGCTTCGCCCCGCTCGCGGAAACGGATAGAGCGGCGCTCGCTAGCCTGACCCGTTATGTCCGGTCCGTCGAGCGGCACACCGTTCTCGTTGAGCAGGAAGGCGTAACAGATCACGCCCTCATCGTCATTGCCGGGTTTGCCAGCCGGTCCAAGCGCCGCGCGTCCGGTCGGCGCCAGATCCTCGCCTACCTCATCCCTGGTGATCTCTGCGACCGCGGCGCGCTTCACGGATACCCCCTCGACCACGCGATCGAAGCGCTGACCCACTGCCGGATCGCCAAGGTGCCGCGCGCGGCCTATTTCGACCTGCTCGGTCAGCACCCTCGCATCGCGCTCGCGTTGCAGCGCGCGAAGCTCGCCGAAGAGGCGACAGCCCGTGAGTGGATGGTCAATATCGGCATGCGCTCGGGACCCGAGCGCATGGCCCATCTCCTGTGCGAACTGCTGGAACGCCTCGGGTCGATCGGTGCGGTGGCGGCTGGGCAATTCGATATGCCGTTGACCCAGATGGAGCTGGCCGACACCCTCGGCCTGTCGACCGTCCACGTGAACCGTGTTCTGCAAGCCCTGCGGCGCGACGGACTGATCACGCTGCGGAACCGTCGCCTGCAGATCCTCGCGCCGCGGCAATTGTGCGAGCTTGCCGAGTTCGAGGCGGGGTATCTCTAGAACATCATCCCGGGATGGGGCTGGCGGCCTTCGGATCGCTCCCCTCCCGGCTTCGGAGACGATGCACCAGTATTTGCCGCCGTCTCACGGTCCGGAGCGGCCTGAATTCTACCGTTCGCCGGACTGGACCGCCTCGCAGCCCTGCTCGGCGGGGCTCACCCCGGCGGCCGTCGCGATGAGGACGGCCTCTGGCAGGGTATGGGCGCCGAGCGTCTCCATGACCCGCGCCCGGTGAATCTCCACCGTGCGCGGACTCAAGCCCAGCGTGCGCGCGATGGTCTTGTTGGTGCCGCCTGCGAGCAATCCCTCCAGTACCGCGCGCTCGCGCCCCGACAGAGCTGCAATTCGATCCCGAGACTCGTCGTGTGCGCGTGTCCGCTGAGCAGCATCGCGGATTTCGGCGAGGGCTGTCCTCACCGCGAAGAGCAGCCCTTCCGATGTCCAGGGTGACTCAAGAAAATCGATCGCCCCCGCCTTCATAGCGCGAACACCGAAGCCGACATCGCCACCGCTCGCGCCAATCGCGACCACGGGCAGATGCGAACGGTAGGCCTTGAGCTCACTTGCAGCTACGAATCTGACGGCCTCCCCCAAGTCGAGCACGACGCAGCCTGGCATCAGAGAGCCTGCGATCTTGAGAAAGGCCTGATCGCTCGTGAAGGCCTGAACGGCGTACCCGCCGGCCTCCAGAGCACCGACGAGCTGATGCCGAGCGTCTGCCCGGCCCGCAACCACGTAGGCGCGCAGGCCGGTATCGATGCTGACATCCTGCGCGATCCCACCCACCAGGCGAATGCGGCCGTCCTCTGCCGGGACTGGGAAGAACGTATCGCGGATCCGGCGTACGGCCCCGTCCGACGCGCGCAGGATGCGGTACTCCAGAACCAGCGTCTCACCGCCGCCGACCCGCTCCAACGCTTGCGCCGCGGCGTCTCTGTCCTCCGGGTGGACGCTCGCGAGCCAGTTCGCGATATCCGGCATCTCTTCGGCCGGCATGCCCCAGACCTGCGTGAAGGCCGGACTGAGGTAATCGAGGCGCCCGCTCTCCAAGTCGGCGAGCCAGAGCACGTTCGCCGAATTTTCGGCATAGCGCCGGAATCGCGCCTCGCTTTCCCGCAGGGCCGCCTCGGCGCGCTTCTCCCGATCGACGTCCTGCGCCACCACGATGGCCTGCCGAATTCGTCCATCGCTTCCGCGGACCGGAATGCCGCTGATGCGCATCCAACACTCGTCGCCTTCCCCGGTCCTGTGCAGGAAACTCATGTTCTGCACGATTTCGCCCCGCATCGCGCGCGCGAAGGGGTAATCGTTCGGGCTCACAATCCGACCCTCCGAGTCGAAGCCGGTCCAGTGCGCCTGCACCTCTGAATCGAGGGAGGGTGGCCGGCCACTGGGAAGAAACTTCCGACACAGCGGATTGGTGAGCAGGGCCTGCCCGTCTGTCCCGAAGAGCCCGGCTCCAAAGGGGAGATGCTCGATCAGGGCATCGAAGCGCGCCTGTTGCGCCTCGATCTCGCGCAGGGCTGTTCGGAGCCGCTGCTCCGTGCGGATCCGGGCGGTTGTTTCGTGAACCTGACAGAGCACGCCCTGGACGCTGCCGCTTGCGTCCCGGATCGGCGAGTAGGCAAACGTCCAGAGACTCTGCTCCCGAGTGCCATGCCGATCCATCGTAACGGTGTAATCCTCCAGATAGCTTGCCTCACCCTGCAGGGCACGCTCCGCTACCGGTCCCACTTGATCCCAAGACTCCTCCCAGACGTCGGGGAAGGGGCGCCCGAGCGCCTCGGGCTTGATGCCAAGAATGGGCAGGTACGCGTCGTTGTAGAAGCTGATGAGGCCCGGTCCCCAAGCGAGGTAAGTGGGAAAGGCCGAGTTGAGCATGCTGCTCAGTGTGTATCGCAATGCGTCCGGCCACGCTTCGATCGGTCCGAGTGGAGTGGGCCTCCAGTCATGCTCACGGATGCGGGTCGCGACTTGCCCGCCACCTGTGAGAAAATCTCCGGGTTCCAAGTCGGCCTCCTAGGCTCGTGTCGAACCGGCGGATCGAGGTCGACCCTGGTGTCGGCTCGTCATCGTCCGTCACAGGATCGGATCCGAACACAGAGGCATAAAATCAAATAGGTTAGAAAGACGATCTTGGCATTGAAAAACGCGGTCTATGGCCAACCGCCCGATGAATGAGATCGTCTGCCAAGGTAAAGCAAGCTTGCTAAGCTTGGCATCGACCGTGATCTTGGTGATTAATTTCTTGAACTTAGATTGGAACTGTTTTCGAGCGCTCACCTGCTCAGACCTTGATCGCGCCGCGACGTAAGCGATTCGGCGCCCATCGCCTCGAAGCCTCGGATATTTCGAGCCGGGACAGGTTCGGCAACCAGATAGGGTTTGCTGAGAAGCAGATCACCGGGTTTCGACCAGATTGGCTACGATCGATTATCCTCTGGGCGTCTGGAGAGGTTGGATCTCCGCCGGTCTGCCTCCGAGACAGCGATCCATCGCACACCCGATGGGCTCTCAGATCGGCCCAGCTCCATCTTGCGGCGGCTCAGTCCGTCAAAGCCGAACAGTCGCCTACACATCGAGCTTTCCGGTGGGTCGCACACCAGCTGCGGTCGCAATGAGAACTGCTTCTGGCAGGGTGCGAGCACCAAGCACTTCCATGACTCGAGCCCGATGGATTTCAACCGTGCGCGGGCTCAGGCCCAGCGTCCGGGCGATGGTCTTGTTGGTGCCACCTGCGAGCAAGCCCTCAAGCACCTCGCGCTCGCGCATGGAAAGCGCCGCGATCCGGTTACGGGCTTCGTCCCACTCCCGAGTACGATCCGCCTCGGCATGAATCTCGGCAAGCGCAGTCCTCACTGCGAACAGCAGAGCTTCCGTTGTCCAAGGAGTCGCAAGGAAATCGACCACCCCCACCTTCATGGCTCGTACCCCGAGGCCAATGTCGCCCCTGCTCGAGCCGATCGCCACCACGGGTAGGTACGCGCGCGCAGCCTTCAGCTCGGCCGCAACGAACAGGTCCTCATCCTCCAAATCAAGGACGACACAGCCTGGCATCAGCGCCCCAGCCAGATCCAGGAAGGCTTGACCGCTCGCGAAGGCCTGCACCTCGTAGCCAGCGCTTCGTAGCGCGCCGATAAGGTCGCGCCGCGCGCTGTCACCGACCGCGATCACGTAGGTGCGCAGGCCGGCATCGGTGGTGACGTCCTGCGCAATCCCGCCCACAAGCCCGAGGCGCCCAATCTCTGCGGGGATCGGGAAGAAGGTATCACGGATGCGGCGCACTGCACGGTCCGAGGCGCGCTGGATGCGGTACTCGAACACCAGTGTCTCGCTATCGCCGGCACGCTGCAATGCACGCGCTGCGGCGTCGCGATCCTCTGGATGAACGCTTGCGAGCCAGCTCGCGATATCCGGCATGTCCTCGGCGGGCATACCCCAGACCTGCGTGAAAGCCGGGCTGAGATAGTCGAGCCGTCCGCTCTCCAGATCGGCGAGCCAGAGCACGTTCGCCGAATGCTCGGCGAAGCGTCGGAATCGCTCCTCGCTCTCATGCAAGGCGCGTTAGGCACGAGCGCGCTCCTCATTCTCCTGATGGCGCGAGATGATGATCGCGGCAGTCTGGGTGAGTGCGGCGGCCAGTTCGCGGTCGTGCGGCGTCGCTTCGCGCGGCTCGCGGAAGTACATGGCCAAGAAGCCGACCAGCGTTCCCGTTGCGGTCTCGACGGGAAAGGACCAGCAGCCGCGAAAATCGAACTCCCGCGCCATCCAACGCCATGGCGCCCATCGCGGCTCCTGCTCGACATCGGCCGTGAGGACCGGCTCCTTGAGCGCGGCCGCCAAGCCGCAGGATAGTGACTCGGCCGAGATCACGAAACCGTCCACGTGCCGGGCATAGGCCTCGGGCATGCCGACCACGTGCCGCAGCGTCTTGCCCGCGCCGTCTGCCATGTAGAAAGCGCACCTGCGCTCACTCTCGGCTTGCTCGATGGCTGTGAGGACGAGAATGCCGAGCGAAACCTCCAGCGGCGCACCGTTCATGGCAGCTCGGAACGCCTCGTTCTGCCCGGCGAGCCAGGCCTTGCTCTGGCGCAGCGCCGTACCGGCACGGGCCAGCTCGATCTCAGCCCAGGCGCGGTCGGCGAGAGCTTCGACGAAGGCAACCTCCTCGGGATGCCAGCGGCGTGCCGCAAGACCCTGGCTCGTGCTGAGGACCGCACGGAGTTTCCCGGCAACGAGGATGGGCACCGCAATGCCGGCCCGAAGCTCGCGCCCTGCCATCGCGATCTTCAACGATGCCGGGAAGCGCGGGTCGTCTTCGCTGTCATTGTACACGACCGAACGTCCGGCAAGGTGTTCTGCGCTGAAGAGTTCGTACGCATCGAAGTGCCAGCGCGTGGGATCGGCCTGCGTGCCGTCCGCGAGGAACACCCACTCGATGACAAACTCCCGCCGGTCCCAGTCGATGACGGCCCAGAGCGCGCGCTGGTTGCCGAGTTGCTCGATCAGAAGGCGACAAGCCGTTTGCGCGACCACGGCGGGATCGGAGACGCCTCGCACCGCGTCCGAGAAGCGCACGAGGAGTGCGTTGCGCTCTTCACGCCTCCGCAGGGCGGCACTCTCCGCCTTGGCGGCAGCCAAGCGGTGCTGGAGTTCTTCGATCCTCGCGTGGTCGTCCATTGCCCAAACAACGTTGGGACGAGCGACAACGTCACAGTCATGAGATACCCTTTTTTGAAATATCTTGCCGAGGTTGGCTCACCATCCCTGAGAGCCATTGCGTTCGTCCAGGACAGACGAGGCTTTCGACAATCGGCTTTCCATGGTCGCGAGCGGGCGTCACGAAGCCGTCCGCCCTTCCCTTGTCCCATCCAGAAGCGGTCGGGCCGATCGGGGGCCGTGCCACCGGCAACGGCTCTGATGGCTGCACCCAGGAGGGTTGCTCGCCTTCGGCCCTTTGGGTCAGGAAGGCTCGGCCGGGCCATCAAAAAAAATTCGGTCGCCCTGTGACCGGGGATGCTCCGGCGGCGAACAGCACGTCATGAGCTTTCGATCCGCCTTGAGGCTGATGGGCCGGCCGCACGATCCACCGGATCGCACGAAGGATCGTGCCGCGGACCCGGCAGCCCCCGACGCCTGGAGCGCGCTGATGGCGGCCGCGCAGGATGGGCACGGGGGTGCCTACCGCCGGTTGCTGAATGAGACGTCCGATTGGCTGCACCGGTACTTCCGGCGCCGACTGCCGCCCGGCGACGTCGACGATGCCGTGCAGGAGGCGCTCCTCGCGATCCACCGGCGACGCCACACGTTCGATCCCCGTCACCCCTTCGGCCCGTGGATGGCAGCGATCGCCAAGCGCAAATGGGTCGATCAGCTCCGCACCATCGCGCGCCGCCCAACCGAGGAACTGTCGGACGAGCTTGCGGTCGCCGATCACGAGACCGCGGTGACGAGTGCGACGACGCTGGCCAGCTTGCTCGTGCAGCTTCGGCCCGCACAGGCCCAAGCCATCATGATGGTCAAGCTGCAGGGCTACAGCATCGAGGACGCTTGTCGGGAAACGGGCCTGACAGCATCAGCCGTCAAGATGAACATCCATCGTGGGCTCGCGCGCCTGACCGCCCTGATCGAGGATGCCGATGACTTCCACTGACGCCCTGATCCTCACCCTGTCGACCAATCTGGGCCCCGTGCGGCGGCGCAGCGTGAGCCGCGAAATCGGTGCGCTCGTCGTGCTCGCCGCCGGTGAGCTGGCCCTCATCCTGATGGCCGGCGGTATGCGACCGGACATGGGTGGGGTGATCCTAGCTCCCTTCATGGCCTGGAAGATCGGCGGCCTCGCCCTTCTCGCAGGCGTGAGCTGCGCGGTCGCGATCCGGTCCTTCGCACCGCCGGCGGCCTCACGCCGCGACCTCGTGTACGCCTTGGTTCTCACCGTCTTCGTGATGGCCGCAGGTCTCTTCGTGACGACCGCCGCCGAGAGTGGCCAGCCGCTGATCGAGCGCTTGTCCCCGGCACGCGGTCTGGGTTGCGCGACCGCCATCGTCGTTCTGGCGTTGCCATTGATGAGCTTGCTTGCCGTGCTGATGCGCCGCGCGGCACCGGTTCATCCCAAGCGCAGCGCGCTGGCGTCGGGCCTTGCCGCAGCGACTTCCGGTGCGCTGGTCTTTACCGTCTGCTGCCCGGCAAACGATCCGCTCTACATCGTGGTCTGGTACTCGGCTGGGATCGCGGCCGTCGCAGCCGCGGCGCGATGGCTCCTGCCCCGCGGCTACCGCCTCTAGCCCCCGCGCGACCCGCTCGACCGCTCCTCTTCGTCTTCGACGCCTGGCCCGACGCCTTGTCGCGCTCGGGACCGTCGCCGCGCAACCTCCCTCGATCGCCCTTGAAAGGACGCCACCATGACCGCGACCACCTCGCTCTCCGACGCTATGATACTCCAGCCGACATCGTCGTCCTGGTTGAAACGATACTACGGCGCCCGAGCGCTGTTCTCGGTCGTGTGGGTCGCGCTCGCCTTCACGATCGGCAGGGGGGCGGGCGTCGGGATCGCCTTGCTCGTCGCCTATCCGCTCTGGGACTGCCTTGCGAACTATGTCGATGCCGTGCGCACCGGCGGCTTGCGCAGGAACCCCACACAGGCGCTCAACGTCCTCGTCAGCGCGGTCGTCACGCTCGCGGTCGTCGTTGCCATCGCCGTCCGTCCCGACCTCCATGCTGCTATCGGCGTGATTGGGATCTGGGCCGGCCTTTCAGGCCTCCTCCAGCTGTCGACCGGCATTCGCCGCTGGCGCGGCGCGCGTGGGCAGTGGCCCCAGATCCTGAGCGGCGCGCAGTCCATCCTTGCCGCTGCGCACATGATTGCGAGGGCGACCAGCCCGGGGTCGGTCGTCGGCGCGGCCGATATCGGGCTCTATGCTGCCTTCGGTGCCTTCTACTTCGCCGTCTCGGCCGCGACACTCCAATTCACGCGGTGAGCGCGTTCATTCCGAGCCATTGCCTCTTTGCACCGAAAGCATGACCGTGGAGCAATCGACGATGAACCGTAGAACGATGATCGCCGGCTCGTTAGCGACCGCAGCGTCCCTCGGGCTGCCGGCGCCGGCCCGGGCGAAGAGTGAGACGAGGCCCGCCCGCAACGTCGTGCTCGTGCACGGCCTCTTCGCGGACGGCTCCTGCTGGTCGGACGTGATCGGCCGCCTCCAATCGGCGGGCTTGAACGTGACGGCGGTCCAGAACCCGCTGACGAGGCTTGAGGCGGCGGCCGAGTCTGTTCGGCGCGTGCTCGCGCGGACCGAGGGACCGACCGTGCTGGCGGGCCACTCCTTCGCGGGCACGATCATCTCCGAGGTCGGGGACGCGGACAACGTGACCGCGCTCGTCTATATCGCGGCGCGCGCGCCCGATGCCGGCGAGGACTATGCCGCGTTGGGAAGCAGGTTTCCGGTCCCGCCCGCAACCGCCGGCATCATCTTCGACGGCGACGAGGGCCGCCTCAGCGAGGACGCCTTCCTGCGCGACTTCGCCGGCGACATTCCGTCCGCGCGCGCGCGGATCCTATACGCGGCGCAGCAGCCGTTTCGGAGGGCGCTGACGCAGGCGAGGACGACAAAGGCCGCCTGGCGCACGAAGCCGACCTACTACGCGGTGTCGAACGAAGACCGCACAATCGACCCCGATCTGCAGCGCTTCCTGGCCAAGCGCATGGACGCGCACGTCGTCGCGCTCGATGCAAGCCACCTGTCGCTGATCTCCCGGGCTTCTGACGTCGCCGACCTGATCGCGCTGGCCGCGCGGGGAAGCTGACCCGTGTGCGGCAGTCATCGTCCAGCCTCGGCTCCCGGACCGCTCCGCGCTGCCGTCGACGGGCCGAGACGGCTGCAGCGATCGTGGAGGTGCTCGGGCGACCTTGCATCACCACCGGCCGCAGATCATGCGGTCATGTTCACGAGATGGTCCGATACGGTCGAGATGAACGCACGAAGACGCTGAAGACGCCGTAGATCCCGGTGGTATCCCATCCAGATGTCTCGCGCTGGCGGCTGCGTCGGCAGTTCCAGCCTGCGGATACCCGGGATCTGATCGCCGACCACACGGGGCAGGACAGCGATGCCGACGCCTTGTCGGCACATGCGCCCTTGGACGTTGCGGTTGTTCGAGCGCAGGAGCGGTCTCGCGTTGGGGAAACTCGCGATGAGCCACGCGATGTCGGGGAAATGGCCCGTGGATGTGTCATGGGTGATCAGCCGGAAACCAGTCCCATCGCCGTATTGGGGATCAGGTGCCTCCTCGGCGATGTAGACGCCATATTCGAGCCTGACGAGCCGCCGCTGAACGACATCGGCAGTGTTGAACGGAACGATACGAAAGGCGACATCGGCCTCCCGCTGGGCGAGGTTGAACAGGCGCGTGCCGGTCAGGATTTCGACGTCGACGTTGGGGTAGGCCTTCGAGAAATCCGCCAGGATGGGAGGCAGGACATAGGCCCCGAACCAGTCCGCCGACGAGATGCGCAGACTGCCTTTGAGGTTCTGCTCCTGCCCCGCAAGCCGGCGCGCCATGGCCAGCGCGCCTTCTTCCATCTGCTCGGCCAGCGCGATGATCCCGTGGCCCTCTTCGGTCAGGACAAGACCGTCCGCGGTGCGCTGGAAGAGCGTGTGACCGATCGCCTGCTCGAATGCACGCAGACGCCTGCCGACGGTCGGATGGCTCGTCTGGAGCGAACGCGCGGCGCCGCCGAGCGTGCCGGACCGCGCGATGGCCAGGAAGATTCTGACGTCACTCCATTCCATCGCGGCACCCACACAAAACTGAACGATGAGAATACAATTATGTCGCTTCAGGAACAAATCTAATCATCTAGATTCCTGCCGTCGCCTGAAGGTGCATGGCTCAGCCCGATGGTCTAGAGATCGACCGACATGGACACGAGGTACGTCCGAGGGACGCCCTGGAAGGCGGTTCCGAACGAGGCCACGCTGCTCCAATAGGTCGTTCCGGTCACGTTCAACACGTTCGCTCGTTGGCCGGCCTGTTGCAGGCGAGCCACTACGCGAGGGACGTGAACAAGCTCCGCTGGCCAGCAACAGCATGCGGAAGCTGGAGCAGGCTTGACAGGCGACCCGCGCGAATCTCGTCGGGCCTAAATCCGGATCGGCGCACCGAGCGATCGGCGGTCGAATCGGACGAATGCGCCAACTTCTTCGCCGACGCAGAATACAATCCAGATTAATCCGAAACTGCTCCAACCGGCGCCGAGCCGCGTCCCCTCCCGCGCCGCGTCCTCATTCTCATTGGGCCGCCGGTAAGCGGACCTCCTGAAAGCCCGGCGAGGATCAGGCGTCGCCTTGATTGTACATTACTGAAGTTGTGAAAGACCAGACATCAATGCTGAGCGAATCCAGCTGCCATGTTGACCGCCAGGGCTAGCAGGCTGGTGTTGAAGAAATACGCATAGATCGTCTGTACCGTTACAATCCTGCGCATGTGCTTGGCGGTGATGTCGGTGTCGGACGTCTGCGACGTGGCTCCAATCGTCACTGAGAAGTAAAAGAAATCCCAGAAATCGGGGCTCTCGTCGCCATTGAAGTCCAGGCCGCCACGAGACTTGCCATCCTCCTCGCCGTAGAAGACGTGGGCGTAGTGGGTGGTGAATACGACCTGCACGAAGGTCCAGGCGCAGACGAGAGTGAGGACGGCCAGAGCGACGCGTGGAATACGGTAGGGGTCTTGCTCTTGCTCGCCGAACAGGAGCATCGCCACCGCCCCGCAACTCGCCGCCGCAGCTAGCACCGCGAAGATGGAGATTGTGAAGGCGCTGTCATCGAGCTGGGAGGCTTGGCGCCGCAGCGTCTCTCCGGATCCTCGAGTCGCCTGCAGGATGATCAGGGCGACATAGGCGGCCACACCAACGCACCAGCCGAGCAGGAGCCGCGGCCAGATCGTGGGAACCGGAAGGCCCAGGGCGATAGCGACAGCCAACACGAGGCAGATGAGAAGTCGCGGCCGGAGCCAGAACGCACGAGCGGTGCTGGGAAGGCGCATGCCTAGAACTCGACGCCAAAGCGAACCCGGACGGCATGCCGAGCGAACTGGTTCAGGTTGAAGGCCCGGCCCACGAAATCCGGATCGCGATCGTGTCCGAACACCTGCGTCGCGTAGGCCAGAGACAGGAAGCCTTTCTCCATGACCTGATAGTGCAGCACGGGCCCAGCGAACATAGCGTGGCCGAGGAAGCGGTTCAGGTAGGTGCCATCATAGGCCCGCAGGTATCGCAGCTCGGGTCCGACAAAGAGGCTGTCCGCGACCTTTGTCATCAACGTGCCTGAGATGGACAGGGTCGAGCTCCGGTCGACCTCGCCGCTCCCCTTGAGCCGTGCAACCTGCGGATCGTAGATCAGGTTGAGGCCGCCCCAGAGCTTGTCTGGCACGATCCGGGCATCGGCGATGAGGCGGGTCTCGACGCTGAACACATCGGCGCCTTGACCTTCAATCGGCGTGATGCGCGCGTATTGTGGCTCAACCTGAAGGGCGAGACTGAACGGCCGCTCGTCCGTCCGCTTGAAGAACTGGTACTTCAGCTCCAGCGAGCCTCCGTTGAAGGTGCCAAAAGTCTTATCAGGCACGCCCGCGATGTTGCGGTGGTCGCGCGCATCGAACAGAAGACCTGGCTCTATGCTGATGTTATCAGTCGGATCGTACTGGTAGCTGATCAGAGGCTGAGCCGAGCCGTAGCCCGAGCGACCTGGTCCGTCCCGGCGCTTGCTGAAGCGGCCGATCATGTCGACGAGAGCTTCCTGCTCGCCCTTCTTGCCTGTGTCTGTGCCCTCGGTGAAGCCGAAGAGGTTCTCGGTATC
Source organism: Methylobacterium symbioticum (assembly GCF_902141845.1). Taxonomy (GTDB): domain Bacteria; phylum Pseudomonadota; class Alphaproteobacteria; order Rhizobiales; family Beijerinckiaceae; genus Methylobacterium; species Methylobacterium symbioticum. Next base: position 25,741 of record NZ_CABFPH010000038.1, on the reverse strand, counting down.
GACCTTGTCCGGTTCGCCGCCATTGTCTTGATCTGGTTTCGCAAGAGCTGAGGCTTGGAGCAGGATCAGGGCAGACATGACCGCGGCAGCGCGAGCTGCAGGTCTACGGATGTAGGCTGGGAAACGGCTTGGCATCTGAACCTCGGCTTGCGGATTTGCATAGCCGCGATCAGCTGTCCTGGGTGCGCCAGCAGAGGCACACCCCCACAGAATTGCGGAGCTGTCGGATTATTGGGGGATGCATACCGTGACCGAGCCTTTCGGTTAGGCATGCAGTGGCGTCGGCGAGGAAGATCTGAGACCCGGAAACCGCTGCCTCTGCAGCGATTGGCGCCGCTCTCGACGTGGGCACGGCCACGACAGAGAGCCGCGATTCAGATCAGAGTAGCAGTCCATCAAGCTGCTTGATTGCAGCCATCCAGGACGCCACTGCCAATGTGCGCAGGTTTGGCTGGCCGCTCAAACAAGCTCTGGTAGGCTATGGCCGGCGTCGATACTTGACCGCCCCCGTCCGCGATAACCACATCCGACATGCCGGCAGCCAGCAGCGTCATGGCCTGATCGAGGGCGCCGATCATCGACACATGCTGGAAGAACACCGGCCGCCCGTCGACGCGGGCACTAACAGTCAAGCTCACGGGAAATCCTGATTGTGTTGCGCATCATGATCGACGGCCTTCAGCTGAAGGCAAATGTTCGGCTGCAAGCGCTAAACGTCCATCTGCTGGCTCTTCGTGGCTGTTCGTTGGCGGATTTCAAGCCATTGTGAGCCGCAGCCGATATAAACGCTCGGTAGCACAGGTGCTGTCGTCTCAGACGCAGCCGTGCACGAGGTCGTGGATGAAGGCGAGCTTGGCGATGACCGCTGGGGCCGGCACGAAGGGATAGAGGTCGCGGTTGCCCATCGCCCGGTTCATCCCGTTCACAGCAAACACGAACGAGAACCACGCGGCCATGATCGGCACGACCGTTTGGGCCGCGCGGGGGCGCATTCAATGCATGCCGACATCGCGGCGCCCTCGTTCACGCGCGGGGAAAGCTGCATCCCGCAGGCGCTCGCCATCTCCAGCGTATCGACGCTAAGCAGGTAGCGGACCCAGGTCTCCGCGACCCGACAAGCTGCACGCCGACAAGGGCTACGATCATCGCCGTTGCCGGCGCGAGTGCCGGACGCGGCTCCGAGAGCAACGTGCGGCCTGGTCACCACCGTTGGATCGTCGAGCGCACGCTCGCGTGGCTCGCCCGCTTCCGCCGCCTCACCCTCCGATACGAGCGCCGCGCCGACCTCCACCTCGCCTCCCCCCTCGCCTGCGCCCTCATCTGCCAAGCTCAGGCCAAACGGCTTTTGTCCCTGACTCTTGCGAGTCTCTCCCAAAACGCCCGTTGCGCCGTCATGCGCAGAGGGCGATCTCCCGGTCGCCGGGAGTTTCGTGAGGTGCCCTAAGCCGGCCTGTCGAGCCGGTGCTCCCGGGACCGCGCCGATCAGCCGTCTTCGGATGTCCGCTCCGCACGCGCGCGCGCCTGGAGCGGCTGCCGGTTGAGACGGGCCGCGAGCTGGTCGGCGAACTTCGCTGCAGCCACGGAGAGCAGACGTCCGCGTAGCTGAGCAAGGTACACCGTCATCGGTGTGAGATCGCGGGCGTCGATTGGGCGGCTGCGCAGGCACGGGTCGTCCGGGATGCCGCTCGGGATCTGAAGGCTGACCAGATCCTCGCGCAGCACGAGGTTGCGCAGGAACTCCAGTGAGCCCGACTCGACCGCCGGGCGCAGCCCGACGCCGCGGCGGGCCAGCGCCTGCTCGATGTGGTGCCGGATCGCCAGCGAGCGGTCCGGCAAGGCCAGGGCGTGGGTGAGGCACTCGCGCAGCCGCACCGGACCATCCACCGCCGCCAGCGGGTGCCCGGCCCGCATCAGCGCGCAGAGCGGCTGGTGGCCGGAATAGAGCGGGTGCAGATCCGCCGAGGGAGGCGGCTCCAGCACGAGGGCGAGGTCCGCCTCGAAGGCGGTCAGGGCCGCCACCGCCTGGGCGTGATCACGGACCTGGACCGTGAAGCCCACCTGAGGATACCGCGCCCGGTAGGCCTCCACCTCCTCCGGCACCGTCTGCGTGACGAAGGCTTGGCTGCACGCGAGCGCCACGTGGCCGCGCCGCACGCCGGACAGGTCGGCGATCTGCGAGCGCACGCGGTCGAGGTCGGCAGCCTGATCGCGGATGTGCCGGGCGAGCAACTCGCCCGCCGCGTTGAGGCGCATCCCCTGCGGCAGCCGCTCGAAGATCGGGGTGCCCAGCTCGTACTCGACGTCCTGTATCTGACGGGTGAGGGCCGACGGCGTGATGTTGAGGCGCTCCGCCGCGCGCCGGATCGAGCCGGCCCGGGCGACCTCGGCCACGTAGGTCAGGATGCGCTGGTGCCTCACGAGGCCATGCTGAGCCTCTGTTTCGTAAAAGGCAACGGCTGCGTCGAAAATCAGCACTCGCCTGCAACACGCCCTCTGGATAGCCTTCGAGATATCGGGACCCTCAAGGAGCCGTCCGATGATCCACCGCCGCACCATCCTTTCCGGCCTTGGGGCCGGCCTCCTCGCTCCCATGGCGGGCCGTATCGCCTCGGCCCAGGCCAAGCCGGTGACGATCCGGATGGGATCTCTGAAGCTGATCCACTCGATCGCGCCCCACTTCTACGAGCGCTTCACCCCCGCGGGCGTGCTGGTGGAGGTTGTACCCTTCGAGAGCCCGACGGAGTGCAAGAACGCGGTTGTCACCAAGTCTGTCGATTTCGGCACGTTCGGGATCGCCGCAGCGACGCTCGGGGCCGCAGCGGGCGAGCCGCTCACGGTGATTGCCTCGACCTGCAACCGCGGCATGGCGGTGATCGCGAAGAAGGACTCCGACATCCGCGCGATCAAGGACCTCAGGGGCCGGCGGGTGGCGATCTGGCCGGGCAGCACCCAGGAGGTTTTCGTTCTGGAGCGGATGCGGATGGAGGGACTGTCCGTGAAGGACATCACCCCGGTGCGCATTTCGTTCTCGGAGATGCACATCGCCCTCGCCCGGGGCGACGTGGACGCCTACGTCGGCGCCGAGCCCGGTCCTGGCGTCAGCCTCGCCTCGGGCGTCGGGCAACTCGTGGAATATCCCTACGGCACCGAGATGGGCGCTCTGAACATGGTGTTCGGGGCCCACCGCGACACGCTCTCCGAGCGCCCAGCACTGGTGCGGACCATGCTGGAGATCCACCGCAAGGCCACGGATTTCGCGGCCAAGGACCGCGACGCGATGGTGGCGATGGCGGTGGCCAAGCTCGGCCAGAAGCGCGAGGCACTGGAGATCTCCGCGCCGAACGTCGAGCTGACGTGGAAGCTCGGGCCTGACGAAGTTCGGCAGGCCAGCGCCTACGCCCAGCACATGCTGGCGCTGAAGCAGATCCGCCGCCTGCCCGAGCCCGGCTTCATCGACACCCGCTTCGTCGATGCGATGAGGGACGCGTGAGCACCGGGGCCGAGGCAGGCATCCTGCCGATAGCGAAAGGGGCGCCCCGGGTCGTCCGTCCCTCTCTCGCCCGGCTGCGTGGGCCGGCGCTCGCCCTCGTGGTGCCGGTGGCGCTCGGCGTCGTCTGGCATCTCGCCACCGCGGGCCGGCCCTATAGTCTGATCCCGCCCCCCTCTGAGGTGTGGGCGGAGATGCGCGACCTCGCAGTCGGCGGCGTCAACGACGACGCGTTCAGCGGCACGCTGTGGACGCATCTCGCGGCCTCGCTCACCCGCGTCTATGGCGGCTTCGCCCTGGCCGCGGCGGCCGCCCTGCCGCTCGGCCTGCTGATCGGCCGCGTGCCCCTGGCGCGGGCGCTACTCGATCCCCTGCTGCAACTCCTGCGGCCGGTTCCTGTGACCGCGTGGCTGCCGCTGGCGATGATCCTGTTCGGTCTCGGTCCGCGCTCGGCCTTTTTCCTCGTATTCCTTGGCGCGTTCTACCCGATCCTCGTCAACACCGTGTTCGGCGTGCGCTCGGTCGAACCGCGGCTGTTCGAGGCAGCGGCCATGCTCGGCTGCACGGGCCCGGCGCAGTTCGCCCGGGTGGTTCTGCCGGCGGCGCTGCCCTCGATCTTCACGGGCCTGCGCCTCGGGCTCGGCTTTGCGTGGGTGGTGATCGTGGTCGGCGAGATGACCGGCGTCCAGACCGGCCTCGGCGCGATCATCATGGAGGCGCGCCAGCTCTCCCGCACCGAGATCGTGATCTGCGGCATGGCGGTGATCGGCGCCGCCGGCTTCGTCTCCGATTGGCTGGTGATGAGCCTCGGCCGCCGCCTGCTCGCCTGGAGCCCGTCCCATGGCTGACCCCACAGTCCCGATCCTCGATATGCGCGCGGTCTCGAAGACCTATCTGGCGAAGGGCCGTCCGATCGAGGCCTTGCGAGACGCCAATCTCACGGTCCGTCGCGGCGAGTTCGTCTGCCTGCTCGGCGCTTCCGGCTGCGGGAAGTCGACGCTGCTGCGGATCGCCGCCGGCTTCGAGGCGCCCACCGCCGGCGAGGCGCTGATGTGGGGCAAGCCGATCCCGGGGCCCGGCCCGAGCCGCGGGATGGTCTTCCAGGATTACGGCCTGTTCCCCTGGCTGACGGTCCGCGACAACATCGGCTTTGGCCCGAAGTCGCAGGGTCGCCCGGCGGACGAGGTACGCGACACGGCCGAGCGCTACATCGCCCTGGTCGGCCTCCAGAAGTTCGCCGACGCCCACCCGCATCAGCTCTCCGGCGGCATGAAGCAGCGGGTCGCCATCGCCCGGGTCCTCGCCAACGAGGCCGAGGTGGTGCTGATGGACGAGCCCTTCGGGGCGCTGGATGCCATGACCCGCGAGCGCCTCCAGGACGAGCTGCTCGACCTGTGGGCACGCACCGGGCTGACCGTCCTATTCGTCACCCACGCCATCGAGGAGGCGATCTTCCTGGCCGATCGCGTGGTGATGATGTCGCCCGGCCCCGGCCGAATCGAGGCGGTCCATGGGATCGACCTGCCGCGGCGTCGGGACGTGTCGAGCCCGGCCTTCAACGACCTGCGCCGGATGCTCGCGGCGCAGCTCCACAGCCACCACGCCCCCAAGGCCGCGTGAGGGATCCCATGGAGACCGCCCCCGACGACCCCCGCCGGCCCGAGAACCGGCTCGCCTACCGCGCCGCCGTGGACCGCCCCCGGCTCGCCCTCCCGGGCGGGCGACACGTGGCCGTCTGGCCGGTCGTGAACGTCGAGCACTGGCTGATCGACAACCCGATGCCACGCCAGATTCTCGTACCGCCGACGGCGGCAGGCCTGTTGCCGGACCTGCCGAACTGGGCGTGGCACGAGTACGGGATGCGGGTCGGGTTCTGGCGCTTCCTCGAAGCCTTCGCCGCCCGCGGGATCCGCCCGACCCTGTCGATCAACGGCTCGGTCTGCACCGCCTACCCGCGGGTGGCGGCCGCGGCGCGGGATGCCGGCTGGGAGTTCATGGCCCACGGCTTCCATCAGGTCCCGACCCACCGGGTCGCCGACGAGGCAGCGATGATCGCCCGCACCGTCGGGACGATCGCGGACTTCGTGGGCGTCGCTCCGCGCGGCTGGCTCGGCCCGGGCCTGACCGAAACGCTCGACACGCCCGACCATCTGCGCGCAGCCGGGCTCGAATACGTCGGGGACTTCGTGGTGGACGACCGGCCATGCCGGATCGCCACGTGCACGGGGCCGCTCGTGGCGCTGCCTTACTCGGTGGAGCTGAACGACATCCCCCTGCTGGCCATCCAGCACCACCGCGCCGACGAATTCGTGGAGCGGGCGCTCGCCAACCTCGACCGTCTCAGCGCGGAGGCCGCGGGCGACGGGCCCCTCAGCGGCGCGAAGGTGATGGGTTTCGCCATCCACCCGTACATCACCGGAGTCCCCCACCGGATCGGCCTGCTGGAGCGGCTCCTCGACGCGCTGCTGGCGCGGTCCGACGTCACGTTCATGCAGGGTGGCGAGATCCTCGACTGGTATCTCGGCACCGGCGACGACGCCTGAGGTCTCCCCCAGCAACGACCGGCCAGCACCCACCGCAGGAGCCGCCGTGCCCCCGTTCCCGACGATCCCCACACTGCATGCGGCCTATGCGGCCGGCCTCGACGCGCGCGATGCGGTGATAGAGGCCTACCGGCGCCTCGCGGCGGCCGACGATCCTGGTATCTTCATCTCTCTGGTGCCGGAGGCCGCGGCGATGGCGGCAGCCGCGGCGCTCGGCCCGTTCGACCCGGTCAAGAAGCCGCTCTGGGGCGTGCCCTTCGCGGTCAAGGACAACGTCGACGTGGCCGGGCTGCCGACCACCGCCGCCTGCCCAGGATTCGCCTACACCCCCGACGAGACCGCGCCCGCAGTCGCGCGCCTTCTCGCCGCCGGAGCAATTCTGATCGGCAAGACCAACCTCGACCAGTTCGCCACGGGGCTCGTCGGGCTGCGCACGCCCTACCCGGCGCCGCGCAATGCCTGCGATCCGACCTACGTGCCAGGCGGCTCCAGCAGCGGGTCGGCGGTGGCGGTCGCCCGCGGGATCGTTGCGTTCGCCGTCGGCACCGACACGGCGGGGTCGGGGCGCGTCCCGGCCGGCCTGAACAACATCGTCGGGCTCAAGCCCTCACTCGGAGCCGTGTCGAGCCGCGGCATGGTGCCGGCCTGCCGGACGCTGGATACTCTCTCGATCTTCGCCGGTACGGTCGCCGATGCCGATGCGGCCTTCCGGACCATGGCCGGCTACGACCCCCTCGACCCGTGGTCGCGGCCTCTGCCGGTGGCGCCCGCTCCGGCCGGGTTGCCCTCCGGCGTGCGCCTCGGGGTGCCAGATGCCGGGGGGCGCCGCTTCGGCGGCGATCCGCTCTCGGAGGTGGCCTTTGACGCAACACTCGGCGAACTCGAAGCGATCGTAGGCCCCGGCTTGCCGGTCGATCTCGCACCGATGTTCGCGGTCGCGGACCTGCTCTACGATGGCCCGTGGGTCGCCGAGCGCTACGCCGCGATCCGTGCGGTGATGGAAGACCGTCCCGAGATCCTGCACCCGACCACCCGAGCGGTGATCGCGGGCGCCGTCGTTCACACGGCCGCCGATGCCTTCGCCGGCCTGTACCGGCTGGCCGAGCGGCGCCGCGCCGCGGAAACGGTCTGGGGATCGGTGGACGTGCTGGCCGTTCCGACCTTTCCGCGACCTCGCACTGCCGCGGACGTCGAAGCCGATCCGATCGGGCCGAACGCCGAACTCGGCACCTACACCAACTTCGTGAACCTGCTCGACTGGTGCGCCTTGGCAGTGCCGGGGTTTCCACGCACCGACGGCTTCCCGTCAGGCGTCACCTTGCTCGGCCCGCGGGGCCACGATGGCCTGCTGGCAGCGGTCGGCGCACGCCTTCACGCGGCCTGCGGGCCGACCGTCGGCGTGACCACCGCGGCTGTGCCGTCTGCGAAGATTGGGCCGTCCAGGGCTCGGCCCGGCGAGATCGAGATCGCCGTCGTTGGCGCACACCTGTCGGGGCTCCCCCTCAACCGCGAGCTGACGGAGCGCGGCGCCCGCTTCCTGAGGGCTGTGACGACTGAGCCGAGATACAAGCTGTACGCATTACCCGGCGGTCCCCCGACACGGCCCGGCTTGCTGCGCACCGCGGACGGCAGGGGCGGGACGATCGACACCGAGGTCTGGGCTTTGCCGACCGCTGGCTTCGGGGATTTCGTGTCCGGCATCCCGGCGCCGCTCGGCATCGGCACGCTGCACCTGTCCGACGGCACCCGGCCGAAGGGCTTTCTCGTCGAGGCGGCGGGCGTCGCGGGGGCCGAGGAGATCACGCATCTCGGCAGCTGGCGCCGCTACGTCGCAGACCGCGCGGCCTGACGCCCACCGCCGGCAGATGCTGATCCGACCAAAACCAAGCTCTTTCGGGATCAAGCAAGCCGGACTTCACTTGCTGCGACCGAAAAAAGGAATCACTGCGATCGACAGGCCTCTATTTGGTTGAGCGCTAAGAGTAATTGATACTCTTGCTGATTTGGCGTTGTGCACTACGGGTCATGTCTTACACGGACGACCGCCATCGGCATTGAGCCTGAAGCTTCGGAATGTCGTCGTCGGGCCTTTGACGCCTGTCCGCCTGTTCGACGTCCGAGAACAGCCTCTGTCTGTGCGCATAAGGCCGGGCTTCGGGCGGCAGCTTCGCGCTCCATCTCGGCCATTCGGTAGCCATCGCCGGGTCATCGGCGCTCCGTTCCCGCTGATCCATGGAACAGGACGTGCCCACGCATCCGGCGGCGCTTGCCAGCGGAACCGTCGCCGGAAGGGCTACGATGCCTGAACCAGCCACTACGACCGCGAGGCACCGCCGCCTTGAGGTTCACCGACATCGCCACCATGGCGATGCTCCCTCGCATCAGCCCTTCGCGACCTTCACTTGGTCGAGCGCCTCGCGAAGGCCTTTCGCGAGCTTGCCCGCGTCGTCGTTGGCCCAGAAGTGCATGAAGAACAACCGCGGCTCGTCAGCGAGCATATGGTTGTGCGGGGCGACGACCTCGACGCCGTTGCCTCGCAGAGCCTTGATGACCGGGTTCACCTCGTCGGCGTTCGGCACGAAGTCCCCGGTGATGGCCGCCTTGCCGTCGCCGGTCGGCTGGAAGTTGATGGCGATCGCCGAGCCCATGGCCTCCGGCACCACCATGCCGTGGTCCTTCGGGGCTTCCGAGCGCGGCACGCTCACGGCGTAGACGCCGCCATTGATCCTGCCCTGGCGCCCGATGGCCGCGTCTATGGCCGCCGTGTTGAGGTCGAGCGTCTGGTCAGGCGCGGTCGCCTTCGCCGGCACCGGGCCCTCGCCGACCAGGGCTGGTCCGGGTGACCCGGGCGGCGAGGTGCCACCGACGGTCGCGCCGCCGAAGGGCGTCCGGCTGGCGCCCAGCGCCCCCGCCAGGACGGTGGCGAGCTTGCCGGGATCTCCATGCCCGGAGACGTGCATGTAGAGGGTGCTCGGCGAGGCCCGCAGCAGGTGGTTGTGGATGGCAGTGATCTCGCCCCCTTTCTGGACGAGGTGCTTCATCACCGGGTGACCTCGTCCTCGGTCAGGACGAGTTACCCATGACCATGACCCCGTTCCCGCCCCCATGCCGCACGAAGGCCAGCTAGGAGCCAAGGGCGAGGGACGGCGTCAGGGTCACGCCGTCGAGGGTGATCTTGATGTCGGTCCGGGGCAGCCCCACGCGGTAGACCCCGCCCGGCATCGCGGTCCCGGGCTTCCCGAGACCCGTGGCGATGGCGTCCTGCCAGGGCTCCGCGGCCGACGCGCCGGTCGCGAGGGCGCCCATTACGGCGATGGATGCAAGCAAGCGGCGCATGGTCGTCTCCTCGGTCGCGGCTCTCGTTCCTCAGGGCCGATGTGCTGGCCCCTGCAGCACGCTCTCGTCGGGCAGGGTACCGTCTCCGCGCCGGAACTCGACCCGGTTGCCGGCCATCCAGACCTGGACGCAGGGCGGGGCATCCAGGCAGCGCCCGTCGCCCTCGATCCGCCAGCGCGCGTCGGGCGCCCGCCCGAGCGACACGACACGCGTGCGACCGCTCGGAACGAAGCGGTAGGCCCAGTGCACCGCGTCGGTGACCTCCTTGCCGAGCAGGCGCGCCCGGATCTCGGGGGAGGTCAGGTGGCGGAACGCCTCGCCGGCGTGTGCAGACCCTTTGGGCACGGTGAGGACGGCTACGACCGTGGCGAGGCGTCCGGCGACCATCACACCAGCCCCAGCATGTGCAGGGCGACGCCTGCCGCGGCGCAGGCCGCCAGCGTCTGGACCATGCCGACCTTGAACCGGAACACCGCCAGCACCGCCGTGGCCGCCAGGGCAAGCGCCCATGGGTTGAGGCTCGACAGGACCGGCACGTCGAAGCGGACCGGCCCGACTGCGAACGGTCGCGACTCGGCGAAGAGGGTGTGCAGGGCAAACCAGACCGCGAGGTTGAGGATCACGCCGACCACGGAGGCGGTGATGGCCGAGAGCGCGCCCGCGAGCGCCCGGTCGCCGCGCAGGCGCTCGACGTAAGGGGCGCCGGCGAAGATCCAGAGGAAGCAGGGCGCGAAGGTCACCCAGGTGGTGAGGAGCCCGCCGAGCGTGCCGGCCAGCAGGGGCGGCAGCGAGCCCGGTGCTCGATACGCGGCCAGAAAGCCCACGAACTGCGTGACCATGATCAGCGGGCCGGGGGTCGTCTCGGCCATGCCGAGCCCGTCCAGCATCTCGCCGGGCTTGAGCCAGCCGTAATGCTCTACCGCCTGCTGGGCGACGTAGGAGAGCACCGCGTAGGCGCCCCCGAAGGTGACCATCGCCATCTTCGAGAAGAACACCGCGATCTGGCTGAAGACGTCGTCCGTTCCGAAGGCGAGCAGGATGGCGGCGACCGGCACCAGCCAGAGCGCGCCCCAGGTCAGCAGCATCCGCAGTGTGTGCCCGGCGACGGCCCGCTCCTGCGGGAGCTCGTGGTCATCGAGCAGGAAGGGGCCCTCGACGACCTTGCCGCCGCCCCCGTGCCCGCCGGCCTTGAACTGCGGCAGGCCGGCCCGCCCGCCGAGATAGCCGATCACGCCGGCCGCCAGCACGATGAGGGGGAAGGGCACGTCGAGGAAGAAGATCGCCACGAAGGCCGCAGCCGCGAGCCCGATCATGACCGGCCCCTTGAGTGCCCGCCGGCCGATGCGGATCACAGCCTGCAGCACGATGGCCAGCACCGCGGCCTTCAGCCCGAAAAACAGGCCGGCGACGAAGCCGACATTGCCGTAGAGCGCATAGACCCAGCTCAGGGCCATGATGGCGACGACGCCCGGCAGCACGAACAGCCCGCCCGCGACGAGGCCGCCGCGGGTGCCGTGCATCAGCCAGCCGACATAGGTGGCGAGCTGCTGGGCCTCGGGGCCGGGCAGCAGGGTGCAGAAGTTGAGCGCGTGCAGGAAGCGGTTCTCGGAGATCCAGCGCCGCTCCTCCACGAGGATGCGGTGCATCACCGCGATCTGCCCGGCCGGCCCGCCGAAGGACAGCGCGGCGATGCGGGCCCAGACCCGCACGGCCTCGGCCAGGGTCACGGGCAGCGGCGCTTCCTGGGCGACCATGCCTGCCTCCTGCGCGGTCTGGATACCTGCGGTCACGGCCATAGTCAGGCTTTCTCCCTGGGCTTGTTGGTGGGCCAGTTGTGGGTCTCCTCCGTGGCGTCCCGGCACCAGCGGTAGAAGGCGTCGTAGAGGAGCATCCCGGCGTCGAGCTGGGCGAGGTCATCGGCGTAGATGCGCGACAGGCCGAGCGAGGCCGCGAGCAGGCCGGCCGCCTCCGGCGCGAGGTCGGGCCGGGCGGTGTCGGCCCCGCGCACCAGCGTAGCGAGGTGCAGGAGCGGCGGCGTGGCCAGGCCGAGCTCCTCGACCATGACGTCGAAGGTGCATAGTTCGCCTCGGTGGCTCCAGAAGGCGCCAGGATCATCGATGTCGAAGGCGGCACCCCCGAACCGTTCGACAACCGCGTTCACCTCGGGCGTTGGCACGAACAGAAAGACCGCGTCCGGGTCGACGAAGCGGCGGATGAGCCAGGGGCAGGCGATGCGGTCGACCTTGGGCCGGGCGCGGGTGACCCAGACGGTGCGGCCATGCGTGTCGCGGGGCGGCAGCTTCGCCTCGGGCACCAGCGGCAGGCCGGCGGCTTCCCAGGCGTCGAAGCCGCCATCCAGCGCCTCCGCCGCTACGCCGGCTTGGCGAAGATAGGCTGCGGCGCCATGGCTGAGGTCGCGCCCGTGCCGGCAGACGACCACGGCGCTCCGCCCGCCCCAGTTGGCGGACCAGTGCGCGATGTCGCTGACGGACCGGCGCACACTGCCGGGGACCAGCCGCGGGTCGTCACGGAAGGCGTCCTCCGTGCGGATGTCGACCACCAGGGGGCAGCCGGCAGTGCCGACGAGACGAGCAAGCTTATCGATGGAAATGGAGTTGGGCGTAGGCATGGCGCGTCCTTGCATCGAATGCAGGTTGGACGCGATTCTTCAGCCGGAGCCTCGTCGGGAGATCGCTTCCCGAGGGGCCTATTCATCGCGCCGGCACGTGCCCTGTCAAGCGTCTCCAGACCGGAGCGGGCTTGTTTCCACGCGGGAGACCTGTGCGACCCGGCGCGGCAGTTCGCGAGCGAGGGCGGTCTTCCTGTAGGGCGCCATCTTTCGCCAGGCGCGGATCTCCGGGACCGTGCGGCCGCAGCCGAGGCACCAGCCGGTACGCCCGTCCCACTGGCAAACCCCGATGCAGGGGTCGTCCTTCTTCATGATAGGGCTTCCTCCGACCGCGAGCGGCTTATGCTCGACAATTTATAGGGTACCCCCCTATATATCGGATCAGACGCGAAAGCCGACCCATGGCCCACACGATCAAGGACAAGACCAAGCTGCTGGCGCGTGTGCGCCGGCTCAAGGGACAGGCAGAAGCCGTCGAGCGGGCCCTGGAGGCCGAGCTCGGCTGCGCCGACGTCCTGATGCTGGTCGCCTCGATGCGCGGGGCCATCAACGGCCTGACCGCCGAGCTGATGGAAGACCACATCCGCCACCACGTCGTGAACCCGGATGCCGAGCCGGACGCCGACCGCGCCCGGGGCACCGCTGAGCTGATCGAGGTGGTGCGGACCTATCTCAAATAGCGTGCGCCCATGGCCTCTTTGACCGACCTGCTGCAGCAGGGGACCGCGCACGCTTGGCTGTTCGTGCCGAGCGCGATCCTGCTCGGTGCCCTGCACGGCCTGGAGCCCGGCCATTCCAAGACGATGATGGCGGCCTTCATCATCGCGGTCCGGGGCACGGTCACCCAAGCGGTCCTGCTCGGGCTGGCCGCCACGCTCTCGCACACGGCCGTCGTGTGGGCCATCGCGTTGGGCGGGCAATATCTCGGGCAGGAGTGGGGCGGCGAGGCGAGCGAGCCGTACCTCCAGTTGGCGTCCGCCGTCGTCATCGTCGGCATCGCGTTCTGGATGGCCTGGCGGACTTGGCGCGAGCAGCACCACGACCATCATCACCATGATGAGCACCGGCACGTGGTCACGCGGGACGGCCTGCTGATGCTGGAGGTGTTCGACGACGGCGTGCCGCCCCGCTGGCGCATCCGCTCCGAGGGCGGGCCGCTGCCCGCCCCTGGCGCTGTGACGGTCGAGACGGTCCGACCGGAGGGGGCCGTGCAATCGTTCGGGTTCGCCCTACGCGACGGCTACCTGGAGAGCCTGGACGAGATCCCTGAGCCGCACGCCTTCACCGCGCGCGTTCGCCTCGACGGCACGGCGGGCCCGGAGATGTACGAGGTCGCGTTCGAGGAGCAGGACCACTCGAACCTGGGCGACGAGGACGATGCCCATGCCCGCGCACATGCCGACGACATCCGCCGCCGTTTCGCGGGCCGAACGGTGACCACGGGGCAGATCGTGCTGTTCGGCCTGACGGGCGGCCTGATCCCGTGCCCGGCAGCCATCACGGTTCTGCTGTTGTGCATCCAGCTCAAGCAATTCAGCCTCGGCTTTGCGCTGGTCGTCTGCTTCAGCGTCGGCTTGGCGCTCACGATGGTCTCGGCCGGGGTGCTTGCGGCGCTCGGCGTGCGGCACATAGCGACCCGCTGGTCCGGCTTCAGCAGCTTCGCTCGGAAAGCGCCCTACGCCTCCGCGGCCCTGATCGTACTGGTCGGCCTCTATACCGGCTGGCTCGGTTGGCAGAGCCTCCACCACAACGCCGCGGCGCATGCAGCCGGTGCCGTCGTGTCGTTCCGTTCATCGTAGGGCCGGCCGTGACGAACCTGATGGTCGTCCGTGGCGGCCGGCTACACGGCGACCGATCCTGTGCTCGCCAGCCCGAGTCGCTGAACGACTCTATGCCCTAGAGGCAGAACGCCTCGACACGCCGACGCTTTCCACAGGCTCTCACCGCGGGGATGAATGAGATTTCGGCGCACGCCAACCCGCTGTGAGCGAATACATTCTTCAGGCTGGGTGTAAATGGCGGAGACGGAGGGAATTTCCGAAGGAGTGGCGTAATCCATTGTCCTGCATACAAGTCGCTGCTTCCGCTGGACTTTCGGGACAGGCCGCGGGACATATCGGGGACAAATCGACGTTCGCAGGTGGTTCCCGTGCCCCGAAAGCCCGACCCGAAAAACGGCTATCTGGAGCTGCACGACGGCTACTACCGGGTCACCATGGGCGTTCCGGTCAAGCTTCGCCCCCTGCTCGGCTACCGCCTCAAGCAGGCGCTCGGGACCAAGTCGTTGCTTTCCGCCAACGTGCTCAAGCGGCCGATCGTCAAGGAATTCAAGGCCCGGATAGACAAGGCCTGGACGACGCTCGGCGATCAGCCGCGCTCCGAACAGGCGGAGGCCCTGAAATGGGCAGGGATTATATCGGATGCTCGACAAAGGAACGATCCGGATCTCGACGCCATCCTCGCGGCAGTGAAGCTGCGTACGTATGAAATCAGGCTCGACGGTGCGACGACGCGCTATGTCGATGTCGACGATGGAGAGTCGTTAGAGCAACACGAGGAAGCCGTGCCGCATGAGGATGCGCTCCGGCGTTCGGCGGACTTCGCAGCCGTCGCTCTCGCGACGGCGACACCCATTGCCGCCCACCATGCGGACTTCATCAAGCGCACCAAGATCAAGGAGCGGTCGCTCAAGGACGATACCCGGGCATTGCAAATCCTGCTTAAGTGGTGCGTCGAGCGCGGTATCGAGCCTTACTTGGAGCGGATCACAACCAAGGTAGCCGTTCGTTTCGTGGACGAGATCGAAGATTACACGGGCCTTGGATGGGCCTCGTGCACCAAGTATATCGGCAGATTGAGGGCCTACTGGAAGCATTTGGTCAAGAGGACGCCGATCGAGACGAATGTTTGGGTCGGCCTGAGCCTGAACAAACCGACGACGGAGCCGGACGAGGAGGAACGGCCTTTCACGGAGGCCGAAGTGCAGCGCCTCTTCATGGGCACGTCCGACCGGGCCATGCTCGACGTCATGCTCGTGGCGGCCCTGACAGGCGCTCGGCTCGATGCGGTGATCGATCTGCGGGTCGGCGAGTGCATCGACGGGTGGTTCACCTTCAAGCCGCAGAAGAAGGAGAAGACATTCCGAGACGTGCCGATACACCCGGATCTGCGCGAGGTCGTCGTCCGGCGTGCGGAAGGAAAGAGCTTCGACGAGGATCTGTTTCCCGAATGGCCCGGCCCCAGGGCGAAGGGATCGGTCCGGGAGCGATCTTCGTACTTCTCGAAGCGGTTCACCAAGTACCGTCGGGACCTGGGCGTCGACGACGTGGTCGAGGGCAGGCGCCGCTCGCTCGTCAATTTCCATTCCTTCCGACGCTGGTTCATCACCAAAGCGGAGCGGGCGGGCGTCGACGGCGACCTGCTCGCGGCGATCGTCGGCCATAAGCGCTCCGGCCTTACCCTGGGCCGCTACAGCGCGGGGCCGGAGATGAAGGCGGCGAAGATCGCGGTCGCGAAGGTCAGGTTGCCGCCGCTGGACGGCAGTCCCGTCGTCGAGGCGCGGCCGCTGATGCCGCGACGGCGCAGGATCGCGCCGCCATGACGGCCCGCGGATGGTCCGGCGACCGATGTGCCGGATGCCGCACTGGCTCGCACGCGGAGCGGCCGGCGAGCGCCGCGAGACGCAGAGCCGCGTCGCGACGGCAACAACTTGTAGCTGGTAAGAAGACGGCCGCTACGGTCTACTGCCGTTCCTGGTGCGTCGACGGAGAACGGCACCTCGCATTCACCTCGGCCGGCTTCTTGTCCGAACTCCCGGCGCATGACCTTGGGCCGGAGGCAGAGCCAAGAACCTGCAACGGCATACGGATGCTGCCCTTACGTGACGAGGCCGCCCTCGATCTCATTGTCAGCGCTCCCGTGGCGGTGGGACCGGGCGCCGGACGGACCACGATCCGTAAGCCTTCGGAGTCCGTCGCCGCGGGATGGTCTCGGCTTTCGTGGATCGGTCCGCTGCCATCGAATCCGAGTTCGCCGAGCCCATGAGCTGCCGCTACGCGCCATTCTCGCGAAGCGGAGCCATGCTCGCCTATGTCGAACGGGGATCGCCCGAGGTGTTCCAGGGCAATGTGGAGACCGCGCTGGGAGCGCCTCTCCACCGATACGAGCCGTTCGCGTGCCGCCACCACCGCATTTCCGATCATGGCAGGCAGGTACCTGCGGGCAGGGCCTTCCCGGCCGACTTTCAATGCCACCATTTGGCGATGACGTTCCCCTGAACCGCCCCCGTCCCGCAGCGAGGTGCGTTTTCGCAAGGTCCGTCAAAGGGATGATCGTAGGCCGACCCGCGTCCATCTGCGCGGGAACCCGCTTTCGCCGCTCTTGACACCGATCCCT
Source organism: Methylobacterium symbioticum (assembly GCF_902141845.1). GTDB lineage: Bacteria > Pseudomonadota > Alphaproteobacteria > Rhizobiales > Beijerinckiaceae > Methylobacterium > Methylobacterium symbioticum. The sequence continues at coordinate 9,351 of NZ_CABFPH010000038.1, read as the reverse complement.
CCGACCCCGGACTGAGTCGGCAGCCGGGGTCCTCGCGTCGATTGTCGCCGACCGCGGCTCCCCGGCCGTGGGCGCGGGGTCCCTCTACGTCCGAGCATAGCATACCGGCGGCGTCGATACCCGCGCAGCCAAGGCCAGCCCTGTCCGCCCTCCTGCCTCCAGCAGGCTCGTCGACCTAACCTCGAGCTTTCGCGGGGTCTTGGTTCGGTCCGATCGACCGATCCTTCCGGATGCCCCATGCATCTTCGTCATCGATCTCGGCTGCGTGCTCCGGCGCATCTACGACCGCGAACGCGTCCGCGCGACGCATCCTAGAAGCGCTGCCGTGCAGTCTCCGCTGTCGTCGCGCTCGAGTCGCCGGCTGGAATGCCGCGGGTCCGACGCCGCAGTCAGAAGATGACCGCCCGCCTGATCGGGTGGGTGCTGTCGAAGGTGTTCTCGAACAGCTTCAGAAGTTCACGCGTGAAATGATGGCCTTCGTTCTTGAGCTCTCGGAAGATCGCGTCGTCTCGTTGTTCGCGTCTCAAGCCCTTCAGATGCTCGCGGATTTCGGGGCGCTCGAACTTGTCCAGAAAGTAATTGTAGCTCGCCATGACGCCGGCAAGCCGCTCCTTGCCGCAGATCTGCTCCATTCGATCAATAACGGGCATCTCAAAATACTCGGCAAGAAGTCCGACTTTGCCGTCCCGAGTTCTGTCCGCGGCCATGGCGACGCTGAACAGGCCGCTTGCGTAGAGAAGTTTCCGCGAAAAGACGAGCTTTATGTTGCGGATGCCCCAGGGTTTTGGCTTCGTCGTTTCGACCGTCTTGAACTCGTAGTCGGTCGCCATCGTGCGGTAGTAGCGGATCACGTCGTTCAGAAGGAACAGCGCGAGTTGATGGTCCGTCATTTGGTCCGAAATGTAGCGCTCGAGGATCTCGCGCCGAACCTTTCGTAGCTCGTCCGCATTGAAGAGGGCCTCGCCCTCGAGCAGAAAGAGCATGCGTCGGGTTATGTTGTGGTTCGTGTCGTGCTCGCCGCCGATGTTCAGCAGGAGCGAGGAACGGTTCACCACGTCCCCGAAGGCTCCGCCGGCCGATGGTTCGACGGGCACGATACCGGACAGAGCGTGATGCACGCTCCCGATCCATGAAAGATCTGCTTTGACCGTCTCGGGGTCGTCGAAGTTCGTGTTCGTCTGCGTGATCACGAAGAAGTCGAGGTCCGAGGCTTCGGACGCTTCGCGACGTGCGTAGGAGCCGCAGGTCAGAACGACGTCCGTTGAGGGCGGTATGCCTGCCAGACTTCCACGAAGTTCGCTTAGCTTCTGGTTCGAAAATTCGCAACTACGCTGATATGCCGTCTTCATCGAATAGATCTCGGATGACATTCGTTGGTTGTGATCGGTGATCGTCTCCGATTTTCAAGATCTGATCTGTCTTGTTTTGCTTGTATCGGCAACGATCCTGACGCAGGAAGAAGTCGGCCTCTTCGTCGATGAAGAAACTTCGCCGTCTGAACGCGATGGAGCGTCCGACCCGGTCGGCAGCCTCGTCTCTGAAATCCCGGCGCACGAGCAGCTCCCGCAGACCGGGCATCTTCCTGAACGCTGCGGCCTCGTCGGTGAAGTAGTCGTCCCGGGTGAAGCTGGCGATATGGTCTCGCATGCTCTGCTGACATGCCGCATCGGCGAGAACGCCGAGTTCGGCGTTGATCAGTTGCGCATATACCAGATGCTTGAAGCTCCAAAAGGCATCGACGAGTTGCCGATCGACGTCGTCGGCGCGCCGGACGGCGGCGCGCACGACCGCTTGAGGGTCTGGAGTGGCGACGCTGCTCCTCACGTAGGAGTGCGTGCGCAAGATGCCTTCGATGGTGTCGAAGTTGATTGGCCCTGCGAAGAAGCCGTCGAAACGGTCGTCCTCGCCTCCGATCAGCGCGACGAGACGATCGGCATCCACGTCGTGCTGGCGGATGAGGTCGGAGATTTCGCGGCCGATGGCGGCGCGGCCGTATATGATTTCCTCGGTCGCCTTGTGATGGCCAAGTCCGAAATGCTCGACGAAGACGGGTTCTAGAGAATGCGAAAGCGGCGCATGACCGATGTCGTGCAGAAGCGCCGCCGCGCAGGACAGTCTTCGTTCATCGGGAGTGAGATCACGCAGATCCGCGTGGAGCGCCGCGAGGTAGGCGACGCCGACGCTATGTTCGTAGCGCGAGTACCGCGTTCGACTGCCGTTGGGCGATCGGACGAGCACGTAGTCGATCCCGCCCAGGAAGCGGACACCCTTCAGTCGCCTGAACGCCCGGCTCGCCATGATGCCGTCGACAAGGGCATCCCCGAACTGCGCGCCGTCGGCATCCAAGGGGCTCGCAAAGTCGTATCTGGCCTTGCTGCTCGACACCGATTCGCCCGTCGACCTCGCCACGGTCCCGAAACGGACCCATGATCACGCTTCTACGCCGGCGTGCGCTCAAAGCCCATGCCTTTCGGTCCGGAGCGCCGGACCGCCGCAGACCTCATGGGAACTGGTCGCGAGGCGAGCCAGTGGCACGACGAACGACGCGCTGGATGTCTGGCTGTCCGATGCCGGCGCAGCACCTGCTTGACGGTATTGGGCAGTCCCAGCCCGTCCAGATCGCATCGGAACGGCATCGTTTTCCTCCAGCCCCCATCGAAGCCGGCGTGGCGTCGTCCGGGATTGAGGTTCGAGGATTCAGCACTACGGCCTGCATCCGCCACCTTACCGAAGGCCTGCGGCGGTGGCCGAGCTGCAACCCGAAGCGTGTTTCGTGCCCGTATCGCGATCCATGCGCCGTGGCGACTGCCAGGGCGTGCGGCAACGGCGGGCAGCGTCGGGGAATTGCGACCGAGGGCTGGCCATGCGGTGTGCTCAGGCACTGCACTGGGTGCGCGTCGACAGGCTGTGTTGCGCGGGCCCTGCGCCGCGAACGGAGATCGAGGTAGTCGGCAAGGCGTCTCGTCGCCAACCGGTCGTCCATGTCTTCGAATGCCGGTCGCAGCGCCAGAGCCGCCGCTGATGGTCCCCGCTCCGGAGGATCACGATATCCGCCAGTCCTCGACGCCGCGCCGAACCCAGCAGCACGTGGCGTGGGCGGATCGTGGATCCTTCGCATGCGGTTTCCTCTCCCCCGGCCGACCGGTGGGCCCGGCGCAGGCGGCCGCGATCCGTCGCGTGCACGGGGCCGCCCGGGCTCCAGGCCCACCGCCAGGTGACAGCGCCTTCGCTGCGACGTTGCCTCCACCCGCCAACGCATCGATGCCGCCATGCCTGCGAGCGTGGCCAGGATCGATCCCGCTCGTTGTCGATTGTCAGAAATTGCGATATGGGTTTCTGACAGGAGACCGGCATGAAGCCTCTGTCCCACAGCGTGCGCGCCGCCCTCAGGCGGAAGCGCGAAGGCTCGGTCATCACCGCCGAGAGCCTCTCGAAGCTCGGAACGCGATCCGCGATCGACCAGACGCTGTCACGACTGGCCGCCAAGGGCGAGATCATGCGGATCGCCCGCGGCGCCTACGTCGTGCCGCGAAAAGGCGAGTTCGGATCCTTTCCACCTTCGGCCGAGCGGGTCGTACGTTCCATGGCGAAGCGCATGCGCAAGCCGATCGTTCCTGACGGAGGGGTTGCCGCCAATCGGTTCGGTCTGACGACGCAGCAACCGATCCGGAGGGTCTACCTCACCTCCGGCCGATCGAGTTCGCTCGCGCTCGGATCCAACCCGGTCGAGCTACGGCATGTACCGAAATGGCAGACCGTCCTACCCGGCGAGCCCGCCGGCGAGGCCGTCCGCGCCATGGCGTATCTCGGCAAGGAACAGGCGAAGGAGGCGGCATCGCGCCTCAAGGAGCGGCTCGAGCCGTCCCAATGGGAGAAGCTCAACAGGATCGCGCCGAAACTGCCCAAGTGGGTCGGGTCGGCCATAGCGGAAGTCGAACTGCGTGGGTGAACAGTTCCTGCGGATGAGTTCCGCCCGGAAGCGCGACGCTCTCGGCGCAGCCTCGGAACTTCTGGGACGACCAGCGGACATCCTCCAGAAGGACGTCATGGTCGTCTGGGCGCTCTCGGCCATCTACGGCAGCGGTCACGGCGCACACCTTTCCTTCAAAGGCGGAACTTCGCTTTCGAAGGTGTACGGCGTGATCGACCGCTTCTCCGAGGACGTGGACCTCACCTACGACATCAGACGGTTCCTGCCGGACTTCGACATCACGCCGGATGGGATTCCGCCGTCCAAGAGCCAGGGTCGGAAGTGGACGGAGGAAGTTCGCGACAAGCTTCCTGCTTGGATCCAGGACGAACTGGTGCCCTTGTTCTCGGCTGCCGCCGAGCGGGATGGAATCGAGATCCGGTGCCGACAGGAGGGCAAGGAAAAGCTGTTCCTCGAGTATGAGCCCGTGGTCGAGGGCAGTTCATATGTCCCTCAAGCCGTCATGTTGGAGTTCGGGGCGCGGTCGACCGGAGAGCCCACCGAGACGGCGAACGTGACCTGCGACGCCGCGAGCGCGATTGCCGGCCTCGACTTCCCAACGGCTCAGGTGAGAGCGATGACCATCGGACGAACCTTCTGGGAGAAGGCCACGGCTGCGCATGTCTACTCCATCCAAGAAAGCCTGAAGGGCGACCGCTTCTCGCGCCACTGGCACGACCTTCACTGCATCGCAGGCTCGGAGCGCATCGATAGAATCGTCGCCGATCGAGATCTGGCGAGAAAGGTGGCGACACATAAAAGCTTCTTCTTCGCCGAGAAGGACGGGAACGGAGGCTGGGTCGACTACACAGCTGCGGTTTCCGGGGGACTGCGGCTCGTTCCTGTCGGCGAGCCTCTCGGCAAGCTGGCCGAAGACTACGCCCGCATGGCCGAAGCAGGCATGACGTCCCGCAAGGCTCCGTCTTTCGACACGGTCATGGAGACATGTGCCGACCTGGAGAAGGCAATCAACGCCTAGCCAAGCGAACACTCGACGGTCCGGCCCCGGCCGGGACGCCGAACCCCTTGCCGAGTCCGCGGCAAGCCATCTCTCCGAGGACCTGACACGAGGGGCAGGCCCTCTCTGCCCTCGTGCGGAGCCGCCGCGCCGTCCGCCGCCAGCGGCGTTCCGGCCCGCCTGCCCACACCTTGCGCCGTAACGGCCCGGTCCCGCAGGTCCGCGGGGTGCGGACTGTGGACCTGTGTGATCGACCGCTGCGGAAGCGCCTCCAGGCTACGGTCTTCAGGTTCCGCGAAGCCGTTGCGCGGCAGCCCTCCCGGATTGCTTCCGGACGCGCCACGTCCACGGATCAGACGGCCGGATATAGCCGATTGCGCAGCGTCGGCGCCTGCGTCCTCGACCGGCAGTCCGCGGCCCCGCTCCCGAGCATCACCTGCAAGACCGAGATCGCATCGCCTGTCGACCGGAACGAATGTGACTTAAAGTCCGTCGCCTTATCGTCCACAGCCGCGCTCGATGCGCGCGTGAAACGAACCCACCCAGGCACTCTCCGGGAGATCCTCGCAACGAACGTGCGGCGGATCCGGGCCGAGAAAGGTCTCAGCCAGGACGCGCTCGCGGACCTCTGCGAGATCGACCGCACCTACATCAGCGGTATCGAGCGCGGACTGAGGAATCTCTCGATCGACACCCTGGAACGGCTGGCCCGAGGGTTGCGGCTCGAGCCTTGGCAACTCATACGGCGACCGGACGCCGACCGCTGACCCTTGTCCGCAGGTGCGCGGAACGGCCCGATCCGCAGCGAACTGGCGCGAGATCCCCATCGGCCTTCGCGTTCGCATCGATCAGACTGATCTCGCCGTCCGCATTGCAAGCGAACCTTATCCCTCCCGCCTGGAGCGCTGCCAGTACCGCTCGAACGTTGCGTTGCCGGGTCCGACATCCACCCGTCTCGAGCATGGCGATCGTCCGACGCACGACACGGGCTTTCCGGGCGAGTTCGTCCTGGGTCCAGTCCAAGAGCACGCGCGCGGCGCGGAAGTGGCGCGCCCTCAAAAAATCCAAGACTTCGCTTGCATCTGCGACCAATGTGCACTACCGTCTACAAGTGCAGTCAGGAAATCGGCACAGTCGCGCCTGCGCCGAAAACTGACCTTGATGGCCGGCGGGATCGGATCGCCATCCGATACCTTCAAGATCGGCTGCATACGCGGTTTCGTCAAGCGAGATGAGCCGCGCCGTTCCTTCATGAAGGAACGCGCACGTCCGGCATGACTTCGTGCGGCGTAGCGGAACCCATCCGATCGACACACGCAGATGCGCGGTCGCCGCACGGCGGCCGAGATCGACGGCGTTCGCATGTCTGTGCATCGCTCCTTTCCGCGTCGACGCGGCGCGATCCCGTCCCCCTTCCGCCGGCGGACGTGGCGCGGCGGGATCAACGCGAGGCGCCTCGGCTGCGAGGCATCGGTACTCGCAACGGTCCACGGCGCGATCCGTCTCGGGCTCGACCGGGATCTCTGCACCCAGCTCGCGCGGGCCGGTCTCGAACAGGACGCGGTCACCGCGGTCCTCTTTCGCGGATCGGGCCGGGAGTACGGCGTGATCCTTCCGACCCATCGCACCTGGAGGCACTCGCGGCTGCGCGGCCTCGCGTTCTCGGTCGGCCGCCGTGCTTCGGCGGCCGGCCGACTTGTGCTCGTCGTTCCGCCGGTCGAAGTGCAAAGGCAGCCGCGGCTCGCGAACGCCCACCGCATTTTCGATGGGAAGGTGGTTCCGGCCTGCGGGGACGCGGACGCGGTGAAGCGCTGCATCGAGGAGCATGGCGGCGAGGCTCCGCTCGCGTCCTGCGAAGCCTCGCTCGCCGGTCAGTTGGCGAGGGAACGCGTCTTCGGCCTCGCGTTCGGAGGGCATCTCGAGATCGATCTCGCGACCGAGTTCACGGACCGCAGCGCCGTTCGACTCAGGCAGCCCTGCTGGACGTTCGACTGGGATGCGCTCGGTTGGGCGGTCATCCCGATGCCGTCGTCCGATCCCTCCGCGCGGTCGGAAGCTGCGGCTGCGGAAGCCCGTCCGCACTAGCAGGCGGCAGGATGCCGTCCGCGACGGATCATCCGCCTCCGTCCCCCGCCAACATCGTCATTGGAGCCCACGCCATGGTCGGCAGCGGCATCGTCGTCGAGTTCCCCACCGGTCGTCCGTTCGGCTGCCGACCGCTCGGCAGGTCGAGGAACAGGAGCGTCGTCGGCATCGTGCGGAGCCTCTGCGGCCGCCGCGTCCGTACGGGCGCGGATCCGGATGCACCGCTCCCGATCAAGCTGAGCGAGCTCGCGGGCCTCGCCGACGAGACCGTCGGGCGGCTCGCCGCACTCGCCCACGAGGGCGTCATCACCGCCGCGTCGGCGGCGAGGCTCGCCATTCGGCACGCGGACGAATGTAGCGATCCGCGGCCTCGCCGCGAATCGGAAGCGGGCAGGTCAGCGAAGTATGAGCTGACGCTCTTGGGCGATCCGTTCGGGCGTTTCGCATTCCGCTTCCGTGGGCGGACGGGCTGGGTTCTGTGCGCCCCTTCGACCGGCATCGACTTCCTTGCGGAACTCCGCATCCACGAACGGGTCCAGGCATGCCTGTTGATCGGTTGCGGAACCGGAGGAAGGACCGCCGTCCGCATTCTGACTTCCGCGGATTGGAGCCGACGCCTTCTCGGCGTTGGAATCGGGCGCAGCGGCAGCGGCCACGTCCTGCTTCTCGGCGGACTCCCGCTCCGGGGGGCCGGGCGGTCCCATGCTCTGACCACGATCGAACAGGCCGTGCGTCGGGGCGGCAACACCGAGTTGGTTCTATCGCGTCTGAAGATGGACGCCGGTTCCGGACGCCCGGGTCCGGTCCCGGATTCCGCCCGCGAGGTGTTGACGCTGATCGAGTTGGTCTTTCCCGGTCTGGTCGAGGCTCCCGCCGCGGAGGGAGGATCTTCGCGATGAGCTCGGAGAAGCGCAGCCGTGCACGGCTGGAGGAACGCCGGACCGGCACGGGCCGTCCGAGCGGGACGGAGATCGTTCGGGATCTGCTCGGCCGCCTTTCCATGCGGCATGCGTCGGAAGACGAACTTGCCGCATTCTGCGACGATCCGGTTCTCTGCGATGCGGAAGTCGTCGGTGCGGCCGTCCTGTTCGGGTTCGGCCTCGCGTCGCGCCCCGATCTTCTCCGAAGGATCGAGAGCGGCGCGCCGATCGTGGTCGTCGAAGTCCCGCGTGCGGACTGGATCGACCCGATGGCGAAGGCATTCGACGCCTGCTTCGCATCGTCGCCGCCGTCGAAAGGGTACTGGCGCAAGGACCGTCCGGTGATCGGAAGCGGGGCGGGACCGATCGTGGTGACCCCCGGTTCCGGAAGCAACCATCCCGGTGCCAGGGGCGACACCCGCACGGCGCAGGCCTTCCGCGAGCACCGTCCCCTGATCGGCGTCGCGACGCCGGCGCGTGCGGAACTGCCGAGCGATCTGCTGCGGGCCTGCGAGGAACGGCTCGTCGTCGTCGGCTTCGATCCGGAAGCGGTGGAACTCCTCGTCGAGCACGTGGTCGGCTCCACTCCGGGCAGACGCATTGCGGCGGACGTCGCGTCCGCGATCGAACCCGCGGACATCCGGATCGCAATTCATCCTGCCCGCGGTGCCGATGGGGCTCTCGACCGGCTCGAAGCGGTCGTACAGGCACGCGTACTGCATCGCCGGGCTGCGGACGGGCCTCGTCTGGCGGATCTCGCAGGCTACGGCCAAGCCGCCGAATGGGGCTTGGCTGCGGCTTCGGATCTATCGGCCTACGCGAAGAGCGCGGTGCCATGGTCGGCCTGCGAGACGGCAGCTCTCCTGGTCGGCCTGCCCGGCACGGGAAAGACGTCGTTCGCCCATGCGCTCGCCCGCCAAGCGGGAGTTCCTCTGATCGCCGGCTCGCTCGCCCAGTGGCAGTCAGCCGGCGAAGGCCATCTTGGAACGACGCTTCGGGCGATGCGTCATTTCTTCGACGCAGCCAGCAAAGCCGCTCCATGCGTCGCCCTGATCGACGAGCTCGACTCCTTCGGCGACCGACGGCGTTTCGCCGGTCACAACCGAGAATACTCCGTCCAGGTGGTGAACGGCCTTCTGGAGTGTCTCGACGAAGGCGGCCGTGCCGGGGTCCTTCTGGTCGGAACCACGAACGATCGCGATCGGATCGATCCGGCGATCCTCCGATCGGGCCGTTTCGACCGATGCATCGCGATCTCCCTCCCCTCGCGCTCCGACCTCGCCGCGATCCTGCGCCACCACCTCGGCCCGGATCTCGCCGGCGCCGACTTGGACGAAGCGGCCGGCCGCGCCGTCGGCGGCACCGGGGCCGACTGCGCCGCCTGGGTGCGCCGCGCCCGCAGCCGGGCCCGACGCGCG
>NZ_CABFPH010000037.1 GCF_902141845.1 Methylobacterium symbioticum | reverse complement strand
CCGCGCCTTCGGCGGGGGGCGCCGCGGGCGCTTGGTTGGGGGCCGCGGGCGCCTGGGCCAGCGCCGCGGGCGCGGCCAGGCAGGCGCCGACGAGCGCGGCAGACAATCCTCTCATGCGTTCCTCCCATCGATGCGGGGCCGTTGGCCGGCCTCCGCGATTCGGTCCTGGTGCTGGGTCAGCTCCCCAGCGCCGCCGCGCGCTCGAAGGCGGTGGCGAAGCCGGCGAGCGGCAGGGTGATCGTCACGGCCTCGTCGTTGGACGCCTTCTTGCCGGTGACCACGAGGGCCTTGGCGGTCTTCATCGAATCGGTGGCGAGCGTCGGGAAGCTCACCGGCACGAGGCAGCCCTCGGCCGTGCAGGAGATGTAGAAGGCGCCCTTGCCGAGGGTCGCCTCGTCGAGCTTGAACGACACGCCCGGCTCGATGGCGAGGCCGAAGGGCATCAGGATCACGCCCTCGGCGCGCCCGTCCTTGGGGGTGCGCAGCTCGAAGGCGAACTGGCGCCGCCCGGTGTTGCGGTCGCCCTGGGTCTGCATGACCATGCAGGCGACCTGCGCCTCGGCCCGGGCGCAGCTCGTGGTCCACTCGCCGTAGGTCTCGGTGACGGTGTCGGCGCCCGCCGGCCAGGCCGCCTTCTCGGCGGGCTTGTCCACCGCCTTGGCCGGCGCCGGCTTCGGCCGCGGGGCCGGCTTGGGCTTGGGCTTGGGCTTCTCCTCGGCGGCGGGGGCCGCCTCCGGCTCGGCCTCCTGCGCGGCGGCCGGGGATGCGGCCGTCAGGACCGGCAGGAGGATCGGCAGGGGCGCGGCGAGCGCGAGGCCCGCGAGCAGCAGCGCGGCTGCGGGCCGCGGCCGGGCGGTGAAGGGCGCGCGTGTCGGCATGCGTTCAGTCCATCCCCCTCGGCCGGCATGGCGGCCGGCGCGTCCCTCGCCTCGGGCGGGAAGGGGCGCGCAATCAACAGCTTAGAGTCGTTCTCGAAAGCGGCCTGCACCGCCGGACGGCTCTAGCTCTCATGGGGGACGGACGCAATCCGGCCGCGGGGCGCGGCCGGGAGGCGGCTCGGATCAGAGGCGGGCGCCGCGGCGCAGGCGGCGGGCCAGGGCGAAGGCCAGGGTGATCAGGCCGGGATCGCGGTCGAGCGGCTCCTCGGCGGGAGCGGGGCACTGGGCGACGAGCACGGCGAGCATCGCGAGAACTCCAGATGAGGCGGCGCTTCCCGAAACGAGGTGTCGCGAGGTCTTCCGGACCTTCTGTTGCCGATACTGTGTGGATCTCGCGAAACGCATGCAACGTGGTCGGCCGCACGGGATGCATGCAGCGCTAGCATATGTACAATGGTTCCACCTGCGATCCTGCGGAGATGCTTGGTTCGCGGCCGGGCCCGGAGGCGGTGGCCCAGCCGAGATCTGCACAGGAGATCCGAACATCGCCCCGCGCGCCGGCGGGGCCTGCATATCCTGCACGGGATCCATGCATTCCAGCTCCCTCCCCCGGCGGTTGACCGCGCGGGCACGCGGCGCCAGTAAGATCCCCTGCGCGGGCCGCGGCCCCAGGGCCGATCGCGGCCGCGCGTTCGCTGCCCGGCCCGGCGTCGGATTGTCGCCGCTTCGTCACACAGCCCGCTTAACCACGAGGCGCCCCTGTGCCGGGGTGCCCGAGCATCATCGAGGACCTGCCGCATCATGACAGACACGCCGACCCATCACCCGGTCTACGGCCGCATCAGCGGTCCCATCGTGATGATCGGCTTCGGCTCGATCGGCCGCGGCACGCTGCCCCTCATCGAGCGCCATTTCGAGTACGACCGCGCCCGCTTCACGGTGATCGACCCGGTCGACACCCACAAGGATCTCGCCGAGAAGCACGGCCTGCGCTTCGAGACCGTCGCGCTGACGCCCGAGAACTACCGCGACGTGCTCACCCCCCTCCTCACCGAGGGCGGCGGCCAGGGCTTCTGCGTCAACCTCTCGGTCGACACCTCGTCGCGCGCGATTCTCGAGCTCTGCCGCGAGCTCGGCGCCCTCTACATCGACACCGTGGCCGAGCCCTGGCCGGGCTTCTATTTCGACAAGACCAAGAGCCAGGGCGACCGCACCAACTACGCCCTGCGCGAGGACATCCTCGACGCCCGCGCCCAGAATCCCGGCGGCACCACGGCCGTCTCCTGCTGCGGCGCCAATCCCGGCATGGTGTCCTGGTTCGTCAAGCAGGCGCTGCTGAACATCGCCGCCGATACCGGCCTCGAGCGGCCCGAGCCGAAGAGCAAGGCCGAGTGGGCGGCGCTGATGAAGGATCTCGGCGTCAAGGGCGTGCACATCGCCGAGCGCGACACCCAGCGCGCCAAGACCCCGAAGCCGCGCGGCGTCTTCGTCAACACCTGGTCTGTCGAGGGCTTCGTCTCCGAGGGCAACCAGCCGGCCGAGCTCGGCTGGGGCACGCACGAGACCTGGAAGCCCGAGAACGCCCGCGAGCAGGAGAAGGGCCGCTCGCGCTGCGCCATCTACCTGCTGCAGCCCGGCGCCGACACCCGCGTGCGCACCTGGGTGCCGACGGTCGGCGCGCAGTTCGGCTTCCTGGTGACCCACAACGAGGCGATCTCGATCGCCGACTACTACACGGTGCGCGAGGGCGATCGGCCGGTCTTCCGCCCGACCTGCCACTATGCCTATCACCCGGCCAACGACGCGGTGCTCTCGCTGCACGAGATGTTCGGCAATGCCGGCAAGGTGCAGGAGAGCCAGCACATCCTCGACGAGAACGAGATCGTGGACGGCATCGACGAGCTCGGCGTGCTCGTCTACGGGCACAAGAAGAACGCCTACTGGTACGGCTCGCAGCTCTCCATCGAGGAGACGCGGGCCATCGCCCCCTACCAGAACGCGACGGGCCTGCAGGTGACCTCGGCCGTGCTCGCCGGCATGGTCTGGGCCCTGGAGAACCCGAACGCCGGCATCGTCGAGGCCGACGAGATGGATTTCCGCCGCTGCCTGGAGGTCCAGACCCCGTATCTCGGCCCGGTGGTGGGCGTCTACACCGACTGGACCCCCCTCACCGACCGTCCGGGCCTGTTCCCGGAGGACATCGACACGAGCGATCCCTGGCAGTTCCGTAACGTGCTCGTGCACGGCTGATCCCTTCGAGAGCGACCGCCGGGACTTTGGCCCCGGCGGTCGAGCCGCCTCACGCGGGCGGCCCCGAGCCCCGGAGGCGAAGCCGGCACCGAACAGGCTGAGGGCACCGTCACAGCCGCGGGATGTCGCTGGTGTGGAGCCGATCGGCGGTGCTACCATCCCGCGCGAGCGTTCGCAGGATGAGGCCCCGATGGCGCTGGCCGCGAGACGCGACGCGCGCATGAGCGTCGCCGAGTATCAGGTCTGGGTCGAGAGCCGCCCGGATGACGAGCGCTGGGAATTGCTCGACGGCGAGGCCGTGCTGATGCCGCCGCCGAAGGAGCGGCACCAGCGGATCGTCTACAACCTGCTGCGCCGGGTCGGCGATCTCGCCGATGCACGTGGGTGCAGCGCCTTGCCCGGCCTCGCCATCCTCAGCGAGGCGTTGGACGATTTCGCGCCGATCCCGGACGTCGTGGTGCGCTGCGGACCGCCTCTTCCGGACGGCTATGCGCGCGACCCCGTGCTGATCGCCGAGGTTCTGTCGCCCTCGACCATGGCGAACGACCGCGGACGCAAGGTCGAGTTCTATCTGTCGGTGCCGAGCCTCCAGACCTTCCTGATCGTCTACCAAAACGAGGGCCGGGTCGAGGCTTGGCAGCGCGCCCGGGACTGGGAGATGCAGGTCTTCGGCCTCAACGACCGGATCGAGCTGCCCGAACTTGGCGGCGGCGTGGCGGTCGCCGATATCTACAACCGCGTTGTCTTCTAAGCCCCGTCAGGTCCCCTGCCCTTGCCCCATTTCGAAGAATTCTACGCCGACAAGCTGCGCGGCTCGCTCGGCGTCACCGATGCCGAGGCGGTGCTCGACCTGCGCGGGGCCAACCGCGCCACCGCGGAAGCCTCGCTCAAGGACATGCTGGAGCGCAGCCGCTTCGGGAAGGGCAAGACGGTGGCGATCCGCCTCGCGCCCCCGCCCGAGGGCGGGGGCGAGACGCTGTTCCAGCCTACCGGCCGCCTCCTCCTCGACGCCAAGCGCCGCGGCCTGATCGAGCGCCTGCAGACCCTGCCCGCCCAGGACGGCCTCGGCTTCTACGTCTCGCTCTCCGGCAAGCCCCAGCGTCCGGCCCCGTGAGGCGGCTCGGGGGGCGCAACACCCTGGAGCGGCTCGCCCGGTTCGGCTACGGCGCGCGCGGCTTCGTCTATTGCGTGGTCGGCGGGCTCGCCGTGCTCGCCGCCCTCGGGGCCGGCGGCCGGGCCGGCGACAGTCGCGGGGCTCTGCGGACCGTCTTCGGCGGGCCGTTCGGGCCGGTCCTCGTCGGTGCCATCGCCCTCGGGCTCGCCGGCTTCGCCGTCTGGCGCGCCGTCGAGGCGGTCACCGATGCCGACCGGCGCGGCACGGCGCCCAAGGGCCTCGCGGTCCGGGCCGCGCATCTGGTCAGCGCCGGGATCTATGGCGGCCTCGCCCTCACCGCGGCGAGCCTCAGCCTGGGGCTCGGCATGAGCGGCGGCGACGGCATGCGCGACTGGAGCGCCTGGGTGATGGCCCGGCCCTTCGGGCGCTGGCTTCTGGCGCTCATCGGTGCCGCGATCGTCGGCGGCGGCTTCGGCTTCCTGTGGAAGGCCGCGCGCGGCGACGTGACGGAGCGCCTGCTGCTCGGGGACACCCAGGCGCGCTGGGCGAATCCGATCGGGCGCTTCGGCTACGCGGCCCGCGGCATCGCCTTCCTGATCATCGGCGGCTTCCTCATCGTCGCCGCGTGGTACCAGCGCTCCTCCGAGGTGAAGGGGCTGGCCGAGGCCTTCGCCCTGCTGCGGCGGCAGGAATACGGCGCCTGGCTGCTGGGCCTCGTCGCGGCCGGCCACGTCGCCTTCGGCGCCTTCGGCCTGATCCAGGCCCGCTACCGCCACATCGACGCACCCGACATCGACGAGGCGGACGAGGCGGCGGCGCGGGCCATCCGCGACCTCACCTGAGATCCGGGTGTCGAGAGGGATCCTCCCTCTCGCGGGTCCGGGGGGAGCCCGGGATGACGGCGCCACGCGTTGACAGCGCCGGGCCCGCGGCGGATACCGCGCCACCCATGCAGCCGCGCCATGCCAAGACCGCCGCGATGGTCGTCCACGATCTCGTGGCGACCGCTCTGGCCGTGGTCCTCACCTTCGCGTTCCGCTTCACCGGCTCGCAGCTGACGGAGCGCCTGCACGCGCTGCCGCTGCTGCTGCCGCCCTTCCTGCTGCTCGCCGGGCTCGTCTACGCGCGGTTCCGGCTCTACCGGACCAAGTGGCGCTTCGCCTCGCTGCCGGACCTCGCCGGCATCGTGCGCGCCGCGAGCGTGCTGGCGCTCGCGCTCCTTCTGATCGACTACGTGCTGGTCTCGTCCGACCTCTACGGGTTCTACTTCTTCGGCAAGATCGCCATCGTCCTCTACTGGGTGCTGCAGATCTTTCTGCTCGGCGGAACCCGGCTGGCCTTCCGCTACCTGAAATATACCCGCTCGCGGCAATCGAGCGCGCGCGGCGCGACGGTGCCGACCCTGCTGCTCGGCCGCGGCGGCGACATCGAGGTCCTGCTCAGGGCCATCGAATCGGGCTCGGTGAAGAAGCTCGCGCCCAAGGGCATCCTGTCGCCCCGCGCCGACGAGGCCGGGCAGATGATGCGCGGCGTGCCCGTGCTCGGCGGCTTCGCGGATCTGGAGCGGGTGATCGCCCGGCTCGCCGAGCAGGGCCAGCCGGTGCGGCGCCTGGTGGCGGCGCCGAGCGCGCTGGAGGCCGAGCCCGATGCCCTCGTCGCCCAGGCCCGCCGGCTCGGCCTGCCGCTGGTGCGGGTGGCGAGCCTCGGCGAGGGCGCGCGCGAGGCCGAGCTGGCGCCGCTGGAGATCGAGGACCTGCTGCTGCGCCCGACGGTGGCCATCGACCGGCCCCGCCTGGAGCGCTTCCTCCAGGGGCGGCGCGTCGTCGTCACCGGCGGCGGCGGCTCGATCGGCTCGGAGATCTGCCTGCGGGCCCTGGCCTTCGGCGCGGCCCGGGTCCTGGTCCTGGAGAACTCGGAGCCGGCGCTCCACGGCATCCTGAGCAATCCCCTGGTGCTGGCCGCGGGCGGCCGGGTCTCCGGCCTCATCGCCGATATCCGCGATGCCGAGCGCGTCCACGACGCGTTCCGGGCGTTCCGGCCCGACTACGTCTTTCACGCCGCCGCGCTCAAGCAGGTGCCCTATCTGGAGCAGGATTGGAGCGAGGGCATCAAGACCAACGTCTTCGGCTCGATCAACGTGGCCGATGCGACCCTGGCGGCGGGGGCGCGCGCCCTCGTGATGATCTCCACCGACAAGGCGATCGAGCCTGTCTCCCAGCTCGGCGTGACCAAGCGCTTCGCCGAGATGGTGGCCCAGGCCCGCGACGCCGAACAGGCGGCCTCGCCCGGCCATCCGACCCGGCTGATCGCCGTGCGCTTCGGCAACGTGCTCGGCTCGGTCGGCTCCGTGGTGCCGGTGTTCAAGGCGCAGATCGCCCGCGGCGGCCCGGTCACGGTCACGCATCCCGACATGGTGCGCTACTTCATGACCGTGCGCGAGGCGGCCGACCTCGTCCTCACGGCGGCCTCGCACGCGGATGGCGAGGCGCGCCAGGCCGGGACGGGGGCTGCGGAGGACCAGCGCGCGGCGGTCTACGTGCTGAAGATGGGCCAGCCGGTGCGCATCCGGGACCTGGCCGAGCGCATGATCCGGCTGGCCGGCTTCGAGCCGGGCGAGGAGATCGAGATCAACTATTCCGGCGCGCGGCCGGGCGAGCGCCTGAACGAGATCCTGTTCGCCCGCGAGGAGCCCCGCGTCAGCCTCGACGGGATCGAGGGGGTGATGGCGGCCCGCCCCGTCTTCGCCGACCGCGCCCGGCTCGATGCCTGGGTGGTGCGCCTGCGCGAGGCCGTCGCCGCGGGCGACCGGGCGGCGGCGGAGGCGGTGTTCGAGGCCGCCATCCCGCATTTCCGCGAGCGCAAGGCCGGGCAGGTCGAGGGCGCGGCCGCGGAGCCGGCGCTGCCGGAGGCGGGCTAGAGCCGTTCCCGAGCGCGTCGCCATCCGGAACGGCTCTCAATCGCTGTTTTGACGCGCTCTCCTTCGCCGTGCCGGCAGCCACATCGGCGGAGAGTGGGCTAGAGCATCGTCCATGATCCGTGGATCGCGGAAAATGCTCTATCTATTTGATTGTGCTGAATTTTCTTTCGCGGAGCCGGCGACCGCTTCCGCGGACAATGCTCTAGCCCCCCTCCCGGGCGAGCCGGGCGAGCGCCTGCGGCGTCGGCATGGCCGGCCGCCAGCCCAGGGCCATCAGGCCGTCCGGCCGCGCGACGAGGCCGCCGGCGAGCCGGTCGTAGATCGCCTCGCGGCCCGTGAGCCGGCAGGCGAGGCCGAGGAGCGCGCCCGGCACGGGGAGCAGGCCGGGCCCCCGGCCGAGGCCCCGGCGCAGGGCCGCCACCATCTCGGGCAGGGTCTGCGGGTCGGGATCGGCGGCGACGAGGGCGCGGTTCAGGGGGCCCGGCGCCCTCAAGACCGCATCGACCGCCGCGGCGAGGCTGTCCGTCGAGATCAGCGAGCGCCGGCCGGAGAGCCCGCCGAGCGGCAGCGGATAGGGCGAGCGGGCAAGTCTGAGGAGCGCGGCCATGTTGCCCTTCACGCCGGCCCCGTGGACGAGGACGGGGCGCAGGGCGACCCAATCGAGCCCGGTCTCGGCGAGGGCGTGCTCCGCCTCGAGCTTCGAGCGGCCATAGGCGTCGGTGGGCGCCTCCGCCTCGTCCTCGCCGACCGGATGCGGGCTCGTCGCGCCGCACTGCGCCCGGATCGAGGAGAGGAAGACGAAGCGGCGCACCTTGGCGCGCGCGGCGGCCTCGGCGAGGCGCCGCGTCGCCTCGGTGTTGAGGGTGCGGTAATCGTCCTCGGGCGCTCCCGACATCGCATGCGCGAGCCCGGCCGAATGCACGACCGCGTCGACGTCCGAAAGGGCTGCAGCCATGTTCATCGGCCGCGTCAGATCGCCGACGACGGCGCTCGCCGCCCCCTCCGGCACCTCTACGGGCCGGCGCAGCAGCACCCGCACCCGGTAGCCGCGGTCGGTCAGGCTGCGCAGCAGGTGGCGGCCGATGAAGCCGGTCGCGCCGGTGAGCGCCACATGTCCGGTCACTGTGCCTCCTGCGGGCGGGCGAAGCGTGCGAGCAGCGCCGCCACCAGGGCCGCGCCGACGGCGAGCGCGCCCAGGCTGACGAGCCATCCGGGCCAAAGCAAGGTCGCCGCCGCGAGCCCGGCCAGCGCGAGGTTGAGGGCGAAGACGCGGCCGACCACGCCCGGCACCGTGAGTCCGTTCACGGTGGCCTGCTGGTAGAAATGGCTGCGATGCGCCTCCCAGACGCGCTCGCCCCGCGCCGCCCGGCGGACGAGCGTGAGGGTCGCGTCGGCGAGGTAGTAGAGCGGCAGCAGGATCGCCGCGGCGAGACCCCCCTGGAGGGCGAGCCGGTAGAGCAGCCAGGCCGTGATCAGCCCGATCGGCAGGGAGCCGACATCGCCGAGGAAGAGCCGCGCCACCGGCCGGTTGAAGGGCGCGAAGCCGAGCATCGCCCCGAACAGACCCGCCGCCACCAGCACCGCGAGGGGCGGCAGGTATCCGAGGCCGCCGAGGATCAGGAGCGCGCCCGTCACGGGCACGATCTCGGCCACCGTCATCCAGTCGAGCCCGTCCATGAAGTTGACGAGGTTCACGAACCACACGCCCGCGAGCACCGCGAGCATCCGCTCCACCGGCAGCGGCAGATCCGGGAGGAGCCGTCCGCGCACGAAGGTAACGAGGGCTGCGGCCACCAGGGCCTGCACAGCGAGCCGGAGCGCGGCGGGGAGCGGGCGGATGTCGTCGATGGCGCCGAGCACGGCCAGCGCCACGGTCCCGAGGGCGAGCGCCAGCCACTCGCCGACATCGCCGATCTCGGAGGTGCGCAGCACGCCGGCCGCGAAGAGCGCTGCCGTCACCACGGCGATACCCCCGCCCTGCGGGGTCGGCTCGGTATGGCTGGAGCGGGCGTTGGGCCGGGCCAGCGCGTAGCGCACGAGGAGCGGACGGAGCCGCACGATCAGGCCGGCCGAGAGGGCGGCGGCGAGCGGGACGGCGACGAGGGGGCTGAGCATGCCGCGCGATAGCGCGGAAACGAGGCCGCGGCGAGAGCGGCGCAGCTGTCCGAGCTTGCAATCGAATTGTGCGCAATTAGAGTGCTTGCGGAGTCGCGCCGGCGGCTCCAACCACGACGGGAGACGCCCCATGACCTGGCTCCGTACGCTTCTCGGCTGCACGGCCGCGACCGCCTGTCTTCTCACCGCCGCGTCTGCCGAGGAGGTCGATCCCGCCTCCATCGTGGCCGCGCAGCTCGCGGCCGGCGGCAATCAGCCCGGCGTTCGGGCGAGCGGCGCCAAGGGCATCTGCCTCACGGGCACGTTCTCTCCCGCCTCCGGCGCCACCGCCCTCTCGAAGGCGCCCCACTTCCAGAAGACGGTGCCGGTGACCGCCCGCTTCTCGATGGGCGGCAGCAACGCGAAGATCTCGGACAAGACCAAGCCGGTCACCCGCGGCTTCGCCATGCGGATGAACGACCCGTCCGGCGACATGGTCTTCGTGGTGATCTCGGCGCCGGTCTTCGGCACCCGCACGCCCGGCCAGCTTCTCGAAGCCCTCCGGGTGCGCGCTCCGGGCCCGGACGGCAAGCCGGACGCGGACAAGATCAAGGCCTTCACGACACAGTATCCGGAGACCACGCGGCAGGCGGCCTGGCTCAATGCGCGGCCGGTGCCGGCGAGCTATGCGGGCGTCGATTACTGGGCGGTGCACGCCTACACGCTGACGAACGCCAAGGGCGAGGCGACGGTGGCCAAGCTCAAATTCGTCTCCGCCGAGAAGGCCGGCCTCTCCGACGACGAGCTGAAGGCCAAGCCCGATTCCTTCTACGCCGACGAGCTGAAGGAACGCCTCGCCAAGGGGCCGGCCCGCTTCGACCTCGTGGCGATCCTGGCCGAGCCCGGCGACCCGACTGCGGACCCGACCGCGACCTGGCCCGAGGAGAGCCGCAAGACCGAGACGCTCGGCACTCTCGCCATCACGGGGATCGAGCCGGACGCCACCTGCGACGCCCGCACCTTCGACCCGGTCGCGGAACTGCCGGAGGGTGTCGCCGGGCCGGCGGACGACCCGATGTTCGCGATCCGCTCGCCCGCCTACGCCGTCTCGGTCTCGCGCCGGACGAATTGAGGATGCTTGCCCTTCCCGTCGCCGGGGAGGGCCTTCCCGCCTCAGTATACCTGCTGCCCGGCCGCTTCCGGCTCGGCATGGCTCCCGGTCCGGCCGTCGAGCGCCTTCTCCACCACCTTGGCGAGGCCGACCATGATCTGGTCGATGGCGTAGTCCTTCGGGGTGTAGACGGCGCGCACGCCCATGTTCTTCAGGACCAGTTCGTCCTCGGGCGAGATGATGCCGCCGACGACGACGGGAACGTGGTCGAGCCCCGCCTCCCGCATCTTGGCGCGGACCTCCCGCACCAGCGGCACGTGGCTGCCCGACAGGATCGAGAGGCCGACCACGTGGGCGCCGGTCTCCTTCGCCTTGGCGACGATCTCGGAGGGCGTCTGGCGGATCCCGTCATAGGTCACGTCGAAGCCGACATCGCGGGCGCGCAGCGCGATCTGCTCGGCCCCGTTCGAGTGGCCGTCGAGGCCGGGCTTGCCGACCACGAGCTTCGGCGTCTCGCCGAGGCGCTCGCCGAGATCGGCGATCAGGAGCTTGGCCTCCTCGGCCGCCCCGGAGGAGACGGTCTCCAGGGTCACGCCGGTGGGCGCGCGGTATTCGCCGAACACCGCGCGAAGCCGCTGGCCCCACTCGCCGGTGGTGACGCCCGCCTTCGCCGCGGCGATAGAGGGCGGCATGATGTTGGCGCCGGAGCGCGCAGCCTGCTCCAGATCCTCGAGCGCCTTGCCCACCGCCCGCTCGTCACGGCCCGCGCGCCAGGCCCGGATGCGGGCCTCGGCCTCCATCTCGACGGTCTCGGAGACGGTGAAGATCGCCCCCTCCCCGGCGGTGAGCGGCGAGGGCTCGCCCTGCTGCCACTTGTTCACGCCGACGACGATCTGGTCGCCCTTCTCGATCGCCGCGATGCGGCGGGCGTTCGATTCCACCAGCGCCCGCTTCAGCTCGCCCGCCTCGACCGCGGTCACCGCGCCGCCGATCTCGGCGATGCGCTTCAGCTCGGCCCGGGTCTGCTCCTTCAGGGCCTCGACCTTGGCCTCGATCACCGTCGAGCCGTCGAAGATGTCGTCGTATTCGAGCAGGTCCGTCTCGAAGGCGAGGATCTGCTGCATGCGCATGGACCATTGCTGGTCCCAGGGCCGCGGCAGGCCGAGCGCCTCGTTCCAGGCCGGCAGCTGCACGGCCCGCGCCCGGGCGCGCTTCGAGAGGGTCACGGCCAGCATCTCGATCAGGATGCGGTGGACGTTGTTCTCGGGCTGCTGCTCCGTCAGTCCGAGGCTGTTCACCTGCACGCCGTAGCGGAAGATCCGCTTCTTGGCGTCCGTGATGCCGTAGCGCTCCTGGGCGATCTCGTCCCAGAGCTCGGCGAACGCCCGCATCTTGCAGATCTCGGTGACGAAGCGCATGCCCGCGTTCACGAAGAACGAGATCCGGCTGAACACGTCGGAGAAGCTCGCCTCGTCGAAATCCGGGTCGGCCCGCACCGTGTCGAGCACCGCGATGGCGATGGCCAGCGCGTAGGACAGCTCCTGGACCGGCGTCGCCCCGGCCTCCTGCAGGTGGTAGGAGCAGACGTTCATCGGGTTCCACTTCGGCACGTTCTTGGTCGTGAACAGGATCACGTCCTTGGTGAGCCGCAGCGAGGGCGCGGGCGGGAACACGTAGGTGCCGCGCGACAGGTACTCCTTGATGATGTCGTTCTGCGTGGTGCCCTGCAGCGCCGCGATCGGCGCGCCCTGCTCCTCCGCCACCGCGAGGTAGAGCGACAAGAGCCACGGCGCCGTGGCGTTGATCGTCATCGAGGTGTTCATCTGGGCGAGCGGGATCTGGTCGAACAGCGTCCGCATGTCGCCGAGATGCGCGATCGAGACGCCGACCTTGCCGACCTCGCCGCGCGAGAGCTCGTGGTCCGGGTCGTAGCCGGTCTGAGTCGGCAGGTCGAAGGCCACCGAGAGGCCGGTCTGGCCCTTGGCGAGGTTGCCCCGGTAGAGCGCGTTCGATTCCGCCGCCGTCGAGTGGCCCGCATAGGTGCGGATGATCCACGGCTTGTCCCGCCTGATATCTGCCCGGTTGGCGTCCGTCTGCTGCTTGCTCTCGGCGATGGCCGGCTGCCCGCTCATTCTCGTCCGCTCCCGTCACAGCCGCGCGCCGAATCCCCGGCCCGGACCTGATCCGGCCCGGGCGCGGTCCGGCGCGCCTTTGGGTCCTAGCCTAGAGCCGAAAGCGCCGGGACGGAATCGACTTTCCTTAGCGAACCCCGCGCGTTTTCTTCAACATTGGTCGAAGACGGGCCCCGCACCCGGGCTGCGGCAACGGGGCCGGACCCCAGGCTGTGCACGAGGGTGTGAGGCGATGCAGCCTTGCAGGCCCTCATACGTTCCTGAGCCAGGTTAAGCCCAGCTGAGACAGGATCCCTGCCACGATGGCCGACTCCGCCCCCCGTCTGACCACTGCGTTCGGGAACCCGGTTTCCGACAACCAGAACTCGCTCACCGCCGGCTCGCGCGGGCCGGTTCTGATGCAGGACTACCACCTCATCGAGAAGATGGCCCATTTCAACCGGGAGCGGATCCCGGAGCGCGTCGTGCATGCCAAGGGCTACGGCGCCTACGGCACCTTCCGGCTGACGAAGTCCCTGGCCGACTACACCCGCGCCAAGGTGCTCACCGAGGTGGGCAAGGCGGTTCCGATGGTCGCCCGCTTCTCGACGGTGGGCGGCGAATCGGGCTCGGCCGATACCGCGCGCGACCCGCGCGGCTTCGCCCTCAAGTTCTACACCGACGAGGGCAACTGGGACCTCGTGGGCAACAACACGCCGATCTTCTTCGTGCGTGACGCGATCAAGTTCTCCGACTTCATCCGCACCCAGAAGCGCGACCCGCGCACCCATCTCAAGCCGCATTGGCGCCGCTGGGACTTCTGGAGCCTCTCGCCCGAGGCCATCCACCAGGTGATGTTCCTCTATTCCGACCGCGGCACGCCGAAATCGGCGCGCTTCATGAACGGCTACGGCTCGCACACCTTCTCGTTCTGGAACGAGCGGGGGGAGCGGCACTGGGTGAAGTTCCACTTCCACACCAAGCAGGGCATCGAGAACTTCTCCGCCGCGGACGCCGACGAGATCGCCGGCAAGGACCCGGACTATTCCTCCGCCGACCTGCATGGCGCCATCGAGCGTGGCGAGTTCCCCAAATGGCGGGTCTCGGTGCAGCTGATGCCGGAGCTCGATGCCGACACCTATCCCATCAACCCCTTTGACCTCACCAAGGTCTGGCCGCATGCCGACTATCCGCTGATCGAGATCGGCGAGATGGAGCTCAACCGGAATCCGGAGAACTACTTCGCCGAGATCGAGCAATCTGCCTTCGAGCCCTCGAACGTGGTGCCGGGCATCGGCTTCTCGCCGGACAAGATGCTGCAGAACCGCATCCTCTCTTACGCGGATGCGCATCGCTACCGGCTCGGCGTGAATTACCACCAGATCCCGGTCAACCAAGCCAGGAACGCCCAGGTGCAGACCTATCACCGTGATGGGGCCATGCGCACCGACGGCAACCATGGCGCGCAGGTCGACTATGAGCCGAACTCCTTCGGCGGCCCGGTGCAGGATCCGTCGTTCCAGGAGCCGCCGCTGCGCCTCAAGGGCGATGCGGCCCGCTACGGATGGCCGGGCGACGACGCGGATCTCTACGGGCAGCCGCGCGAGTTCTGGACCAAGGTTCTGGACGACGGCGGCCGCAAGCGGCTCGTGGAGAATGTCGTCACCTCGATGGGGGACAGCCCGCGCCACATCCAGGAGCGCATGATCGCCCATTGGTATAAGGTACACCAGGATTTCGGCCGTGGCGTCGCGGCTGGATTGGGTATCGAACCTGCGAAGGCTGCGGCCGAATAGCCGGGCGCATCGAATAATTCTTCACTTCGCGCCAAAGTCGATTTGAATCTGCGGGGCCTGCGCTGCGGTGCGGGCCCTGAATCGTGTTTTATCCTGCCGTCTTCGCCTTAAGGCCCACTTGGAGGCGTTTCGCATCGCAGCTATAGGCCAAGGCATCGAGAGCGCGGCTTGCACGAGAACCGCGCCGGACGACCTGCGAGGAGAGCGACCATGGCAGCCAGCGCGGCGGTGCAGACGGGGGCGGAGGTCAAGGACCTCTATGAGATGGGCGAGATCCCGCCGCTGGGTCACGTGCCGGCCAAGATGTACGCCTGGGCGATCCGCCGTGAGCGCCATGGGCCGCCGGAGCAGTCCCACCAGCTCGAGGTGCTGCCGGTCTGGGAGATCGGCGACGACGAGGTGCTGGTCTACGTCATGGCCGCGGGCGTCAACTACAATGGCGTCTGGGCGGGGCTCGGCGAGCCGATCTCGCCCTTCGACGTGCACAAGGGCGAGTACCACATCGCCGGCTCGGACGCGTCCGGCATCGTCTGGAAGGTCGGCGCCAAGGTGAAGCGCTGGAAGGTCGGCGACGAGGTCATCGTCCACTGCAACCAGGACGACGGCGACGACGAGGAGTGCAACGGCGGCGATCCGATGTTCTCGCCGACCCAGCGCATCTGGGGCTACGAGACCGGCGACGGCTCCTTCGCGCAGTTCTGCCGGGTGCAGTCCCGCCAGCTCATGCACCGGCCGAAGCACCTCACCTGGGAGGAGGCGGCCTGCTACACGCTGACGCTCGCCACCGCCTACCGCATGCTGTTCGGCCACGCCCCCCATACGGTGCGCCCGGGCCAGAACGTGCTGATCTGGGGCGCCTCCGGCGGCCTCGGCGTGTTCGGCGTGCAGCTCTGCGCGGCGAGCGGAGCCAACGCCATCGCGGTGATCTCCGACGAGTCGAAGCGCGACTACGTGATGAGCCTCGGTGCCAAGGGCGTGATCAACCGCAAGGACTTCGATTGCTGGGGCCAGCTGCCGAAGGTGAACTCCCCCGAGTTCCACGCCTGGACCAAGGAAGCGCGCAAGTTCGGCAAGGCGATTTGGGACATCACCGGCAAGGGCAACGACGTCGACATCGTGTTCGAGCATCCGGGCGAGGCGACCTTCCCGGTCTCGGCGCTGGTGGTGAAGCGCGGCGGCATGGTGGTGTTCTGCGCCGGCACCACCGGCTTCAACATCACCTTCGACGCCCGCTACGTCTGGATGCGCCAGAAGCGCATCCAGGGCTCGCACTTCGCCCACCTGAAGCAGGCCTCGGCCGCGAACCAGTTCGTGCTCGACCGGCGCATCGATCCCTGCATGAGCGAGGTCTTCCCCTGGGACAAGATCCCCCAGGCCCACACCAAGATGTGGAAGAACCAGCACCCGCCGGGCAACATGGCCTGCCTCGTCAACTCGCCGCGCGCCGGTCTGCGCACGGTCGAGGACGTGATCGAAGCGGGACCGCTCAAGCGCTGAGGCGCGCGGAGGCTGAACGAGACGGCCGGCTCATGCCGGCCGTGCCCCGCCCCGGACCCATCGGGGCGATGGCCCGGAACGAGGCGGTCTGGATCAGTGCTTGGTCTGGCCGGAGCCCGGGTGGGAGCGGACCGACCCGGTCGTGCTGGGATCGGCCGCATCGGCCCGAACGCTCAGTTCGGGCAGGGACACATTGAGGGTCGCGGGGGCGGCGGTGTAGCCGAGGGAGGCCGCCGCGGCCGAGAGGCCGGTCGACGGGGCATGACCCTGAGCGAGGACAGGGGCCGCCGGCAGCGTCAGGACGACGGCGAGCGCGGCGGCGCGAAGGGGCAGGTGCGGCATGGCGCGGATCCTTCGGGTTCGGGCGCCCGAACCCGCGGTCCGGCACCCGCGATGGATCCGAGATGGGAGTGCCCGAAAGGCTGCGACGTGCGCCGCGTCACCTGCGTTGGCGGGCTCAGCGCCGGCGCGTCTCGTCCTGCGGCAGGTGGCGGGCGTAGGTTTCCTGCTTCGCCTCGCGTTCCTTGATCAGGTCGGCATAGGCTTGCCGCATCTCGGGCGACACCGCCACCGACTTGCCCTTCATGGGCTTGCGCTTCGGCGCCTTCTTGAAGGTGTTGTCGCTCTCGGCCACGGCTGATCCCTCTTGATGCCGCGAGGAGCATAGCGCCGCCACGCGACGGGCGCGAGAATGTCTCAGCCTGCGCGGCGAAGGCGCTCGCTCTCGCGCTTCAGGATATCGTTGATCCGGGTCTGCCAGCCTGGCCCTGTTGCCTTGAAGGCTGCGATCACGTCCGGATCGAGCCGAAGGGCGGTCAGAACCTTGCGCTGGTCGGACCGTGGGCGGCCGCGGCGGCGCGCGATGCCCGCCCCGTTTCCCGGTTCGCCGCCTGCCAGCATCTCATCGGTCAGTTCGGGGATCTCCTCGTATTCCTCCGGCTGGATGACATGCGCATCGACGCGCGCCAGATCGGTCGCGCCGATGAGATCAGCGGAGATAGGGGGCGTAGCGGATCTGTTCGCGCTCATTCGCCTTCCTCATAGAGATCACGTGGCGGTCGTTCCCGCGGGGTGTCCAGATCACGACAACCATCCGGCCGGCGATTCGGCCGATCGTCATGATGCGAAGCTCTCCGTATTCGCGGCGACGATCCTCGACACTGTAGCTCGGATTGCCGAAGACGATCTGCGCATCGAGGAAGTCGAGGCCGCGTTCGGCCAGCGTCTTCCCCCGCTTTGCCGGATCGAGGGTGATCGCCATTCAGGATGTGCCGGAAGGCCCGATCGCGTCAAGAATTTTCGTATCGACAATAAATGGTAACGGTTCGGATCCCGCCTCGCATTGCCATCGGCATTCCCGGAACAGGAAACGGGACGGCTTTCGCCGTCCCGTCCGGAGCCTCGCCCTAGCGGCCGAGGAAGATGGATGCCAGTCGCTGGAGCAGGCCCCGCGGTGCGGGCGGAGGCGCGCTCTGCCCAGGACTGTCCCCGATCTAAGCGTTCGCGGCGAAGGGGTGCTGGGCCGAGTTGCGCTGCTCGGTGACCGTGGCGGCCTTCGGCTCGCCGTTCACGGCGCGCTGGATCGAGAGCTTGGTGGCCTCGTAGTTGTACTTCTGGATCTTGGCGTCGTCAGCCGCTTCCCAGTGGATGAACACGCCGACCAGGATGTACAGGTCGTCGGCCTCGTCAGCCGGGATGATGCCCTCGGCGACGGCATCCTGCACGGCCTTGGCGACACCGTGCTGGGCGGGGCCGAACATCTGGACGGCCTGGCGGGCGTCGTTGATGGTGACCTTGTTGAACATCAGGGTGTTCGGCTTGCACGGCAGGTTCGGCGCGATGACCGCGAGCAGGCTGGTGAAGCCGTGCTTGTTGTTCACGAGGCCGTTGCAGAAGGCCGACTCGGCCGGCGAACCGCGCGGTCCGATGATGAGGTCGATGTGGGCGACCTCGTTGCCGTCGCCGACGAGGGCTTCGCCAACCTGAACCTTGGTGATCTTTGCCATTCGGGGTCTCTCCCTGGATTCCAACGTAGAGGGGCTGCGGCCTGGGGCGAGCCGCAGCCGGGAAGCCATCCTTGTTTGCGACGCGCGGATCCGTGTCGGTCCGCACTGGTTAGCCCGGATAGCGGCGCGGACCCTACAGCGGGGCCCTGTCCCTCACAACCCTGCGCAAGGCGCTGAAATCGATAAATTATTGCGGCGGCCGGCGCCGATTGGCACGGAACTTTTCACGGGGTCGGGCGACGGGCGCGTCAAGCCCCTTTCGCCGCGTCGAGGGCGTCCGCGAACAGGGTGGCGACGGTGAGATCCGCGCTGGTGCCCGGATTGATGCCGCGCGCCTTCAGGCTCTGGTCGAAGGCGAGGAGCGGTTCCACCGCCGCGGGACCCGGCGTGATCCGGAGGCACAGCGCCTGTGCCTCCCGGCGGACCGCTTCGGCGACCGCCGCGCCGTGCTTGCGCAGGACGTGGCTGTCGGCGAGGTCCGACAGGTAGGCGAGGTGGACGGCGGTGGTGCACCACGTCGCCTCGAGGCCCGCCGCGCGGGCGGCGGCGAGGGCCGGGCGGCCGATCCGCAGGATGTCGGCGAAGTCGGTGACGTAGGCGCGGGCGATCGCGTCGCGGGGCGCGGCCTCCGCCATGGCGTCGCGCAAGGATGAAGGCGCCTCGCCCGCAACGTCATGGCGCCCGGCCCGGCCGAGCCCGCCGGGATTGGCCCGCCGGATCGCGGCGAACACGTCCCGGGCGTCGGCCGCGTCGAGTGCGGCGAGCGCCGCGGCGATCCCCTCCCCGCGCTCGGCCGCGCGGGCCAGCGGCGCGCAGAGCAGCAGGATGCCGAGATTGGTGTTCTGGCCGACCGCCGCGACCGTGGCCTCGACCCCGCCGCGCACGCGGGCCCCGATTCGAGCCTCCGCTCGGGCGAGGGCCGGCGCCGAGACATCGGCGCTCGTCACGAAATCGGCCACCTCCATACGGTGGCCGGAGGCGTAGGCGTGGACGTTGCCGGGCTTCAGCGCGTCGAGCTCGGCAAGGCAGGCCGCCCGGTAGAGCGTCGCGATCAGCTCGGGCGCGAGCCCCGGCATCAGGCCACGACCAGACGCGGCCGGTGGGCACTGCGCACCGCCGCGAGGAAGCCGCGGCAGATCGCGCCGGCGATGTCGGTCTCGCAGACCTTCTGCAGGCCGGACCAGGCCGGCATCGAGTTGACCTCCAGCACGAGGAAGCCGCCCTCCCCGTCCTCGACCAGGTCGACGCCCGTGTAATCGACCCCGACGGCCGCGGCCGCGGCCTCGGCGAGCTCGACCGCGCGGGGCGGCATCGCCCAGGCGAGCGGGCGCCCGCCCCGGTGCACGTTGGTGATCCAGCCGTCGCCCTCGCGGATCATGCCCGCGATGGCCCGGCCCTCGCAGACGAAGACGCGGTAGTCGCGCCAGAGGCCGTCGGCCCGCGGCACGTAGCGCTGCAGATAGTAGACGCGGGAGACGGCGGCCTCGTCGGGCAGCGCCTCCGGCTGCTCGATCAGCATCAGCCCTTCCCCTTGCGAGCCGAACAGGGGCTTCAGCACCAGCGGGCGGCCGGGGCCGGCCTCGCGGGCGACGCAGTCGGCCGCCGCCTCGCGCTTCGAGAAGACCCAGGTCTGCGGGGTGGGCAGGCCGGCCCGGGCGATCAGCAGCGAGGTCGCCGCCTTGTCCACCGAGCGCTCGATCGCGAGCGGGTGGTTCCAGACGGTGACGCCCGAGGCCACGAGGGCGTGCAGCACGCCGAGCCGCATGGTGGTGGCCTCGAAGGTGCCGCCCGCGATGGTCCGGAGCAGGACGCCGTCCGGCAGCGCCTCGGAAAAGCCCGGCACCCGCAGGGGCTCGCCGCCCCCCGTCACCACGGCGACGTCGGCGAGCGAGAACAGCACCGGCTCGACGCCGAGCGCCCGCAATCCCGCCAGGAGGTGGCTCTTGTGCCAGGTGCCGTTATCGGCCGCGAGCCCGATGCGCATGGGGTTCTCGAAGGATCAGCGGACCTCGGCGGTGCCGAGGGCTCGGATGACAGAATGGTTCAGGCGCGGCGCGTGTCGGACGTGCCCCCTCGTCTGAACGGAAGAGGGGGCACGGTCCGGGTCCTGCCGTTGGCGCCTCGCCGTCCGCGTCTCAGGCGAAGGACGCCTCGACCAGCGTCGGCTCGAGTCGGCCGCCGCGGAAGGTCGCGCCGGTGCGCACCGAGGTGACGATCGCCTCGGCCGGCGAGAACAGGGCACCATCGATCTTGTAGAAATCGCCGTTCACCTTGGCGAAGATGTCGGCGAAGGGCGCGCCGTGATCGCTCGACGTGGTCGAGGGCAGCTGCTCGGCGAGCTGCTTGGCGTCGGCGTCGTCCGCATCCACGAAGAGCTGTACCCGGCCACCGTAGATGATGGCGTCGTTGGTGCGGCCCATCGCCTTGATGAAGTCGGGATGCTGCGGCGAGAGCGGGGCCGAGCCGATGCCGTCGACGATGGCGTGCAGGTCGAAGCCCACCGTGTGCGCCTTGTGCAGCGCCACCTCCAGCACGCGGGCGACCACCTGGGTCGCGCCGGCGAGCGACTGGGTCGGCGCGAAGATGAAGGTCAGGTTCTCCGGCGCGACGCCCGCGGCCTCGGCGACCTTCGCGACGACGCTCGCGGGCGGGCCGCTCGCCGCCTCGAGCACCAGGGCGGTGCTCTGCGCCGAATCCTTGTAGCCGAGCTCCTTGTAGAGGTCCTCGACCACGGCGACCGCACGGCCGGGGCCCGAGCCCAGGGCAAAGAAGCCGGACTCGCCGGTCTCGTCGGCCAGGCTCCAGCCGGCATACTGGCTGCCGAGGCAGGCGAGGACGGGATCGGCCGCGTGCACCACCACCGAGTTCGGCCAGGCCGCGATCGGCCCGGTCGGGCTGATGCTCACGGTGCCGAGGCCGCCCAGGCAGATCTCGGCGATGCGGCGTCCCGCCTCGATCGAGCCGCGGGCCTGGGCGCCGGCATCGACCATGCGGGCGCCGCCCGCCTCCTGGCGCACGTCGAGGCGCAGCCACCCGGCATCGGCGACGAGGCGCTCCACGAGGGGCGCGGCGAGGGCGTTGATGCTCGGGTAGTGTGGGGTGCTCATCCTGAGGCGTCCTCCTGCGCGAGTGCGGCGCGCAACGCGGCGATGCGCGTCCGCAGCCTGTCCTTGGTGGCGCCGGCCTCCGGCCCCGTGGCGAGCACGGTGCAGAGCGGCGCGTCCCGCCGCACGGCCGTGCCGGGACGGGGACGATCGCGCACGTGGTCAGGCCAGGCGAAGGCCGGCACGGCCGCGAAGTCCCGGCCCGCGTAACAGATCTCCGCGGCTGCCGCATCACCGGGATCGGGGTCGGGTGCCGGCATTTTTCCGAGGCTTGCCGCGATATGGGCGGCGAGGAGCGGGCCGGCGCGCCGGTCGAGGACGTCGAGGGTGGCACCGGGGCGGGGGTTGATCTCGGTGAGCCACCACCCGTCCTCGGTGACGAGGCAATCGGCGCTGGCGAGCCCTCTGAGCCCGGTGCGCGCGACGAGCCGGGCCATCGCCGCCGCGATCTCGGCCCGGATGGCGGGCGGCACGGGACCGGGCTCGCCAGCCCCCCGCGCCAGCGCGCCGCCGTAGCGGAAGGGGCGCAGGCGGGAGGGCGCGCACCATTGCTCGGTGAGCGCCAGGACGCGGATCTCCCGCCCGTCCGAGAGGACGTTCAGGGCATGGGGCCGGCCCGGCACCCGCGCCTGGAAATAGGCGCCGGGCGGTGCCGACCCCCGCCCGGCCCGGCGGATATGGCTGCCGCCCGAGCCGCCGACGCGCTTGCACAGCCAGCCTTCCGGATCCGCCACCGCCTCCAGGCGAGCCGGCGGATGCGGGATGTCGAGCTCGGCGCAGAGGGCGGCGAGGCTCTGCGGGTCCTTCAGCCGGGCGACCGCCTCCGGTGCGGCCCCGAGCAGGCGATGACGCGCGGCGAGCGCGGCCATCAGGTCCGGCGCGCCCTCGAAGCCGCTGCCGAGCACCACGCCGACCGGGCGCGTCCCGGCCCGCCCGGCGAGGTCGTCGAGGGCCGCGAGCAGGACTTCGCCGCCGAGCCGGCCCGAGCCGAAGGTGCCCGGCAGCGGGTGATGGGCCTCGGCGATCTCCAGGGTGTCGGCGTCGCCGAACAGGTCGGCCACGAACGGGCGGAGGCCGGCGCGCCGCGCGGCCTCGGCCAGCGCCCGGCCGGATTGGGCGGCGATGAGGACCGCTTCGGTCATGATGGCGCCTTTCCCTCCCCCGCAGAGGGGGGAGGGAGGGCCCTGCCCGATCCCCTCAGCCCGTCACCTCGACGGCGAGGGTGTAGGCGTCGCGGAAGTCGAGGCAGAGGGGCTGGTCGGCCTGGAGCATGCGGCGGAACAGGCGGCACTGGGTCTGGTATTTCACGTTGCCGACCGCGAGCGCGCCGATGCCGAGCCCCTTGCCGGTCGGCAGGGGCACGTCCACCGCGTTCACGTCGATGCCGGCGATGCCGGCCGGCGGCACGGCGTTGACGTCGGAGGCCACCAGCAGCTTCGGCGCCGATTCGAGGTCCTCGGCCGACAGGATCGGGATGCCGGCGGGACCGGCGGAGAGGATCACGTCGGCGTCGGCGATTGCCCGGCGCCGGTCCTCCGGCGTGGTCCCGTCCACCGCGCCGACCTCGATGCCGAAGCGCCACTTCATGGTGAAGGCGATCTTCGAGACGCGCTCCTCGCCGTCATGGCCGACCAGCACGGATTGCGCCCCCTCCAGCGCGCCGATCACCGCCGCCACGTAGGCGACGACCCCGGCGCCGCCGAAGATCACGATGCGCTTGCCCTTGAGATCGGTGCCGTGCTTCTGGCGCAGCGCCCGGGCGACCTGCGCCACCATCGCGGCGCCGGTGGTGAAGGAGCCGGCCGGGTCGGCGAAGATGTGGTTGGCGAAGGGGGGCACGAAAGCCTTCTTGGCCCGGTCCACCATGTCGAGGGCGTCCTCGGCGTTCTTGCCGCCGATGAAGAGGCCGGTGCGCACCCCGTCCTCGGGAGCCCGGGAGAAGATCGAATCCTGGGTCAGCGAGACCACGTCGGACAGCGTCACGTCCGTATAGGTGACGATGGTCTCGAACCCGGCATCGACCGCCATGTTCACGTCGAAGGGGCTCATGTGCTTGAGCGGCGTGAGCATGTGCAGGATCGAGCGGGCCATGGTCGTCTCCTCGTGGTCCTCGGGCGTCGCGTGCCCTTCAGATGCCGCTCACGCAGCGACGGCTCCGCCGTCGCCCGGGCTCCGGTCCACCGGAGTCGCGTGAGGGGCCCTTACATATCGCGCGAATCCTTAAGCCGAGCTTCGGCGCGCGCCTAGCGCGTGCCGATCAACCCCCCTGCCCGGACCAATCATCCCGCCGCGACGGTGGCTCCCGTGTTGCGCCCCCGTGCCACGATGAAGCGCAGGCGCCCCTCCGCGCGGGAGCGTGCCTCCAGATCTGCGACGAGGGCATGCGCCTCGGCCTCGCCCGGCACCAGGGCGAATCCGGTCGGGCCCCAGGAGCTCTGGCCGTAGCCGGCGATGCCGAGTTCCGCCACCCGGGCGAGCGCCTCGGCGACGGCGGGGCTGGCGTAGCGTCCGCCCTGGTGGGGGGCGAAATGGTCGCCGACGAGCCGCTGGATCGCCGTGATGCCGGCACCGAAGGCCTCCGGCTCGACGGTGACGGCGGCCGGCATCACCTGCATCAGCACGATGCGGCAGATCTCGGCGGCCTGTCCCTCGGGGAAGCGCGGCAGGTCGCGGAAGGCTTCGACCTCGCGGGCGCCGTGCACGCCGACGAGGCCGTCGTCGAGGATCAGCACGATCCGCCACGCCTCCGGATAGGGGATGCGCGCGATCACCGGCGGCGGCGCCCCGGAGGCGTCGCGCCCGCCATCGACGATCAGCCCACCCTCGGTGAAGGCGCGCAAGCCCACGCCCGAGCGGTTGCCGCGGTCGAGGGCGTTCGAGAAATCCTCCGGCGAGAACGGGCGGTCGTTGAGCCGGGCGAGCGCCGCGGCGACCGCGAGGGCGAGCTGCGTGCCCGAGCCGAAGCCGGCATGGGGAGGAATCGCCTCCGCCACCCGCACCCGCATGCCGGGCGCCACGTCGAGATGGCCGGCCGCGGCGCGGATATAGCCGAGCACCCGCCGCGCTTCCGGCCCCTCGGCCACGGGTTCCGGCGCGGGCTCGGCGGTGAGGCTGAGCGAGGGCGCGTCGATGGCGAGCCCGATGCTGCCGAAGCGGCGGCCGAGCCCGCCATGCAGGTCGAGGAAGCCGAAATGCAGCCGGGCCGGCGCCTCGACCGCCACGCGGGCGGCCGGCTCCGCGGCGTCATCGCTCCGGCTCGGCAGCTCAGGCACCCGGTCCCTCCTCGCGCCCTGGAAACGGTCTCGGATCGCCCCGTCCGGACGGCGGTGGCGCGCCCGCGGCCACGCCGGAGGCGTGGCCGGCTGGAGCCGATACGCCAAGGCGTGGGGCGCGCGCCGGTTCCCCTCCGGCGGGTCCGGGCTTCTCACATGCGGGCCGCGCCGGGGCAACCGCGGTGCGCGAAGGGGATTTCGAGGCGCGGGGGCCTTGCCTGCCGGCGCCGGCCGATGCAACCCTGCCGCTCAAGGCGGCCCGGATGCCGCCCGTCCAGGCGTATGGCGCGGGCGGGCAGGCCATTCCGGCACGGCGGACTCGACCAGTCCCGCCGGCATCGGTCTTAGGCGACCGCCCCCGCGCATCCGGTTCGATGCGCGCCGCGAAAACCAAAAATACACGCGAGGGTGGATGGCAGCCTGGGTCAAGGGTGGCGCGACCGACGCGGACGGCGCCGTGACGGCGGCCGCAGCGATTCTGTCGGCCGCACGCACGCCGGTCTTCGCCGGCCTCAACGCCGAGGTGGCGGCGATCAGCGCCGCCTATCGGCTCGCCGGACGGATCGGCGCCTCGGTCGACAGTCTCGGCGGAGACGCCACCTATGCCGAACTCGGCGCCTTGTCCCGGGTCGGTGCCATGACCACGACCCCGGCCGAGGTGATCGGCCGTGCCGACGCGGTCCTCGTCGTCGGCGATGCGCCGCTCAAGACGCCCCTCCTCGAAACCCTGCGCGCCACGCAGCCGAGCCGCGGCCGGGCGGCGGGCGCGGCCCGCGCCGTGCACCATCTCGCCGCGGGCGCGAGCCTGCCGGTCGCCATCGCCCATCTGCGCGCCCATGCCCGCGGGCATCTCGATTCCGATCCTGCCCTGTTGACGATCGCCCGTGCGCTGGCCGGAGCGCTCTACGGCGCCGTGCTCTACGAGCCGGGCGAGGTCGGCGCGCCCGGCATCGAGATGCTGCAGGGCCTCGTGATGGACCTCAACGAGGCGACGCGCTGCTTCACCCTGCCCCTCTCGGGGGCGGACCAGGACCGCGCCGCCCTGCAGGTGGCGGCCTGGACCACGGGCCAGGCCATCCGCACCGGTTTCGGCCGGCGCGTGCCCGAGCACGATCCCTGGCGCTTCGACGCTGGGCGCCTCGCCGCCTCCGGCGAGGCCGACGCCGCGCTCTGGCTCGCGAGCCTGCCCGCGCCGGCACCGGCCTGGCTCTCCGGCCTGCCGAGCGTCGCCCTCGTCTGCGGCGAGGCCGATCCGGGCGCCGCCGAGGTGGTCATCCAGGTGGGCGAGCCCGGCCGCGAGGTCGGCGGCGTGCTCTGGAACGCCGGGCGCGCCGCCCTGACCTATCGGGCGCCGGCCGCGCCCGCCGAGCGGCCCTCGGCCGCCGCCATCATCGAGCGCATTGCCGCGGCCGTCGTCGAGCGCGACGCCGCGAGGAAGGATTCCTGATGCTGATCCGGATCCAGGGCGGCCGGGTCGTCGATCCCACCGCGAACCGCGACGCGGTCGGCGACGTCTGGGTCGAGGACGGCCGTATCGTCCCCCCGAGCGAGCGCCAGCCCGACCAGACCCTCGACGCCACCGGCTGCGTGGTGATGGCGGGCGGCGTCGAGGTGCACTCGCACATCGCCGGCGGCAACGTCATCACCTCGCGCCTGCTGCTGCCCGAGCTCTACGTGAGCGAGGCGGCGCCCGAGGGCCATCCCTTCGCCCATGCCGGCGGCGCGGCCGGCTGGATCGGCGCGACCTATGCGCGGATGGGCTACACCACGGCCGTCGAGCCGGCGATGCCGCCGGTCCAGGCGCTGGCGACCCAGCTCGAACTCGCCGACATCCCCCTGCTCGACCGCGGCGCGCTCACCGTGATGGGCAACGACGACCAGCTCCTGCAGATCCTGCGGGACGGTGAGGGCAAGGCGGCGGTGCGCGACCTCGTGGCGCTCAACGTCGCCACCTCGCGGGGCCTCGGCGTCAAATGCATCAACGCGGGCGGCGCCTCGGCCTTCAAGGACGGCGCGCTGCGGCTCAGCCTCGACGACGAGATCCCCTGCTACGGGCTCTCCACGCGAAAGATCATGGGCGCGCTCCTCGATGCGGTCGAGGAGATCGGCGTGCCGCATCCGCTCCACGTCCACTGCAACAATCTCGGGCTCCCCGGCGCCGACGATTCCTTCGTCGCGACGCTCGACGCGGCGGAAGGGCGGCGCATCCACTTCGCCCACGCCCAGTTCTACGCCTACGGCGTCGTGGACCCCGAGAATCCGATGACCGGCGGGTTCCGCTCGGCGGCGCGGCGCATCACCGACGCCGTGATGGCGAACCCCAACGCCACCCTCGATATCGGGCAGGTGGTGTTCGGCCAGACCGTCACGGTGTCGCTCGACATCCTGCGCCAGTTTGGCGGCCGCAAGGGCGCCAAGCCCAAGAAGTGGGTGCTGAACGCGGGCGATGCCGAGGGCGGCGGCGTGGTGCCCTTCCTCTACCGGCCGAAGGGCCCGGTCAGCTCCCTGCAATGGGCGATCGGCCTGGAGATCATGCTGCTCTCGGGCGACCCCGAGCGCACCATCCTCACCACCGATCACCCGAATGGCGGGCCCTTCACGCAGTATCCGCGCATCATCCACCTGCTGATGAGCAAGGAGGAGCGCGACCGCGAGATCGCCGCGCTGCCGGGCGTGGTGGCCGAGCGCTCCGACCTCGCCACGCTGGAGCGCGAGTACACGCTCTCCGAGATCGCCCAGCTCACCCGCTCCGGTCCGGCCAAGCTCCTGGGGCTGACCGACCGCGGCCACCTGCGCGCCGGGGGACGGGCCGACATCGCGGTCTACCGCGACGATCCCGACCGCACGGCGATGTTCACGGCGGCGAAATACGTGCTCAAGGACGGCGACGTCATCGTCCGGGACGGCGAGGTCGTGAGCTGGCGCCAGGGCAAGTCGCTCTCGCTCACCGTCGAATCCGACAAGGCGATGGAGCGGCGCACCGAGAGCTACCTGCAGGACCGCTACGGCCAGGGCCTCGACAGCTTCACGGTGCCCGACGCTGCCTTCGCGGCCAAGGGCCCCGTCTTCGAGGACGTGGCATGCCGGGCCTGAACGCGATGAGAGACCTCGCGATGAGAGATCTGCCGCCTTGCGGATCCGAGGGGCCGATGCGGCGTGTGAGCCATGACTGAGACGACGCACCTCACCCTCAACGGCATCCCGGTCGAGGATACCTTCGCCGAGGCCTTCGACGTGGCCGGCACCGCGCTGATCGTCACCAACGACACCGCGCGCTGGGCGATGATCGCCGCCACCGTGATGACGGGCTTCGCCACCTCGGTGATCGGCTGCGGCGCCGAGGCCGGGATCGACGCCGAGCTCTCGCCGGAGGAGACCCCGGACGGGCGCCCGGGCGTGCGCATCCTGCTGTTCGGCTTCGAGCCGAACGGGCTGAAGGACCAGCTGATCAAGCGCGTCGGCCAGTGCATCCTCACCTGCCCCGGCACCGCCTGCTACGCCGGTGTCGAGGGGCCGACCAAGATCAAGCTCGGCGGCGCGATCCGCTATTTCGGCGACGGCTTCGCCGTCGCCAAGCGCCTGCCCGACGCTGCGGGCAAGGCGCGCCGCTACTGGCGCATCCCGGTGATGGACGGCGAGTTCCTCTGCGAGGACTTCGTCCAGGCGGTGGACGGCGCGGTCGGCGGCGGCAACCTGCTCTTCCTCGGCCGCACGCATGCCGACACCCTGCAGGTGGCCGAGATCGCGGTTGAGGCGGCCAAGGCCGTGCCCGGCGCGATCCTGCCCTTCCCCGGCGGCATCGTGCGCTCGGGCTCGAAGGTCGGCGGCCGCACCAAGGGCATGATGGCGTCGACCAACGACGCCTATTGCCCGACGCTCAAAGGGCGGACCGGCTCGAAGCTGCCGCCCGACTGCAATGTGGTGCTGGAGATCGTGATCGACGCCCTCACCTCGCAGGGCGTCTCGGACTCGATGCGCGCGGCGCTCCATGCGGCCACCGAGATCGGCGCCAAGCACGGGCTGCTCGCGGTCACGGCCGGCAATTACGGCGGCAATCTCGGCCGCCACCACTACCACTTGCGCGACCTGATCGCGAAGGAGGCGAGCGCGTGAGCGTCCTGACCTTGCGCGAGGCGCCCCCCGAGCGCCTCGATCTCCTCCACGTCAACCCGCTCGCCCTGTCGGGCCTCTCCCAGGCCGAGGCGGAGCGGCTGCCCGTCGGCACCAGCCGGCGCGGGCTCACCCTCGGCGACTGCTTCACGGTCACGCTCGACGGCTCGGACACGCTGGTGATCGCGGGCGGCCACGAGCGGCTCGACCGGGTCGGCGCCGCGCTCTCGCAAGGATCGATCCGCGTCGAGGGCGATGTCGGCCAGCGCCTCGGCGCCGGCATGGCCGGCGGCAGCCTCACGGTGACGGGCAATGCCGGACCCTTCGCGGGCTCGGGCGCCACCGGCGGCACCATCACGATCGAGGGCGATGCGGGCGACCATGCCGGCGGGGCCGTCCACGCCGCCAAGGCCGGGCTCGACGGGGCGACCCTGGTGATCCGCGGCAGCGCCGGCGACCATCTCGGCGATTCCATGCGCCGCGGCCTGATCGTGGTGGAGCGGGCCGGGGCCTTCGCGGGGGCGCGCATGATCGCGGGCACGATCGCGGCCGGCAGCGTCGGCGACCATCCGGGCTACGGCATGCGCCGCGGCACGCTGCTCACCGGCGGCCACGGCGCCCTGATGCCGACCTTCGTCGAGACCGGCGCCCTCGACCTCGTCTATCTGCGCCTGCTCGCCCGCAGCCTGCGGGCGGTCAGCCCGCGCCACGCCGACCTCGCCGCGGGCACGCCCCGGCGCTATTCGGGCGATCTCGCCACGATCGGCAAGGGCGAACTCTGGGTGGCCGGCTGAGCGGCGCGGAGACGCGCATCGTCCCGCCCTCGCCTTGCCCGGAGGTGCCGGAGCGCAGCGGAGGCCTCGACGGAGGCCTCCAGCCGGCTCGCGATCCCTGAAGATCTCCGTCGAGGGCCACGCGCGGCCACCTCAGGACGAGATTCGCGAAGGGGATGAAGCCGGCCGCCGAAGCGTGCACCCCCTGGGCGGTCCCTGCGCCTGCATCATATGGCAGCGAACGGCCGCGGAACGGCCGGCATGAGAACCGGGGGAACGCCGATGCTCATCCTGCTCTCGATCTGCCTCGTCGCGCAGCCGACCACCTGCAAGGAGGACAGGATCGAGCTGTCCTACGAGGCGACGAGCCCGTTCATCTGCCTGCGCAACTCGCAGAGCGCGCTCGCGACCTGGCAGGAGACCCATCCCGAATGGCACGTCGCCCGCTGGCGCTGCGCCGCGCGGGGAAGCCAGCCGAAGAATCTGTGAGGCGGCTCTCTCCCTCCCCCCCTCTGCGGGGGAGGGTGGCGCCCGAAGGGCGACGGGAGAGGGGAGCGACGGCGCCGAAAGGGTCTCAGCCCGTCACACTGGCCCAAAGCCCATGTCTGAAGCGAGGTCCCCTCTCCCGCCTCGCATCTGCGAGGCACCCTCCCCCGCAGAGGGGGAGGGAGAAGAAGCCCCTACTCCGAGATCAGCCCCAGCCCCGCCTCGGCCGCATCCGCGCTGACGCCCTCGGCGCTGCCCTGCGCCTCCACCACCGCCGCGGTGGTGACGTTCACGATGCCGCGCGCCGTCACCGAGGGGGTGAGGATGTGGGCGGGCTTGGCCGGACCGATCAGGAGCGGGCCCACCGGCAGCGCGTCGGCCAGCACCTTGGCGAACTGGAAGGCGATGTTGGCCGCGTCGAGGTTCGGGAAGACGAGGATGTTGGCCGAGCCCTTGAGCCGCGAGCCCGGCAGCACCCGGTCGCGGATCAGCTCGGAGAGGGCCGAATCGGCCTGCATCTCGCCGTCGACCTGCAGGTCGGGCGCGCGCTCCTCCAGGAGGCCGAGCGCCGTGCGCATCTTCGTGGCCGAGGCCGAATCGGACTGGCCGAAATCGGAATGGCTGAGGAGCGCGATCTTCGGGGTCAGGCCGAAGCGGGTGACGTGGTTGGCGCAGGCGACCGCCACCTCGGCGATCTCCTCGGCCGAAGGATCCTGCCGCACATGGGTGTCGGCGAGGAAATAGGCGCCCTTCTTCGTCACGATGAGGCTCATCGCGGCGCATTGCGTCAGGCCGGGCTTGAGCCCGATCACGTCGCGGATGATGCGCAGGCGCGTCTCGAACCGGCCCTCCAGGCCGCAGATCAGCGCGTCGGCCTCGCCCCGGCGCACGGCGATGGCGCCGATCACCGTGGTGTTGGTGCGCACCAGCGTGCGCGCGGCCTCCGGCGTGATGCCGCGCCGGCCGGCGACGTCGAGATAGGTCTGGACGTATTTGCGGTAGCGCGGATCGTCCTCGGGATCGATCAGCTCGAAGTCGCGGCCCTCCTGGATCGACAGGCCGAAGCGCTTGAGCCGGGTCTCGACCACCCGCGGGCGGCCGACCAGGATCGGCTTGGCCACGCCGTCCTCGACGATGGCCTGCACGGCCCGCAGCACCCGCTCGTCCTCGCCCTCGGCGTAGATGACCCGCTTCGGGGCCTCCTTCGCCTTGGAGAAGAGCGGCTTCATGATGAAGCCGGAGCGGTGCACGAAGCGGTCGAGCGACTCGGCGTAGGCGTCGATATCGGTCACGGGGCGCCCGGCGACGCCGGAATCCATCGCCGCCTTGGCGACGGCGGGGGCGATGCGCAGGATCAGGCGCGGGTCGAACGGGCTCGGGATCAGCGAGCGGGGGCCGAAGGGCCGGGCCTCGCCGCCATAGGCGCGGGCGACCACGTCCGAGGGCGTCTCGCGGGCGAGGGCGGCGATCGCCTTCACGGCCGCCTTCTTCATCTCCTCGTTGATCTTGCTCGCGCCGACATCGAGCGCGCCGCGGAAGATGTAGGGGAAGCAGAGGACGTTGTTGACCTGGTTCGGGAAGTCCGAGCGCCCGGTGCAGATCATCGCGTCCGGCCGCGCCTTCTCGGCGAGATCGGGCATGATCTCCGGATAGGGGTTGGCGAGCGCCATGATCAGCGGCTTCTCGGCCATCTTTTCCAGGTATTCGGGCTTCAGCACGCCGCCTGCCGAGAGGCCGATGAAGATGTCGGCCCCGGGGATCACCTCGGCCAGCGTCCGCGCCGCGGTCTCCTTGGCATAGATGTCCTTCCAGCGGTCCATCAGCTCTGGGCGGCCCTTGTAGACCACGCCCTTGATGTCGGTGACCGTGATGTTCTCGACCTGGGCGCCCAGCGAGACCAGGATGTTGAGGCAGGCGAGCGCCGCGGCACCCGCGCCGGAGGTGACGATCTTGGCGTCCTCCAGCTTCTTGCCCGCGAGCTCGAGGCCATTGAGGACGGCCGCCGCCACGATGATCGCGGTGCCGTGCTGGTCGTCGTGGAAGACCGGGATGTTCATCCGCTCCCGGCAGCGCTCCTCGACCTCGAAGCACTCGGGGGCCTTGATGTCCTCGAGGTTGATGCCGCCGAAGGTCGGCTCGAGGGCGCAGACCACGTCGACGAGCTTGTCGACCTGCTTCTCGTTCACCT
Source organism: Methylobacterium symbioticum (assembly GCF_902141845.1). Lineage (GTDB taxonomy): Bacteria > Pseudomonadota > Alphaproteobacteria > Rhizobiales > Beijerinckiaceae > Methylobacterium > Methylobacterium symbioticum. The sequence goes on along the minus strand of NZ_CABFPH010000037.1, from coordinate 19,542 downwards.
CGATGTCGAACACGTCGATGCCGGCGAATTTCTTGAAGAGGACGGCCTTGCCCTCCATCACCGGCTTCGAGGCCAGCGGCCCGATATCGCCGAGGCCGAGCACCGCGGTGCCGTTCGAGAGCACGGCGACGAGGTTCTGGCGGATGGTGAGGGTCGCGGCCTCCTGCGGATCCTCGTGGATCGCCATGCAGGCGGCGGCCACGCCCGGCGAATAGGCGAGCGCGAGGTCGCGCTGGTTGCCGAGCGGCTTGGTCGCCTGGATCTCCAGCTTCCCGGGCTTGGGCAGGCGGTGGTAGACGAGCGCCCCGGACTTGAGGTCCTCGGACATGTTCTCGGCCATGACCCTTTCTCCCGCTCCCTGGAGCCGTTGCGGCGCGGCAGCAGGCCACGCCCCTTGAAGGCCCTGTTGCACCGGCTGCGCAGTGGGCGCAACCCGAAGAACGAGACACGCATCCACCTCGCGAAACTGGTTTCCCGCTACGGTTTCTCCATCGGCGCCTATTCCTACGGACGGCCGAAGGTCCGCTTTCCGGAGTCCGGGCAGCCCCTGACGATCGGGCGCTACTGTTCCATCGCCGACCGGGTCGAGATCCTGCTCGGCGGCGGGCACCGGCTCGACTGGGCGACGACCTATCCCTTCGCGGCGATGCGTGCGCATTTCCCCGACGCCGAGGCGCCGACGGATTACCACGCCTCCCGCGGCGGCGTGACGATCGGGCACGATGTCTGGCTCGGATCCGGCTGCATGATCCTGTCCGGGGTCACGGTCGGCCACGGGGCGGTGGTGGCGGCCCGCGCGGTGGTGGCCCGCGACGTGCCGCCCTACGCGGTGGTTGCCGGCAATCCGGCCCGCGTGGTGCGCACCCGCTTCGACCCCGAGACGGTGGCCGCCCTCCTCGAGACCGCGTGGTGGGATCTCCCGCACGAGATGGTCTCGCGCCTCGTGCCCCTCCTCTGCAGCGACCGGACGGGCGAGCTCGTCGCCGCGCTCCGGGCCGTTGCGCCGCCACGCTGAATCGCCTACCCGCAGCGGTTTCGAGATAGAGACGACGCCGATGTCCGACACGCCCCCCGACCGCCTCGCGGCCAATCCCAACAGCCCCTATTACGACGAGCAGCTGCTGGAGCGCGGCGTCGGCGTGCGCTTCAAGGGCGTCGAGAAGACCAATGTCGAGGAGTACTGCGTCAGCGAGGGCTGGGTTCGGCTCTCCGCCGGCAAGACCCTCGACCGCGCCGGCAACCCGATGACGGTGAAGCTGAAGGGGCCCGTCGAGCCCTATTTCCGCGATGCGGAGCCCGGCTCCGAGGCCTGAGCGGCGACTCGCCTGAGCCCGCCCGCATAGTCGCGCAGAGCCGCCTCGACCAGGGCGGCGAGCTGCGCCTCGGTCCGCGGCGCGCGGATCACGAGGCTCGCCAGCACCTCCGGGTGACCGCGCCGCTGCTTCGGCGTGCGGGCATGGTTCGAGAGGCGCAGCCGATACGGGCCGTCGCCCTCTGCCAGATAGAGGCTGTCGCCGCGGTCGTTCCGGGCGACCACGCGGAAGCCCTGCCCGGCAAGCAGCGCCGCCGCGCGGGCGAGGGCCTGGGGGGGCGGCAGCGCGCTCATGGCTGGTGGTCCAGCCCCTCCCGTTCCAGCGCCCCCTGCCCGCGCAGGGCGGCGAGCGCCCCGGCGGCCGAGCCGCCGTAGCGCTCCCAGCCGGCACGGCGGAGGGCGAGGAGGGCGAGCGCAGCCTTGGGCGCGTTGGTGAGCAGCGTGGCGAGGCTCGGGTCGGGCAGGCCGTATTTGCGGGCGACGTAGGCCTTCGACCAGGCGAGGTGCCAGCGGGCCCGGAAGACGCGGCCGCGCTCCGGGGCCGAGGAGCGCCCGCGCCCGTGCAGGGCCACCGCCCCGTGCACGTGGACCAGGGCGCGGCCCGCATCGGCGACGCGGCGGCAGAGGTCGTCGTCCTCGTAGAACAGGAAGATCGCCTCGTCGAAGCCGCCGAGGCCGAGCAGGAAGGCCCGCTCCGCCATCAGGCAGGCGCCGGAGAGGAAGGGCGCGCAGGCATCGCCCTCCGGCCGGTCGCGGCGGCCCTTGGCGTTCGCGAGGTAGGGGCTCAGGAAGGACTGGGCCTGGAAGAAGAAGCGCCCGTCCGGCTCGACGATGCGCGGGGCGTAGAGCCCGGCATCGGGATAGGCGCGGACGGCCGCGCGCAGGGCCGAGGCGGCGCCCGGTTGCAGGATCAGGTCCGGGTTGAGGAGGAGGACATGGCCGGCATCCTCGGCCGCCCGCACGCCGAGATTGTTGGCCCGGCCATAGCCCTCGTTGCGGGGGTTGCGCAGGACGCGGGCGCCGAGCCGCTCCGCCAGCTCCGCCGAGCCGTCGCGGCTCGCATTGTCGACGACGAGGGCCGGCACGCCCTCGCGCGCCAGGGCGGCGAGGCAGTCCGGCAGCGCGTGGGCGCTGTCATGGGCGACGATGATCGCGACGAGGTCTGGCACTGAGGGTTCCCGCGTCTCCCTCCCCCCTCTGCGGGGGGAGGGTGGCCCTGCCGTCAGGCAGGGTCGGGAGAGGAGGCGCCGCCGCCGGAGGGCGCCCGGCATCGACGCCGAGCCTGTGCCGGAAGCGGGTTCCCCTCTCCCGCCTCCCTTGCGTGCAGCACCCTCCCCCGCAGAGGGAGGAGGGTTGCGCCCTAAGCCTTCTTCTCGGGCAGGTTCAGGCGGATATGCAGCTCGCGCAGCTGCTTGGGCGTCGCCTCGGAGGGGGCGCTCATCATCAGATCCTCGGCGCGCTGGTTCATCGGGAACAGCACCACCTCGCGGATGTTCGGCTCGTTGCAGAGCAGCATCACGATGCGGTCGACGCCCGGCGCGATGCCGCCGTGCGGCGGGGCGCCGAGGCGCAGCGCCGAGAGCATGCCGCCGAACTTCGCCTCGAGCACATCCTTCCCGTAGCCGGCCAGCCCGAAGGCCTTCTCCATGATCTCCGGCTTGTGGTTCCGGATGGCACCGGAGGACAGCTCGATGCCGTTGCAGACGATGTCGTACTGGAAGGCCTTGATGCCGAGGATCGTCTCCGCATCCGCTTCGCCGAGGTTCAGGAAGGCCTCGTGGTCGAAGTTCGGCATCGAGAACGGGTTGTGGGAGAAGTCGATCTTCTTCTCGTCCTCGTTCCACTCGAACATCGGGAAGTCGGTGATCCAGCAGAAGGCGTACTGGTCCTTGTCCGACAGGCCGAGGTCGTCGCCGATGCGGATGCGGGCCTTGCCGGCGAGCGCGGCCGCCTTGGCCTCGGGGCCGGCGGCGAAGAACACCGCGTCGCCCGCCTTGGCGCCGGCCTTCTGCGCGATCCGCGCCTGGATCTCGGCCGGGATGAACTTGGCGATGGGGCCGCGGCCCGTGAGCTGGCCGCCCTCCTCCTCGAACACGATGTAGCCGAGGCCGGGGGCGCCCTCCGAGCGGGCCCAGTCGTTCAGCTTGTCGAAGAAGGAGCGGGGCTGGGCGCCGGCGCCCGTGGCGGGGATGGCGCGGACCACGCCGCCCGACTTGATCACGCCCTTGAACGCCTTGAACTCGACCGCCTCCTCGGCGAACTCGTCCGTCACGTCGGCGATGATCAGGGGGTTGCGCAGGTCCGGCTTGTCGACGCCGTATTTCAGCATCGCGTCGGCATAGGTGATGCGCGGGAAGACCGGCGTCACGCGCTTGCCCTCGGCGAAGTCCTCGAACACGCCACGCAGGACCGGCTCCACCGACTGGAACACGTCCTCCTGGGTGACGAAGCTCATCTCGATGTCGAGCTGGTAGAACTCGCCCGGCGAGCGGTCCGCCCGCGCATCCTCGTCGCGGAAGCAGGGCGCGATCTGGAAGTAGCGGTCGAAGCCCGCGATCATCGTGAGCTGCTTGAACTGCTGCGGCGCCTGCGGCAGCGCGTAGAACTTGCCGGGATGCAGGCGCGACGGCACCAGGAAGTCGCGCGCGCCTTCCGGAGAGGACGCCGTCAGGATGGGCGTCTGGAACTCAAAGAAGCCGCCGTCCCGCATGCGGCGGCGGAGCGCGTCGATGATCGCGCCGCGCTTCATGATGTTGGCGTGGAGCTTCTCGCGGCGGAGGTCGAGGAAGCGGTAGCGCAGCCGCGTCTCCTCCGGATACTCGACGTCGCCGAAGACCGGCATCGGCAATTCGGCTGCCGCGCCCAGCACCTCCAGATCGTCGATATAGACCTCGATCGCGCCGGTCGGCAGCTCGGGGTTCTCGGTCCCGGCCGGGCGCTGGCGCACGCGCCCGTCGATGCGGATCACCCATTCGGAGCGCACGCCCTCGGCCGCCTTGAAGGCCTTGGAATCGGAATCCACCACGCACTGCGTCAGGCCGTAATGGTCGCGCAGGTCGATGAACAGCACGCCGCCATGGTCGCGGATGCGGTGGCACCAGCCGGAGAGGCGGGTGGTCCCGCCGACATCGGACGGGCGGAGCGCGCCGCAGGTGTGGGAACGGTAACGGTGCACGGCAGGCTCTTCGGGCAGGCTCTCGGGAACGAGCCGGGCACCATTCACGGGAGGCCCCCCAAGTCAAGCGCGCGGCTCAAGCGCGCGGTCGGTCTCGGCCCCGGCGAAGAGGCCCGACCGGTCCCTGTCAGGCAGCGTTGCGGACCGGCCGGTCCCCAGCGCAGACGGGGCGCGCAAATCCCTCGCGCGCCTACCGGAATCGGGGTCGGATCCCCATATGATCTCCATGAACGCGCATGCCTTTTCCCGCTTCCACGGGGTGCGGTCCGAGCCCCTCGGCGAGGCCTCCGCCCCGGCCCCGGCCCCTGCCCCCGGCTGGAGCCTGAGGCCCCTCTCCGGCCGGTTCGACCTCGTCTACGAGGACGGCCAGGGGGTCTGGAGCCGCCGCACCGTCGAGGCGCGCGAGCTGAAGCTCGGCCCTGGCCGCACCCTGCTCGGCGGCATCGATCCCGGTCGCGGCGGCTATCGCGGCTTCCGGACCGACCGCATCCGCCGCCTCACCGACGCCGCGACCGGCGAGCGGCTGGAGGGCGGCATCCTCGACTGGCTGATGGCCCGTGCCGAGGCGCAGCGCCGCGCGGATGCGGCGCGCATCCGCCGGACCGCCCGGGCCCGCCGCCGCGCGGCGCTGGCCGAGGTCGCCTGATTAAGGACTGGAAACCCCTCGGCTTCGCTGGGGAGGGCGCGGGCCGCCGCTCCCCAAGCCGGGAAACCTCCGGTATAGCCGAGTGATGGATCTGATCAGCACGACCCCGGCACTGCGCGACGCCTGCGCAAAGCTGGCCACGCAGCCCTTCGTGACCGTCGACACGGAGTTCATGCGCGAGACCACCTATTATCCGAAGCTCTGCCTCATCCAGATGGCGGGCCCGGACGGGACGGCGGTGCTGGTCGACCCCTTGGCCAAGGACATCGACCTCCGGCCCTTCCTCGACCTGATGGCCGACGAGGGCGTGGTGAAGGTGTTCCACTCCGCCCGGCAGGATCTGGAGATCATCTGGCTGATGGGCAGCCTCCTGCCGCAGCCCTTCTTCGATACGCAGGTCGCCGCGATGGTCTGCGGCTACGGCGATTCCGTCTCCTACGAGCAGCTCGTCAACGACCTCGCCAAGGCCAAGATCGACAAGTCCTCGCGCTTCACCGATTGGTCGCGCCGGCCGCTCTCCGAGGCGCAGCTCGCCTATGCGCTGTCCGACGTGACGCATCTCGTGAAGATCTACGAGGTGCTGGCGGGCGAGCTTCTGCGCACCGACCGCGGCGCCTGGCTCGACGAGGAGATGGCTGTGCTCACCTCTCCCGAGACCTACCGGGCCGATCCGGAGCTCGCCTGGCGCCGGCTCTCCGGGCGGATGCGCAAGCCCCGCGAGATCGCGGTGCTGGCCGAGGTCGCCGCCTGGCGCGAGCGCGAGGCGCAGAGCCGGAACGTGCCGCGCGGGCGCATCCTGAAGGACGAGGCGGTGATCGACGTGGCGACGAGCGCCCCCCGCAGCGTCGAGGCCCTCGGCCGCCTGCGCACCATCCCGGCGGGTTTCGAGCGCTCGCGCACCGGCGCCGACATCCTCGCCGCGGTGGAGCGGGGCTTCGCGCGCGACCTCGCCGCGATCAGCATGCCCGAGCGCGTCCGCGGCCGCAGCGGCGGCAACGGCGCCCTGGTCGAATTGCTCAAGGTGCTGCTGAAGGCGGTGTGCGAGACCGAGGGCGTCGCACCGAAGATCATCGCCACCGTGGACGATCTGGAGGCGGTGGCCGAGGACGACGCGGCGGACGTGGCCGTGCTGCATGGCTGGCGCCGGTCCCTGTTCGGCGAGAAGGCGCTGGCGCTGAAGCACGGCCGCCTCGCCCTCTCGGCGGAGGGCGGGCGCATCGTGGTGCGCGACCTCGTCTGAGGCGCGGGCCGCTCCGGCAGGACGGGCTGCATCCGGCCGGATTTGTCGTCGCCCTCGCGGGCGAGCCGGCGTGACAGCGGGGCAGGCCGGGATTAAATGGCAATGTCCTTGCCGTTTTGTCCTGTCCGCACCGCGTCGCGTCCGATGGCCGAACCCAATGAAGTCCTGAAGACGCTGACGGGTCTCGGGATCGTCACGGCCGAGGGCTGCCAGCCCGCCCGTGTGCGCTACCGCCTCGTGATCGAACGCCGTGCCGAGGCACTGATCGCCTACGGCACCCTGCGCGGCAGCCATGCCGGCCTGCGGCCGATCTGGCTGGAGCCGGATTCCCAGCTCCGCCTCAGGAACGGCCGGCGCCTCGACATCGCGGTGACGGATCTCGTCGGCGACATGGCCGAGTTCGAGAGCACCGGAAGCGTCGGCCTTCTCTGATTCCCTCAGAGCGTGCGGTTGCGTCCGCAGGAAACCCGGGCCGGCCTGCGGCCCACCACCCCCTGCGAGCACCCGTTCGACCTGAGGCCGGCAGAGCCGGCTGCGGCGTGAGGGCGCACATCCGGGATAATTGCGCAATTGTCGCGGCCGCTGCGGACCGCCCTTCGAACCATCCCCGTTTTGCACTGCGTCCAACGCTACGCGGGAATGACAAAGTCATTCCCGCTGAAAGCCGCCTTGGTTGTGCGCAAGGTGCATGCGCACCGGCTAAGAAACGCTCGAAGCTGCGCATTCCGCATGGATCATGTGGACAGACCGGTGCCGAGATACCGCTTTTCACCTTGTTGATGTGCGTCGCAGCGTTGAATTGTGCAAAGCAACATTGCTGAGCATCCGGGATATGCGCCTTTCTGGCGCGTTTCACCGCTCCTGGGCGGATTGACGGCGCTCAAATTTCTCTTAGAGTTCCCTCAAGCCTCGGTTTCGAGGAGCCGGCCCGAGGGATGGTCGGCTCTGGTTCGGTGCTCGTTCGGCACCGTCAAGCGACCCGCTACCGAGGCGTACCAAATCCCTGTCGCAAACAGCAGGTCGGGTCCCGCAGCCGCGGACTGAACACCCGTGGCCTAAGACCTCAAAGACTTGTCGGAGGAATCCATGAGAGCGGTTCATCTCCTCGCCCTCGGCGCAGGCGTCGCGGCCATCGCCGCGCCGGCCTTCGCCAATGACAGCGTCATGAAGGGCATCGCCAACCCGGCGGAGCAGGTGCTCCAGACGGTCGATTACGCCAACACCCGCTATTCCAAGCTCGACCAGATCAACGCCTCGAACGTCAAGAACCTCCAGGTCGCCTGGACCTTCTCGACCGGCGTTCTGCGTGGCCACGAGGGCTCGCCTCTCGTCGTCGGCGACGTCATGTACGTCCACACGCCCTTCCCGAACATCGTCTACGCCCTCGACCTGAACAACGAGGCGAAGATCATCTGGAAGTACGAGCCGAAGCAGGATCCGTCCGTGATCCCGGTCATGTGCTGTGACACGGTCAACCGTGGCCTGGCCTATGCCGACGGCGCCATCATCCTGCACCAGGCCGACACCACCGTCGTGTCGCTCGACGCCAAGACCGGCAAGGTCAACTGGTCGGTCGTGAACGGCGACCCGAAGAAGGGCGAGACCAACACCGCGACCGTTCTGCCGGTCAAGGACAAGGTCATCGTCGGCATCTCGGGCGGCGAGTTCGGCGTGCAGTGCCACGTCACCGCCTACGACCTGAAGTCCGGCAAGAAGGTGTGGCGCGGCTACTCGATGGGCCCGGACGATCAGCTGATCGTCGATCCCGAGAAGACCACCGCGCTCGGCAAGCCGATCGGCAAGGACTCCTCGCTGAAGACCTGGGAAGGCGATCAGTGGAAGACCGGCGGCGGCTGCACCTGGGGCTGGTTCTCCTACGATCCCAAGCTCGACCTGATGTACTACGGTTCCGGCAACCCCTCGACCTGGAACCCGAAGCAGCGTCCGGGCGACAACAAGTGGTCCATGACGATCTGGGCGCGTAACCCGGACACCGGCATGACCAAGTGGGTCTACCAGATGACCCCCCACGACGAGTGGGATTACGACGGCATCAACGAGATGATCCTCACCGACCAGAAGGTCGATGGTAAGGAGCGTCCGCTGCTGACCCACTTCGACCGTAACGGCTTCGGCTACACCCTCGATCGCGCGACCGGCGAGCTTCTCGTCGCCGAGAAGTACGATCCGGTGGTGAACTGGGCCACCAAGGTCGACATGGACAAGGGTTCGAAGACCTACGGCCGTCCGCTGGTCGTGTCGAAGTACTCGACCGAGCAGAACGGCGAGGACGTGAACTCGAAGGGCATCTGCCCGGCGGCTCTGGGCACCAAGGACCAGCAGCCGGCGGCCTACTCGCCCAAGACCAGCCTGTTCTACGTTCCCACCAACCACGTCTGCATGGACTACGAGCCCTTCAAGGTGTCCTACACCCCGGGCCAGCCCTATGTCGGCGCGACCCTGTCGATGTACCCCGCCCCGAACTCGCACGGCGGCATGGGTAACTTCATCGCCTGGGACGGCGTGAACGGTAAGATCAAGTGGTCGAACGCCGAGCAGTTCTCGGTGTGGTCGGGCGCTCTGGCCACCGCTGGCGACGTCGTCTTCTACGGCACCCTCGAGGGTTACCTGAAGGCGGTCGACTCGAAGACGGGTAAGGAGCTGTACAAGTTCAAGACCCCGTCGGGCATCATCGGCAACGTGATGACCTACAGCCACAAGGGCAAGCAGTACGTGGGCGTCCTGTCGGGCGTCGGCGGCTGGGCGGGCATCGGCCTCGCGGCCGGCCTCACCGATCCGAATGCCGGTCTCGGCGCGGTCGGCGGCTACGCGGCCCTGTCCAACTACACCAACCTCGGCGGTCAGCTGACCGTCTTCACGCTGCCGAACTAATCGGTCGCAGCTGAAGAGGTGAATGAGGGTGCCGGCGCGGGTTTCCGCGCCGGCACTCTTATGATTAGAGTGACTTGCAAGAAGGCCGGTCAGGCCATGGGGGTCTCGACGAGCCTTCCAGGGAGAAACGTCCGTTGCACCACCTCAGCACCTTCGTTACGCGGCCGCTCGTGGCTGCCCTCGCCCTAGCAACCGTTGGTCTGGTTGCCGTACATGCTGAGGATGCCAAGCCTGCCGATCCCGCCCTCGCCAATTCTCTGAACCCGAACGACAAGTCTGCGGAGCCCGACGAGAAGCTCCTCAAGAAGGACGTTGCCGTGAAGGTCGAGGACGGCAAGTATTTCGATGCCGAGGGCCATCCGACCTTCCACGTCACCGACCAGGGCAAGAAGGTCGACTGGTATGCCTATTCCGGCTACCGCCGCTATCACGCCGAGTGCCACGTCTGCCACGGCCCGGACGGCATGGGCTCGACCTACGCGCCCGCCCTCAAGGATTCGCTGAAGCACCTCTCCTACGAGGAGTTCATCGGTATCCTGGCCGGCGGCAAGCAGGACGTCTCGAGCTCCGAGCAGAAGGTCATGCCGGCCTTCGGCGATAACAAGAACGTCATGTGCTATGCCGACGACCTCTACGTCTACCTGAAGGCCCGCGCCGCCGGCGCCATGGGCCGCGTCCGTCCGGGCGACAAGGAAGACAAGCCGGAGGCGGCGAAGAAGAACGAGAAGGAGTGCCTGGGCGGTTGATGACCCCCGGCACCAAGACGCGGGTCACCGCGGCCTGCGCGCTCCTGCTGCTTGCAGCAGGGGCGCGTGACGCCTCCGCGCAGCACCTCCCCGATCTCGTCACCACGGACACGCTCCGCGTGTGCGGCGATCCGGGCAACATGCCCTTCTCCGAGCGGAAGGAGGACGGCTTCGAGAACAAGATCGCGGCCATCGTCGCCGACGAACTGAAGGTGAAGGTCCGCTATTACTGGCTGACGCAGGGGCCGGGCTTCGTCCGCAACACCCTCGGCACCGGCCTGTGCGACATCATCATCGGCTCGGCCTTCGGCAGCGACCTCGTCCAGAGCACAAATCCCTATTACCGCTCGACCTACACGCTGGTGACCCGGAAGGGCGAGTTCACGGACGTGACCGGGCTCGACGACCAGCGCCTCAAGGGCAAGCGCATCGGCGTCATCGCCGGCACGCCGCCCGTCAACCGGATGGGCGATCTCGGCCTGATCTCGGGGATGAAGGCCTACGCGCCGTACCAGCTCGATCCGGCCCGCAAGCACCAGACGGTCTCGGCCGAGGTGATCGCGGATCTCGCCGAGGGTGCGATCGACGCCGCCGTGCTCTGGGGTCCGGCCGCCGGCTGGCTCGCCAAGCAGTCCGGCAAGCCGCTGGACGTGGTGCCCCTCCTCAAGGAGCCCGACCGCCCGGCCATGACCTACCGCATCGGCATGGGCGTGCGCCTCGGCGAGGAGGACTGGAAGCGCCAGCTCAACACGATCCTGCGCAAGCGCCGCGCCGATATCGAGACGGTTCTGCGCGACTTCGACGTGCCTCTTCTCGACGAGACCGAGAACAAGCTCCTCCAGAACTGATTCCGGGTTTCCAAAGGCCTCGGGCCTTCGGCGGGTCCAGGGCAAAGCCCGGGCACGTCCCGTCAGGGCTTCGCCCCGACACCCCACCGAAGGGGCTGAGTCCCTTCGGGATCCCCGTTACACCGGCTCGATGCCGCCGGCGTCGAGCTTGGCCAGCGCTGCGGTCACCGTCTCGCCGCCGATCGCGAGGTCCGGGGCGATCTCGGCGAGCGGCACCAGCACGAAGGCGCGCTGGCGCACGAAGCGGTGCGGCAGGATCAGGCGCTCGTCCTCCACCGTCGCGCCCGCATAGGACAGCACGTCGATGTCGATGACGCGCGGGCCCCAGCGGCGCTCGCGCACCCGGCCGAGATCGGTCTCGACGGCGAGGCAGGCGTCGAGGAGCCCGTGCGGGTCGAGGTCGGTCTCGACGGCGAGCGCCCCGTTCAGGAACCAGTCCTGGTCGGTGTCGCCCCAGGGCGGCGTGCGATAGTTGCGCGAGCGCGCCGTGATGCGGATTCCGGGCCGGGCGCCGAGCCCCGCCACCGCCGCGTCGAGCATCGCGGCCTTGTCGCCGATATTGCTGCCGAGCCCGAGATAGGCCTGGGTCACGCGCGTCCCCGGGTGATCGCGACGGTGACACCGTCGAGGATGGCGGGGACCGGCGCGCTCGGCTTGTCCACCGCGACCGTGATCGTGCGGATGCGTGCGAACCGCGCCAGGATCTCGGCGGCGATCGCCTCGGCCAGCGCCTCGATCAGCTTGAAGCGGCGCTCCGTGGCGATGCCGACCGCGATCTCGGTGAGGTCGGCATAGCTCACCGTCTCGGCGACGTCGTCGGCGCGGCCGGCCGCGGCGAGGTCGAGCACGGCGTCCAGCGAGATGTAGAAGCGCTGGCCGAGCCGCGCCTCCTCCTCCAGCAGGCCGTGCCGGGCGAAGACCGCGATGCGGTGGACGCGGATATGGTCGCTCACGCGCGCGTCTCCGGCCGCATCACCGCATCGACCACGCGCATGGCGTCCACATGGGCGCCGACGTCGTGGACGCGCACGATATCGGCGCCGAGCGTCGCGGCGAGCGCGTGGGCCGAAAGCGAGCCGTAGAGCCGGTCGGCGGGCTTGGTCTCGCGGTCGTGCAGGCGCCCGAGCAGGGATTTGCGCGAGACGCCGACGAGCAGCGGGAAGCCGAGGGCCTTGATCTCGGGGATGCGGCGGAGCGCGTCGAGATGCTGCTCCCAGCTCTTGCCGAAGCCGACGCCCGGATCGAGCACGATGTCGGCATCCGGGATGCCGGCGGCGCGGGCGATGGCGAGGGAGCGTTCGAAGAAGCGCAGCATGTCCGCGACGATGTCGATCGCCGGGTCGATCGTCTCGCGGTTGTGCATGACGATCACCGGCGCCCCGTGCGCCGCGGCGACCCGGGCGATGTCGGGCTCGCGCTGCAGACCCCAGACATCGTTGACGATGCGCGCGCCCGCCTCCAGCGCGACCTTCGCGGTCGAGGCCTTGTAGGTGTCGATCGAGATCGGCACCGCGAGCTGGGGCGCCAGCGCCCGGATGACGGGCAGGACGCGGGCCTGCTCCTCCTCGGCCGGCACGGGCGTGTGCCCGGGCCGCGTCGATTCCCCGCCGATGTCGAGGATCGCGGCGCCCTCGGCCACCAGCGTCCCGGCCTGGGCGCGGGCCTCCGCCTCGCCCCGGAACAGGCCGCCATCCGAGAAGGAATCGGGGGTGACGTTGAGGATGCCCATCACCAGCGTGCGCCGCCCGAGATCGGGCAGCAGGCGGGCGAGGGAGGACGGAGACGGGCTCACGCGCGGGAGATCTCTGGCTGTCGACGGCTCGGGTTTGGCCGAATCCGTTAGCCCGCGCAACAGCCCCCGCTCGGCGGTTCTGGGTGCGGAAGCGGCAGAGACAGCCGGCACGGATCCGGAGCCTGTCTGCGTCGCGCATCTCATCCTCCGCCTCATCCTTCGAGGGCGATGCTGACGCATCGCCGCCTCAGGATGAGGTCAGCGAATGGGAGGGCCGGCCGCGAAGTGCCAAGTCAGCGAAGTGCCAAGTCAGCCCCGGTAGCAGCGGATCTCCGCCTCGGCCTGGGCGCGGCGCAAATCCGCGACCTTGTCGTCGAAGATCTTGGTCTGTCGGAACTCGTTCGAGCGCTGGCCGATGCCCTGGCGCATGGACAGGATCGTGCTCGCCTGGACGTATTTGTCGTAAGGCAGGATCGCGGCGAGCTGATCGAGCGAGCACGCGCATTTCTGCATGTTCTCGCGAGTCTGGCCGTTGGCCGCCATGCAGGCGAAGACGTAGTCCACGCGCGCGTCGGTCGGGTAGTCGTTCTCCTCGGCGGCCCGGGCTCCGAACGTCAGCCCCGCCAGCGCCAGGGCGGCGAGCGCCGCCGCCTCAACCCGCCTTCTGCTCATAGCTCAGCTTCTCCTCCAGGAGTTCGCCGCCGTCCGGCGTCTTGGACTGCGCCTCGATCGAGACGATCTCGCCGGGCACGTCCGGCGCGGTGACGAAGGTGTAGGTCATGTTGGCCATGCCGCGCATGCGCTCGGTCATGGCGTCGCCCTCGAAGGGCTTGGTCTCGACGCGCCAGCCATCGACCTCGCGGCCCTGGAAGGTCACCTTGATCGGCGTCACCACGGCCTTGTCGCGCAGGCCCTTGCGGATGGCGTTCTTCAGGTAGCGCGGGTTCGCCTCGAGCAGCTTGGCGAGGCCGCGCAGATGGTTCTCGAGGAAGAGCGAGATCACGGGGTTGCCCGGCATGTCCTCGAAGGGGCCGGCGGGCACGCGGTTGAAGCCGGAGAACATGGTGACGCGGATGTTGCGCGCATCCGGCACCTTGGCCGCGTCCACGGTGAACACGATGGTGTCGGTCATCGGCGGCCCGTAGGGGCCCTTGGCGATCCCCGAGCGGCGCAGATAATCGTAGGTGATGGTCGAGCCCGGCGTCACGTTCTTCATCTGCGGCGCCTCGAACAGCAGGTCCGAGGCGTTCGGCGCGGCGGCGTTCACCTTCGTGGGGGCGGGCGCGTCCTGGGCCATCCCGAGCACCGGCACCGCGACGAGACCGAGCGCGAGGGCCGTCGTCACAAGAAACTTCACAGCGGGATTTCCTCCTTGAGCGGCGACCGGACGTTGCTGCCGATCGTCCGGTAGACGTAGTCGGGCGGGTTCTCGGCCGCCTCCTCGGCGGCGAGCGCGCGCACCTTGGCATGGAGCGGGGAGAGCGAACAGGCCGGGTCGGTGGCCGCCGCGTCGCCCGCCAGCGCCAGCGCCTGGCAGCGGCAGCCGCCCCAATCCTTCTCGCGCCGGTCGCAGGAGCGGCAGGGCTCCTGCATCCAGTCGGTGCCGCGATAGGCGGTGAAGGCCGGCGCGTTCGTCCAGATGTCGCTCAGCGAATGCTCGGTGACGTACCAGAATTCCAGGTTCGGGATCGTCTCGGCCGCGTGGCAGGGCAGCACCTTGCCCTGGGGCGTGACGTTCATCAGCTTGCGGCCCCAGCCGCCGGCGCAGGCCTTCGGATACTTGGCGTAGTAGTCGGGCACCACGAGGTCGATGACGAGCTGACCCTTCAGGCGCTCGCGCGCGGCCTCCACGATGCGGATCGAGCGGTCGACCTCGGCCTTGTTCGGCATCAGGGCGGCGCGGTTGACGTAGGCCCAGCCGTAATACTGCGTATGGGCCACCTCCAGCCGCTTGGCGCCCATCGTCACGGCGAGGTCGATGAAGCCCTCGACCTCGTGGATGTTGCCGCGGTGGATCACCGAGTTCAGGGTCAGGGGCAGGCCGAGCGCGACCACCTTCTCGGCGAAGGCCATCTTCTGCGGCTGGGCGTTCTTCAGGCCGCCGATCTTCTCGGCGTTCTGCGCGTCGACCCCCTGCACCGAGAGCTGCACGTGGTCGAGCCCGACATCGTAGAGCGCCTGGAGCTTGTCGAGCGCGCCGCCGACGCCGGAGGTGATCAGGTTCGAGTAGAGCCCGAGCTTGGCGCAGGTCTCCGTGATCTCGACGATGTCCTGGCGCGCGGTCGGCTCGCCGCCCGAGAGGTGGACGTGCAGCACGCCGAGTTCGGCGGCCTCGGTCAGGACCCGTTGCCAGGTCGCCGTGTCGAGTTCCTTCGAGCGCCGGTCGAGTTCCAGCGGGTTCGAGCAGTAGGGGCAGCGCAGGGGGCAGCGGTGCGTCAGTTCCGCCAGCAGCCCGACGGGGGCCGGGGCGGCCGTCCGCTGCGGCGTGACGGCGTTCATCGCTCCAGGACCCTCTTCTGTGCGAGATCGGTGAGCATCACCAGGATATCGGCCTCGATCACCGCGGCGTCGGCCGCGTAGGTCTCGGCGAGCGCCTGCGCGATCTGCGCGACGCTGCGGGCGCCATCGACCAGCGAGAGCACCGCCACCGCATTGTCGTCGAGGTCGAAGGTGCGCTCGGGGGCGAGCAGCACGTGCTTGTCGCGGGCCTGGTCGAAGCGCATGCGCACGCCCCGGGGCAGGCGCGGCACGTCGCTCGCCTGGAGCGCGCCGGCAGGCCCGGTCGTCGGCGCGGCCGGCTCGGCCACCAGGCCCTCGCCCGGCTGCCACGCGTCCGGCGGGATCATGCCGGGGGCGACATAGGCGAAATACAGCGCGTCGAGCTGAGTCCACAGCACGGTGCACTTGAAGGTCAGGGCGTCCATCGCCGCCCGCTGCAACTCCGGCGTGGTGGCGTGGCGCTTGACGTAGTCGAGGGCGAAATCGGCGTCGCGCGGGGCCTGGGTCAGGCGCTTGTCGAAATAGGCCAGCGTCTCCTTGGTGATGAAGTCGTAGTTCTTCAGCATCCCGGCGACGCGCTCGGAGATGATGGTCGGCGAGAACATCTCGGTCAGCGAGGAGGCGATCGCCTCGAGCAGGCTGCGCTCCGAGACGAAATGCACGTAGGCATCCACCGAGAAGCGTGTCGCCGACAGGATGCCCTTGGTCGAGAGCACGTAGTCGCGCGCGAAGCCGACCCCCTCGGCGAGCTTCAGCCAGCGCTCGATGCCGCCGTCGCCCTCGTGATCGCCGTCATGGTCGACGATGCGCTGGCGCCAGATCCGGCGGAGCGCCGCATCCGGCAGGCGGGCGAGCAGCGCCGCGTCCTTCACCGGGATCATGGCCTGGTAATAGTAGCGGTTGAGCGCCCAGGCGCGGACCTGGTCCTTGCTCAGCTTGCCGTCGTGCAGGAGGCGGTGGAACGGGTGCAGGTTGTGGTAGCGGCGGGCGCCGATGTCGCGGAGCGCCGCCTCCAGCTCCTCCGGGCTCAGAAGGCGCTGGCTGGCATCGGTTCCGGGCGTGGGGAAGGCTGCGTTCATGGCGTTTCCGTGCGTCCGTTGTCCGGTTCGCGTTGTGTCGGGTCGGTCTTGGCCGGAACGCGTGCCGGGCACGGCCAGCGGATCCGACTGAGATAGGTTCGCCCCGGGCCGAATGCCACCCGGGCCCAGGGCCGCAGGCCGGCTCCCGCACCGGTGCCGGATCACGATAGGCCGGCGGCCGGTCTCGTATCCTTGATCCAGCGCATGGCCCCGCGCCCTAGAGGCTCAGCGCCAGCCCGTCATGGCCGACGGTCCAGCCCGCCGCCTCGATCTCGGCGCGCTCGGGCGAATCCTCGATCAGGACCGGGTTGGTGTTGTTGATGTGGACGAAGACCCGGCGGCCGACGGCCACGTCGCGGAGGGCGTCCACCGAGCCGTTCTCGCCGCGCATCGGCACGTGGCCCATGCGCCAGCCGGTCTTCACCCCGACGCCGGCGCGGATCATGTCGTCGTCGTAATAGACCGTGCCGTCGAAGAGCAGCGCGTCGGCGCCCGCGAGCTGCCCCTTCAGCTTGTCGGTGACCTGCGCGCAGCCCGGCACGTAGGCGAGGCGGCGCCCGCCGGCCTCGATCATCGCGCCGACCGTGGTCTCGGTCTCGGCGCCGATCTGCATCGTCTCGTCCTCGAGCCAGAGCGGCACCTTGCCGGGCACGGGGAACAGGGTGACGGCGAGGCCGGGCAGCGGCTCGAAGCGGCGCTCCAGAGCGATGGGCTCGCGCGCCACCACGTCGGCGGCCATCACGTCGAAGACGCGGTTGGCGTTGACCGAATCGAGGATGCCGCTGGTCCCGTAGAGGGTGAAGGGCTGGCCCTCGCGCAGGGTCAGCAGGCCGGCGACGTGGTCCACGTCGCCGTTGGTGAGCAGCACGGCCTTGATCGGCGAGTGGCGCAGGCCCTCGCGCGGGTGCAGGGCGGGCGTGTCGAAGAGCTGCTGGCGGATATCCGGCGAGGCGTTCACCAGGAGCCAGTCCGCCCCGTTCGCGGAGACGGCGATGCTCGACTGGGTGCGGGGCCGGACGCGGCCCGGCTCGCGCCGGGCGGTCTCGCAGATGGGGCAGCGGCAATTCCACTGGGGAAGGCCGCCGCCGGCAGCCGAACCGAGGATCACGACGCGCATGGGTTCGCCCCTGGCAGCCTGCAACCCCCGGCTCGGCGCAACACCTCAGTTGAAGGTGTCGATCTCGGCGGACTCGTACGAGGTGACTTCCATGCCGACGCAGATCTCGGACACGACCGGGGCAGCCCACTTCATGGTGTTTCTCCTAGACTTCGGGTCATCCCCGTCCGGGTAACCATAAGGGAACCCTAAGACGTTGATGGCGCACCTGTTTTCGGGCGCCGCGCAGATATCGGCCATTCCGGGATGCGCTTCAAGCACTAAATTGCCGGATCCTCCCAAATTTTTCGTGATTACCTCGTGCACGATATAAAAGTGGACTTCATATCGCGGTGCGCAAACCCGCCCCCCGGACACGCGCTGCCACGCGCCCCGGAATCGGGATCCGGGCGCGGGATGAATCGTCGCGCTGTGAGGGAAGCAGACATGGGTTCATCCCGCGCGCGACCTCTCCCGAGGCCGTCGGCGGGCTGGACCGTCCGAGGGTATGGGCGCCGCGCGTGGCGGCCAAAGAACCGCGCCGGAGACGGCTTGAGGTGGGGCATTTCGCGTGTTCGAAGTCGCGCCGTTCAGGCCGCTTCTGCGCCCCTGGAGTCGTCTCCGTCGGGTTGTCCGCGTGAAGTGCCGCTAGGCTTCCGGCCGGGCTGTTCCGGAAGTGGTCGTTACGGCGTGCTGCTGGGGTGGAGTCATGCCTGTCTCCTCAGCTTCGACCATAAGTCATCGTGCCAGATTATCGCGCTCCGCACGCTGCCTCTGGGCCGTTTGTGCCTCCCTTCGCGAAGCACGCAGAGAGACTGCGTCCGTATTGTTTTGCCGTCAACCCGAAAAATGCGCCCCCTGGCGGAGTATTCGAAATTCGAGAGCTTGGCCGCCGCGCGGACGATTGCATTCCTAAATTTACACCCGCTCAGGTTGCAGCGCGGAATAGCGCCTGGATCCGCTCAGGGCGCGCCGGTGACGCTGCGGCGCAGGTCCGCGAACCAGCCCGGACCCGCCGTGGTGCCCCGGTTCACCACCACGGTGGCGGTCATGCCGGCCACCAGCGGCACGCCGTCCGGCACGTGGTCGATGCGGATGCGCACGGGCACGCGCTGGGCGAGGCGCACCCAGGTATAGACCGGGTCGACATTGGGCAGCCCCTGCGTGCTCGGCGCGGCATTCGCGGTCGCGATGCCGAGGGTGATGCTCTCCACCGTGCCGCGCAGGGGCGCGTCGTAGCCCATCAGGGCCATCTCGGCCGGGTCGCCCACCCGGATCGCGGCCATCTTGGTCTCCTCGAAATAGCCGTCGATCCAGAAGGAATCGGTGTCGATCACCCGGACGTTGACGCTGCCCTGGCTGGCGTAGTCCCCGACGCGCAGGAGCAGGTTGGTGACGCGCCCGTTCACCGGCGCGCGCACCGTGGTGCGCTGCAGGTTGACCCGGGCCTGGGCGAGCTGGGCCTTGGCCGTCTCCAGCGCCGCCTCGGCGATCTTGGCGGTGCCGGCGAATTGCTGCTTCTCCTCCACCGAGGTCGAGACGGTGGAGAGCTCCTGCCGCCGCACCGACTGGGCCTGCTTCACCTGCAGGTCGGCCTCGCGGTTCTTCACCTCGGCCTCGGCCTGGGTCACCGCCACCTCGAAGTCGAACGCCTCGATGACGTAGAGGATGTCGCCCCGCTTGACCGTCTGGTTGTCCGCGATCTTGAGGTCCACGATCTGGCCGGAGACCTGGGGCGCGACGCCCGCCACCTGCACGCGCACACGCCCGTCGCGGGTCCAGGGCGCGGCGACGTAGAAGCGCCAGACCGTGGCCGCCGCCGCCAGCGCGACGAGCAGGACCAGGGCGGTCGCGGCGAGGCGCAGGGCCCGCCGCGCGCGGCGGCCGAGGCGGTGGGGCGCCGGGTTCGAGGCCTGCTCCGTCGCCTCGTTCGGGGCGTGGGGATCGTCCGCGTCGGCCATCACAGCGTCGCGATCAGGAGGGCGAGGAGGCAGACATAGAGCCCGGCCTCCGCGAGCGGCGGGTTGGCGAGGTAGCGGCCGAGCCGGATCCGGCTGAACAGCCGCCGCAGGACCACGAGGATCGCGAAGGCGCCCAGCGCGTAGGCCACGAAGGGCGAGATCATCACGCCGCCGATGGCGATGTCCCGGTGCATCGGTTGCCCCTTCAGAACGGCGCGACGCCGAGCCGGCGCAGGAAGCGCCGGTGGCGGGCGATGGTGCGGGCGGCGGCGACGAGGTCGGTCGCGGCGCGCGCCGTGCACAGCCGGGCCGGGCG